>JBBQWL010000003.1:0-192617 GCA_038210625.1 Chitinophagales bacterium | reverse complement strand
TGAATGAGTATCATTTCAGATACAATAGAAGGCAAAATATGGGGTCAACCTTCGACTTGCTTATTAAAAGAATGGTTATTAATGACCCTAAACGCTTATTGTCAATCAATTAAAATTGTTATCTAAACGCCTATACCTATTCATTAAACTGAGCACTGCCTGCAATTGCGGAAGAAGCATTATCCTATCGTTGTAAAACTACAGTGCCCTTTATCATCACAGGTTTATCAAGCACCATTCCTTTGATCAGGTAAACATAAATACCTGTATCCGACTGCTCACCTTTTTGCGTACCATCCCAGCCTTTTGTAATGTCGTTGGTTTTGAAAACAACATTGCCCCAGCGGTCAAAGACAGAGAAATCCTGTAAACTAAGGGTAGCACCCGGAGGAATGCGATACACATCGTTTTTGCCATCATTATTAGGCGTAAAGCACGAGGGCATAAATATTTTGTGAATTACCTTAACCGCCAATTCTTTGCTGGTGGGGCAGCCATTGGTATCTACAACGTCTAATTTGAAAACAGTGTTCTCCATGAGGGGAACAGTGGAAGATATTAACGATTGCGGTTTTACTACTAACCCGGCGGGCGTCCACATAACCGAACCAGGATGCCCTGAAACAACTGCCTGTAGCTGCGCCGGCTCACCTGACATAATGAATACCTCAGGAGGAGAAAACGTGATTGCGGGAATGCTCTTTACCCTAACCCCTTTTTTATCAGAAAAGATGCTTACTGTTATTCCACAGCCCGGGATGTTGGTTGATAATGTACAGGAAACCGTATCGCCATTTGCAAATTGATCATTGGTGTAGGTGGCTGAATTGGCGGCTGCATTTTGACCGTTTACCTGCCATTGGTAGAATGTATAACCCCCGGCGTTTTGCGTTGTGGCCGTAAAGGTTACAGGCTTTCCTTTACACACATCCGGCGTTGAGGCAATCGAAATTGCAGGATCAATAAAATCCTTAACATGCATCACAATCTCATTTGACGGGGCACTTGTGCTGGTATGACATCTAGAGTCCTGGTCAATGGTCACCGTACAACTGATGACATCACCCTCCTTCAACGTATCAGTAACCAATGTTGGTGCGTCAGCACCGGTTGAAATGCCATTGATTTTCCAGGCAAACTTAGGGTACGTTCCGCCGTTTGCCGTTGCTGAAAATGTGACCGTTTCTCCCCGGCAAATGGCTGCTTTACCGGGGGTTATTTTTATAGCCGGGTGAATCATTGGATAAACATAAATTGTCATTTGCGAAGAAGTAGATTTTGATGAACCCGGGCAGGATGGTGACGAAACAGTGAGCACACATTTTATCCTGGCACCATTGCTAATAGTGGAAGTGGTAAAAATGGGGCTGTTGCTTCCCACCAGGCTATCATTTACAGACCACTGGTACAATGGCACCAAATTACCATAGGAAGCAGTTGCTGTAAAAACGGTCAACTCGCCCTCACAAATAAGGGGATCAGTGTTGGCCACGCTAACGGTAGGTTCTATCTCATTGAGCACATGAAGGGTAATAGCATTGCTCACCACCAGGGTATCAACACCACATGCTGTTGTACAACTGTATTCACATATCACCACATCCGCATCATGCAGGTTTGTGTCGGTGTAACCGGCACTGCTTGCTGCACCTGTACCAACGTTATTCTTTTTCCATTTGTACACGCCGTTTGTTCCGTTATTTACAACAGTTGCATGAAACGTGACGGTAGAACCGGGGCAGATATTATTTTTATTTTCAGCAATAGTAAGTACAGGAATGCAGGCCGGAGTATTTGAGGTTTGGGCAAACAACTTCCCGGATACAATCAGCAATATAATTATGCAACACTTTGGCATAATAGAGCAGTTTGACAGAAAAACCAGTTAGTTATAACATCAACCTGGTTTCTCCTTCTTTATAAAAAGGCACCTGCTGCTTCCTGTCGTGATAAGAACGATATTAATATAATTGCCATCACCGGAACTTTCAGCCAGCGGGTTACTTGTTTTGAAGTTTTTGCGATACAGGTAAAGACACCCCGGCAAGAAAGGTAAGAATAAAAATGATACTGCGTGAAAGTGAGTTTATACAGATGGCTGCCAGCTTGCACCGGATCGATTGCTTACAGATAAATGGATTTCAACAACTTATTACCTGCAACATATCTTTTACATGGCTTTAAGCAAAGCCCTGACGTTGCGCCGCCAGTTGAAAAGCGCTATTAAAAAATATCATTGAACAATGCCGGTAAAAAGTTGCAAGGTTTATGAATGTGGTGAAGTGGCCTTGTATTGAGCCTGACAGTAAGCGGGACAGGGGCAACGTTCTCAGCCACGCTCATTGCTTTTTGAGAGACATTGCCGGGAACAGGGTAATAAAAAAAGGCTGAAAGATTCTATTAATTACTTTTTGCAGGATGGCAAGAGTTGTTGTTAACAAAGCAGCAGCAGCAGAGCAGTTTATTCTTTATACCCAAGATTAATTTATCCATTAGGGTAAGCACATACTTGACATTATAATATTAATATCGTATTTTTCTTACAGCCTCTTTTTGAATATTTTTCATCAAAAAACACTAGTCATGAATACTGAAAATCTCACTCCGGTAAACCAATTAGCAGATATTACTGAAGCATTACAATCAGAACTACATGGAACAATTCTTATGGAAGGCAATGCTGAATATGAAAAGGCGAGAAAAATATGGAACGGCATGATAGACAGAAAACCTTTATTGATTGTTCGTTGTACTACCACAGAGGATATTCAGCATGCTGTAAAATTTGCACGAAAAAATAATCTTCTTATATCCGTAAGGGGTGGGGGGCACAATGTTAGCGGAAGTGCCGTATGTGATGCAGGAATTATGATTGACCTTTCATTAATGAGAACCATCAATGTATTTGCAGAAGAAAAATTTGCTGTTGTTGAAATGGGTGCAACCTGGGGCGACTTTGATAAGGCTACGCAACAATATGGCCTGGCTACTACGGGTGGCTTAATAACAACAACTGGTGTTGCCGGCCTCACTTTGGGTGGCGGGGTCGGTTGGCTGGTTCGCAAGTGCGGTTTAAGCTGCGATAATTTAATGGAAGCGGAAGTTGTTACGGCTGATGGAACGGTATGTAAGGCCAGCCTTACCGAAAATCCTGATCTGTTGTGGGGAATAAGGGGAGGTGGTGGAAATTTTGGCATTGTTACTTCTATAAAGATGCAACTTCATGAAGTACATACAGTTTTAGGGGGGATGATTCTTTATTCAAGAGAGAAAGCAAAGGAGGTGATTAGGTTTTACCGTGAGTTTATAAAAACCGCTCCTAATGAATTAACTTTATATGCGGGTTTACTCACTTCACCAGATGGTTTGCCCGTAGTTGCGCTGGTGGGATGCTATTGTGGCAATGTGGAAGAAGGTGAAGCAGTTTTTAAACCATTAAGAGCGTTTGAAACGCCCTTGGCTGATCTTATTCAGCCGCTGCCTTATGTTCAAATGCAGTCTTTACTTGACGAAGCTTTCCCGCATGGTAACAGGTATTACTGGAAGTCTGGTTTTCTTAAGGAAGTTTCCGATGAAGTAATAGACATACTCATTTCACAAATGGCCGAAAACCCATCGCCATACTCTGCAACACTTATCGAATATTATGGAGGTGCAGCCAGCAGGGCTCCAGAAGGAGGCACTTCTTATCCTCACAGGGAATTTCAACCTGATCTTGTTATCATTTCAAATTGGCCAGACAAGCAGGATGATGAGAAGAATATCAATTGGACCCGCAATATCTGGGATGCATTGCAACCCTACCTTAGTCATAAAGTTTATGTAAACACTCTGGGATTGGAAGGTGAGGCCCGCGTAAAAGAAGCTTATGGTGAAAATTATGAACGTCTTGCCAAACTTAAACGTAAGTATGACCCGGATAACCTTTTTCGCATGAATCAAAATATTCTTCCGGAATAAAGAAAATTTAAGCTACCAGCTGGTCCAGGCATCTAATCAAATCAATGTCCGGATTAGCCCCCTTTTTGAAAGCAGCCCCGGGAATCGCTACGTTTCAGTTGGCGGAAGCTTTGTAGAAAAGGTACTCCGTTGTTGGTGTTTTCACCCAATACAACCTGTAGTTTATTCTTCAAAAAACGTATGGTACATTTTCCAAAACGAACGATCCATGTCCGGCAGGTATTCACTGGGCGCAGTCCGGCAATCGAAAACTTATTCTTTCACCTCTACTTCAAATGCGAACTCAAGCAGCTGTTTGCAGCTTAATACCTGGCCAAGGTCTTCAGCCGGCTTTTCATCCTGACTTAGCAGGTGAAGGTGATACTGGTCGAATTCTACTAGTGTAATTTCGAATAGTTTATCCCCATCGGTCAATTTTTCACGCAGGCGGGAGTGAATGGTGAGTTGCTTTGCACAATCGGTTAGCGGTTGCCACATAATGGTTGATTTAAATGATGAATGTTTTAGCAAGACAAACATGATGCCAGCAGCCATGAAAGCTTCTACCTGTGTGGCGGGTGTCCTTGCATTTCATAAATTTTATACCAACTGGCAAGTGATGGCTTGCTGGTTTTTAAGGTATCAAAAGCTTCTGTAAGAATTTAATTACTCCCGTAGTCGGTGTCCCCTCTTGTGGTCCAAGCGGTCCAAAAAAAGTGATGTCTACACAAGCTTCACCTTTTGAAAGGTGTTCGGTGAAGCGAATACGCTTCAGTTGGCGCTTTGTAGAAAAGATATTGCGGGTTGGCCATGTTTGTGCCCGACAACTGAATGAACTAACAAGCAGTGAGCTATAATACTGTTGGTTGGCCATCGTCAATCATGACAGCCAACACACATCCGTAGCGGTTATAAAACTTTCCATAATAATGCATCTTTACTTTAGGATCTTTTAACCATGAGCCTTACGGGCGGGTGTATCGGCATGCTTGTATCTTGCAGCTACCAGGCTTGCTACTATTGTTTAATAAACACCCAACCGGCAAAATTATTAAACATGCTTGCATTTCAATAAAAATGTAATTATATTTACGACAGCATTTGTCATTTACATTTTTTCGATTCAAATCCCCCTGGAAATTCTTCGTAATACTTTTTCTTTATTCTCCTTTCTGACACATCCCTGTAGAACTTAGTTTTTAGGCAATGATGAAATGCCTCCCGCGGCGTTATCCATTTAAGATCACCACTATCTACTGACAATACCCATGGTAATTTTAATCTGTTGGCCTCTATTTTTTTAACCAATAAAAAAAAAATTATGCAAACATCTTTCAAGAGCAATTGTCTTAAATTAATGCTGTGCAGCTTTATTATTGTATTTGCCTCCTGCAATAAAGAAATAAAGCCTACGGAAACCAGCAATGCGTTAAAAGCCGACAACAGCACGCGTAGCAAAACAATGAACACCACACCTGCTACTATGTCGGTTATTACAATGGGTCTTAATCATCCAAGAGGATTAAAGTTTGGACCAGATGGCAATTTATATGTTGCCGAAGCAGGTACAGGGCCAACTGCATTGTGTAGCACACGAAGTTGCGCTTCGCTGCAACCAAATGTGTTCTCGCCTTATTTTGGTTGTGCCACCGGGGGGCGCATCTCCAGGATTGATCCATCTTCTGGCAGTCGTGCAACAGTTGTTGATAATCTGCCTACAAGCGTTGGAACTAATTTGGACGGAACGTTAGCCGACGTATTCGGACCGGCAGACGTGGCCTTCATTGGTACTACAATGTACGTACTACAGAGTGGCGCAGGTTGTGGCCATGGAGTTCCCTCTTCAACCAACGGCATCTACAGAATTAATTCCAACGGAAGCCATACCCTGATCGCCGATCTGGGCTCATGGTCGGTAGCGCACCCAGGTGCTCAAAATGAAGAGGATGATTATACGCCTGAAGGCAATTGGTATAGTATGGCTGTTGCAGAAAATAATTTTTATGCATTGGAACCCAATCACGGCAATTTTGTAAAAATTGGTTTGGATGGAAGCATTGCGGAAGTGGTTGATATTTCTGCAAGCCAGGGACATATAGTTCCAACAGCACTGGCTTATAAAGGTAATTTTTATGTAGGCGACCTGGGTGTTTTTCCAGCTACGGGTATATCCAGTGTTTTTAAAATAACGCCGAGTGGTATGATGAAAAAAATTGCTACAGGATTTAATGCCATTATAGGACTGGTGATGGATAAAAACTCAAATATCTATGTACTGGAAATGACTGCCAATCCTTTTCCTGCTCCGGGGGCGGGCAGAATAAGAAAAATTAATGCTAATGGAACTGTAGAAGAAGTTATATCAGGGCTAAATTTGCCAACTGCCATGGCAATGGGACCTGATGGAAATTTGTATGTATCCGGCTGGGGATTTGGCCCTCCATTAGGGCAGATAGTAAAAGTAACATTGAACAATTAAAGAAAGACTTACTAAAAATTTAAGAAGAGTTACATTCATTTAAAGGTTGTAATAGGGGAAACAGTAAAATGTTTCCCTATTGCATTACTACCTGGGTGATAAGTTACAACAACAAGCCCCTTATGGTCAAAGCGGCTGATCTTATTGAGGTCTACATTAGCTCCAGTTTTTGAAAGCAGTGCTTTGAATCGAATACGCTTCAATTGGCGCAAGCTTTGCAGAAAATTTATTGTGAGGTGGCCCTGCTTGTGCCAAAAAGAGCATGAGCTAATGCTTTGCAAACAATGATGGCATCATCAAACTGCAAGGGTTTTGTTAGTCGGCATTTAACTTTAAAGACCCGGCATGTACAAGGGCGTCCACACATTTGCCTTGCCACAACCTTGTGGCAAGGCAGGCGTTTAATGGTTTCAAGACTAGCCTGCACTAAATGGCGCCTATCAATGCCAGTAACTTTTTGATCAATTGTATATGCCTTCATTTAAATTTACTTTTTTTTATACAAATTTCAAAGCAATCAGTGTACCTGGTTCACCTAATTTTGTATTAAACCATGTAGCAATTTATTAAAACAGGTATTTTAAAAAGAATGAAGAAGTATTATCCGCCCGTTCGCTCGCTCCATTTATATGCAGGATTATTCGTTAGTCCGTTTGTACTTATTTTCAGCATCAGTGTGCTTGTGTTAAACCATGCCGGGTTCGTTAACAGTCTCATTCCTGTTAAACATTTACCGGTTATTAAAACCCAACTTAATACAATTCCTTATGATACCTCGGATTTGCAAACTGCCAAAGCGATTATACAACAACTACACATTAAAGGCGAAATAGATTACATCTCACAAAATGAAGATCATATTTCTTTTCCGGTAACGATGCCGGGAACAAGAACAAAGATTGAAGTAAATAAGCACACCAAAGAGGTATTAATTACAAGGGATGAGGAGGGCACTCTAAGGGCGGCCAATTACCTTCACAAGATGCCCGGGCCACATAATTCAAATATCCGCGGCAATGCATCGTTTATGAAGAACTGGAGAATTTTGGCTGATGTGGTGGTTTACCTGCTGCTATTTCTGTCTGCAAGCGGTATTTTTTTATGGTATTTCCTTAAGGCAGAAAGGAAGTTAGGATGGGTTGCCATTATTTTAGGAGGGATCACTTTTACCGCACTTTTATTATTTATTGCAGGATGACAAACAGCACGCAGATTAAAAAACTTACACATTACAATCGTCGCCTTCATATCCATATTGGATTATTTTTGGTACTTTTTATATGGTTATTTTCATTTTCCGGCCTGCTTTTAAATCATGGAGACTGGAAGTTTAGCAGTTTCTGGGAAGAAAGAAAAGAGAAGAAAACTGAAATAACTGTCAGCGTTCCCCCGGGTTTGGATAGCATACAAAGATTGAAGAGTATTTTGTATCAGTTAAAAATTTCAGGCGAAGTAACCAATGTAAAGATGACAGGTGACAGTGCAGACTTCAGTGTTTCTTATCCAGGGCACGTTAGTAAGGTTCATGCTGATTTTAAAAATGGAAGATGCGTTCAAAACGAACTCTCTTATAACATCTGGGGAAAACTAAAAACGCTTCACACTTTCAATGGTTCCAACAGGGATAATCCCGGGGTTGAACCAAATTGGTTACTTACCAGCGTGTGGCGATTTTCTATGGATGTAATTGCGGCAGGCCTTATCTTTTTATCTATCAGTAGTTGGGTTATGTGGTATAAAATAAGGCACAATTATGTATGGGGATACCTTGCTTTGATAATAGGTTTTGTAATGGCTGCCTGGTTTATTTTTCTATTAAGGTGGTAGGTTCCGTGAATTGTACTCTTCAATGGGCGCTGCTTAGCAGAAAAGGCATTGTGAGCTGGCCATGCTTGTGGCAGGCATGCGAAAGAGCTTACACGTTGCAGGTGGCATCATTAAACTGGCTGAGAGTTGATAAGCGGCATTTAACTTAAAAGACCCCGCAAGGTACAAGGACGTCCACACACTTGCCCTCGCCGCAACCTTGCACCAATGCAGCGTTTAATCGTTTGACAAGCTGCCGCACCCATTGGAGTTTAACGTAAAATATTACCATAATTAAATAAAAAATTCCCTATATTTATTATAGCTGCCCATTGAACTAAAATAAGCCTTTTTATCCCTTCCTATTGAATCTCTGCATTTGTCATCTCCGAAGGAAGCTTTGCCTATTTTTTAACTTCAAAAAAAGTAAACATGAAAAAAGTAAATCATTTGCATTATCCGCTGTTGTTGCTGCTTCTTTTAAATTTCACAGCTTGCCAAAAAGAACAAAACAAATCAAATTTATCACAGCAAATCACCCTTACTGCTATAGAAAAAGTAATGCTGCCTGGTGCCGGTGCGCTTACCAGCAGGGAAATGCCCAATGACTATAATACCTTTTATGGTCCTGAGGTACAAATGGGAAATGGTCATGCCCGCTCGTGGATAAATATTACCAGGGCCGGAAATATGCCCCTGGCAGTAGGAGTTGAATTTATTTCGACAGCATTTGACAATTTACCAACCAATCCGCTTGATTTTGCAGCCAGTACTTTTAGTTTAAAACTGCATCAAAAAGCAGAGGGTGTTGCTCCTTTTGACCACATCACTCTTAACTGGGAACCCATAGGGCATGAACCTCCCGGCATTTACGACGTACCGCATTTTGATATGCACTTTTATAAAATTTCTGTTGCGGAGCAAATGCAAATTACAGGAATGCCAACTGCGGCGCCGGCACCGGGATACCTGCCTGCGTCTTATGTTATACAGGGCGCCACCGTTACGCAAATGGGCACCCACTGGTTAGACCCCGCTTCGCCTGAACTTCCACCTACACTTATGCCTTTTACTCATACGTTCATTTATGGTTCACACAACGGCCAGGTAATTTTCCTGGAACCAATGATAACAAAAGCATTTTTGTTAAGTGGTAATACTTATAGTAAATCTTTTCCTCAGCCATTACATTTTTCACCATCGGGAACCAATTATCCAACAGTATATAAAATATGGAAGAATGCGGACAATGGCAGACATTATGTGGCATTAACTGATTTTGTTTGGAGATAACGAAATGAACAAAGAAGCCCTTAAAATTAATTAAGGGCTTCTTTATTTTTAGAAGCCTGGTGATTACCAGCGCTTTTATGATACAGGTAATTTTTAAAATGATATAGTATTTCTAAAAATAATTGGGCGCATATTTGCAGGCTGACAGGTTTTTTAGCAATAAGGATCATTTTTAATCATGACAAAAACAAACTCCGCTGTAGAAGAAGATCTCCACTTGTCTGTTGCTATCAAACAAGGCGATAAACAGGCGCTGGGCAGGGTATACGACAAGTATGCTCCGGTACTGATGGGGCTCATCAGCAGAATAGTACCCGCTGATAGCAGTGCAGAAGAAATCTTACAAAATACCTTTCTGCATACCTGGTATCAGATCGGTTCTTTTGATGCTTCCCGAAAATCCCTCTTTTGCTGGCTCATGAATACTGCAAGGCAACTGGCTATTGATAAGGTACGGTCAGGTGCAGTACAGAACCTTCCGCTACATAATTCCGTAAATGAGCACGCCACCGGCAATAATACAAAACAAATCAATCCGGAGCCTGTTCAAAAGATTATATTTGACATGGTGTATTACAAGGGGGAAAGTTGCGTAAATGCTGCCGGGACATTGGGTATACCGGTAGAAGAAATTAAACAGCATATAAGGTTGGCCATTAAAAATATGATCAGCGGAAAGGAATTATGACAAAAGGTATGGAATATATTGGATCCGGTATACTGGAGCTGTACGTTTTAGGCGCTACGAGCCCGGCCGAATCAACGGAAGTAGAGCTGATGGCAGCTACTGACCCCGCAATAAGGCTGGAAATAGAAGCGATTGGAGAAGCGCTGGAAGCGTATGCCATGGAGCATGCTGTTACACCGAACCCGGTGATAAAGCCATTTTTACTGGCCACTATTGATTATACTGAAAGACTAAAAGGCGGTGAACCCGTTACTATGCCGCCTGTTCTTAATAAAAATTCTATTATTGAAGATTACTCGCCCTGGCTGAACCGAAGCGATCTGCTAGTGCCTGGTAATGATGACATCTTTGCAAAAATTATTGGCTACACGCCGGAAGCTGTGACCGCAATTGTATGGATAAAAGAATACGCCCCGCAGGAAATTCATGATCATGAATTTGAAAAATTTCTCATCGTAGAAGGTACCTGCGATATTGTTGTAGGTGACGACGTGCATGCACTTGTACCGGGGGATTATTTTGCCATCCCACTTCACAAAAACCACCAGGTGAAAGTTACTTCTACCATACCCTGTAAAGTTATTTTGCAAAGAATAGCGGCGTGAGTAGTATGGTATCTGTTGTAATAATTATGGATAGGGCAATGTCATCAGGTGAACACTAATGATAAGGTCATTGAATTTTTTTTCGCAACCGAACGGAACTTTCAAAGCGACTAAAGTGGTGAAGAAGGAGTAAGAGGCATCCGGATAAAGAACATAATAAAACAGGCGTTAAGATTTTTAACGCCTGGTGCTATTAGTATAAAATTCCCCACCTGTTGCCAATATTCGCAGCGCTTTTTCAGGTAAATAACCATAGGTAGGCTTTGTAGCTTACCCAGGCCAAAGCAGCAATCACCAGTAAAACTAATAGCAGTAACGGAACTACAAGCTTCCAGGCGCCACCTTTGTGCCGACCTTCGATATAGTGTTCCCGCATGAGCTTCACATTACGTTGATTTGCTCTGAATGCAACATCAAATAAATCACCTAAAATAGGTATAGAGCCGATTAATGCATCTATTAAGATATTGAATGTCATTCTTGCAAGTACAAATCCACTGGCTCCGTTTTTTGCCAGTATCATCACCATATAACCAGAAATTAAAAAGGTAGCAAAATCGCCGGCGCCCGGTACCAATCCAATGATCGCATCAAGACCAAACCTGATTTTAGTTCCCGGAATGGTAAACTGCGAGTCCATCAATTTTGCTAATGCTTCAATATTTGATATTGCTGATGCCTGGTAAGATTTTGCCTGCATTGTATTTTTCCTTTGATAATTACTAACATTATGCCAGATAAATCAATGGTGTAAAGTGTGTAATGTAAAACCGCTGCTAACCCTCCGGGTGCAGGTGGCTGATGGAAGTGATGACTACATTCGCTCCACTTTTTGAACGGGGTTCTATACATCTTATATACTTCAATGGGCGCTTTGTAGAAAAGCAATGGTGAGTTGGCCATGCTTAGAATGAGCTAACACTTCGTAAACAATGATGGCATCATCAAGTTGGCTGAGTGTTATCAGCAAGGGTTTTTCTTTCCGGTTATTTTACCACGGAGTGAATGGAGTTTGAGCATAGAGGTAAAGGAGTTTTTTGGTTTTTATTAAGAGTCGGGCACTTTGTTTGCGGCAAAATTACCGTTGCTTTTATTGAGATCTATTTCCGTAGTTCGCAACGAACCTGGCCAGCACCTGGGCCCGGGAGGAGACATTGCCGGGAAGAACAAATAATAGTAAATGGCTCAAAATAAAATTGTTTAGCTAATTTCATTTCGTGGTTTAATAAATTAGAACTGAATGAAAAAATCATGGCTGGCTTTTATTGCGATACTCTTTACTGCTTCTCTTTTTGCACAAAAGATTACTAAAGTAACACTTGCAAATAACAGCAATGTGGAGCTGATAACTTTTGAATTAAATGATAAAGTTTTGCTGAATGTTTCAAAAGATGGTAAAGTGATTAACTGGGGTGTAGATGATTATATAGGCCCGGGAGAAAATTACAGTGGCAGATTGGCGCCCTATGTTGGCAGGGTAGAATATTATTCTGCTGCTGATAATGAAGCCTTGCAAGGAAAGGTTAAATACATTGGCAGTACACTTTTTACTTACTATCCATCTTACGAAAACGATTTGCTAAAAGGAAAAATAAAAAGCATTGGGCAATTCAATTTTGATTACAACGGCAACTATGATGACGCCTCAATCAGGGGGAACATCAAACTGATTGGCGACATTGCTGTCTCCTGGTTTACATCATTGGATAATGAGGCATATAAAGGAAAATTAAAATCATTTGGTCCCACTGCATTCACCTATTACACTTCCTTTGATGATGCGGCTTATAAGGGTAAAATAAAAAGTATCGATAAAGTATCCTTCACCTATTATTCTTCATTTGACAGGAGAGAGTACAGGGGAGCAATGAAATCCGGCACACCTTTATCTATGGTCAACGGTATAAAATACTTCGCTAAAAATTAATTGCTTCCTGACATGCATCATCACCCTGTCTGTGTTTTATTAGTTGATATTTAACCGGGGATATCCGGCAAGGTGCAAGGTTGCGAACACACCTGGCCGTTCCGTATCCTCCCTGCACGCGTTGAAGGGTTTGTAGGAGTGGCTGGCAGCAAAGGGCGAAAGTGCGTGGCCAATGGTTAATACTGACCACTCACTTTCGCCAATTCCCACTTAACTTAATACTAATTAACTACGAATTTTAACGACTGTGTTATATTTTTAGCGTTACAAATTATAATATACGGGCCACTGGCTGCATTGCTTAAAGGGATGGTTATAGCTGCATTTGATGAATTGCCGCGGTTGGTTAACATGCCGTTTGCTGAATATAATTCCCATCTGCAAATTGCGTTGGTTTGGTTAGTAATTATTATTTTTTTATACCCCGGTTGGTATATTATTTTAGTGCCCGCTACACCCACATGCTTTACCCTGATAACCGGTGAGTAGGTAAACGCGTTATCTATGTCAACCATCTTAAGCCGGTAAAAATCACCTGCAGTAAGGTTTGAACGTTGTGTAAAAACATATTCTTTATTGGATGTATTATTTTGTACGGCTTTAACCTGCCCGGTAGCTTTAAAATTATTTCCATCTGCGCTTTGCTCAATGATAAACGAAGCAGTGTTTAACTCATTGGCAGTGGTCCAATGTAAAACATCGTTATTACCAACAACCTGGCCCGTAAACGAAATTAAATTTAACGGTAACAGCGCAGAGCTTGTAAGTTTACAGAGCTCAAACCCGGTTGTAATGCCGGATACACTTGCCTGCAGGTACAGCTCATTATGATATTCAAGAAAATAATTATCACTTCCAAATTGCGAATAATGGCTAATAGCAAATGTTGTATTATCGGCCTTCATTGGGATTGTCCCTGCTGTTGATCCATTGCTTTGATAGGTTGAAAAGTCTGCACCCGAGATCATGTATAATGTATTATTCCATATTGCTGAAAATATTGATGAAGGAATTGCACTTTTTACTAACTGTGTTTGTGCACCGGTGCCATCCGATTTCCACAGTTCCTGCGTGGCCCATGCAAGAAAATACAATGTATCTTTATAAACAGTAATTGCACGTGGCTGGCTGCTTCCTGAGCCCGCCACCACATCTTTCACCATTTGTGTTCCGGCACCGGTACCATCCGTTGCCCACAGTTCCTCTCCGTCTACACCATTATTTGCTGAAAAATAAATTTTACTATGGTATACCTGGAAGTTCATCGGCTCACCACTGCCACCAGGATTAATATCTTTTACAATAGTAGTACCTGCATTTGTTCCGTCGGTTACCCATAACTCATCTCCATTAATATTATCATTTACATTAAAGTACATTTTATTATTTAGCACAGGCGAATTGCCCTTAAAATTGGCAACGATAATACCTGCTTTTACCAGTGAGGTTCCTGCAACGGTGCCATCACTTTTCCACAGCCCGAATCCGGAGCCCGAACCATCATCACTTTCAAAATAAGCCATATTATTAAAAACAGCTAAAGCTCTTTCGCCATTAAAGCCTGCAACAATATTATTTTTAACAACGATCGTATTTGCAGCTGTACCATCAGAAGCATATAGCCGGTGGCTTCCATTTACATCATTTGCCAAAAAGAAAAGTTTACTATTGGCAACCGTAAAGTTTTGCGGGCCAGAGCTTGTAACGCCTGGGTATATATCTTTAAGCATAACGGTGCCTGCGGTGGTGCCATCGCTTACCCAGGGTTCCTGGCCGTTTACCCCATCATTATAAGCGAAATAAATTTTATTGTTATAATTCTGGAGCTCCTGTATGCTGTTACTGATACCACCAAAGGGTCCAACATTGGTTGTTGTGGCATTGGTGCCAAGCGTAACCCAAAGACTGTTGTAGCTACTGGCATCCTGTGCTATAAAAAATAACTTGTCATTTGAAATGATAAGATCATGAGGAAAAGCGCTGCCTGCTGTATTAATGTCTTTTACGTTTACTATATCCTGCGCCAGGAGAGAAGCTGATACATGAAAAAGGGCAATCGAAAGGAGTAGATATTTTTTCATAATTACAAAAATTTACTAAATGAAGCAAAAAGGTTGTGTAATAAAATAGCTGAAAATTTAGGTAGGTGGCTTGCTGTAGGATAGTTAAATATATATATTTTTAGGATTAACGCAATGAAATATTTGGTTCCATTGCATAAATAGCATGTACCAATGCGTAGCCGGCATTTATCGCAGGTGGTGCTGTAAAATGAGTACTCTTTATTGGCCCCATTGGTGCAAGTTTTCCGCGAAACGCGGTACTCGTCAGTTGCCTTTTTCGCAACTATATGGAGAGTTGGTCAAGCCTGGGCCGGCTTAAAGAATCACCTGCCAGGTAACGTGCTACAACATTGTTAATCACAATCGTCAATAAGGTACAGGTACACCAAACATACTTACCGGCTGGGCAACCTTTCGCCAATGCAAGGTCTTTCATGTAAGGATCTGTGAATGGGCATAATAGAAATACTTTGGTGTGCCCAACCTTTTTTCTGTTAAGCTTTTGTCGTTATCTTCAACTTAATATATTAAATTGAGCCTTGGGCAGTATCAACAACAAAAGCGCCGCCCTCCGCCAATTCGAAACGTTGGCTGCAATCCTGGAAAAAAAACACCCCAAATGATAAAACTCAAAAACCCACAACGCGTTATTACCCTGATTTTAATTTGTTGCATCGTTTCTATCTCGGCTATCGCCCAGCAACCGATACTAACTAAATATTTCGATTCTTCCTGGAACAAGACGTCTAAAGATTCCGCTTTCTTTTTTACAGAATTGGTAAAGGAAGACACTTTTTATAGATGCACATCCTATTGGATGAAGTCTAAAAAGTTAAATTGTAAATCTGCATATGCTGATACGCTGTTTGTAAAACCAGTGGATCGCTTACTAAGATATTATGAGAATGGCCAAACAGCAGATTCAACTTATTTTAACCCGGATGGTACAATTAAAAACACGTATCATTATTACGACAATGGTAAGCTTTGGGTGCATTACCAGTATAACCCAAATAGTAAGAGAGAAATCACGGATGCCTATGCATTAAACGGCAACCGTATGGAGGATTTTATATTTTCAAAAGAAGCATCTTTTCAAGAGGGCGTTTCAGACTGGCAAAATTATCTCGCCGAAAATGTAAAAACAAACGTGCCGGTAAAAAAAGGAGCGCCATTAGGGCAGTACCAGGTAATTGTTAGGTTCATCGTTGGGGAAAATGGAAAAATTGTGGATGCCGAGGCCGAAACCCATATCGGGTATGGAATGGAAGAGGAGGTAGTACGTGTAATCAAAAAATCGCCGAAATGGAATCCGGCTATCGCAATGGGAAAACCTGTCAATGCTTACCGGCGTCAACCGATAACGTTTATGGTGGTAAAGGATAAGTAACTTCCGGGTCTATTTTGAACTGCTTGTATGAATTATGGAAAGGGCACTCTTAGCGGCGCAAGTGGTCGCTTCGAGAGTACGCTTCAACTGGCGCAATTTGTTGGCAAGCGATGCCCACGTGCAAAACTTTATACGCCCATGCAGGCGTAAAATAGTTTCCAGGACTGTTTGTACCAAATGGGGCAATTTCTGCAACTTTCAAATACAACAGCTTTAAGAAATTACACGAAAGCCAATCAGTCGCCGTTAAATATTTCCGGCACTGTTTATGCCCGAATGCATATTAATACTTACCTTTTACCAGCAACAAGTGCCGGGTAATAACAACCCTTTATGGTAGCCTGCTTTGCAATTTTAAATACTCACACATTAAAACGATTGTTATGAACAGAAGATCTTTTTTAGGCAATGCTGCTGCGGGACTTGCCTCTACCGCGATGCTGGGTGCTATGCCCGCGGGCTTACTTGCCATGGCGAACAGGAAAGGTATTAATATGCCACTCGGTTTTCAGAGTTATGTGTTCCGGGATGTAATATCCCTGCAACCGGAAGAGACCATGAAACGCCTGGCTGGGTATGGGTATCAAAATGTAGAATGGTGTAGCCCCAAAGGATACCAGGGGCCTTTCGCCCCATTGGCGAAATATTCAGGTAAGGAATTGAAACAAATCACCAACGATGCCGGCCTGCAAACTACCAGTTGTCATTTTACCTGGAAAGAAATCACAGACGATGCAAGCCTGGCGGAGCGTATTGACTTTGCCAACCAGCTGGGATTGAAAACCATGGTGTGCTCGGGCGGGCTGGGAGCCAAGACCGAAGAGGAGATAAAAAAACGTTGCGAACAAATGAACCATGTAGGTGAGCTGGTGAAGAAGGGCGGCATGATAGCAGGGTATCATAACCACAACGGAGAGTTTGATGAAAAGATCAGTGGTCGCCCGCAATATGATTTGATGCTGGAGCACATAGATCCTTCGCTGGTAAAAATGCAGTTCCAGGTAGCCGCCATTACGTCGGGTTATAAGGCACAGGATTATTTCCGTAAATACCCCGGTCGTTTTATATCGGCGCATCTCCAGGATTACGCTCCTTCGGATCATACCAAAGAAGTAAGGATGGGTACGGGTATTGTAGACTGGAAAGATTTTTTTGATGCGGCCAAGGTGGGCGGGCTCCAATATATTTTTGTTGAGATGGAAACTGACCCCACTATCATGAAGGGATGTGCGGATTATATAAAAAGCTTGTAGCGCATTAAGAAGTTTGAAGTGTAGCTTCCATTGCAGCAACGTCTATACTCAGTTTTGTGTCGTGCTCATATGAATCAACGTAGGCAGCGGGGAGCTACTGGTAAAGGGCCCGGATGATAAAAAATGGACTAAAGCAGGCTGCAATATGCAGCCTGCTTTTTGTTATACCGCTTGGTACGGCGGGAATTAGGCTGACCAATTACATACACCAATGATCCCGATGGTTATCCGGATTTATGTATAAATTAGCAGCAGTTGCAGGCTAATAATTTTAAAATATGACCGGGCAGGCAAGCCGCGGCCGTTGGCAGTAATTTTAACAGGTAACTTTCAGTGACAAAGAAAACACTCATTTTAATTGGATTTATACTCGTAAAATTTCTTTTACAGTATTTGTTATTTAACCCGGACTATGACTTGCAACGGGATGAATATTTACATCTTGACCAGGCCAATCATTTAGCCTGGGGTTTTCAATCCGTTCCACCGGTTACTTCCTGGATTTCCTGTATTATCAAACTATTTGGCAACACTGTTTTTTGGGTTAAATTTTTTCCTGCTTTGTTTGGTGCCTTAACAATTTTTGTGGTTTGGAAAACGATTGCAGTATTGAACGGCAATTTGTTTGCATTGGTATTGGGAGCAACCTGTGTATTATTTTCTGCACTGTTAAGATTGAACTTTCTATTTCAACCCAATTCATTGGACGTTCTTTGCTGGACGACTTTTTATTTTATCCTCATTCAATACATCAATACAGAAAATGCAAAATGGCTTTTCATTGGTAGTATTGTTTTTGCGCTTGGCTTTTTAAATAAGTACAACATTGTCTTTTTGCTTATCGCACTTTTTCCGGCTATTTTATTAACCGGCCAACGTGCAGTCTTTGCTAAAAAAGAGTGCTATTATGCAATGATCATTGGGCTGTTACTCATTTTACCCAATCTATTTTGGCAGTACAATAATCACTTTCCGGTTTACCATCATTTAAAAAAATTAGCAGACACTCAATTGGTAAATGTTAACAGGGCCGACTTTATAAAGGACCAAGTTTTTTATTTTATTGGTTCTTTGCCAGCTATCCTGGCATCTCTTTATGCCCTACTGTTTTACAGACCATTTAAAAAATTCAGGTTGTTTTTTAGTACACTCATTTTTACGCTGATAGTCTTTGTTTATTTTAAAGCTAAAAGTTATTATGCCATCGGATTGTACCCGGTTTATATTTCATTAGGTGCCGCTTTTCTTGGAGCGCAATTAAATGCCGGATGGAAAAGATATTTTAAACCTTTGTTAATAGCTATTCCAATTGCTCTTTACGTGCTTTTATTCAACATTTTCTTTTCAATTAAATCTCCCGGGTATATTCTTGAAAATGAAAATCAATATAAAAAATTAGGGCTGCTTCGTTGGGAAGATGGTAAAGACCACCCTTTGCCACAAGACTTTGCCGACATGCTCGGGTGGAAAGAATTGGCTAAAAAGGTGGAAGTGGTGTACAATAAGTTGCCCAATAAAAAACAAACTATCATTGTGTGCGACAATTATGGAGAAGCAGGAGCAATTAATTATTATACCAACAATAAAAATATCAAAGCCGTTTCGTTCAATGCAGACTATATTAATTGGTTTAACCTTGACAGTACAATTGAAAATTTTATCAGGGTTAAAGAGTTTAACGGCAGCAACGATGAGTTAGGTAAAACAACTCCTTTTTTTGACACTGCTTTTGCAGCTGACTCAATAATAAATTATTCGCCAGGGAATACGGAACAACCATTTTTGTTTTTAGCAAACCGAAAATAGATATTAACCAGCGGCTACAAACAGAAGTGGATAAACAGAAAAACTACCATTTACGATAGCATGCAAACCGGCTGGATATTGAAACAACGGAGATGTATTGTTTAAGTTTGCAATAAGGTCCTTGAGGGTTTGTACAGCACCGACCTGGTTTGAGCTGCTGATAGCAGGTGTAGTAAAGATAGATAGGATCGAAACCATAAAACACCATTTGATTATTTACCTGGTGTTTGGTTGTAGTGTAAAACCTGTTGGAGATTGTCGCATTCAGACATAAAAAAATTACGCCTGGACAAGTGCGGGGCTCTTGTACATTTTTCACACCATCAGTTGGTGACAATATTTTATTTGAAAATAAGATGAATTGCAATAACGCTACAACATACTACTGAACTGAGCCAGCCAGCAATGAAATTTCCTTCTTCGCAACGTCAGCCTGAGCATATTCAGAATCTAATTGAAAGGGATATGTACAGAAATAGACGGTTGCGATTTTACAACAAAGGAATAAAAATATGGTGTCGCAACTTTGTTATCAATGATACTCACCGATAGCGCCCGCTTTTTATTCAGTCTTCCTGCCCTTATTAGCGGAATACTTATCAGCGTATAGAGTGTGCCCGCTATAAAAACTGTTGTTAGTGTTGACTTGTCAATATCGTTTTTGTTAGATGTAGCTAAAAAATATCCCGTAAAAAGTACTACTGGTATTCCTGTACCAAAAATCGTCCAGCCGACAGTTTTTTGAATTTTGCTTTTTGATAGAAGTTGTACATTATTAACTGAGGCGATCTTGATTGAGTCTTGATTTTGAGCCTGCATTGTAGTACTGATTGAAATACCTAACAATAGTATAAATGTGCTTTTCATAAACGATAGTATAAGTGAATTAAAATTTATTAGATGCAGTAAAATTTAGAAGTAACAAGGCCCTGGCCGCTAACGTACGGGCGTGCCTTCTGTACTCGTATTTATTGATGCCAAAATATAAATAACTATTGTTTGAAAAACCGGCTTTAACTATATCAATGCAAAGCTAAATTACTAAAATTGAGACCGAACGAATGTTTGAACTTGCAACGTTTTGGATTTATCCATGGATGTAAAAGAACAGCAAAAAAGCTGGAAAAACGAAAGAAGGTGCTGCAGTTAATTCCGGTATCTGTTTTGCATTTAAAAAAATGCCAGCCTGGTATTGTTATTCATGGGCACTACGCTCCATGGACTGCCGTATGAAACGGATAGCAAACTGAATTTACTCCAGCCTGGATCAATAAATTTCGACCGATCTTCAAGACGTGCAGCGGGCTATCCATTCCTTCCCCACAATGCCTCTTAACAAGCCCAGGCAGCGCCGGAAACGTTGCGTGTAACAGTGTAAGCAAAGTGCATCAACAAACTTGCAAGCTCCAACCCTTGCGCTAATGCAGGCGATTGATAGGTTGAAGTGTTGCTTGCACCGAATGGGGGGAGCAGCACAGGAACAAACCATTTTTAAAGCTCCGCTACTGTGGGGCTTTTTTATTTTAACAAGTTGTAATGAAACTTAGCCTGTTGTTGCCCGTCTCATTGCTGTAATTATTCATCATTAAAATATGAACTCATGAAAAAGATTTTTACCTATTCAATTGCAGCCGTTTTGGTTGCAGTTTTATTTACCAGTTGTGTTAAAGACAGGGTAGTATACGATAACAGTTCCTACTGGCTTTCGCAGGAGAGCGGCGACGTGGTATATAGTAATAACTCCTGCGGATTGTATGTAGTAGAAACAAAGTACGGATATACTGTTGTTCAAAACCTTGATGGATTAAGGACCTATGAGGGTGATGTAATGTATGGGAACTTTGGTGGCAATGGCACCAGGGATTTCTTTAATTATACAGCAAATATAGTTACCAGGGGAAACGTAGTGGAATATGATCTTACTTATGATGGGGCCCTGGGTGCAATTGATTATTATTGTCCTTTAGGTAAATCAAGTGGATTAAAAATGAAGCAAAGTGCAACTTCACTAAATAAAATGTCGAGAACCGCTGCCCCGTTAAAACAATAAGGCAATCATTCCGTCGTCGGGGTTTTTACGGCACTTGCTAAGTTGATAAAGCAGCTGCCGTAAACCCCGACGTTAATACACAGCATCAATACATTCACTAAGCTCCATCGCTATATTTTATTTATAAGACAATCCTTTTTGATTTGCGGCATCGTTGATGTAATATGGTTTAAATGCCGGGTCGTTGCATTCACATTTAACAGTCATGCCAGTGCTGGCAGCATTGCCAAAGATACTTGCCACGGCTGCATCAGCCGCATCTCTTCCGTTGGCAATTTTAACAAGCCCGTTTACAGGTACCAGTTTGGTAGGGTCAAAGAATATCCATTCGCCGCCAATATAAGCTTCAAAACAGGCATGAAAATCAGGTGGATTCAGGTTGTAGGCATAACCGGTGAAATAACGGGCCGGGATGGAAAGCGCCCTGCACAGTGCAATGCCCAGGTGTGCAAAGTCCCTGCAAACGCCCACTCTTTCCGTTAGCGTATCATGAGCCGATGTGCCGGAATTGGTAGCACCGCTGGTATATTCCACATTGTTGTAGATCCACTCTGTAATGGCGGCCACTTTTCCATAGGCGGTGTCTATACTGCCAAATTGTTTACTAGCCAGCTTCTGCAGTTTATCAGACTGGCAATACCTGCTGGGGAAAAGATAATGCATTACGTCAGCATCCATCTTATTTACGGGCACTGCCTTTGACAGGTGACGCTGGTGAATGATATCATAGTCAATGTCTACCGTTGCCTGGTAACGAATGGTTAACTGGCTTTTGGCATCCGCTGTGAGCCTGATAAACCTTGATTCGCCTTTGGTACTGGTTATTTCTTCGTACGCAATGGGCGGATCAATTACCAGGCTTTCTTCTACAATTACCTGGCTGCTGTTGTGAGATGCCTGTATGCTAAAAATAAAAGTGGTGGGTATATAAACCTGGTAGTGCAATTCACTATAAACCTGAAATTTCATGGTGATGATTTAAGAAGATTGATTGTTATTGATGAAACATTTTGTTGGCCCATTCGTCGGGCATCTCGTCGAGGTAGTGTTTTAATTTTTCGTTCCACTCAGTCGATACCTGTTGCAGTTCATGCTGCTGGTACCTGTTTTCGGCAATGTGAAAACTATCTTTTTCGTATGCTACGATATCAATTGGAAATTCCACATCGTTAGAACTTACCCTTACCGAATCGAACGATAGATAACCTGCTTTCAATGCCTGCCGCATGGTGGTGGAAGGATTAATGATCCTGTTCAATATGCCCTTGCCCTGCCCTGAGTTACCGATGATGGCAAAGGGGCTTCCTTCATCCAGTTCTACCCAATTGCCTTCTGTGTATAGCATAAAAAGCTTGTGCTCCTCATCCTTTTGTAGCTGGCCACCAACAATGGCATTCAAATTAAACTTGTAGCCTGCCTGCAGCAAGGCCTCTCTATCTTCTTCCCCCACTCTTTTTATCTGCTCACCAAAAGCATTCACAGCCTTATACATCTTATCGTATACAATGCCGTTGTTTATCAGTTCCTGGAAATAATGTACCGCCTTATCCCTTACCGAACGCAGGCCGCTTGTCATAATGAACAGGCAGGCTTTGCCATCCTGCAATACCAATACTTTTTTCTTTACCGTTGTGCTGGTGCCTGCTGATATGCGGGTATCTGATATGCCTACCAATCCTTCTTTTAATTTTATTCCCAAACAATATGTCATAAAGAAAGTTATTCGTGCATCCCTGAGGGCACACATTGTGCCACACATAAGCGGTATTCCTGATTATGATAAAAGACTTCGTTACACAGCGTAAAAAAGTCCTGCTTAAATTCAGCTACATTAAAAATCGGGCGCTTTGAAGCGCTCACCTGTGGAAAATAATCCACCAGTCCAGAAGGGATATGAATAGTGCTTGCACAGTCAGTATCGCAGTATTCATTTGATTTACGGCAAGCTATCATTGAACCTTATTATGTCAAAAGTTCTCATTCTTCCGGCAACGTTTTCTCTCAAAAAAATGGCAGGCTTGCAAAGTCCGGGTGAAAAGTATTGAACAAAATTTCTATCAACAAATCATTGTAAAATAACCCTCATTTTGTTGATAGGATGTTGATAGAGTTACCTGGAATTTTGTTTAAAGTAACTGGTAAATACCTTGTTTTATTTTTGTCTGTCAACATAACAATTCAGAGGTTTGCTATTAGTGTTATGTTAAGAATAAAATGATGGGTCTATTTGTGAATGGTCAATCAATGTCGTTTACTTAAGCTTTAGTTAATCCCTAATCAACCGCCGACGGGGCTGATAGCCGCCGTCGGGGTTAACCCAACCCCGTCAGCAGTTGCAGACCCTGACGGCGGTTATCCTTAAGTAAACGACATTCACTATTGCCAATTCACACTTAATTTAACACTAGCTTCGGTTTTTCATAACAGGAAGATGGGTTCGGACTAAGTACGCCTTGCGGCGATGTATTCCAGCCGGGAACGTAGTCGCTGACGACACCGGAACAGGGAGCCGGGTCCACTTGTTGCAACATACACCCACGGGAGCAGATTGAGTCTTACACACCGGCATTACCAGGTGTATCATAAGGCAACAGTTACCTCATCAAACAGCGGGGCTGATATTTTGATAGAGGCAGGTTTTGACGGATCAACCGACCGGATGTATAGCAGCAGTTTACCGTTCTTACAACGTTGAACATTGTCTTGAAAATTATCCGGCAATGTGGTAGCAGCATTTTCGGTGCCTAACAAAACAGCGTTATCCGAAACCTGGAAAGAAAGTTCCGTATCAGCAAAAGGGACTATATGGCCATCTTTGTCTTTGATAGTGACCATCACGTGGGCAACTTCTCCTTTTTTTGAAAACCTTTCTTTGTCTGCCGTTGCAGCAATAGCAGATGGTTTACCAACAGTTTCAATGATGGAACCAGCTTTTTGAATGCCTTTGGTAAATGCCAGTACTTCTAATTTACCGGCCGTAAATGGTGTATCCCAGTAAATAATACCGGTCGCGGTATCATAAGCTTTTCTATCGCCCATTTTGTTGCCATTGATATGCAGTTCGGCTTCTTCACAATTGGTATAACAAACCACCCTTATTTTTTCTCCTTCTTTATAATTCCATAAGGCGGGAGCGTTCACGGAAGGCTTTTCTTCAGCACGATAGGGATAGGTGCCTGCATAGGCAGTTGGTGTAGCAGACCACAATGCTTTTCTGAAATAGCCTCTCGGCTTAATGTTGCCGGCTAAATCAATCTCCCCTGCGGTAGATCCTCTTGAAGGCCAGCTTCCCGCTTCGCCAAGAAAATCATAGCCTGTCCATAAAAACTGTCCAAGAATGTAATCATGATCCGTAACGGCTTTCCACGCATCTAAACCGGTACCGTTTTCGCTTCCATAAAAAATTCTGTCGGGGTAAGTTTGGTGGTCTTTTTCATAACTGCTTTCTGTATAATTATACCCAACTACATCCAATGCTTTGGGGTAGTCGGTTTCGTTTGACATAACGGGGGCAGCCAATGCAGCGGTGGTTGGTCTGGAGCGGTCAAACTTTTTTATGATGGACACCAGTTCTTTAGCGATGTAGCCCATATTTTCTGCCCTTGGCTGGCTAATGATATGACCAGCTTTATGCTTCTGCCGGATACCAGCCTGGTTTAAAATGGGATGCGAATAGGGATCCTGCGGATAATCAATTTCATTACCGATACTCCACATAATGATGGATGGATGATTTCTGTCCCGGCAAACCATATCACTCAAATCTCTTGCATGCCATTCGTTAAAATAAGTAGCACTTCCCTGCAAGCCGGGGTCCCCGTTATTCCACCCGGTTATCCATTTGTGTTTGGGATATTCCCATTCATCAAACGCTTCGTCAATAACCAGCAAACCCAGCTCATCGCATAAGTCATACAAGTCCGTAGACTGTGGATTGTGTGACATCCGGATCGCATTACAACCCATCTCTTTTAAGATGTTGAATCGCCGCTGCCAAACTTCTTTGGGCACCGCGGCCCCGAGAGCGCCGGCATCGTGATGAATGCATACGCCTTTTAATTTTTCGGGTACGCCATTTAAGGCGAAACCTTTGTTGGCATCAAAAGAGATGGTGCGTATACCAACCTTTGTACTGGTTTTGTCAAGCGTATCTTTTCCTGAAAGAAGGGTGGTGTTAAGCGTGTACAAATAAGGAGCAGCAAGGGTCCATAACACCGGGTTTGAAAAATGCAGCTCCTGGCTGACGGTATGTTTATCAGTAACCTTTGATGAAGTAACCGTTGCAGTTATTTTTTTTCCTTTTGCATCAAACAACTCCTGCTTTACAATAATTGGAACGTTAGCGCCCTCTTTGGTATTGATGATATTGGTCGCCGTCTGTATACTTACGTTTACTCCGTTTTGCTGTGTTGTATAATACACGCCCCACAAATCAATATGAACCGGTTGGGCATACACCAGATAAACATCCCGGTAAATACCAGATCCTGTGTACCACCGGGAGTCTGCATCTTCACTGTGATTCACCCTGACAGCAATGGTATTGTTGGCTCCGAATCTAAGGTAGGGCGTAAGGTCGTACATAAATGAAATATATCCATTGGGCCTTTTGCCCACATTTATACCGTTAATAAAAACTTCGCTGTTGTTATATACACCTCCAAAATAAATGTACACTTGCTGTCCCTTACGTTCGATGGGCATATCAAAACTTTTCCTGTACCAGGCAATGCCTCCCGGTAAAAACCCCGTACAGCTGGCATTTTTTGTGCTGGCAATGCCTTCAACACTCCAATCGTGTGGAAGGTCCAGTACCCTCCACGCCGAATGATCCAGCTGCTCAATACCACCAAACTGAATATCTCCCAAATGAAAAGACCAGCGATCATTGAAGAGAAATTTATCTCCAAACCCCTGTGCAAATCCGGTTGAAGTAATCTGCAGGATCAACAATAAAAAAACGATGACATGTTTGCTTTGCTTCACTTTTTGTTCTTTTAATTTAATTGGAAAGGTAAATGATAACAGGTTGACGGGTAAAAAAATTATTACCCATGGCTTTGTGCAGGTACAATGGGCAATGGCGATTTTGGCATTGGCCCCATGTCGGGGTCAATGGCCATACCATAGGCCCGGAAGAAGATGTGGCCGGGCAGAAGGATTGGCGTGCACCGACCTTGCTGCTGGTATAAGTTTCCACCTTAACACAAACTGCTCCGTGAATAAAGTAGTCTTCAATTATTGTAAGCTTGATAGCAAAACCATTTTTAGTTAGCTATACTTGCGCCAGGCAAGAGCATGGGCTAACACGTATTGATCTGCAATATTGCTGATTCCCGAACGTAAACAACGACCGATAAAAACAACAAACACAGTTATAATAAAATGCCCTCTATATTTTACCAGCTTTAAACCTGGGCCGTAAATATACATTTGGTGGCAGCAACCCAAATGTATATCATCAGCCCGCTACGTAAACCGGCTATTCTGCATGTGGCACATAAACCGCAACGTTCACGTAATGCCGTTTGTTAGTGGAATGGGTTCCATTTACGGTTAAGCAATGAAAATATTTCACCTGCATAAAGCTTTATTTCCAGGGGTGATGGTTACTCGCCCGGGTTTTTGGCCCGTTTCTCGAGTTCATCCCTGCCAACAATCAGCATATGGCCTGCAGGCAACTTATTGCGATAGGCGATGGCCCTTAACTGGTAGATGCCCGCAGGAATCTCAACCGGTGATCCATTGTATTGTAAGGAGAAATTATCAGGGTTGGTATTATCGAGTGTATAGTAAATAGTGAGGCCATCTACATCTGTACTAAGGTCTGCCATCAGCTGTTTCTTTTCATTGTGCGTGGTTTGGGCCATCACATCAAAAGCAGCTGTTGAATAATTGATACCGGCAGCAGATAGCCTGTTAAACTGTGGTACCAGTTTTTGTTGAAAGGCAGCCCACTGCTGCTTGTTCTCCGGTGACCAAAAAACTTCTGACAAGGCAAGTCCGCGGGGCCAGGTCATGTATTCGGCATGGCGGCCGGTGGGGATAGATTCGGTCCATAAATTGCCCTGCCCACCCAGTATCAGGTCGGGGTTTACTGATGCCGGTACGGGGTTCCACTGGTAACAGGTTTTAAGCCGCAGCATACTGTAGGTATCCGGTTCAATGGCGGGGTCGCCCTGGTATAAATCCAGGTACACTTTATCAGCAGGTGTCATTACCACCTGGTGACCTTGCCTGGCCGCTTCAATGCCGCCTTCCATTCCACGCCAGCTCATCACTGTTGCCTCTGGTGCCAGTCCGCCTTCCAGTATTTCATCCCATCCAATCATTTTTTTGCCTTTCTTTTTTAACATCAGTTCCATGCGCTTTATAAAATAACTCTGCAGCCCATGTTCGTCTTTTATATGTTGCTGCTGCATAAAATTTTGTACTGTGGCTGATTTTTTCCAAAATTCTTTTGTGCACTCATCTCCCCCGATATGAAAATAGGGATGCGGAAATAATGCAGCCAGCTCCGTAAACACTTTGTCCAGAAAATCATATACCCGCTCATCTGCAGGGTTAAGGGTATTGTCCTGGATATTATAAAATTTACTGCCGGGGTTTACCGGGTAAAGATAGCCGGTGGCGGATAAATAAGGATAGGCTGCAATGGCTGCCAATGAATGGCCGGGCACATCTACTTCCGGCAATATGGCAACATTGCGTTGTGCCGCGTACTGTACAATTTCTTTAATGTCTTCCTGCGTATAAAAACCACCACTGGTAGCGGCTTCACCAGGTTGTGGCTGTTCGTAGGTCCACCAGCGCCCTGTGCGGGGAACTCTCCAGGCGCCTACTTGGGTCAATTTAGGAAAAGCTTTTATTTCAATGCGCCAGCCCTGGTCGTCTGTTAAATGCCAATGCAATACATTGAATTTGTAACGGGCCATGGCATCAATATATTCCTTCACAAAAGCCTTTGAAAAAAAATGGCGGCTTACATCCAGCAACAATCCCCGCCACGCAAAACGTGGATAATCTGTAATCGTAACACAGGGTACCAGCCACTGGCCGGGTTGAACCGATTGTTGTTCCACTGCAGCCGGTAGTAATTGCCTTAGTGTTTGCATGCCGTAAAAAATACCAGCGGGCTTTCGGGCGGTCAGCACAATGCTATCAGCCGTAACCGAGAGCTGGTAGCCCTCGTTATTTTTCACTTCGGCCAGGGCGGCATTTATTACCAGGCGAATGTGCTTTTTGCCGGTAGCTGGCATGGGTGCGATGGTTAACGCAAAACCGGTGGCAGGCGCCAGCCATTGCGAGAACGTTTGTGCCAGCCGGTTAAGTTCTGCATCTTTTGCCGGCACCACGATGACGGTTTGCTGATCGAGGGCAAAATGGCCGTTGCCTGTTACAAGTTGGGCGGGTTCCGGAACAATGGCAATTGTAGCAGACTGGGCAAAAACACTGGCCACTAGGGCGAGGCAGAAAAAAGAAAATAAAAATAACTTCATCATAAAAGAGCATTAAATAAAATACAGAATTTTGAGCACGATACTTTGTTAATGATTGGTATTGCTGTCTGAAATTACGAATCAATCTGAAACAACAAAAAATTATACCTGTGGGCGACGATGCGTTCGTTGCTCTTGAGGTTTCTGTAAATACTTCCATCAAAGGTTGGTGACACTTATAGTAGGCAATTCCACCTTGCAGCTTTGCTTGTTTTATTTTACCTTGTTTAAAAATAACTATATGTTGGTGACTGACCAGTTTGATACCCTCAGGTCGTTGATAAAGCAAAATAAACTGATCCCTTTTGTGGGGGCAGGTTTATCAATGAACCTGGGCCTTCCTTCTTTTTCTCAACTGGTAGATAAAATAGCAGAAGAATTGGGATATGATCCGGATGTTTTTAAGCTGAACGGTAATAACCTGCAACTGGCAGAATATTATGTGGCGGTTAAAGGTGCCATCGGTCCGCTGCGTAGCCTCATGGACCGGTCATTCGATCCAACCAAAGAACAAATCAAATCTTCTGCTGCCCATACGGCGCTGGTGCAAATGAATTTACCTGTTATTTACACAACCAATTACGATAATATCATTGAACAAAGTTTTGAGCTGTTAAACAAACCTGTTTACACCATTGCCAACATAGATGATATTTCATCTGCGCCGGAGCATGCCACACAGATTGTAAAATTTCATGGTACTTTCAGTGATGACGAAAGCCTGGTGCTGACAGAATCAAGTTATTTTGAAAGGCTTTCGTTTGAATCTGCGATTGACCTAAAGCTTCGTGCGGATATGCTGGGCAAGTGCCTGCTTTTTATAGGCTATAGCCTGGATGACATTAATATCAGGTACATGCTGTATAAACTATACAAGTTGCGGCAACAGGTAAAAAACAGCAGAACCAGGAGCGTACCCAGTGCGTACCTCACGTCTTTTGGTTCGGGCGAAATTCAGAAGACGCTGCTTGCCCAATGGAACGTATCCATTATTGAACTTGATCCGTTGAACAAACAGGAAAGCATTGAGCACTTTTTAAAAGCACTGATATGAATTGGGCCATCACAAAAGTGGATACCACTAAAATGTTTATGGGCTAATTACATGCCGTTCCGTTCAGACGGGCATGTGGCTAACAACAATAAAAATAATTACATGAAAATATTTTTTGTAACCAGGAATAAAAACAAACAGGCGGAGGTACAAAGTTACCTGGACAGCATTGACCCGAAAGACAGGTACCCGGTTGAATTATGTTTTGCCAACAAAGACCTGCAGGAAATTTTAGACGCCAATATTGAGACGATTGTAAGGGCCAAAGCATTGGAGGCATATAAATATTTAGGCGCTCCCTGTGTGGTGGAACATGGTGGTATTTTTATAGAAAGTCTGAAAGAATTTCCGGGTGGGGTAGGGCAGGTTGTGTGGAACTCGATCGGGGAAAGAATGTGTAGTTTTTTGGGCGAAGGCGACTCAAGGGTTGCAACTGCCCGTTCTGTTATAGGTTATTGCGATGGAAAACGAATCACCACTTTTGCCGGTGAAACAAAAGGAAAAATTGCATTACAATCAAGAGGAAATTATCATTTTAACTGGGATCCTATTTTTGCGCCCGAAGGTAGTGAGCAAACCTATGGCGAAATGGGGCCCGAACTTAAAAGAGCTACTTCACAGGCTATTAAAGCCTGGAATTGCTTTTTGGGAAGCCTGAAGGATGTTCAATAAAAGGTTATACCAATTGACTTTTGTCGGCGCAGGTTAATCAACTAAATGTATATGCCATTCCATCCATTGTTATAGTAAATGAACTGTAGCTCATTATTTTATACAGGGCAATTCAAAATAAAAAGTACTACCGCTGCCTTCAATACTTTCAAGCCAGATCCTGCCATGGTGTTCACTTATAATCATTGAGGCGATATATAATCCCATCCCAAGACCTGAATATTTTTTCGTAATCTCTTCTACCCGGTAAAATTTCTCAAAAACCTTTTGTGCATTTTCGGTCGACATGCCAATGCCTTCATCCGTTATTGAAAAGCGGATGTATCCTTCTTTTACCAGCGAGGTGCTAAATTTTATGGTTGTGCCAATGCCGGAATATTTTGCTGCATTCGCCAGGAGATTTGAAAGTACCTGTTCCATTCTTAACCGGTCCAGCATTACATATACATCGCTACATAAATGGATGTTTAATTTATGGCCGGGTAACACCATCTTTATAGTACCCAGCTGTTCGTTTAAATAATCATTAATGCAAATCTTTTCAAGATTAATATTTAACTGCCCGGCTTCTATTCGGGATATATCCAGTAGTTGCGTAACCAGGTTATTTAATTTGCCGGCTTGCTGGTCGATCTTAATAATGTATTCTTTCAGGGTAGAATGGCTTTCTTCTGCCACCATTAATGCAAGACTGGAAAATCCTTTTATAATTGCCAGTGGTGTTTTAAGTTCATGGCTGGCAATAGCAAGAAATTCATTTTTTTTGCTGTTGACAAGATTTGCTTCTATGAGTTGCTCTTCTTTTTGTTGTGCTTTTTCGGTGAGTGCGGTATTGGCATTCTTTATCACTTCATAAAAAGTATCCGGCTTTTCAGCTTCAAAGAATTTAACCAATTCGTTGATTTTACCGGGTGTGAGCCTGACTGAACGTGGTATTATGACTTCCATCCAAATAATTGTACCTTCTCCGGAAGCACGGATATCAAATGATTTTACCAGTTTACGTGCGTAGGCAAAAGCCGAAGGATCTACATCTTTAATCTCCAGGTCGCGACATTTCAATGCGGCCACCAAATGGTATTCATTGCCGGCGTTCCTAATGTGCATACAAAATTCAGCGTGGTAACCTGTATCAAATACTACCCTTGCAGCTTCAGAAATGGCAGTAGTAAGTCCTGTTTGTAAGGAAATTGATAATCCTGCTAATTCACCGGCCTTAATGCAACGTTTATGGGCCAATACAAGGTCCATAGGATTTTCAAGCGCAAGATTAAATAACTGGTTCATTAATTTATCGGTTTACCTATTATGATAGACATATCATCCGTTTTTCTTGCAAAATCTTTATAGATAGCAGCTGCCTGTACGGCTAAATCCTGCTTCTGGATCATCGGATATTTTGCCCAGTCCCAACGGGAAGAGATTCCATCCGAGCAAAGTACAAACTGGCGTACCTGTTCCTGGGTAAGCGATTGGTCATTCATGGTGTTAGGAATATTGTGTCCAACAATACCATTATAGCAAACGTGGCCCTTATTAATCAGGTAACCCATTATTCTCAAAGAAATATTACCGACCCCGCAAATTTTCCAATTTTTATTTTTGATATCATAGACGATAATGAAAACAACCGCACCTCTCGTTTTTTTGACAGCATGATGAATGAAGCGGATATTTTCAACCGGGCTGTTATCCGGACACAACTTAAAAGCGTTGATGGCTTCATTTACTGCAAGGTTTGCCTGTGGCCCATGCCCAAGCCCGTCACCAATAAAAATCTTTATAAAGTCTTTGTTTGTTTTTTGGTACCATCCATCGCCACAAAATGTTTCACCAACCCTTGCAATGATCAGTGGCTTGATGGCCAATTTGGCGATTTGCTTGTCCGGAATCTTATTTTTATATAACCTGGACAACAGGATTGTGCCCCATCCGGGTTGAGAATAAATTTCATATTTGCCTGAAAGGCGTTGTATACTGCCGAGGCCCTGGCCAAGCGTTTTAGTGGTGGAGACGCCGTCGGTCATCATTCTCTTAATATCCCTGATTCCGGGACCGCTGTCAATACAAAGTAATTCCAAGGCGGTTTCTCCGTCATCTTCTACAATGCCCGCCAATATCTCTCCGCCTGATGCATGCTTAACCAGGTTAGACCCCATCTCAGCGATAATAATATCCAACTGATCGACCAGCGTTTTCCTGAAGTTCGCTTCCAGGGCAATTTTATGAATTTGCCGTTTAACCAAAGAAAGGTAGCTGCGGTCTTTTATGGGGTAACTTATGTGGGTTGCGCTAGCCATTAAATCCATTTTAAAATAGTAATCGTTGTTCCTTCTTTTGGCTTGCTCTTAATTTCAAATTCATTTACAAGGCGCTTTGCTCCCGGCAAACCAAGCCCCAGGCTTTTACCGGTTGAAAAACCATCTTTCATGGCTTCTGCAATGTCTTTAATTCCGGGGCCTTTATCAATAAAAATGAGTTTTATTCCTTTATTGCGTTCGTTGGCTACCACTTCAATAATTACTTTGCCACCTCCGCCATAGCGCAGCATATTACGGCTCAGTTCGCTGGCAGCAGTAATGAGCTTTGTCTGGTTCACAAGCCCCATTTTAATTTTTACCGCATTTTCCTTCACCCTGTTCCTGAAAAGAACAACCTCCATTTCTGTAGTTATTTTAACTTCATCTTTAGATAAGGTGATCATCATTTACCTCCTCTTCGCTGGAGTCGGCGGGAATCAGTGACCGCAACAACTCCATTCCTTTTTCAACGTCAAGTGCGGTAAGCACGCCTTTTAAAGGCAGGCCCAGTTCTATTAAAGTTATGGCAACTGCCGGTTGCATGCCAACGACAACGGTATAGGCGTCCAGTATCTTGGACATGCTGGCAATATTACCGATAATGCGGCCCATAAAAGAATCAACGATGCTTACGGCAGAGATGTCTATCAACACGCCATTGGCTTCCGTTTTGCTGATCATTTGTATAAGATCTGCTTCCAGGTTAAGTGCAAGGCGGTCATAAAGATCTACCTGGATGGTTACCAGCAAGAACCTGCCCATTTTTAAAATAGGAATCTTTTCCATATCAGTTATTTAAGCAGGTTAAAGGGAGGGGTTGGCATTTTTTTTAACTTCAAGTTTCAGCAACTGGAACGCATATTTAAGTGCGCTGGCCAGTGTGGCCTTAGTGATGATATTGGAAAGATCAATACCCAGGTGCACTACAGTTTGTGCAATTTCTGGCCTTATGCCGCTGATAATACATTCAGCCCCCATTAGCCTTGTGGCACTAACGGTTTTAATGAGGTGTTGCGCAACCAGCGAATCCACGGCTGGAACCCCGGAAATGTCAAGGATGGCCATCCGGCTGCCGGTAGCTACAATTTCTTCCAACAGGTTTTCCATAACCACCTGTGTTCTGGCGCTGTCCAGCGTACCGATGATCGGGAGGGCAAGTATACCATCCCAAATGCGAATCACCGGAGTGGATATTTCAGATATTTCATCCATCTGCCGCAAGATCACTTCTTCCCTGCCCTTGATAAAGGTTTCGAAAGTAATGATGATAAAATTATCCATCAATGAGTTGATCTTTAGCAATTCGCTGATAGCGTCCTTCGCATCAGTGTTCTCCTGTACTATTATCTGCAGCATGGCATCTTTCAGGCCGGTAATAAACAAACCGGTTTCCCGTGGCGAAAATCCTTTTCTTGCCCGATCGATGGAAAGACCTGAAAGTGTTTCTATAACTTCGTCAAAATCTGCGGAAGTGCTGTCTGTTAAATTGGATGCATTCAATGCTTTTAAGAAGCCATCGAGGAACTCAGAGGATTGCGAGATTAGTTCTTCGTTAGTGATCAGGTCGTCGCGGAGGGTTTCATTCTTTAACTGATTTTTTAGCCACAAGTCCATCAGGACCTTTTTTTTCTTCTGAAGCAATTTTGTTGTATCCATGTAGTTTGAGTTTATATTTTAATAACCATTAAAATTAGTAAAAACTTTGAGGTCTCAACAGAAAAGTTACAATTACTTTTAATTCATTTGCACCCTGTTTTTATGAAGCGTTGGTAGCATTTATCACAGTTGGTTTTGAGCTGCAGCGAGGCAGGACGTTATGAAAGCGTCTAACCTAATCACAGTCGGAATAACCACCCTGCATTTGAAGTAAACGGTAACATGGCTGTTGGTATTAATGCCTTATCTTCAAAAAATAAAAATGAAGAAAGATTCAATGAAATTTGATGCCAAAAATAGCCTGCGCTAAACAGGTACCTGGCCGTTCTTAGTATAAACACTTAACCAATAAAATACAATGGCAGCTTACTTACTACCACCTTTCGGGCAAATAGATCTAACCAACCTTGAAGCGTATTATGACGCAACGATTAATTATGACGGAAAAGGAATTGAACTTGATTTAAACTTTGAAAACAAAACTTCAGACTCAAAGCAGATGGATGCAGTAAAAGGCTTTATAGACAGGATTGCCGAGTTTGACAAAAAAAACAGGAAGTATATCGATAAAGACTACACAGATGATGAGGGCGACACTGTTAAATTATATGTACAACATCATTTGGAAGATATCGGCAAAGTGGAATTAAGTAAGCTCGTAGATTTTGATAATAATGCGATTACTTCCGAACAGCAATTGGTGAAAGCCCTACAGCTTGTAAGGGTGGGGCTGTACCCTGATAGTGAAGACCAGTTTGCCATTTTCGACTATTCAATTGGTAGAGATTTAACAGATTACTTAGTTGTAATTAATACCGACAAAAATGGTAAATTGGACTATATGACGATGGAGAGTTAAAACATATGAAATTTCACTTTTAGTACCCGGTGTTCGGTGAATTAAATACGCTTCAACAGGTATCCTTACACCAAAGTCTAGTTTGTACGAACATATCTGTTCGTGGCAAATCTCTCCGCTTCAAATTCAAAATAATTTTTAAAATATCGTGGCCCCGATTCAACACCCATAAGTGTATAAAATAATCCAAAATAAGGGAGATCAGGATAGATGTATTTAGTAATCCATCTTTTTAAACCGCTTTCCTTAATTTTTGGCATCTCTTTCTTAAGGTACGAATTAAAAACTAAGTATTCCCGGTATTGGTACTCATGAATAATTTCATGAGATATTATATGATACCTAAGCGTATCCCCATAATAAACCATTGCACGTCCGTAGTTAATGCCATCATGTTTATTGTTCAAAGTATTTATTAATTCTTTGGAATGAAATACCATCATTCCTGAAAGTAATGTAGCACCAATATCTAACCTGCCTTTAGGCAATGCCAGTGCTGTACCTATCACACTTGCAGGTAATATTCTTACTTTAAATTTCTTAACTGAATTTATCGAATAGTCAAATCTTAAAAAGCCGTACTCCAAATTCCAGTTTGTAAGAAATGGTTCATTGAATGCCGCATTTTGAATGATTGAATTTCCGGCAGAACTTATTAGTCTCGCAAGCAAAGCATACGCTAAATTGTCTTTTTCATCAACATAGTAAATTGTTTTTTTTGCAGAGTAATTTATAAGACCACCTATACTGCCCTGCCAAAAACCTCTTAGAAAAGACGTTTTCCAATTCTCTGCCTTTTTTTTATTAATTACAGCACCCAAACCGGAAGTAAGTGCCCCAAACCCTACATTGTAGCCAAGAACTTTTTGTTCCTGAGATTGCGCAGATATTAAGAGTGGGAAAAATAATAGTAAAACGAAGAAACGTTTCATTTTATAACCAGATTATTTCAATAGTCAAATTAATATCCTTAATTTAAGAATGAGATGATAATAGATAGCGGTCGCAATGATTATTATCACGAAAGAAATGCTACTGAAATAATGTATCAGGTACAAAAATCAAAAAATTCTATATCAGGAAAAGTGCATTGGATTTCAAAATAAAATTAACTGCCTCCGTTGGCGCAAATTAAGTATCCTTCAATTCGAGTTATTTTGGTAGCAAAGGCATTGTTTGTTGGCGATACTTGTGCCAGACAACAGAATAAACTAACCGGTAATAGCAGTGATTTCAATATCCTTTTTTTGCTTTACTTGCGTAAAGTAACATCCATTCCAATTACTGGCTTCAATAACATCATGATCCGTTTGCTATTTATAATGCTGACAACATTTAGTTCGATAATCACTATGGCTCAAACCTTAACTTTTGACAGTGCGGTAAGGAGGTTATATTTTGGTGTGGACATTGTGAAAGCATCGGGTTCATTGGTGGACACTTTTTTGACTCTTGACAATTTGCATCATAGCGATACTGTAAAGCGCCAAAGTAACTTAAACTTATACCTAGAAACTGGGACAGGTAAAGAGGCATTGTTAAACAAGCACCTATTTACATTTACACAAAGCCCCTTACCTGGCTTAAAAATAACTTCAGGTTACATTGAGGTAACAATAGGCGAAACGCTCCACATTAAAAAGCTACTTGACATACATTGGTGCGTTCAATTTAACGACAAGGCGGACGCAGAAATTTACTTTGATAAAATAAAGAAAATATTTGACCCGCTTTCGACCAGACAAAAGATTGAATTTGATAAAGATGTTGGACACATCGCACAATATTCAACACGAAATCCAAAAGAAGCAGGAATTAGAGATGTGGCATTTTATTTTGGCAAGTCTTTGCGGGCAAAACAATACGAGATTACACTTTCTTTAATGAACGAATTTGTGGGAGACTAATTAAAGTAACTAACAACATGGGGCAACCTGATCGCCGGCAAAATAAGCAATGAACTTTTTTATAATTACAACAGGTAGTTGCAAACAATTTTCAAGTGCCCCTATGGCGCCACCCCCTTTTACCCGATGCGTGCCGTAATTTCAATACACTCAAGTGAGCCTGGTACAAACGCAGGCATTTAGTGGCAAGAGCTGCTTGCACTGAATTATAAATAAGGAAAGTTCGCAGATTGCAAAGGAATTTGTAGCATCCTTTTCAAAATGCAGACTTTTTTTACGCAAAGTCTCCTGTTGTATTTAAAAGCAACAAAAGGCTCGTGGGTCAATTTATTTGATTAGAACATATAGATTAACCCACGACCAATTTTTAGGGAAAAGCTCGTAAAATGTGGGGTTAAATATTGCCCCTATTCAGTGCCTTTAAAATGATCATGATGATTGCAATCACCAAAAGCAAATGAATTAATCCTCCGGTATAAAAACCGCCGAGGAAAGAAATGGCCCAAATAATAATGATGATTACAGCGATCACATACAAAAGATTGCCCATGATAGATAATTTTAAAAATTAAGAATAATTTCAGTGTTAAAAAATCCTGCCAAATTTTAACAACTTAAATTCAAGCTATTTTATGTTACAAGTTTGCTCAATGAGGGGATTATTGTCTACAAAGAATTAGAGATGCGGGTGTTTGCCGTCCGATCCGGATTAAAAAAAACGGCATTGGCAGGTCAAATAATCAGTCAACTAAAAATTAAGACGTCTTTTGCCTTATTTACAGGCTTTCAATGATTGCAGGGTTTTCTCTACAACCCTCTTACTCAATTGTCATCGCTTTACCCATACTGTAAACCTCACTTCTTGTTAACGGCAATAATATAGTTTGCATCCTGTATTTATTTTATTTATATTAGAATTTAGATTCTTTTATTACTCTAATCCCTCATCTTTTTATGGACACAATTAATGTAAACAGCGCCACCTATTATTTGCCGGAAAATGAAGATGATGTTATCACGCTGGTGAACCAGGCCAAAACACTAAACAAAATTATTTGCCTGCGGGGTTCGGCACATTCTTTACCACTCATTAACACACTGGAAGCGGAAGCTGCAAGCAACAAAAATCTATACATCCTGCTGGCAAAAATGAACGATGTAAAAATTGATAAAGACAATGCATCGGTATGGGTGCAGGGCGGATGTCATTTGGGAGTGGACCCCTTTGATCCAACTGAAATTTCCAATCTTCAAAACTCTTTGCTGTTCCAACTGAATGAAGCCGGGCTGGCCTTACCAGACCTCGGTGGCATTACCCATCAAACAGTCGCCGGATTTTTATCCACGGGATCTTCGGGTGGCAGCGTACAGTTTTCTTTTGATGATGCATTGATGAGCATTAGCCTTATCACCTGCGGAGTAAAGGGCGCCGAAAAAGTTACCTTTAACCGGCCGATGCCCGATAATCCGGATGATCCTTTTTATGGCATCGGCGTAGCCACCCTTGGCTTGTTTGGTGTCATCGTTTCGGCAACTTTTAAATGTGTACCAGCCTTCAATATCGTTGGCACAGAAACAACGAGTACGGAAGCAGAATGCCCCATAGATTTATTTCACAATGGCAGCGGCGACAAGCCTTCGCTCCAAACATTTTTAGAGCAAACGCAGTACGTACGGCTGATGTGGTGGCCGCAAAGAAATGTGGCAAAAATGGTAGTGTGGCAGGCGAAGCAACAGGCGCCTACACCTGATTTTAAAATCATCCCTTACCAGGAAGTACCCTGGATAGCAGGCAGCGCTGTACCAGTAACACTCGCCGCCGACCTGGTATTTTCTGCCATTGGCACCTGGCCCGACTGGTTGATGGATGCAATGGGCGACACGCCAAAATACAGGGAAATCAAAACGCTGGCAGAAGCCGCTTTTTACCCCGCGATTCTTCCACTTATCTGCAAAGCATTTGTACAGGAAGGAGAAAATCAACCCTTCCAGGATGTGTGGTACAATGGTATACCGATGGATAACCAGATGAGTGACCACCTGATGCCCGTTTGGTTTACAGAGTTGTGGATTCCTATTGAAAAAACACAGGAAGTAATGACGGCACTGTTGAATTTTTATAGTGAAGGACCGACAAATACCGGCGCATTTTCCTGCGAAATATATGCCACCAAAAGCAGCCCGTTCTGGATGAGCCCTGCTTACCAAACCAACGTTATCCGGATTGACGTTTTTTGGTTTGCCAACAACAATGGCAATCCCGTCGATTTTTATAAACCTTTCTGGGCCCTGCTGCAACAATTTAATTACCGGCCGCATTGGGCAAAATACCTGCCCGCAGGGGATAGCGCCCAAGGGGTTACCTACCTGCAATCAGTGTATCCTAAATGGAACAATTGGATGGCCCTGCGGGAGCAAATGGATCCCGGCCAGGTGTTCGTAAGCGACTACTGGCGTGGCCACTTGGGTATAGCCCCGGTACAATAAAAATATTTTCTGTTTTCATTTTACATCACAGAATACTAATAGCTTTTTATCATGATTACTCCAGACGCAAAAGGGCTATATCATCCCGCTAATAACGGAGATATTACCACGCTGATTCAATATGCTGTACAAAATAAATTGCAGGTAAGGGTAAGAGGCGCTGCACAATCTGTAAATGCAGCAGTGGTAACAGATGCAGGTAACAATATTAACATGGAACTGGACCAGTTAAGGTCTGTTGTTTTTGATGATGCCGCCATGCAGGTCACCGTGGGCGCCGGTTGCAACCTGGGGGTTGATCCTTATGATCCATCTGAAACATCCAGTCTGGCAAATAGTTTTTTACAGCAGCTCAGTCTGCATGGTTGGGCCATTGCCAATGTACCGGATGCCATTCATCAAACAGTGGGTGGTTTTATTTCAACCGGTTCTTCAGGGCCATCCATGCAACATTCTTTTGATGAATGCATCGTGGCCATTACATTGATAGATGGCACTGGCAACCTGCACACCTTTACTAAATCAGAGAACCTAAGCGATCCGTTTTACGCGGTGGGTACCAGCATGGGATTGTTGGGTATCATCACCGCGGTTACACTGCAATGTATTCCGGCATTCAATATCATTGGCAGCCAGTCAACCACCAAAATAAGCGATTGTGCCTATGATTTTTTAGGCAATGGGGGCAATGGCAAACAATCATTGCAACAGATGATTAGTAATACCGAATTTACCCGGATGCTTTGGTGGCCATTTGTTACGGTGCAACGGATGATTACCTGGCAGGCACATACCATGCAGGCATCCGATTACAATGAGCATACCGGCACACCGCAACAGTTTACACCAAAATCTTATCAACCGGTATTTAAAACAATCGGCGGCTCGGCCTTGCCCATGCAGGCTGCAGCGGCCGAAGGATATAAACTGATTGCCACCTGGCCCAACTGGTTGCACGATCTCACTGGTAATTCGCCGGCTGAACCTGTAATTGAAACCATCACGGAGCAGGTGGCACCCTACCTGTACCCGCTGGTGCTGAATATGTTTTTCGCCTGCGACAGTGATAAAAATCCACCGCAGCAATTTTGGGATAACTGGTTGGGCAGTCTGCCAATGGATAGGGTAGAGTTTAGCAATAACCTGTTTAATATGTGTTATACAGAAATTTGGGTAGCGGCTGATAAAACCCAGGAATTGATGAGCACTTTCCAGCAACACTATCAGCAAGGTGGTTTCGCCGCCACCTGGATATATTGTGTAGAGGTGTTGGCAGCCAAACAAAGCAATTTCTGGATGAGTCCCGGCTACGGACAAAACTCGGTACGCATCAGCATTATGTGGTGGTTGGACAATCCAACGCAGCCGCTGGATTATTACCAGCAGTTCTGGGATTTGCTGTACCAAAAAAATATTCCCTTCCGCCTGCATTGGGGAAAGTACCTGCCGCCCGCTGCATCAAACGAAGGCCCAGCCTACCTGCAGCAGCAATATCCCCAATGGAATAACTTTATGGCACTGCGAAAGCAACTGGATCCCGATAACCTGTTTTTAACAACTTACTGGAAAACACAATTAGGAATTATGGTTTAATTATGTCAATTTGTAGCTGTAAAATGATCTCCCCCCGAAAACCAATTATCCTTACCTGCATTGTAAAACCGCGTCAGTAATTGTACGGTTTTCAATAATTGCAACTGTGAATAAAAGTATCTTTAAACAGAAATTACAAGCTGCAAAACAAAATGGACGCAAGCGGGAAAACGGCTATCACAACAACCGGCAACAATAATTTTTTGCAGTGGTGCAAAAGGAGCTGGCTTTCCATTATCACCATCGGCATTACAAATCAGCTAACCGCCTGGGAACAAAAGCGAACCCGCTTGCTGAACGGCGTTGCCGCCATGGCGCTCATTATACTTTCCATCTATTGTTTGCTGTACCTCAGTAAAACCGAGCACCTTGTTTTAATTGAAAGTTTCCAGGGTGTGGTGGCCATGGCCATTGTGTTATTGCTCAACCACTTTCACAAATACATCGCAGCCTGCCATTTTTTTAATATTTACAACATGCTCTGCTATTCCTTCTTCGCCATTTCACATGGTAAGGTAGATGCGGCAGAATATATACTGGTGGCGGGCAGCATTGCTTCCATGCTTTTTTTCCGGGACAGGGTTACGGTGATTATCTATTTTATTTTAAATGCCGCCTGCTTTGCCGCCTGCAAATATTCCTTCACAGTGATGCAGCCTTTTTTGTTTATGCCCAATGGCGAAAACCTGTACTTCGCCAATCATGTAACGTTGTTTATCATTCTTTTTTTAATAGTATTTTATTTTAAGTCAGAAAACGAACAGCAGGAAGGTCTGCTGGAACAAAGAAACCGCTTGCTGCAAAAAGAAAAAGAAAAATCAGACAATTTATTGCTGAATATTTTGCCCGCCGAAACGGCTGAAGAATTAAAGGAGACCGGCGAAGCAGCAGCGAAAAGTTACAAGATGGTAACAGTATTATTTTTAGATTTTAAAGACTTTACCTACATGGCCGAAGCCATGCCGGCAGAAGAACTGGTAAACGCCATCAATTATTATTTCAGTGCGTTTGATACTATCATCCAGCGGCATGACATTGAAAAAATAAAAACCATCGGCGATGCCTACATGTGCGCAGGCGGTCTGCCGCAGGCCAACCATACCAACCCAATAGACGTAGTGCTGGCAGCGCTGGAGATACAGGAATTTATGCAGCAGGACAAGCAACAAAAACAGCAGCAAAACAAACCCTGTTTCGAAATACGCATCGGTATCAATTCAGGCTCTATTATAGCGGGCATAGTAGGTATAAAAAAATTCGCGTACGATATCTGGGGCGATACGGTCAACATTGCCTCCCGCATGGAATCCTGTGGCATAGCAGGTAAGGTCAATATCAGCGGCGCCACCTACGAGCTGGTAAAAGATGCTTTTAACTGCACCCACCGCGGTAAAATAGAAGCCAAACACAAGGGCATGATCGATATGTATTTTGTGGAAAGTGCCAGGGAATCTGCCAACAAGTGTTCTTCACCACTCACGCTACAATAATAGAACAGCTCCCGTGAACTCCCCCGTTGAATACACTGTAGCAGCTTTTGTGAGTTGGCCATACTTGTGCCACGACCTAAAAAGAGCGGGCGAGTAGTGAAAATGATTTCAATATCACGCTTTTTGTTTTACTTGCAGATGATAGCATCCATGCATTTGTATGCCGCTTCAACAAACCTAACCCTAATTTATTTTATGTTGACAATACCAAAAATACTTGGAACGCTTGACAATTGTGACGAAATTGAACCTTTTAATTTTATTAATTTAGGACACCCCTACGTTTATTTAATTGATAGCAGAATTAATGTTTTTCGTAACAATTCTGACAAGTGGGCCATTGTTTCTGAAATATTAGGGTACAACAATCGGGGCTGGGGCTATGCAGTAACTCTAGAACTTCGATATTTTGGTAATTGTCTTAAAAACCTTGATATAGAGAACAACAAATTTTTAAATTACTATAATGTTTTGCCTGTTGATTGGAACAATTTCAATGAAACGATAGACAATGGGGTATTAAAGCCTGATGCAAAATTTTGGATTGTTAGGGGAACACAAATTCCTTTATCGCATAACAAACAAGACTACATCGACGCAGGGATTGAATTAAAAGAATATGAACCAAACAAAGTTACGGGAGAAGAAGTTGCAAGATGTATAACACCAAAACATAGGAATTTATTTCGGGCGACTGATGACGAGTTATATAGATCACTACCGAATGACCTTGACAAGATCTTAGTGATCGACGAATGGTACCATAAAGAATTTCATCAATCAAAATCGCCTTTTGAAAAACCGGAAATGTTGAGCAGATTCGACTTAAATAATCCATCAGTAAAAGAAATGGTTGACCAAGAATTAAATAAATCCCGGGAGTGGAATCTGGAACAATGGAGCAACAGACCAAGCAATTATGAGACGTGGCAGCAAATTGCAAAGGTTATATCAACTGGTGACACATCTTATTACCGGCCAACTTTAGAACCAAATTCCCATTGGAAAAATTGGCCAGCGGGAGGCGCAATGTAGAAGAGCGATAGCAGTTTGCAGTCGACTTGGCAATACGCCAGGTGACAATTTTATAATTGGTATTTTATTCACTAATCAGTTTAGTGGCAACCGACCAATAACGCCGGGCAATGTTAATTATAAATTTAGGTAGCGGTTACAGGCTGACTATTTTCAAATACCGGCATCTCGCCAGGCCCTGTCCGTTAGCGTTAAGTGTTATGAACATAAAGTTATTTTATTTACTTTTTTTGTGTCTCGTAGTGATGAGCTCTTGTGAGCAAACTGCTGATGATATTTTTGATGAGGCATATAGTCTTCATAAGCGTAATAAATATGAAGAAGCCATTAAAAAATACGCTGAAGTAATTAAGAAAAATGATAAATTACAGCTTCCATATTACAATAGAGGAATTTGTTTCGCTGCTCAAAAAAATTATGCAAAAGCTTTAGTCGACTTTAATAAAGTGTTGGATTTGCATATGCTGGGAAGTTTTACTTTTGAATATAATCAAAACTCTCCTTTGGCAATTGATGAAGCTAGATTTCAAGTTTCATATGATGACGCATTATATCAAAGAGCCCAGGTTTATTACAATCTGAATGATGTCAAAAACTCTCTTAAAGAATTCCAAAAGCTTGTTTTTGTGAATTATGAACAAAAAAGTAATTGCCTTTTATGGGAAGGTTCAATTATGATTCGGGTTGTGGATAGTGCTAAAGCATGCTACTATTTTTCAAAAGCTAAAGAGTTTGCAAAGAATGAAGATGACAGCTTAGAAGCTGAAAAGATGCTAAAATTATATTGCATTCCTAACAACAATATCCGCTAACAAACACATTGCCACAATTATTGTGGAAGTGATCCCAATTGAATACATTCATAGCTCAGCCAAGTTTGTATTGCCCGTGTGCAGCACCATGAATACTTTTCGTATTCACCCATTAACATTGTCGCTTTTATACCGCAAATGCACGAACTTTTTTGGCGAGATTTGCCTTATCTCAACCTTGCCAACGGGAGAGTCGTTCAGGCAGAAATTATAACCTGCCAATGCCTCAATTGGCAGGAAGCAGTGGTTTAAAAATTAATAATAAAAGGAGGTGAAATACTATGAGAAAAATAATTGTGTTGTCAATGATTTCATTAGATGGAGTACTGCAGGCACCCGGTGGACCCGGGGAAGACACTTCAGGCGGTTTTAAATATGGCGGTTGGACTGCAGCTTATACGGACGAAGTATTTAGTAAAGTGTTGCAAAAAGAGCTTCAACCTGCCGATTATCTGCTGGGCAGAAAAACATTTGAGATTTGGGAAAACTATTGGCCCGAACACGGAGATTTTTGGCCAGCCATTAATGATGGAACCAAATACGTAATGTCCACGACCAGGAAACAGTCCGATTGGAAAAATTCAGTCTTCCTCAATAGCTTGGCTGATATCGAACAACTCAAAAAATCGCCAGGTGCTGACATCCAGGTATGGGGCAGTGGCGAGCTCATTCAGCTGCTACTGAAGCATGATTTAGTGGACGAACTCAGGCTAAAAATTTACCCGGTGACGCTTGGCGAAGGAAAAAGGTTATTTGACAAAGGCTCCATTCCCGCAGCATTTAAATTAACAGAGAGCTCGATTACAGCAAGTGGAGTTATTATTGCCTATTACCAGCGAGCGGGACAAGTTAAGACAGGTACTATTGAAGTTTAGGAGAAATGAATCTGATAGCACCCGGATGAGAAACAATAATAATTACCAGCCGGGTGCAGGCCTAACCACGACTGTACATACAATGGTAAAAGTGTATGTACCTTCAATAAATATTCTTCCGTTTAATGCTTTGGCCGATGGTCATAAAAGTAACGGTGGCAAAGTCCGCCCAAAACAGAAATGGGTGCAAAAAGAAAGATTGCTAAAATTTGAGTCCAATGGCTTCCTCCCGATTTTACGAGTGAAAAGGTCGCAAAACCTGCAATGATAAAGGCAAGCACATAATTTAAATTTAGGTTGTTTGTCCTTGCGATAAGTTGTACAACAAGTCCACTTAAAATTGAAAAGGTGGCCCCATAAATCGCAGCCAGTATTTGAAAATTGATTGTTGCCTGCAGGTGTAGATCTTGTCCTGAAAGTTTAAATAAGGCAAGCGAACTTACCACGAAAATGGCATAGCCTGCAATAATGCCTGCAATTTTTCTAATCATTTTTTTGTAGAATTTTTAATGTTGGTAATGGTTGCCCGCCTTGGTTAAAAATAATAAAACTGTCTGCAGTTTCAATAACTATTTCTGCTGATGAAAGCTTCGGCCGTTGGTCATGAGACGCAACGGCGGCCTGCTGCTTAGCTTGGTTATTAGATGCGTTACCAACAGCGGCGAAAAAACAAGACCGTACACAGTTTCAATAACTATTTCTGCTGATGAAAGCTTTGGCCGTTGGTCATGAGACGCAACGGCGGCTTGCTCCTTAGCTGGGTTACCAACAGCGGCGAAAATTGCGAAGAGAAGTGATTCAGGGTAGTGGAATATCAGCCGGGGATTTAGTCAAAGTACTGACTCAAGTCCATCAAATATTTTTTTAGCTTTTTGTTATTTGCCTGTTCTTTCAAAAATTCGAGTTGTTGTTTCATGTTTTTCCGTAATTTTTGCGATAGATTATTTCCAGTGTAAATCGAATCAGTCTTATGTCCATCAGAATAGTGAATTAATAAACTGATTCCGTCATTAATTGGAAGTTTTGTGGTGTCAAACCGGATTGTTTTTAGAAATGAAGTGTCATAGAAATCTTTAATTTGCGTTTTAGTTTCCATCTTTTTTAGAGAAATTGAGTTCTTCAATTTCCCGTATTCTACAAAAAGCATTGAATCAACAGTAATAGTTGCAGAATCAGTTTTTCTGTCTATTTGAAGATCACATTGGTTTGTAAAAGATGGGTAAAAATGAATATTAATGGAAGTCAATTCCTTAAATTCTTCAGCATTATTAATGACGTTTTTTTTATAATTTCCGCAACTAATCATGAAGAGGAAAATAAGAAATAGAAGGTTGTATAGATAACTGGTCTTCATATATTGCTACCAACGCGTACTTTTTTTACTTGGTAAGTGATGTGTCATACACTAGCACTGGTTAAAAATAATAAAACTGTACGCAGTTTCAATAACCATTTCTGCTGGTGAAAGCTTCGGCCGTTGGTCATGAGACGCAACGGCGGCTTGCTGCTTAGCTTGGTTATTAGGTGCATTACCAACAGCGGCGAAACTGTCCGCCCGGAACTGAAGCTAGATTTATAATTTAAAGGCGAAGTTTATAACTAATGCTCAACAGAATTCCGTCCGCCGAAACCAAAGCCTGGATATGCTGTAGCTGAAGTTACAATATCAAGCACACACTTGTGGAAATGCATTGTTAGCTATCGTTTTTATTTTGCTTCCTTAACCGAGACTAGCCCATTCCGTTTTAATGATAGAGACATTAATTGTCCAACATCTGTCAAAGGAATGGAAATACTAAAGCTAAAATCAAAAGTATCATTGTCACTGTCGTAACCTTCAAATTTAGGTTCAAATATTACTGCATAGTCTTTTAAATATTGAGGTAGACTTCCTATAAAGTTATTTTTTGTGATTGTTTTTTTAAGTACAGTGTCACCATTGCTTATTATTGCAATGTCCTCAGCAAAATTATGTGTCGGAAAACTTTTTGTTGTGTCATCAAAATTATATTTGCCAGGCACGTTAATGCCTTTGTCAAACAAGCAATAATATTTGCCCCAAACTTTTACGTGTTCACCATTCTTGCTTTTGTTTAAACTTTCAAATTCAATTGGTTTGTTATAGCTAAGAATATAATCTTGTCGTAATTTTTTTATGTCTGGAGTTACTTCTTCATCCGTCACCGAGGCAGCATCTTTGTTTAAATCTTGTTTTTTGTTAATTGATGTCTGTCCACAAGAGGTCAGAATTAAAACAACTGTGAAAAATAAGATAGGTTTTTGCATAGAAGGTTAAAATGGTAGCCACGTTTTTATTTACGTAATTAGACGCACCTTCCGCCTACGCAAATGCTTGATTCTTAATACTGCCCAGGCTTGTTTTTTGTATTGTTAAGGTGCGCCAATCCAACAGGCAACCAAATGTAGTCCATTTATCCAGGCACCATGCAATAAAAAAAGTACAACCTTACGGCTTGCCGTACACCTTATCTCCACCCAAAAAAGTAGCCACTACTTTTACCCCCAATATTTTTTGTGGCGCTACCTTCATAATATCTGCATCCAGTATTACAAAGTCAGCCAGCTTACCTTGTTCTAAACTTCCTTTTTCGGTTTCTTCAAAATTGGCTTTGGCCGCCCATATAGTCATGCCGCGTAAAGTTTCTTCTCTTGTTAAAGCGTTTTCCATTTGAAAGCCGGCGGCGGGATATCCTTTCGCATCTTTCCTGACTACAGCCGCATAAAAGGTTTTAAAGGTAGAGATGTTTTCTACCGGGAAGTCCGTCCCCAGCGGGATCCAGCCGTTTTGTTGCAGCAATTGTTTATAGGCATAAGCGCCTTTTTCTCTTTCCTTACCCAGTCTTTTATCTGCCCAATACATATCACTGGTGGCATGGGTGGGTTGTACAGATGGAATGATAGTGTTGTTGCCAAACAAATTAAAATCAGCGGGGTTAATTACCTGTGCATGTTCAATACGCCAGCGTAAATCGTTGCGGCCGTTTAAATACTTTGCATAAGTATTTAAGATGATTCTGTTGCCACTGTCGCCAATGGCATGCGTACATAACTGGTAGCCTTTTTGCGCCGCAAAGTTGGCCACAGAATCAAAATGTGCAGGGGTGCTCAATAAAAATCCATAATGCCCTGGCTGATCGCTATAGGGTTGTAGCAGGCAGGCGCCCCTTGAACCAAGCGCACCATCGCCGTACATTTTAATGCTTCGGATATTGAGCCGGTCTGTTTTTACAATGCCATTTTTTTCGAGCCAGTCAAAATTCTTTTTGGCGTCACTCAGCATTACATACAACCGCATCTTTAACGTACCGGCTTGCTGTAAATATTTTATTTGTTCGGCTACCGTATAATCCAACCCGCAATCATCAATGGTAGTTAACCCGACTGCAAAGCAATTTTTTTGCGCAGCCTGTAATGCTTTTTTAAATTGAGCAGCTGTTATGGAAGGTATTTTTGATGCTACCAGTTCCACCGCGTTATCAACCAACATGCCGGTGAGTGCCGCACCTGATTTGGTAACGGTTATTTCGCCGCCATTTATTGTATTGCCTGCTTTTACGCCGGCCAGTTCCAATGCTTTTTTATTGGCAATGGAAGCATGTCCGTCCACTCTTTCCAGCAACACCGGCCTGTCAGGAAACAGTGCCGTCAGTTGTTCATTGGTGGGGAATTCTTTTACTGCCCAGTCGTTCTGGTCCCAGCCACGGCCGGTCAGCCAGCCTTCTTTATTCATGGCGGCAAAAGCCTTTACTCTTTTTATAACGTCCGCCCAGCTGGTGGTGCCGGTCAGGTCAACCTGTTGCAGGCTCATACCATAGCCAACAAAATGCGCATGCGCATCTATAAAACCAGGATATATAAATTTGCCCTGCGCATCTAATTTTTGTTTACAGGTGTATTCTTTTTCGAGATCTGCTTTGTTACCGGTAGCAACAATTTTTCCATTGGTTATCACCATGGCTTCGGCAACCGAAAACGCAGCATCAACGGTATAAATGGTACAGTGAAATACCAGCAGGTCGGCTTCTTTTTTAGCAGCGAACGCAGTTATAAATGCAACGAGGCATGCGAGTAGCAGCGGGGATTTTTTCATGCAATAAAACTAATGAGGAATTAATTAAGAATTAAAAATTAATAATTAATAATTGGAAATGCATAGTCAACCTTTATTCAGAATTTATAAGTTATATAACGGCCGCTAAACTGATTACTTACAATGTGTAACTCACAACCTCCCATTTGACAAGTCACCACTCGCAACTTATAACTTACAACCTACAACCTACAACTTATAACTCATCACTAAAATCACATGCTCCACCAGTATGTAAACTTCAACGCCAGCGCCCGGTTGCGGATAAAGAACGGTGCTGTGTAATAGTTGTCTGTATAAACGATGTAAAAATCGCTGGCAGGCTTATACCGCCATTGAAGCCTGGTATTCACGTTTACATTCTTTTGCTGGTTGTTGTATTGTACAAAAGCAGTGAAGAAAAAAGTATTGGTTAAGGTAAGGTCAATGCGGGGACCAACCAGCCAGAAATTGGTAACACCCCAGGGCTTCGCCAGGTCGATATGGTTAAAGCTGGTGCTTAAAGTAATATTTACAAAAGGCTGAAAGCGGTACCCTAAATCGGTGGTAAGCGCCAGCCTTGTACCATTGGCATAATAACCGCCATACCTGGTGGTGAAGCCATAGGTAAACAACCTTTGAGGCTTGGATGTAAAAGTGGTACCCCAGGAATCCCAGCTGTGTTTGCTGCCGGTTAACAGAGAATCCTTACCTGAATTGGTTGGGTCAAATGGCTTTAATAATTCAACATAATCATGCGCCACCCAGGCATCAAAAACACCCTGGTTACGCAGGCTTATTTTATAATCCAGGTAGGTTTCATTATCTGTTTGGTGAAATTTACTGTTAAAGAAATAAGTAGAACTCAGCAAGGGGCCATGGCTTAATATTTTTCCTTTTCTAGTGGGGAAAAAATTATAGCTAACCTGTGGGTTAATTTTGATGTAATCATTGCGGGGAACATAGCCTACTTCAGCGCTGTAATTTTTGCCTACAATTTCATGCTGCCACAACAGCAACCATTTTTTATCGGTGTATTGCAGGTTAGCGGCATGTACAAAATCGCCGGATGATTTGCCCGGCGTAAAAGATTTTAATACCATCGCTTTACCGGTAAACATGTTATTGGCAGATGCAAGGTTGTATTCCAGCCCCAGGTTGCGGTTGTACAGTGAGTACACGGGCTTGGTACTGTCTTTACCGGGCTGGTAATTTACAGACTGTTTATTTACAAACATCAGCCGGATGTTGGATCTTGCAAACAGCCTTCGCTGCAAAGCAAACACCGTGAAATTTTGGGATGGTAAACCTGTTTCTTCCTGGCTTTTTGTTTTCATATCCATTACACCAATGCGCCAGTTTTTATTAAGGCTGCCACTCAGGCGGGCTCCGTAATTAATAGGCACTCCCAGCCCTATACGCCGACTGAAAAAAGGCCGGATATTAGTATAGCCAAAATTGGCAAACAGGTCTGCGTTCTCTAAAAAAAATTGTCTCTTTTCCGGAAAAAATAATTCATAGCGATCAAGATTGGTAACCTGCTTATCAACTTCCACCTGGCTAAAATCCGGGTTTACAGTAAGGTCTAAATTTAGGGAAGAGGATAGGGCGATCTTGGCATCCGCGCCAATGGCCTTGCGGTAATCATTGGGGGTTTTATGTTCATAATCTTTACTGATGCCACCGAGTACATACGGAATAACCGAAATGTTGGCACCTGGTTCCGGTGGTGCTTCATCCCAAACCAAGGTACCGGTGTAGGCGAGCGATGCGGTGGGGAATTGTCTAGGAATAGGCGTCCAGCTTGATTTTTCTGCTTCTTTAATATCCAGCCTGCTAAAATTAATACCCCATTGCTTAATGCCTTTTTTATATCGGATGGTTTTAAACGGAATGGCGGCTTCAAAAATCCATTTATCAGGATAATTTTTTACGACAGATACCCATTTATTATCCCAGCTAAGATCCGCACTGCCGCCGCTGTATAAACTGCCATCCCATTGGGCGCCGGCTGCATTGGCGCCAAAAGTAAACCCATTGGTGCGGTCATCAAAAGGGTCCATAAAAAAAATGAAATTATCATTTCTGCCAAAACTAAAATCTCTTCTTAAAGATTCCACCATATAGGGTGCTGGTTTGGTAAGATAGCACACGGCGATGAGGTACATGTTTTTTGCATCATACGTCATGCGTACGGAGGTTTTTACTTTGGCATGACTGGTATCCATCGGCAGTACCATAAAAAAATTCTCTGCGGCGGAAGCGTCCTGCCAGGCCTGTTCATTCATTTCACCGTCGATTGTAACAGGCAAACTGGTTTTGTTGATATGTAACTGGTAAGCGCCGTTTATTTTCTGTCCAAAAGCTACAGTCATAAAAAAGCAAAGAGGAAGCAAAAATAGTTGTCTCAATACAGCAAGGTTTTGGAGGTGTCAAAATGGGTTGCAAGATAAGTATTGTTACTAAAAAAAAGGCTGCCAATGGTAAAATGTCTGTAAATAAAAATGCACATGTTACAATAAATGATACGAAATAAAAAAGTGATTGAGTTATATCTTTGATATGACGGCTATCAGTCATAAATTGTATAATAATCGGCATATTTGAAAAATTAAAGTGGTCAATAATGGAGTTTTCATCACAGCAGCCTACGCCGGAAAAATTGTTGTTTAATTATAACCGCGCCAGCCTGCCCGTGCCGGGTGCTAAAGAAGAATTACAGTTATTCGAAAAACTGCAACAGGATTTTAGCCACCAGTTTAAACTCTACTTTCCCGATCACCTTGCCCACAAAACCATTGTAGTAGTGCCCAGCCTTACGCTCGACCAGGAGGGACTGTCGAAAATTAAAGGCGCTCTGTATTATGAAGAAAGATTGCTTTGCCTGCTGATGTTATTGCGCATGCCTTGTACACACGTAACCTATGTGAGCAGCATGCCGATTGACCCGATAATAATTGATTATTATTTGCACCTGTTGCCAGGTATAACCGGGTATCATGCCAAAGAACGATTAACCCTTTTAAGCTGTTATGATGCCTCACCGGCTGCACTGACCCAAAAAATTTTAGACCGGCCAAGGCTGATTGAACGGATAAAAAAAAGTATACCAGCCGGCGACGTTGCCCACATTGCCTGTTTTAATACCACGCCGCTGGAGAGAACACTGGCGGTAGCCATCGGTATTCCATTGTTTGGTTGCGATCCTTCACTGTGTTACCTAGGTACAAAAAGTGGTAGCAGGCGGATATTTTTAAAAGCCGGTATCCCAATGCCACCCGGAGCCGAAAATTTAAAAAGCTATGAAGATATTGTACATGCCGTAGCTGCTTTAAAAGATATGTACCCGCAAACCAAAAAAGCGGTGATTAAGTTAAACGATGGTTTTTCGGGTGAAGGAAATGGCATACTAACTTATCCTGATATTGCGGATAAAAGAGAAATGTTCAACTGGATTCATCATAACCTTTACCAGGCTATAAAGCCTGTGGCGAAAGACCTTTCCGTTGAGAAGTTCCTGGAGAAATTTTACCAGATGGAAGGCATTGTGGAAGCATTTATTGAAGGTGATACAAAGGCCTCACCTTCGGTGCAATGCAGAATTGATCCATTTGGAAAAGTAGATGTTATCTCTACTCATAACCAGGAGCTGGGTGGCGATAGCGGCCAGGAATTTATAGGCGCCTATTTTCCGGCAGATAATTGTTACAGCTTAGCGATATGCAAGGCCGCACAACTGGTGGCGGAAGAATTGAAACATAAAGGTGTACTGGGGCGTTTTAGTTTAGATTTTATTTCAGTGAAAGAACCGGAAGGCTGGAAAAATTATGCCATTGAAATCAACCTCCGCAAGGGCGGTACTACTCACCCTTTTTTGATAATGGAATTTTTAACAAACGGGCATTACGACAGTACAACTGGCTTATTTGAAACCGCCAATCAACAGCAACGGTACTATTTTGCATCCGACAATTTACAAAAGGAAAATTATAAAGGCCTTACCCCAAAAGACCTGATAGATATCGCCATGTTTCACGGATTGCATTTTGATGGCGCTTCACAAAAAGGCGTGGTGTTTCACATGATTGGCGCATTATCACAATTTGGTAAAATTGGTATTGTTTGCATTGGTGCTTCGCCGGAGGAGGCCTATGCTTATTACACCAAAACGGTGGCTGTATTTGACGCCGAAACGGCACGATAATAAGAGACAATTAAATGGATTGCTTTAACCAGGAAACCTTTTACGCACAGGAACGGTTTATATCTTCGTTATTTTTTGATGGCTGATTATTTGTCCATTCACTACAATCTGTACCATATATATTCCTTTGGGTAAACTGCCCATTCCGTTTAGCTGAAAGGTGTTTTGCCCTTTACTAATGGTTACATTTTTAGCAGTTGCAATTTGACCTGTTGAACGTTGTATTGTAACGCAACCATTGTTACTTTGATCGGCAGAAAAGCGGATGGCTAAATTATCAATAAAAGGATTGGGATATATCAGTGTGGCATTGGTTTCAGTTTCTTGCAGCTTCACCATGTCAACATCGCTGAATGTGATGATACCGGATACATCGGTTTCTTTTAAACGGTAATATGCAATCCGTTTTCCGTTTAAGGCAGTGTGATTATCAATTGCTTTGTAGCTGTTATTTACGCCATTATTAACTCCGCGTACAATAATTCCGGTTGATTTAAAATTGCTGCCATCAAAAGATCTTTCTATGTCAAAATAACTTTCGTTTACTTCATTGTCTGCAACCCAGTTTAATTCTACTCCTTTCTGTACGGCCGATGCTTTAAACGAAACATATTTAACGGGTAATACACTATAATGTGGTTGTTGCGATTGGCCTATAAGGCTAAGCGAAATCAGGATACAAAAACAGGTTACAGAAGTAAGAATGGTTTTCATTTTATCGGGTTTACTGGAGCTGCAGTTAATTTTTTTAACCTGTATGGTTATTACTACAATGGTGCCAGAAGTAAAATTGCTCATTTTCAAGCTTATATGTAAATGTTTTAGCCCAACAGTTCCATTTTATAGACGATTTGTTTATTTTATGGAAATTGCCGCATTGGCTCCGGTGGTTTAGCCGATCCTTTGTATTTTGTGTATTCAATAAAAACACTATCATGCAGCGTTTATTTTTCTTATTCCTCTTCGTTCCGTTTTTTTCAATGGCACAAAGCAATGCCATTAAAGAGAAGACGAAAAACATGAAGCCTTATGAAGGCTTTTTTACTTTTTACCGGGACGATAGTACGGGTAAAATTTGGCTGCAGATTAATAAACTGGAAGAAGAAATTTTGTACCAGGCATCGTTACCAGCAGGACTTGGGTCCAATGACGTAAGCCTCGACCGCGGTATAATGGGTACCACCTATATTGTAAAATTCAGCAGGGTGGGCAATAAGGTATTAATGATTGAACCCAACTATATGTACCGGGCAGTAACAGGTGATGGCGCCGAAAAGCGGGCCGTAGAGCAGTCTTTTGCTCAATCGGTGATATGGGGTTTTACCATTGCGGCAGAAAATAACAACAACCTGTTGGTAGATGCAACTGATTTTTTACTCAGGGATGCCATGCAGGTTGCCAACCGTTTGCAGAATACCAAACAGGGAAACTATAGCCTGGATGTTTCGCGGAGTGCGCTGTACTTCCCCCGTACCAAAAACTTTCCACTCAATACAGAGTTTGAAACCACGGTTACTTTTGTAAACCACGATGGAAAGACAGGGAATTATGTTAATTCGGTTGTGCCGGCGGCAGAGGCCATCACGTTGCGCATGCATCATTCGTTTGTTCAGTTGCCCGATAATAATTTTGAAACAAGATTGTATGATGCCCGCTCACCTTTTATCACCAATTCTTATTACGATTACAGTACACCGGTAACCGAGCCCATCCAGAAAGATTTTATCATTCGTCACCGCCTGCAAAAAAAAGATCCAACTGCCGCAAAAAGTGAAGCCATCAAACCAATTGTCTATTACCTGGATAATGGCACGCCCGAGCCCATCCGCAGTGCTTTGCTGGAGGGCGCCGGCTGGTGGAACCAGGCTTTTGAAAGTGCTGGCTTTATCAATGCGTTCCAGGTAAAGGTGTTGCCGGATAGCGCCGACCCGATGGATATCCGCTACAACATGATCAATTGGGTACATCGTTCAACCAGGGGCTGGAGCTTTGGCGGAGCCGTAGTTGATCCACGTACGGGAGAAATTTTGAAAGGCAATGTTACGCTGGGGTCGTTGCGTGTAAGACAGGATTACCTGATTGCACAAGGCCTGCTGGCTCCTTTTGAAAACGGTGAATTACCTGCAGATAATAAAATGCTGAAAATGGCTTTGCAACGGTTAAAGCAACTGGCTGCGCATGAAGTGGGCCACACAATCGGCCTGATGCACAATTATATTTCCAGTTCGCAAAACCGGGCCAGCGTGATGGATTATCCGCCACCAATGGTATCGCTGAATGACAAAAACGAAATTGATTTAAGCAATGCCTATACCAACCAGATTGGCGATTGGGATAAAGTCAGCATCCAATATGGTTACCAGCAATTTTCAAAACAAACCAATGAGGCGGAAGCGCTCAACAAAATATTAACAGATGCGGCGAAGAATGGGCTTACGTTTATTTCCGACAGGGATGCCCGTGATCCGGGCGGACTTCATCCCAATGCGCATTTGTGGGACAATGGAAAAGATCCGGTAACAGAATTGAAAAATGTAATGAAAGTGAGGGCGAAGGCATTATCTAAGTTTGGTGAAAACAATATTCGCAAAGGAGTTCCGATGGCCATGCTGGAAGATGTGTTGGTACCAATCTATCTTTTTCACCGGTACCAGGTGGAGGCCGTTACCAAAGAAGTTGGTGGCATGTATTATAACTATGCCCTGCGTGGTGACGGGCAGCTGGTAACACAAGCCCTCACGAAACAGGAACAATTAAATGCATTGAACGCAGTACTGGATTGCATCAATCCACAAACACTGGCACTACCCGAAAATATTATTAAGTTGATACCACCCCGCCCGGCAGGGTATGAGTATAACCGGGAGTTATTTAACCGCCGCACCGGCCTGGCTTTCGATCCACTGGCCGCCGCCGAAGCCGCTGCGGATATGCCTTTATCTTTTTTATTTAATACCAGCCGCTTAAACAGGATGGTGCAATACCAGGCTGAAAATAATGGTTTGGGTATTGATGAAATGATTGCATTGCTGATGACAGCCACCTGGGATGCGCCTGCGGTAAAAGGATTGCCGGGTTTAATTCAGCAACAAAACCAGCAGTTGCTGCTGACCTACCTGCTGGCCGTATCTATCAGTGACGAAGCGTCATTTGCTACCAGGGCGCAAATGCTGAAGGCGATTGATGATATAAAAAAACGGGCGACCGACAAATTAAAAACTTCCACTGATGCTAACAGTAAGGGGTACCTGCTGTTAACATTGGAAAGAATAAAAGCGCCTGAAAAAGCAAAGCCAACTTTGCATGAAGCAGCGCCTCCCGGATCACCCATCGGTTGTGATGCGGATCAATAAAATCGCTGCTTGTAAAATTTTAATAGGATAAGAAAATTGACCGCATACTCTTTGACGGCCTCATAAAAAAAGCGTTAAGAAAATTTGAATGATTGCCGTTAAGAAATGAAATTGATGTTACAAATGTTTGGCTTTGCTGTTAGCCCGTAAGTTGCACCAAAGCCTGGATATATTTTGCGGCTTGAGCTAATTTCATTTTAGGCAGGCATTCAAATTTTTAGCCTTTTTTATGTAGCCTTGATTTTTTTTGTTACTTTTTTTTATCAAGAAAAAAAAGTAAATGAATACTAACGCAAACTGGATAGGACTTTGCCGTTTAAACTTATTTTTCTAAAATTTTAATAAATCCCATCTCATAAAATAAAGTGTATGAAAAAAATATTGCTCTGTTTGCTTTTTGTTATTCCCTTCATTGCGTTAAAGGCGCAAGATGATAGCATTCGTTTGTATAAAAAAACATCGGTGATGATTCCTATGCGTGACGGCGTAAAATTGTTTACTGTGATACTGAGCCCGGTAGATGCCAAAAATCCGCTGCCGTTTTTGATGCAACGAACTCCCTACGGTGTTCCTGTTGGTAATGATACCGTGTATAAAACCGAATCACTGCGTAATATCCTGGCGGATGGCGGCTATATTTTTGTGTACCAGGACATTCGGGGAAAATATAAAAGTGAAGGTGCCATGCAAATTCATCAGCCATTAATTCATGCAACAAAAAAAGGTGCCATTGATGAAAGTACTGATACCTGGGATACTGTTGACTGGCTGCTAAAAAATGTTGCCAATAACAATGGTAAAGCAGGTATCTATGGTATTTCTTATCCGGGCTGGCTGGCACTTACCGGCTCGGTTGATCCACATCCGGCCTTAAAAGCCGCCTCTGAACAAGCCTGTATGGGGGACCTGTTTTTAGGAGATGATTTTCATCACAACGGTGCTTTCCGGTTAAGCTATGGTATGGAATACAGTTATGAAATTGAATTTGATAAAACAACTGACAGCGATTTTCCCTTTCCGCAGTATGACCTGTTTGACTGGTACTTAAAATTGGGTTCTTTAAAAAATGTAAACGAAAAATATTTCCATAACAAAATACCTACCTGGAATAATTTTGTTGCCCATCCTGCCTACGATGCCTTCAGGCAAACCAACTCGCCATTAAATTATGTGCATGCACCACAAATTCCGCAGCTGCATGTAGGTGGTTATTACGACCAGGAAGATATCAATGGTCCGCAACTGATGTACGGGCACATGGAAAAGAAAGATAGTTTTAATCGCAACTTCATTGTGCTGGGGCCATGGAATCATGGTCAGTGGGGCGGGGGCAGGGGCGATAGTTTGGGCAAAATTTCCTTTGAAAGAAAAACAGGAATCGACTTTCGCCTGTTGCAAAAAAAGTGGTTTGATTACTGGCTGAAAGGCCTCGGCGACGGAAAGTTTGATGAAGCAACCTGTTTTCAAACCGGCAGCAACCAATGGAAGACGTACACCAGCTGGCCGCCGAAAAATGCAACTATCAAAAAATTGTATGCAGCAGCAAATAACAAAGCCACATTCACCAAACCAACAGCTGCCGTGGCTTTTGAAAGTTATGTGAGCGATCCGGCAAAACCGGTTCCATACAGAACGCTGCCCATCGAAGCTACTTATGGTGAAGGCAGCAGGTGGAGGCCCTGGCAGGTGGAAGATCAGCGTTTTGTAAGCAACCGCCCCGATGTGCTGAGCTTTGTGATGGACTCCCTTACCGCAGACCTGACGGTTACCGGAAATATTATGGCCCATCTTTTTGCTGCTACCAGCGGTACAGATGCCGACTGGATTGTAAAATTGATTGATGTATACCCCGCATTTGATACAAAAAGTTTATCCATGAGCGGCTACCAATTGCCGGTTGCCATGGAGGTGTTCAGGGGGCGTTTTCAAAAAAGCTTTGCCAATCCGCAGCCGTTGGTTTCCAACAAGCCGTCAGAATTTACCATTGATTTACATGGCATCAATCACACATTTAAAAAAGGCCATCACCTGATGATACAGGTACAAAGCAGCTGGTTTCCGGTGATTGACAGGAACCCGCAAAAATTTGTACCCAATATTTTCGAAGCAAACGAATCTGATTATATAAAGGCCACGCAACGGGTGTATTTTTCTGCGCAATACCCCACGTATATTGACTTGCCGGTGATGGAAAATAATTGATTAAACCCTGGCTATACAGCGCCTTGCACTTTTCGTATAGGCCTGGCCGTTATAAAAAATACGGCGGGCCAGCCTGTATAAATGTTTATAGAAGAAAAGCCCCGGGTAAACGCTGCTTAAAAAATAATTGTTAACAAACGCAACTATTTATTACGTAAATTAGAGCTGGTATTTACTACTCTTTGTCTCTTTCATCCTAATAAACGTTGTATGAAAAATTTCATTGTAACAATACTTGCCAGCGTTCTTTTTCTTAATCTTCCTGCTCAAAATCCTGCTGCAACTGCTGCATCTAAACAAGGGGCTATTCAGCGCCCAAAACTGGTTGTAGGTATTGTGGTAGATCAAATGCGGTGGGACTACCTTTATCGGTACTACAATCGCTATGCACCAGATGGCGGCTTTAAACGCCTGATGGGAAAGGGTTTTAGCTGCGAGAACACTTTTATACCCTATACACCCGCAGTAACGGCCTGTGGCCATACCGCCATCTACACCGGCTCTGTTCCTGCCATTCATGGCATTACCGGCAACGATTGGTGGGACTATGATTTGAATAAATATAGGTACTGTACGGATGATGATAGCGTAAAAACAATTGGCAGTAATACGGAACTTGGCAAAATGAGTCCCCACAATTTATTGGCCACCACCATAGGTGATGAGCTGCGGTTGGCTACCAATTTTAAAAGTAAAGTGATTGGTGTTGCGCTGAAAGACCGCAGTGCCATTTTGCCCGCCGGACACAGTGCCAATGCAGCTTTTTGGTATGATAATAAAACCGGCGATTGGATCAGCTCCAGTTATTACATGAACCAGTTGCCTGCCTGGGTAAACGAACTGAACACAAAAAAGCTGGTGGATAAATATTATGCGCAGGATTGGACTTTACTATACCCAGCTGCAACCTACGATCAAAGTGCGGCAGGAGCCAAACCTTTTGCCCATCCGCTGAAACAATATGCCACTAAAAATTATGGTGTTATTTCCGCAACACCTTTCGGCAACAATTTTACGTTCGATATGGCAATGGCAGCTGTAAACGGCGAACAGTTGGGCACCGGTGCAGCAACCGATATGTTAACGGTTAGCCTGTCCTCGCCGGATTATATCGGCCATGCCTACGGCCCCAATTCGATTGAAGCAGAGGATGGTTTTTTAAGACTCGATAAAGAGTTGGGTGATTTCTTAAATTTTTTAGATCAGCATTTTGGAAAGGAAGAATGCCTTGTTTTTCTTACCGCCGATCACGGTGCAGCGAGCGTACCCGCATTTTTGAAAGAACATAAAATACCAGCAGGCAATTTTGATGATGAAAAAATTACCGGCGAAATGAACCAGTTGCTAAAAACAAAAACCGGTACTGATGAACTGGTGATTGGTATTATGAATTACCAGGTTTACCTTAACCGCAACGCCATCTCAACCGCAAAATTAAATAAGGATTCTGTTGACAAATGGGTAACAGATTATTTATTGCGACAGCCCGAAATTGAGCGGGTATTGATGTTGGAAAAACTGGCTGGTATTACCCTAAACGACAAAATAAAATCAGCCCTTACCAATGGCTATTATCCAAAAAGAAGCGGGGACATTCAACTGGTTCTTAAGCCGCAATACATTGATGGATTTTTAAGGGGCGGCACCACGCACGGCGTATGGAATCCTTATGATACACATATTCCGTTGCTTTGGTATGGCTGGAAAATTAAACCGGGCAGTTTAAGCCGCGAAGTGTACATGACGGATATTGCCGCCACCATTGCAGCAATGCTGCACATTCAAATGCCTTCCGGCGCTGTTGGTCATGTAATTGAAGAAGTAATACAATAGCTTTTTTATACTTGTTATTTTGCATCGCTGACACTGAAACAATCAAAGGTTGCAAATCACCAATTAACCATTATTACAATAATTTTTATGAGATTATTTTTTCTTATCCTGCTGGTAGTCTTTGTTGTACCTCATTGCGGTTACAGTCAAACGGAAGCCTTTAATAAAGTACAGTTTTTTAAACAGGAAAAACCTGTACCCGTAACGCTGGAGGCTTACTGGAGTAAAGTGATCAATCAAAAAAACAAAGTTGGAGCTGTTTTTCCGGCACGGATTAAAGCCACGCTTGATGACAGCTCTCATTCAAACGAACCGGTGGATTTGCAGGTGCGTGGACATTTCAGACGAGACTATTGTTATGTACCGCCGTTAAAACTGAGTTTTCAAAAATCGGAGGGCTCGGTGATGCATTCACTCAAATCGCTTAAACTGGTTAGTGCGTGCAGGCTTACCAATGTTTACGGTCAATACCTGGTAAAAGAGTTTTTGTTGTACAAAATGTACAACCTGCTAACAGATAAAAGTTTTCGGGTGCGGATGTTACAGTTAGAATATAAAGACAGCAGCGAAAAGAAGGGCAGTTTTACCAACTATGCTTTTTTAATTGAAGACGCAAAGGACATGGCTAAAAGAAATGGATGTAAAGAAAGCGATAAAGTAAAAATGAACACGGTTAGTACTGACCGTCAACAGATGACAATGGTAGCCCTGTTTGAGTATATGATTGGCAATACCGACTGGTCTGTGCCGGCAGGGCATAATATAAAATTGCTTCAGTCTAAAGATGACAGCCTGGCCAAGCCGTTTTGTGTACCATATGATTTTGATTACTCCGGCATAATAAACGCAGAGTATGCTGCACCAGATCCTATATTAAACACTGAGTCCGTTACACAACGTGTGTACCGCGGGTTTCCACGCACCATGGATGAATTAAATAATGCCCTGGCAATTTTTAAACAGCAAAAAGACAATATTTATGCACTGGTTAATGGTTGTGAAATGCTCACAAGCAGGAATAAGGGATATATGCTGGAATACCTGGATAGTTTTTATAGCATTATAAAAAATGACAAGAATATAAAAACGGTTTTTATTGACAATGCGAGGTATGATTAATAACGTTGTCGATAAACAATTCAGGATTCTAAAAAAAGGCACCTTGCTTATTTTAACAGCCGGTTGAAGCTTTTTTTAATCAGGGTTTAACTGAAATTTCTTCCCAGCATGGCAACAAGCAGTACCGATAACAACAGCAATTTCACCGCTTCAGGCACAGGGAAAAAATCCCGGGGTTTATTGCAGCTGGTATTTGGTCTTATTCATCCTTACCGAAAATGGCTCAATTTTATTTTGCTTGCCATGATCGTTGAAACAGTCATGAGTCTTGCTGCACCCTGGCCATTAAAAATTATCATCGATAATGTAACGGCCCATCACGCCTTGCCAGGCTGGTTGTTATGGATGCAACATACGGTGCCTGGTAATTCTGATTCCGGGCTTGCAGCCGTAGCCGCAATCTGCGTTGTATTCATTGCATTAATTGGTTCACTCGCCGGATACATCAACAGTTATTTTACCGAAAGCGTGGCACAATATGTTGCCAACGATTTGCGTCGCAGGATGTACCATCATCTCCAACGGTTGTCCCTTGCCTATTACGACAGTGCGCAGGTAGGAAAGGTATTAAGCACCATCACATCTGATGTGTCAACCATACAGGACTTTGCATCGGCTGTATTGTTAAGTATTTTTATAGATATACTCACCATTGCGGCCATGATGGGGCTGATGTTTTACCTCAATTTTCACTTTGCATTGATTGCCGTGGCTGTAACGCCGTTTTTGTTATGGTTTATTGCCCGCTTTAAAAAAGTGGTAAAGAAGGCTACACACGAAGTGAGACAGGAGCAAAGTAATATGGTAGTGATATTACAACAGGGACTGGAATCGATCCGCTCTGTGAATGCGTTTGGCAGGCAGGATTTTGAAGAAGATAAATTAAAAATGATAAGCCTTAAAACAGTGGATGCCGCATTAAAGGCACGGCGTTTAAAATCACTCATGTTGCCGGTGGTATCCGTTACAGTAGCCATTTGTACAGCCGTTGTACTTTGGCAGGGCGCAGGATTGGTTGTTAATGGTACTATGACGGTAGGGGCGCTGACTGTTTTTCTTGCCTACCTCGCAAAGTTTTTTCGCCCGGTGCAGGATCTTGCCAAATTAACCAATACTATCGCACAATCAACCGTGGCTTTGGAACGCATAAAACTAATTCTAGACACCGATTCAATTATTCCTCAAAAACCAAACGCCATCGTTCCCGGTAAATTTACAGGCGAAATTATTTTTGAGGATGTTAGTTTTTGTTATACCAAAGAATCGCCTGTTTTGCATCACCTTAATTTAGTAATAAAGCCCGGCCAGCGCATTGGTATCTGCGGAGCCACTGGCTGTGGTAAATCTACTGTGGCTAGCTTAATTCCCCGTTTTTATGATGTTACCGGCGGCCGCATATTGATTGACGGAATTGATATAAAAGACTACCAGTTGAACGGGTTAAGAAGCCAGATTGGTTTTGTCCTGCAGGATACGGTATTGTTTTATGGTTCTGTAAAAGAGAACATTGCCTACGGCCGGCCGGAAGCTACAGAAGCAGAAATTATCGCCGCGGCAAAGCTGGCCAATGCGGATGATTTTATTGTAAAAATGCCACACGGTTATGACACACTAGTAGGCGAAAGAGGAATGACTTTATCAGGAGGGCAGCGCCAGCGCATCGGTATTGCCCGGGCCATTTTGCGCAACTCTCCGATACTTATTTTAGATGAGCCCACGGCCGCATTGGATGCCAGTTCAGAAAAAATAGTAATGGAAGCGCTGGAGAAACTGATGACAGGTCGCACGGTTATTATCATCGCTCACCGGCTTAGCACTATCAGGAATACGGATAAAATAATTGTTATGAAAGATGGCCTGGTAGCCGAGGAAGGAACGCACCATGAACTGCTTAATAAAAATAAAATGTATGCCATCCTGTATCATGTTCAGGCAAACGAGTCTGCACCGGATATTTTACAAGATAGCTCTGCCATTACAGGTACCTTGCAGTAACATTAATTAAAACACAAAAATAATATGTATCACCGCTCTGTTCTTATTTTACCTGATGATGGCATTCAGCCCGTGATTGACGCGATTGAAACAGCAAAAATAAGTCTGCGCATAAAGATGTTTGTATTTTCTGACCCGGTACTGATTGATGCGGTGATCGCGGCCAGCAAACGTGGGGTAAAGGTAAAAGTGATGCTTAATCCTGCAAGGCGGGATGGCGAAGAAGAAAACGAAACAACGCATACCATACTGGAAGCGGCCGGCATTGATGTAAAAAGCAGCAACCCTAATTTTGGACTGACGCATGAAAAATCAATGGTGGTGGATGACAAAATTGCTTTTGTAAAATCACTGAACTGGGAAACTAAAAATCTAACCGAAACACGGGACTATGCAATCATCACTTCACATCCACACGAAGTGAAAGAAATCATCATGTGCTTTGAAGCCGACTGGGACAGGAAGGAATTTAACCTTGGAGCAGATGCACACCTGATCTGGTGCAGTGGCAATGGCCGGGAGCGGATAGCACACTTTATTGATGAAGCGGTACATACCCTTTTTGTGCAGAATGAACGCTTCCAGGATTTGGTGATCATTGAGCGGTTGGTGCGTGCGGCAGAACGCGGTGTAAAAGTACATGTGATGGTGCGGCCACCACACACATTAAAAAAAGAAAAGTTGGTTGAAGGCGTAGGTGGTTTAAGAATTATGAATGACGTAGGCATCAAGATACATAAATTGAAGCACCTTAAACTCCATGGAAAGATGTTGCTGGCAGATGGCTGCAGGGCTATAGTAGGCTCTATCAACCTGGCGCCCGGAAGCTTTGATGATCGCCGCGAACTGGCTATAGAAGTGCATGATGCAGCCATCGCCGAGCGGCTGCACGAGATAGCCCATTTTGACTGGCACAATTCTCACCCGTTGGATCTCACCGATGCGGGCCTGTTTGAAGACCTTGAAGAACGGGGGCATGGGGGGGCAGAAAAATTAGTGCTGGACCTGGATGAGGCAAAGCATAAAAAGCACAAAAAGCATAAAAAGTAATCCGGGCTTTAAATACTCATTTTACAAGCCGTTATCATTTTTTTTAAAATTTGGTTTGTAAATTTAACCTTCACACAAACAGATCATATGCCTCCGGATTCCACAAAAATTAATAACAAGGCCAATGCACACAATACGTACGATGCAATTATTGTTGGCTCGGGCATTACCGGCGGTTGGGCTGCCAAAGAATTATGCGAAAAAGGATTAAAAGTATTGTTGCTCGAGCGAGGTGCCAATGTGGAGCATCCTAATTATCCCACTTCCACAAAAGATCCATGGGACTTCCCTCATCATTTACATTTATCAGCAGCTGATAAAAAAGAAAAATTTATTCAAAGCCGTCACTGGTCGTTTAAAGAAGACAATAAACATTTTTACATCAACGACCAGGAAAACCGGTATGATGAAATCAAACGTTTCGACTGGATACGGGGAGATATTGTTGGCGGTCGTTCGCTGCTGTGGTCAAGGGCCTGCTATCGCTGGAGCGATCTTGATTTTGAAGCCAATTTAAAGGAAGGCATCGCGGTAGACTGGCCAATACGTTATAAAGACATTGCGCCCTGGTATGACTATGTAGAATCTTTTATTGGTGTAAGCGGCTCAACAGAGGGATTGCCCCAATTACCGGACGGTATTTTTCAGCCACCATTTGAAATGAATGCGGTAGAGAAATATTTTAAAACAAAAGTAGAAGCAGGGTTTGCCAATCGCAAAGTAATCATTGGCCGCACTGCCAATCTTACCAAGCCGGTGCAGGGGCGTGGTCAGTGCCAGGCAAGAGATCTGTGTCACCGCGGCTGCCCTTATGGCGCCTACTTCAGTACCAATGCGAGTACTATGCCTGCTGCTTATGCCACCGGTAACTTAACAGTTCGGTCACATGCACTCGTAAACAAAGTGCTGTATGATGAAACAAAACAACGGGCATCGGGTGTTGAAATAGTGGACACCCAAACCAACCAAACACAGGAATTTTATGCAAAGCTGATTTTTTTAAATGCGGCTACTGTAGCCACTGCTTTCATTTTGTTGAACTCCACTTCTTCCAGGTTCCCCAATGGGCTTGGCAATGGCAGCGGACAAGTAGGGCGCAACCTGATGGATCACCACAAGGGCTTTAGTGCTTCTGCAAACGTGGCGGGTTTTGAAGATCAATATTATTATGGCAGGCGGCCCACTCCCATTTACATCCCCCGGTTTAGTAATGTGAAAGAAACAAACAAAGCATTTTTAAGAGGGTATCATTTTGGCGCCAGCGCCTATCGCACCCAGGGTGCGGATGATGCTGGCATCGGTACGCAATTGAAAGAAGCCATGAGTGAGCCGGGAGGCTGGCGCATTGGTTTATACGCTTTTGGAGAATGTCTTCCTTATGCCGATAACAGCGTTACGCTCAGCAACGATAAAAAAGATAAATGGGGCAGGCCCGTGATTGCCATTGATTGTGAATTTAAAGAAAATGAAAAAGCCATGCATGAAGACATGGGCATCACTGCAAAGGAAATGCTTGTCGCTGCCGGCTTTACAGATATACAGGTGGGCGGTAAAATTTCTTTTCCCGGTAACGCCAACCACGAAATGGGTACGGCCCGTATGGGACGAGATGCCAAAACATCGGTGCTCAACGGCTTTAACCAAATGCACGAAGTACCGAATGTATTTATAACCGATGGCAGCTGTATGACATCCGGCAATTGTGTAAACCCATCGCTGACTTACATGGCGCTTACAGCAAGAGCCTGTGATTATGCGGTAAAGGAATTGAAGAAGATGAATATTTGAGTAGTTTCACACAAAGCGCACAAAGGAAAAATAAGATAACAACGAAAAGGTATTCTAACATTTGGTATCACTTTGTTTTTCGTAAATTATGCGGTAAAGGAATTAAAAAAATGAATGTTTGAGCAGTTTCATACAAAGCGCACAAAGGAAAAATAAGATAACAAAGAAAGTCTCTTCTAAGATTTGGTATTACTTTGTGTCCTTTGTTTTTCGTAGTTTCTTTGTGTGAAACAAATCGTAGTACATTCAATAAAATTTACGCTCCATGCAATTGAAATCTCTCCTCTTACTTTTTATTTTAACCACAGTTTACTCCGCATCAGCACAAATCAGTTCTGCTGCCATTGATAGTTTGGTAGAAAAAACACTAACCACTTTTGATGTGCCTGGTATTGCCGTAGCAGTTGTAAAGGATGGTAAAATAATTCATGCCAGGGGGTATGGCGTACGCTCATTAAATACCAAACAAAAAACAGATGCACATACCCTGTTTGGCATCGCCTCTAACACCAAAGCCTTTACCGCAGGGGCATTGGGCATTTTGGTAGATGAAGGAAAGCTGCACTGGGACGATAAAGTAACTGATTATATTCCCGAATTCAGAATGTACAATCCGTATGTTACAGAAGATTTCACCGTTCGTGATTTATTAACCCATCGCAGTGGCCTGGGGTTAGGTGCAGGTGATTTAATGTTTTGGCCAGACTCAAACAATTTCACTAAAAAAGACATCATTCATAACCTGCGCTATTTAAAGCAGGTGTCGGGGTTTAGAACAAAGTACGATTATGATAACCTGATGTATATTATAGCCGGTGAAGTGGTGGCCAAAGTTTCGGGCGTGAGTTGGGAAAATTTTATTGAAACACACATTCTGCAGCCGCTTGGCATGACGGAAACAGCCACCTCTTTTAAAACCGTTGTCAACAAAACAAATGTAATTGATCCGCATGCGCCGGTGGATGGCAAGGTGCAGGTAATTCGCCGCGATTGGAGTGGAGTAGCCAATTCTGCAGGCGGCATTTACAGCAATATTACCGACATGAGTAAATGGATTATCATGCAAATGAACAATGGTAAATATGGCGACGGACTTAGTAAAAAATTATTCAGTGAAGATGTACATGAAGAAATGTGGACACCACAAACCATTATTCCCGTGCATGGGCCATCGCCCTATAATACCCATTTTGCTTCTTATGGTCTGGGTTGGTTTTTAAGCGATGTAAAAGGTTATCTGCAGGCAACACATACCGGTGGACTGGCCGGCATTGTAACTCAAATTACCCTGATACCTGAAATGAAATTAGGCATCATCGTTTTTACCAACCAGCAGTCCGGCGCAGCTTTTACGGCAATCACCAATACAATCAAGGACAGTTATCTTGGTGTAACCGGCGTCGACCGCATTAAACAAAATCATGACCGCGTTGTAAAAAATGAAGCTGAAGCAGCAAAAATAACCGGCGATATATGGAAAGATATTGAAGCACAGCAAAAGAAAAATACATCCCCAAAAGATACCGCTCTTTTCACCGGAACTTATACAGATAAATGGTTTGGGGATGTAATCATCTACTCAAAAAATGGCAAGTTGTGGTTTGAGTCTAAAAGATCTTATTTACTGAATGGCGAAATGTTTCCTTACAAGGGCAATACATTTATTGTAAAATGGGGTGACCGCAGCCTCGACGCAGATGCGTATGTACAATTTGACCTGGATAACACCGGTAAAGCCAATCGTATAAAAATGAATCCTATTTCGCCCCTGACGGACTTTAGTTTTGATTTCCAGGATTTGGATTTTTTAAAAACGAAGTGATGAAGTTATTTAAGTAAAGATATTTCCTCAGTAAATAATATAATTAAATGGCTTTACTCAGGTGAAAATTTTATTGGCAGCGGCCTTATATTTTTTAATAAAACTCATGTGCCTGACAATGTCTATTTCGGGCATGCACGGACATCTAATGTTCAGACCTCACATGATAGAAGATTGGATAATTTGGGGTATTGCGCTGATTTCATTTTTATTGGGAACTATACTTTTAATAGGGGCGATAAAAAAGGAACCGCACAGATAAAATTAAATATCAGTAAAAGAAAGACAGGGTGATGATTTGTTTACGTATCAGAAACAATTGTTCAAAGAAAACAGTATTTTAAGATTAGATAACCGTTGGGCAATTATTGCTTCTGAATTTTTAATAGTAATTTAGCATATGGACATTCGCCAACTCGTAACAATAGATAACGAAATCTTAGGTGGTCAAACGGTTTTTAAAGGTACCCGTGTACCTGTCGAAACTTTATTTGATCATCTTGAAGCCGGTATACCGCTGGATCAATTTTTAGATGACTTTCCTTCCGTATCTAAAGAGCAAGCTGTAGCATTATTAGACTGGGCAAGTAAGTTGCTCAATACAAAAAACTTAGACCAACTTTATGAAGCTGTTGCTTGACGAAAATTTGCCTAAACGACTTAAACTTGATTTTCCTGAACATGAAATTTATACTGTCCGTGATCAGAATTGGAACGGCATCAAAAATGGTGAACTTCTACTACTATTGATTGATAATAATTTTGATGCCCTGTTGACATTTGATAAAAATTTGCAGTATCAGCAAAATTTCCTGAAATATACAATCACAGTTTTTGTATTGTCGGCATATATAAATAGTTATGAAGAATTGACAAAACTAACTTTGCTGGTAAAGGGATATTTAAATAATCTTCCGCTGCCATGTGGAGCTGTTGTCATTAAGGCAAATTGATATCAAAAAAATTGATCGAACTTTTTCCAGTCAAATCCGTTATCAATTTCCATAAAAAAAATTTTCCGCTCCCCTCAAAAATATTTACATTGTACAGTCATATTTTTACAATTTACAAAACAAACATACCATGGCCATTTACGAAATTAACATCAACAGTAAACCTTATAAGGTAGATGTGGAACCCACTATGCCATTGCTCTGGGTTATCCGCGATTTTGTGGGGCTAACCGGCACCAAGTTTGGCTGCGGTATTGCCCAATGCGGCGCCTGTACCGTACACCTCGATGGTACGCCTATCCGGTCGTGTAGTTTTCCGGTTTCTGCCGTAGGCGCAAAAAAAATAACTACTATCGAAGGGGTTTCAGCAAACGTTGATCATGCCATACAAAAAGCCTGGATAGAGCTACAGGTACCGCAATGCGGATACTGCCAGTCGGGCCAGATAATGAGTGCAGTAGCGCTTTTAAAAGCAAAACCAAAACCCACGGATGCAGATATTGATATTGCTATGCAAGGCAATCTTTGTCGCTGTGGTACTTACCAGCGCATACGCAGCGCCATTCATCGTGCGGCTGAATTAATATAAATATCCGCCTAAACTGATCTCATTTTAGCTCATCTTTCAAACGCTTTACAATGGAAAAAACCGCTTCAAATATCAATCGCCGCAACTTTATAAAATTGTCAGGCATTACAGGGGCCGGCCTCATGGTGGGCTTGTCTTTAAAAGGAAACAATGGTTTAGGCCAGGTAGCCAACCTGAGTGGAGAATTACCCGCTTTCAATTTAACCCCATTTGTGATGATTGAAAAATCGGGCACCATTACCATTTTTAATACCAGTCCTGAAATAGGGCAGGGTGTTTTTCAATCTATTCCTGCGCTGATAGCAGAAGAACTGGAAGTATCGCTTGACCAGGTGACAATTAAGCAAACGGGCGGCGAAAAACAGTTTGGCCCCATGCAGTTTGCCGGTGGCAGTATGTCTGTAAGGTCAAATTATACCAACCTCAGAAAAGTAGGTGCTAGTGCAAAAGAAATGTTATTAACAGCTGCCAGCCAGCAGTGGAATGTACCTGTTGCGGAATGCAGGGCGGAAGGTGGTAAAATATTGCATAGTTCCGGTAAATCGGCCGGCTATGGCGAACTGGTAGAAGCGGCTTCCAAACTGGAAGTTCCAAAATCTCCTAAATTAAAAGAGCCGGCAGATTTTAAATTGCTGGGTAAAAATATCCTGCGGCCTGATATTCCATTAAAGAGTTCAGGTAAAGCCATTTTTGGAATTGATATCGCTGTACCCAATATGGTATATGCATCAGTGGCGCATTGCCCCGTGTTTGGTTCAACGCTTGTAAGCTTTGACGATACTGCTGCTAAAAAAGTAAAAGGTGTAACAAGAGTGGAAACCTGCGAAAGAATCATAGGAAAATACAAGTATCCCGCCGTAGCGGTGATTGCAGATAATTATTGGGCTGCCCTACAGGGGCGCAAAGCGCTGGTAATAAAATGGAACCACCAGGGCAACGAAACATTTAATTCAAAAACCTACGAACAGGGACTGCGCAACCTGGCAAAAAAAGAGGGCGTGGTAGCGCACAACCAGGGAGACTTTGATACAACATTTAAAGAAGCGCCACTAAAGCTGGAAGCTTTTTATGAAACACCCGTGGTATCGCATTCACCGATAGAACCTATGAATTGTGTGGCAAACTGGACGGAAGGCAACAAGTTGGAAATATGGGCATCCACCCAGGTTCCGGGTGATATTATTGACTCTTTTTCAAAAGCATACAATGTACCCGACGGCAATTTAAAAGTAAATGTGTTGTTCAACGGTGGAGGATTCGGTCGCCGTTTATACAACGATTATATACATGAAGCAGTGCAGCTGACAAAGAAAATTGGTCAACCCGTAAAACTAATCTGGACCAGGGAAGATGATACGCAAAATGGTCCATTCCGCCCGATGACTTTTTCTGCCATGAAGGGTGCTTTGTCTACAGATGGCAAAGCCGTTGCTTTTCAGCATAAGGTAATAGCGCCCTCGCTGGATGCAAGTGAAAAAGAAAATTATGATAAGGCAAAACCGGATGCCACCATGACGGAAGGCATCAGTGAACAGAAGTACGAGATTGCCAACATGAAAAATTTGTATGTATATGCTGATTCACACATTCCATATGTGGCATGGAGGGCTGTAACCAGTACAACACTTGCTTTTGCACACGAATGTTTTATTGATGAGATGGCGGTAAAGGCAAAGAAAGACCCGATGGCTTTCAGGTTAGGAATGCTGACCAAAGAATCAGATACTAAAAATGTGCTGCAGAAATTGAAGGAGGTGAGCAATTGGGATAAGCCATTGCCGGCAGGTTGGGGAAAAGGGGTGGCGCAATATGAATTTTTTGCAGGCCAGGGCGGCTATGTGGTGATGGTTTCAAAAAAAGGTACCGGGGTTAAAATAGAAAAAATATATGCGGTAATTGATTTGGGCACGGTTGTAAACCCGGATACCGTAAAGGCACAGGTAGAAGGCGCTGCTGTAATGGCTTTGACCGCTGCTATCAAAAGCGGTATTACGTTCGACAAGGGGCAAACTGTACAAACCAATTATCATAATAACCAGCTGGTGCGTTTTAATGAAATGCCGCCGGTTGAAGTACATATACTCGCCAATGGCGGATCTACTATTAAAGGAGCAGGCGAACCAGGGCTTCCGCCTTTTGCACCCGCTTTGTGCAATGCGATTTTTGCCGCTACGGGAAAGCGTATTCGCAGGCTACCCTTTGATATAAATAAGGTGTGATTTAGTTATAAGTTATGAGTTATAAGCTCCATGCTGCTGGTTTGTTACTTAATTTTAAATTAAATGGCTGAATTGCCTTGCCTTGAATTGCCTTGCCTTCAGGGCAGGGAGATAAAAAATTAAAATTAATATGAATAAAATTTTGGTTTCGTCGGTTGTCGTTTTTATTGTCATTACAACCTCTTCTTTTTTTCAAAAATATGATTTACCAAAAAGTATTGAACGTGGTAAGGATGTGTATGCTACTTATTGTATGAACTGCCATATGGAGGATGGTAAAGGCACCCCCGATGTTTATCCGCCGCTTGCCAAATCCGATTACCTGAAGAAGCCGGTTAAATTGCAAATAGTAGCGGTGCTGGAAGGACAGGATGGGGAAGTAATTGTGAATGGGAAAAAATTCAATGTTTTGATGCCGGCTCAAAATTATTTAACTGATGACCAGGTGGCTGATGCGTTGAATTATTCACGTAACAGTTGGGGAAATAAAAATGCTGTTGCAATTACACCCGCGCAGGTAAAGGGATTGCGTAAATAGCAATTGGTTTACGCAATAACACAGCACCATGCTTAATCTAGTTTCATTCGATATTTCAGATAGCCATATTTTAGAGGATTCTTATAACGCTTTTAAGAATAAGGAAGAAGTAGAAATTGTTAGCGATACTCAAGAAAAGGAGCAAATATTTAGACAGACAATTGAAAATGTAAGAAGACCTAATAACGCAAACTTTAGTTTTCAAAATCTATTTAAATTAAAAAATTTGAGTGGCCACTTTTATATTGCACAATGTATTGCTGATTTTGGTTATCCGATAGGCACAAAAGGTTCTCAAACATTTCAACAAAAATATTCATTTCAACTTGTTGGTATTGCGAACCTTCAAATTGACTTAGGCATTACTCATCTTAGGCCTGAAAAAAAATTGGATAAAATCCTCACACGTTTTTTTTATAATGATATTGATTTTGACGGAGTGGAGAAATTTAATGAAAAATATTTTTTAGTTTCCAATAGGAGAACAGAAGTCCTGAAGTATTTTGACAAAAAATTCTTGAATACTATTGCAAAGTATAACGACATTTTATTGACAACAAATGGACGGCAAATGTTTATCTCCTTTGACCAAGAATTAAATAGTAATCAGACGAGGATAGCACAGGATATTTTTACTAACTTTCGATACATAGAAAACAAGTAACGGTCTTCAACAATCGGTTGTGGTTACCTATCAGCTTCGGCTCGGACTCGACGTTCAATTGTCAGCTTTTTGTTGTTAACTTCAACCTCAGTTTTTCAAATAGGCTGCAGTTTCTGGCTCGACAATTAATGAATATCTGAACAGGAGCAAGCCGTCAAAGGTTTAAGTTAAAGTGTTGCTATGAAAGAAATCAACGACATTATAAAGGCGTATGATGAAGCGCAGCAAAAGGGAGAGCAATCTGCTTTAGCGACCGTTGTGCATGTGGCAGGTTCGTCGTACAGGAGGGAAGGAGCCCGTATGCTAATCACCGAGCATGGGCAGTTAACAGGTGCTATCAGTGGTGGCTGCCTGGAGGGTGATGCATTGCGCAAAGCCCTGCTGGCAATGGCACAGCAGCGGCCTATGCTGGTAACCTACGACACCAATGATGAAGACGATGCAACCATCGGGCTTGGCCTCGGTTGCAACGGCATAATACAGGTATTGATTGAACCTATTGATGTCGCAAAGCCTGATAATCCAATCTCCTTGTTAAAAGCCATTGCCTCCAAACGGCAACACAGTGTGTTGGTAACCCTGTTTTCCCTGCACGATAAAAGAGCAATGCAACCCGGCACCTGTATGCTGGTTACCCCAACGGACTGTATTGCCGCAGACGCTATACCTTTAAAAGAGATGTTGCTAAACGATGCCAACCTGGTGTTACAACAGCAACAATCTTTGTTTAAAGAACTGGCGTTTGAAAAAGCGCAGTTAAATGCATTTATAGAAATGATACCGCCCCCGGTAGCCTTAATAATTATAGGCGCAGGCAATGATACAATTCCATTGGTACAAATGGCGGATTTATTAGGCTGGAAAAGTACCATTGTAGATGGAAGGCCGGAATACGCAAAGGCGGAACGTTTTACCGCAGGCTGCCAGGTATTGCTATCCAAACCGGAAAACCTGTTGGAAAAAATTGGCATTGATGACCGCACCGTTTTTTTACTGATGACGCACAACTATAATTATGACATGGCCATGTTACCCCTCTTACTTACCAGTGATGTAGTATATGCGGGCATGCTTGGTCCCCGCAAAAAGCGGGACAGGATGTTGCAGGAGATTCAGGATAAAGGCATTTCGTTTACGCCAAAGCAATTGTCGGTATTGCACAGCCCGGTCGGCCTGGATATTGGCGCTGAAACGCCTGAGGAAATTGCATTGTCTGTAATCGCTGAAATTAAAGCCGTATTAAGCGGTAAAAAGGGAAGTCCGCTGGCAACGAACAATTCGGCCGTCATACACTCGCGGGCCGTGCAAAATGCATAATGTACATCGTTGTACACATCAAATTACGGATACGATTTTTTATATTTTATCACAGCATTCCCAACAACCTTACCATTGAGCGCAGGTATTATTTCGGAACATATTGTGAACCACTGCGGCATTATAGTATTGGCTGCAGGCGCATCTACCCGTTTGGGTAAACCAAAGCAATTGCTACCATACAAGGGTAAAACTTTATTGCAGCATAGTTTGGATACAGCCGTTAACGCGATGATCGGCCCCGTGATAGTAGTAGCAGGTTGCGATGCCGGTTTAATTACACAGCAGGTAAAGGACAGGCCTGTTGTGATAGCCATAAACGACAAATGGCAGAGTGGCCTGGCGTCATCTATTGTTTGCGGATTGGAGATTTTAGTATCCAGTTATCCCGAAACGGATGGAGTTATTGTTATGATGAGTGATCAACCTTTTGTTACCATAGCCTTGTTACATGATTTGGTAAGCATGCAACAGCAAACAGCCAAACCAATGGTTGCAGGCAGCTACAATAGTACTATCGGTGTACCTGCGCTTTTTTACAAGACTATCTTTCCTCAACTACTACAGTTGTCAGGCGATGCAGGCGCCCGTAAGATTTTACAACAGCAATCAGTAGACGTTGCCACGGTATCATTTGCGAAAGGCAATATTGATATTGATACCCCTGCTGATTATCTTAACCTCCTGCAATCCGACTAACACGCAACTGCTCAATCGAACTTAAGCCGCCATTCACCGAAACAATCAATTCTTTAAGCTAAAAATAAGAAAGGAGTGGATTTTTCATTGCATTTTTACATCAGAAAGTAACAGTAGCGAAAGAGAAGCAAACACATTCAACCCTTTGAAAAAACCAAGATCACAAAGCGTTTGAATCATCACCACGAAAAGTAAATTCAGGATTTATATTTTAAGATGTTCCATTCCTGGAGCATTTTTTTTTGCACTATCCTGATGAACCTGATTTTGTTCCACCAGGAGTTACAAATTTTTTATTTTCTTTATACAATGCTGGGTAAAAGCAGGAAATTTACTTCAATCGCCTATCTTCACTCATTCATCGAAACTAAACAGCTGTTAAACGAAAAATAAAAAAGGACCGGATTATTCATTGCATTTTTACATCAGAAAGCAACAGTAGCGAAAGAGAAGCAAACAACATTCAACCCTTTGAAAAAGCCACGATCACAAAACGTTTGAATCATCACCACGAAAAGTAAATTCAGGATTTATATTTTAAGATGTTCCATTCCTGGAGCATTTTTTTTTTGCACTATGCTTTGAACCTGATTTTAATCCACCAGTAATTACAAATTTTTTATTTTCTTTATACAATGCTGGGTACAAGCAGGAAATTTACCTCAATCGTCCATTTTCACTCATTCATCGAAACTAAACAGCTGTTAAACGAAAAATAAAAAAGGATTGGATTATTCATTGCATTTTTACATCAGAAAGTAACAGTAGCGAAAGAGAAGCAAACAACATTCAACCCTTTGAAAAATGACGATACAAAGCGTTAGAATTATCAACCACGAAAAGTAAATTCAGGATTTATATTTTAAGATGTTCCAGTCCTGGAGCATTTTTTTTTGCACTTTAAAGTAAATGTCCTGTTGATCTGGGACATTTTTATCAAAAGCGTTCTCAGTCCTATTCCAGGCTTTAGAAATCAAATTTTTTTGATCGTATATGTAAACAAAGCGCCTTTTGCGCAGCCTTCTTAATCCATATTTTTTGTCTCCGTATCAGTTTTTGTGTTTTGTTCAGGCAGGGGCCATGGGTTTACCGGAAGTTGAATACCGGCAGCAGTTAATTTTTCGTACATTTCAATCATAGCATTGCTCCTTACAACTCCTGCGTCTGAAAGATCAAATACCCAAAACGATACCTGTAAATCAATTGTTCTGTCGCCAAATTGCTTCACAGTAACAGATGGCCCCGGGGCCGGCATAATCTTTTCATTGCCTGTGAGCGTCTCCCGGATAATTTCTCTTACTTTTTGGATATCGCTATTGTAAGGTATGCCAATCATACAGGCAACTTGTTTGTTGCGGTCCTGCATTGTCCAGTTGATCAGGTGTTGTGAAAGCAGGTCTCCGTTGGGTACAATGATATCGGCTCCTTCATTGTTGTTAATTTTGCTGGAACGCACCCCAATTTCTTTTACCACGCCCATTTTTCCACCAACTTCAATCAGGTCGCCTACCTGTATCGGTCTTTCAAATGCGAGTATTACACCAGATACCAGGTTGTTAACGATATTCTGCAATCCAAATCCAATACCTACACCAAGGGCACCAATCATGATAGAAAGTTTGTCTATCGGAATGCCTGCCGCAGCCACCGCAATAAAAAAACCGAGTATCCATATTGCCAGCCGGATTAACAGCATCATGGAGCCCAACCGGCTTCGCTTGCCGGTTGGGTGTAATTTTTCGCTGCCAAAGAAAAAGCTGATAAATCCCGAGATAACAGACGATAACCAGATGATGAAAATAAAAATGGCTACGCTTTCAAAAGTAAATACCATACTTCCGATTGTTCTCGTGGCCTCAAAGAAATGGGTACATAATTGAATTACGGTGTCGTACAGCGTAAGGTTACGTGCCAATGATATCGTCCATACAGAGGATGCCAATATCCATAATATATTTACAAACCGGTGCTGCAGGGTGTTGTAATCGATAAAGGCAGAGATCCGGCTGTCGTGGTAGGCTTCTGATTGCAGGTAAATAGTTTCCATTACCATGGCGCAAAATACTTTCAGGCTAATCCCCAGCATAAGGCACTGAATAGCACTCACCCCCAATATTTTTGCCAGTGTAACTCTTCCTGCAAGGTTGAAAAAAACCGATAGTACAGCCTGGGTTATTGTAAAAATGGCCAGTGTTTTCGTAGCCGAAGATTCCGGTATACTGGCAAATTGCGGTTTTTTGGCTAATGTAATTTTTACGGAAATTGCGGCCATTAAAATGCCGCCTAAAAATAAACCCCAACGTTCACCCAACGCTGACTCCAGCAACAAATCATCCATGGCATAATACACCCACAGCACACAAAGTATTGCCCATATTATTTTAGATTGTTTTGCCAGGTAGGGATAGATTAAAAAGGCAAGTAATAGCAACCGGAAGAGCTCCAGGGCGTGCAACAGCGACATGGGGGGATTGGCAAAGAAATAAGGCAGGTAAGTAAATAAAGCCATTCCGCAACCAACCAGAACACCCCGGCGCAAAAAGTGTATCGGCTCTAAAACAACTTCTGTATTTTCCTGTTTTTTTATCCGCCTCATATTTAACCACGACCATGAAAAAATACAAATAAACACCAGCAAGCCAAGTGTAATGACGTTCCATTTTTCACTGAGGAAGATCATGATGATTTTGCCGGATCTTACCAATGCATTCAGGGTAATTTCACCCAGGTGATTTTTGTACTCCTGTTGTGTTGCCGTAAATAGCGGTGATTCCTCCTGCTTCCAGATACCAAGTTTTAAAGAGATGGTTAAATAGCGCATGTCTGAGATAACATCCGTTGCCTGCAATAAATTAACCGATACTTTGTTTCGTAACAGGTTCACCTTGTTAATTACTTTTTGCTGCAGCGAATCCAATGAACGTCCTTCAATTCGTATATCTTCCAGTTGTTCCTGTATAATTGAATCTGTTACTGCCGCATTCAATATCGGGTCACGCAGTATTTTTTTTACCTCGGTATTACTTTGGGTGAGTTCATTGCTGTAATTGCTAAGGATGGACTGGTAAGCAGAAAGATCGTCTGAAATTTCAGTTAACATGATAACGCCACTATTTAAACTGCGTAAGTTCATATGACTGCCATTTTTTTCCAGCCTCGACTTAAAGCCTTTTATCTTCCTTTCAATTTCAGGCATATTGAGTGATATCGGGGTAATATTGAACTTTCGCCGGATCAAAAAATCGGTATGGTCAATGGTGGCAGTATAGGTTGCCACCTTGGTTACCAGTGTTGGTAACATGCTGTCGCTGACAGGCTGTTTTTCCGTAGCGGGCGGTGCCTGTGGCGCCTTTTGCGAAAAGGCCGGCTGAATGCAAAAAAGCAGCGTTGCAATAATAACTACATTGATATGTCTCTTGTATTTACCTGATAGCATAATATGTCTTTTTAACCTGTTCTATAAAATTGCAACCCTGTAATTTCATCCGCAGTGGCGTAGTATTGGCAAATGCCGGTTTGGCCTTTTAGCAGTTTTTTTTGTAATAAGATTTTATGGGTTATGTGGTCACAAAATTAAAGAAGCGCAGGCACTATCGTTCAATTGGTTTTATTATAGCTGTTTTCCAAAGTGCTGACTACCAAACTACATATTAAGTCTATAATTTGGCCAATTTAAGATTTCAGCAACTACCGTTGGCAGTACGATAAACAATTTTAGTGTCCCGTTCTTTTATAATTGTTACTTTTACTTTTAAACGATTCACTCAAACAATCAACACATGAAGCCGATTTTACTGCTTGCTTTTTTAGTATTTAATGTATGCTACGCCCAGCAACTAAACGACTGGGAAAACCCATCACTGGTGTCGCTTAACAAGGAAAAACCGCATGCTACCGGCATGATTTTTACCAATGCAGCCGACGTTAAAAATGATGATTACAGCCGTTCGCCTTTTTATCAAACATTAAACGGTACCTGGAAATTTGTGTACACCGACAAATATGCCAATAGGCCAACCAACTTTTTTGAAACAGCATTGGATGATTCCAAATGGAATGAAATTCCTGTACCATCCAACTGGGAGCTGAAGGGTTTTGGTATTCCGATTTATACCAATATCATATACCCTTATCCTAAAAACCCACCTTATATTGGCGACAACAACCCGGTAGGGACGTATAGAAAACAATTTACCGTACCTGATAACTGGACGGGAAAAGATATCCTGTTACACTTTGGTTCCATCACCGGATGTGCTTTTGTATATGTAAACGGACAAAAGGTTGGCATTACCAAAAATTCAAAATCACCTGCAGAATTTAACATCAGCAAATACCTTGTTAAAGGCAATAATATACTGGCCGTACAGGTTTTTCGCTGGCACGATGGCAGTTATATGGAAGACCAGGATTTCTGGCGCATCAGCGGGATTGAGCGGGATGTGTTTTTATATGCATTGCCCAAATTAACAGTGTGGGATTTTTTTATAAAAGGCGACCTGGATGCCAGTTATACAAATGGCCTTTTCAGTGCAGCGATTGATCTGCGCCAGTTTGAAGGCAATGCCATTAAAGCTGGTTCTGTAGCAGTAGAAGTGCAGGATAAAAGTGGCAAAGCAATTTTTAGTAAGCAACAAAAATTTACAGTCGGCAACGATTCTATCCAAACAGTTTCGTTTAGCGGCAATATTAAAAACCCTTTAAAATGGAGTGGCGAATTTCCTAACCTATATGATTGTATTATAACGTGGAAAGATGCAGGCGGAGCAATACTGGGCGTAACAGGCAGCAAGATTGGGTTTAGAAAAGTAGAGATAAAAAATGCGCAGCTTTTTGTAAATGGCGTAGCTACTTATGTACATGGTGTTAACCGGCACGAGCATGATGAAGTAGAGGGGCATGTGATCAGCAAAGCTGGTATGATAAAAGATCTTCAGCTGATGAAGATGTACAATATCAACGCGGTGAGAACAAGCCATTATCCCAATGATCCGGAATGGTATAAATTGTGCGATGAATACGGGATGTACCTTGTTGATGAAGCCAATATTGAAACCCATGCCATGGGTGCCGGCGGACAGGGGTGGTACGATACTGCAAAACATATCGCCTATAAACCTTTGTGGGCACCATCTTTCCTTAACCGTATCTATGCTTTGGTAGAACGCGATAAAAATCATCCATCGGTGATTTTATGGTCGTTGGGAAATGAAAACGGTAATGGTCCTGTGTTTCATGATGCCTACAAATGGATAAAGCAACGTGATAACACCCGCTATGTACAATTTGAATCAGCAGGTGAAGAAGAAAATACCGATATCGTTTGTCCGATGTATCCGGGTATGAATTACATGAAAGCTTATGCGGCCTCTAACAAAAAACGTCCTTTCATCATGTGCGAATATTCGCATGCCATGGGCAACAGCAATGGCAACTTCCAGGAGTACTGGGATGTAATTATGAGCGATAAAAAAATGCAGGGGGGCTTTATTTGGGATTGGGTTGACCAGGGTTTAAAAAGAACAACCCCTGATGGCAGAACCTGGTGGGCCTATGGAGGCGACCTTGGCGGCTATGCCTTGCAGAATGATGAAAATTTTTGTACCAACGGTTTAGTAGCCAGCGACAGAAGTATTCACCCGGGTTTGAATGAAGTAAAGAAAGTGTACCAGAACATTTTATTTAAAGCCAAAGATGTAACGAAAGGTATAATTACTGTTATGAACGTTTTTGATTTTACCAACCTGGATCAGTACAATTTTAAATGGCAACTGATGCGCAATGGTGAAGTAGTAAAGGACGATGTGTTTTCGGTACAGTTGGCACCACATCAGCAAAAAGATATTACACTGAATATACCACAGTTTAAATTGCCCGAGGGTTCAGAATTGTACCTGGAGGTATATGCATTTATTAAAATGGCAACACCGCTATTGCCCGCCGGGTTTGAAATTGCAAGAGAGCAATTTAAAATGGCAGGAGATTATTTTGCAACAGGCAGCAGCAAAGAAGGGCAATTACAGGTTACAAAATCCAATGGCAACATCACCTTTACTTCGGGCAAAATATCGGGTGTTTTTGATACCAATACCGGCAGGATAAGAAGGTACACGATTAATAATGATGCATCTTTGATTAACCAGTTTCCGGAACCTTATTTTTGGCGTGCACCAACCGACAATGATTTTGGTAACAATATGCCGGATGAAATGGGCATTTGGCGCAATGCACACAGCAATATTCAAAAGAAAAATATTACGGTGGGCGAACAAACGGCCGCAGGATTACCTGTTAAAGTTGATTATGAGTTAAACGGCATTAACGTGCCTTACACGTTGGAATATTTAATACAAAATGACGGGTCTATCAAAGTGACTGCATCTATTGATATGACGGGCAGAAACCTGCCTGAATTACCACGGTTCGGTATGCGTATGCAGTTGCCGGCACAAGTGAACCAACTGGTATATTTTGGCCGCGGTCCATGGGAAAATTATACCGACAGAAATACCGCTTCATTTGTCGGATTGTATAAAGATGATGTGGCCAACCAGGCTGTGATGAATTATATCCGTCCGCAGGAGAGTGGTTACAAAACGGATATCCGCTGGTTAACGCTAACCAATGTCGCAGGTGCTGGTTTGCAGGTAGAAGGGCTGCAGCCAATTTGTTTCAGCGCAACCAATAATAAATCTGAAGATCTTGATCCGGGCCTTACAAAAAAGCAGCAGCACTGGATTGATATCAAGCCGAGAACAGAAGTATACCTGAACATTGATTTAAAACAACGGGGAGTTGGTGGCGATAATAGCTGGGGAGCCTTGCCACATCAGCAATACAGGATGCTGGATAAAAAGTATACGTATAGCTATGTAATGAAACTGATAGAAAAATAAATGGTTATCACTTTAAAGTAAATTGGCGGCTTGCACCAGATATTAATATCCTGCAAGCCGCCAATTGTATTTAGATGAAATATATTTTATTATTCATGCACCGCTAAAACGGGCACTTTGCTGTGATATATCAGTTTTTTAGTGTGCTGTGTTTTAAACAGCCTTTCAAAAAAGTTATGGTAACGGGGCGCAATAATAATGAGGTCTATATTTTTATCCCTTGTAAATACCTCCACGGACTCATGAAAGTCGTACAAACGCATAAAATAAAATTCCGGGTTGAATTCGGCCAGTAAAACTTCCATCTTATTTCTCTCCTCTCTTACATCGTCGGTAACAGAAATGTAATGGTTGCTGTTGATGTTCAAAATATGAAGGGCAGGTTTAAAATACTGCAGTACTTTTTTAATACAAAGCAGGGTAGGCGTGTCTTCTACAGATTTTAATTCAGATGTAATGAGTGCATTGTTAATCCCGGTGTATGTTGCATCTTCAGGAACAATTAAAACAGGGCAAACTTCCTTTTCGCTTAGCTTAAGGGTATTGCTGCCGGAAAAACGTTGCTCCCGGGGTGTTTTACCAGTGAGGCCCATTACAATCATAAACGCACTCTTTATATGAGCAAAAGCTGCAAGCCTATCAATAAAGTTGTCTCCGCTTTCCAGTTCAATATCAATATGGGTCAATAGGCCGCTTAATTCTTGTTTTTGACTATTCAGGTAATTTTTAGCTACGGCGGTATCTTCGTCATCGTTATAAAAATGATAGAGTATGATTGTTACGTCTGTTCTGCCCTTATACATTTGTGCCGCATAGTGCGCAGCGTTAAAAGAAGTCTGTGAAAAATCCAGTGGGACTATTACATTCAGCATTTAGTATAGAATTTTCTACAAAGTAGATAAAAAACCAAATATTTCAATATTTATTTACTTACGATGAGTTAAAAACGATACTCTTTTTTAAGTGGTTGCGTTACTTTTTCGGCAAATGATATTGTGTTTCGGTATGCACTTAAATTCGGCAATCAAATTAAGGTACGCTTTGTTTCTGCAAACCGGGCGGTTTTAAAAAGCCGGCTTCGCAAATGCCTTTTGGGCTCATTTTTTCAGCCGCAGCAGGACTTTCTTGTTTAAACTGAGATTTCATGCAATCGTTTGCACTGTGTTTGTTTATTGCTTTATTGTAACTTTAAGGTATCAAAAATTTACAGGCAGGGAAGAATTTTTTTAAGTAAAAAGGGTTTGTAAAAAGAATAAAGTACGTTCGAAAATTATTATAAAAATAGGTCCGGAATATAAAATTCAGCCGAATAATTAAAGTTAGTTTTTTTTCATTAGTAGTTAGTTTTGGTATAAAACAGGTACCATTGGATTTTTCTGATGGTATCTTTTTTTTAGGTTAAAGTTGATACATCAGTGGTTGGTGAATGCTTGTTTGTTATTTCGAGTCCCCGCTTAAAAACAATATACAACAATGATGAACTGTACAAAAAAGGGCCGCATAGCAGCCCTTTTTTAATACCTTCAATCTGTTTTATTTATACACCCTGATATAATCAACTTCCATAGTGGCACTGGTAATTGCAGGATCTACTGCACCCCCAAAACCGCCACCCATAGCAACATTCAGAATAAGAAAAAAATCGTGATTGAAAGGAAGGTTGCTGCTATTCACGGTAGTGTGAAACAATACGCCATCCGCATAAATTTTGACAGCAGAAGCAGACCACTCCAATGTATAAAGGTGAAATGCTTTTGTAGCGTCGGTGAGTAAAGTAGTATGACCATCTGCACTGCCACCGGAATGGCCCGGATAATGTAACGTTCCATAGATGGTATTTTCGGTACGGCCCAAATGTTCCATGATATCAATTTCACCACAGGCTGGCCAGCCAACTGTTGCGATATTACTTCCCAACATCCAGATAGCTGGCCAGGTGCCAACTCCTGAAGGAACTTTAGCCCTTACTTCTACCTTACCGTAAGTAAACTCGAATTTGCTTTTAGATAATAATCTCGCCGATGTATAAGCCCTGCCATTGTAACTTTCTTGCAAAGCATTTATTTTAAGTACCCCACCTTCTACCACTGCGTTTTTTGTGCGGTTTGTATAATACTCCACTTCTGCATTGCCCCATCCATTATCTCCGTTGCCAATATCATATCCCCATTTGGTTGAATCCGGGGCACCGTCTTTATCAAATTCTTCCGACCAGAAAAGAACTTGTGCAGGTCTTGTTATAGTTATTTCAATCGTTTTTTTTATAGTGAGGTTGGTAGTGTTGGCTGCTGTAACAGTAACGGTGTAGGTATTGGTTCCGCTGGCTATATATTGGTAATTGACGCTGCCCAAAGCAGAGGTTCTGCCATCACCGTTACCAAAATCATACGTATACGTACTGGCGTTATCGGCTGTAGCCGTAAAATTTACTGTGCCACTGCTATCTGTGCTTACAACAGCGTTCAGTATAAGATTGGAAGGTGGTGTGTTATTTCCAATGTCCGCACCGGCTTTTTTACAGCTTAGTACAGTGAAAAAAAGAATCAAAAAAGCGCTAGGAATTTTATAGTGTTTCATATTGTTGGCATAGCTTTTTAATTTTTATAACGGTTTTATTACCATTGGCTATTAATGTAAATTAAGTTTACTTGCGGATATTTACAAAATTGGAAAGGTACTCGTATAAAAATAGGATGGTAAAAAAGGGGGGCCATCCCAAATTGCAGGAACATAGCCTAATACAAACTACTCATAAAAGCACAAACGTAGGGTCGTTGTTCCCCGGCCCGTCAATTAAAATGTTGCAACTTATGACTAACAAATTTTGGAAAGATGTTTAAACCAACTTCCTTGACGTGGTGGGCTTCCGAGGATTTTGACGGGAAGAACGGTTAACTATAAACTGCACACCGTTCTCTGGTATGCCGATGCCCTGATTTTTTATTATCAGGTGATGCCTACCTCTTGCCACAGTCCTGCGATACCAGCCTTTGCGCCATTTTAAGTAATAGCGAACCAAGCGAAATTAGTAAGCTGTTTATATTTCTCATCTGCACATTTACACCTGAAGATTATTTCCTGGCGCTGGTTTTTCGTGCTAGATGTGTGTACTTCCTGCATTTTTTTTTGTTGCAGCTATCAGTTCATCTTTAAATAACGCGGCAGTATTGTATCCAATTTCAAAAATTTTGTCCGCGGGTTTTACATCGTACATGTCAAAATCATGCAGCGGAGATTCTATAAAAACATCGCAGTTTTTCATCTTGGTGTGTACTGCCGCTGCAATAGCCATGTGAAAGCAACGGTCTATGATATTTTTGGCGCTTAGTACAGATTTTGTGCTGATATTATCCGTCAATTTATTTACAGAAGAACCAATGATAACATCGCATATTTTTTGGAGCGGCTCCACCGGAAAATTATTCAGTACGCCGCCATCTACCAGTAATTGATCTCCCATAACAACGGGCTCAAACACTACCGGGATGGAGGCAGATGCAATGACCGCTTCAAATAATTTTCCTGTTGAAAGTATTACAGGATAGTCTTTTACAAGATCGGTAGCAGCAATAAATAACTTAATTTTTACCGCGTCAAAATCATTGGTGCTGATAGTAGCTTTTAATAATTCGTGTAAGGCATGCATGGAGAAAAAGCCATTCTTTCGCCATAACAAATTACTCCAGCCAAAGTAGCTGTTTTTTTTTAGCAGTTGTACTATTTCATCCGGGCTTTTACCTGCTGCATACAGTGCCCCGGCAATGGCGCCTGCGCTTGTACCAGCTATGGCATATGGCTTTATCCCAAGCTCTTCCAAATATTTAATTACCCCAAGATGAGCAAAGCCCCTGGCTCCTCCACCCGATAAAACATACCCTATTTTATTCATCTTTATTCATTTAAAATACGCAGCCAGGGTTAATGGCACGTTACCGCATTTCGCTACGTTATTTTCGATTTTAAAAAATGAATATAGGGTTTATTGAGCAGTTAGGAAGCAGCAGGGTTATAAACATTGGTATGCATTGCCATTGCTATTTTTTTGCTGGCATTATTTTTTTCAGTTTGGCAGGTATATCCCTGCAGGCACAATATTTTTTGTGTTCCAGGTGCCATAGTATGCGTTCTTCTACAGTTGGATTTTTTGGCATCGGGTGTTGTAAATGCCATTCTTTATTGATAGCCATTTGTATGGTTTTTAGTGTATGGTAAAACAATCTACACTGCCCACTTTCCTTCCAACTGGTAAGCAATTAAAATAATAAGCAAGGCAATACCAATGTATAAAAAATGAAGCCAACTGGCCGCATGTAACAATACCATTTGCACAATAATAAATCCAAGCAGTGTAACGCCGCCCGCAATTGCCCAATTGTAGCGGTTCGTTTGCCGTAGCAGGTTAAAAATAACGGCTGTAATATTAATGCCGCCTACCGCAATGGTTAATATTGTGCCGGGGATCAAAAAACTTTTAAACGGTGTCGGCGTTAACAGGCTCAGTGGTAAATGCATCAAAGCACCGGTAGGGCTACTAATCATAAGTAACCCTGAAAATATCGCAGTGAGGGCAACGAATGCCAGCAGTGAAAATAAGATGACTTTCATTTTATTCTTTTATAAATACCGGTTAATTGACCAAAGGCAATGATGTGATCACCCATGGCTTTTTCCAATGCTGCTTTTGAAGACCCCGGCGGTAAATCAAGCAAGGTATCCAACGCATATACTTTAAAATAATAATGGTGTGTACCGGAAGGAGGGCAGGGGCCGGTATATTGAGCCCACCCGAAATCATTTATTCCCTGTATGCCATGAATTTCATTTTCTTTCAGGTGATGTGTTACCGGGATGCTCCATACCACCCAATGTACCCATGCGCCAAACGGAGCGTCCGGATCATCCACTATCATTGCAAGACATTTTGTTTTTTCAGGTATATGGCCAACATTAACCGGCGGACTCACATTAATGCCATCGCAGGTATATTGACGCGGTATCATTGTTTCGTTCATAAAAGCAGGGCTGCTTACTGCCAGCATTTTATAATCGACTGCTTTTGTTGCTTCGCTGTTTAACATGATGCTGTTTTTTATTACGGTCCTTCCGCAGGTGGCGGAACTTCGTAAGGTGGTGTTATAAATGGTTCTTCATCAGGAATTATATCCGGATCTTCTTCCGGGATAGGTGGTTCTCCCGGTTCCTGTACAGGCTCTATTTCCGGGCGTTTATCAGGTAAAGGATTTTCAATGGGTTTACCCGGCTGTTTTTTTATTGGCATCATCATAATTTATGGGTTCATTAATAATTGTTACTGTTCAATGATAACAAATAGTGTACAAATTTTTCAAATGCTTACATATTATCATACCCTAAAGCAATATTTTTTTGAATTTCAATACAATGTCAGGTGTCAACTTTTGTTGTGATTGTTGTCAGTATCCGCTGCATGTTTTCCACTGAGCACAATCAATACTTATATTGATTGCTGTCATTTCTCCGTCCTTTATGGTCCGGTAGTTTTGTTGTAATAAAAATGAACGCCATGAAAGAAAATACTGCCACCATCAACAACCTGCATCACCTGATGGATTATGATGCCCGAAAATTTATCACTGCAGAAACTGTACTTAAAAACAGTTTGCACAAATGGATCACCATAGCTGGCTCCCTGAAATTGAAAACGGTATTACAAAAGTATTTTGACTATGTGCAGCAGCACATACTGAAGATGGAAGAATTTTATAGAGAAGAGGAAATAGTAACGGCAGGACTCACCAACCACGTTATGCCGGCCTTTATTGCAGATGCGGAAGAGAAACTTGAAAGTTGCAGCGACGCAACTGTAAAGGACGCCTGTTTGCTGGCCAGTGTACAGGCAATCAATCATTACAAAATAAGTGCTTACGGAACTGCAGCAGCATTTGCAGCTACACTTGAACTGGAGAAACATGCTACATTTTTCAGGGAAGCCGCGGTAAATGAAAAGCAGATTGACGACCGCCTGTCGCAGCTGGCAGAACACGAAATTAATGTAAATGCAAAAATGCCTGGAGTACTGCACGAGTAGATATATGACGCTGTTTTTGTACTGTAAATAGTTGCAATTATTTGCAATCGGTCCGATATACTTTGATGCAGGCCTGGCATGTTAACGTTAAGTTGTGCCCGATGCCTTTCGGTAATTTATTGAACCGCTTTAAAACCAGTTTAAGCATTTATTTAACGCAAATAGTTAAACCGGTAAACAATGAGAGGTAAATTTAAACAGCTGCAGGTAGAGCAGGATACATGGAAACAATTACTCGGTTATATGATGGAGGAAAATATTCATCTAAAAAACAGGATTACCGAGATTCTTAAATATAAGCCCAACAGGATTTTACTTGATGATGTGGAAAATTTTCAAAGTCATTTTATAATGGAAGACGAAATGATCAGTATACTGCGGAATGATCTCGCAAATATCGAAAAGCTTTTTGCTGAAGCAGGAGATGGCAACCAAAAAATGGTGGAGCAAATCAATGACAGGTTGCAGCGGCTTCGTGAAAACATAATGCTTGCAGAGGCTCAGTTTAATTCATTAAAAATTGAGTTTGACAGGTATCTTTCACAAATATCAAGCATGGATGAGGGGTAAAAAAGGGGCTTATCTTTAGTTTTGGTTGATATAAGATGAGCTCTTTTTTAATTCACAAGCGCCTGCAGCTTTTTTTCGTTCAGGATGCTGATATTGCCTTCTTTAATATCAATTAGTTTTTCGCTTCTAAAGTCACTTAAGGTGCGTATGAGTGATTCGGTGGCAGTGCCCGCAATACTCGCCAGGCTTTCCCGGTTAATATTTATTACAAAAGATTTTTCGCTCGCCTGGCTGTATTTTTTTTGCAGTGTTAACAATGCTTCAGCCACTTTTTTTCGCAGCGAATTATAAGCCAGTCCGAGTAACTGCTTTTCTTTGGTTGAAATATTATTAGCCAGTAAACGGATAAATTGCTGCGCTACTTCTTTGTTGTTGTGAATCAATTCTTCAAAGTCTTCCTTTGGAATAGGAGCCAGCTGAGCATCTTCCATTGCTACTGCGGTGTCTTTGTACACGGTTCCTTCCAGCAAAGCTACATATCCTAAAAAATCGCCTGCGCTGAACAGGTCTGTCACCAACTCTTTACCCTCTTCATTGCGTTTAAAAACTTTCACCTTTCCTTTTACAACATAATACAACCTGTTGGGATGATTGCCTTCCGAATATACTGTTTGCTTTTTTTTGTAAGTATTGAGAGTACGGTCTTCTGCCAGTGCCTGCAGCATATTTTTTCCTGAAGTTACCTTCATTAAATCATCCAACCCTTCCAGCCCGGGAGAGAATTCCCTTTTCAACAAATCCATTTTTTTCAGGCGACTATCTACTGAATTCAATAATTCAGTGCCACTGAAAGGTTTGGTAATATAATCGTCGGCCCCCAGTTCCATGCCTTTTCTAAAGTCGTTACGCTCTGATTTTGCTGTTAAAAAAATAAAGGGAATATTTTTCATCGCTTCATTTTTATGGATTGCGTGCAATACGCCATAGCCATCTAAAACAGGCATCATTATATCACAGATAATAAGATCGGGCGTGTCCGCCATAGCTTTTTCCAAACCTGTTTTTCCATTTTCAGCGGTAGTAACTTTATAGTTGGAAAGCTCCAGGATTTCAGCCGTATTATTTCTTATGTCGGCGTTGTCTTCTATTAACAGTATCTTTTTCATAACGATATTTTTTTGTTCCGGGTAAGTGTGATTTGCTTTACAGTTTTTATAATAATAAAACAACTTGTCAGCCCAGGCTGATCAATATGTTACATGTTTTTGTACGAAGGGTTTTATTTTTTAATTCAAACTTGTTCTTCCTGTTTTTTAAATGTGATGATAAATTCTGTTCCTTTTTCTTCCCTGCTTTTGCAAACCATTTTACCATGCATTAGTGCCGCATACCTGCTAACAATGTGCAGGCCCAGACCCGTGCCCTGGATATTGCCTGCATTGCTTCCACGGAAAAAAAGCTTACCTAAATGTTGCTGATCCTCACGGGGAATGCCGATACCTTGATCTTTTACTGAAAGCGAAATTGTTTGCTGGAGATTAATGGTTTTAATTTCTATCGGCTGCTCACCACCTGAAAACTTGCGGGCATTGGATACTAAGTTAATAATTATGTGCTTGAGCAGCGATTGATCTAACAATACATTTTTGGCTCCTTTGTGAAAATAATGCAGGCTGTAGTCCTGGTTCAGGCCGTTTTTTAGTTCTGTTATTGTATCCGTCAACAATTGATTTATATCAAATTCAGTAAAACGCACAGAAGTCTTTCCCGCTTCAATTTTTCCAGCATTTAAAAAATCGTTTAGTATACTATTCAGCGTGTCGACAGCAGAAGAAATGCGACCCAGGTGTTTTTCCCGTTTGGGCTGATCTGCTGTAGTTGTATAATTTTTTATCAGGTAGGCAGATGAAGATATAGCGCTGAGTGGCGTGCGAAATTCATGCGATGCCATTGAGACAAAAGCTGATTTCAATTCATTCAATTCTTTTTCTTTTTTTAATGCGCCTATTAAATTTTCCTCAGCCTGTTTTCTTTCCGAAATGTCAATGGCTATTGCCATAAAGCCGGTAATGAAACCAGCCCTGTCTTTCATGGTGGTAATGGTTAGCGTTACAGGAAAAACAGAGCCATCTTTGCGGATGAAAGTATATTGTTCTTCGGCGTGGATATTCCTGGTTGCTTTTTCTACCAGCACTTTAAAGTCATCTTTTATTATAACGCCAAATTCTTTTGATAACTCAGCCCGTTTTTGTTGTACTTCTTTCTTGTCGTGCAATATCACCGGCTGTTCCTTATCAATTACTTCAGTTTCGGTATAACCGGTGTTAAGCACCGCTTCAGGATTAAAAAGTTGAATGATTCCTTTTTTATTAGTAGCAATAATCATCACGCCTGCATTGTTAAGTACCGCCTTTTGAAAAGCGACAGCTGCTTCCAGTTGGATATTGGTTATTTCAAGCCGGTGCAGGGTAGCTTTTAGGTCATTGGTGCGCTTTACCACCTGTCGTTCCAGTTCATCCTTTAACAAACCGAACGCCATTTCCGCTTTTTTACGGGCACTAATATTGTTGATAAAACTGATTACATATTTTTGGCCATCCGTATTGTAAATGCTTAATCCTACCTCTACAAAAAATTCGGATCCATCTTTTCTTTTCGCAACCAGGTGACCGTCGCCACCTAAAGGAAGTTTTTTTATTTTTAACGTGCCCGGTGCTTCCTGAAGCATATTGTTTTTACCCGGTTGACGGGGGATGATTGTGTCAACTGGTTTTCCCAGGATTTCTTTTTTTGCAAAACCAAATTCCTTAAGTGCCAATGGGTTGATTGCCGCAATTTTTCCTTCGCTGTCAGTTACCACAATGCCCAATGTAGCATTTTTAAAAAATGCGTCCAATGAGCTGACCTCTTTTAGATTTTTTCTGGAAACCGATGGCATAACAACGTTTAGCGCCTGCTAAATTGCCGAAACTATTCAGTACTTGTTATGATATTAGTCAGCCTGATAGTTGACGCTGCGCATCCTGCGTGTGCCAAATTGATACAGTATGTAATTATTACAGGTGATTTCAATCACATGCCTGCATGATGAACGTTGCTTTTTCGCAATGCAACTGCCGTTACTTTTACAATGGTTTTCAAAGAGTATTGAATTTTAATGCGGGGCTGGATTTCTATCCGGCCTCTTGATTTTACAGGAAGGCAAACTTTTTATAAGCCGCATTGCAAGCCGTTCACGCTGTCGCCAATCAGTATAATTTATGATGACGGTTATTTTTTAGTATGGATGCCACGCTTATTTTTACCCCGGTTTCTCATTAGGTATATTTAGATAATTACGGGCGGGATGTCTATCCGGCCCTTTTTTATGGGGATACCTTTATAGGATAAGTACAATCCTGTTTTCAATCAGTATTACTATTGACGGCCGTTATTTTTCAGCAATAGTCTGCATGTTATTTTTGAACTGGTTTTTCATAGGATATTGGATTTTAGTACGGGACTGGATTTCTATCCGGTCCCTTGATTTATTATTCTCATTTCTTTCCCAGGATATCACCAATACAATTTATTTCGCAGTTAGGTAACAATATTGCCATCTTCCATGTGGATGATGCGATTGGTTTTTCCGGCAAAACCTTCATCATGGGTTACAATCAACAAAGTTTGATTGAATTGTGTAGCAAGTTCTTCGAAAATATTAAATACTATTTCACTGTTTTTTTTATCAAGATTACCTGTTGGTTCATCGCCCATAATAATCAACGGATCATTGATCAGTGCACGGGCAATGGCTACCCGCTGTTTTTCACCACCGGAAATACGGTTGGCATATTTATTTGCCAGTTGCTCAATGCCCAGCATTTTCAGGCGCTCCATGGCACGGTGTTCTACTTCTGCTTCTGAAAATTTATTTAATTTAAGGCCTGGCAACATCACATTTCTTAATACAGAAAATTCATTTAATAAATAATGAAACTGAAATACGAAACCGATCTTTTGATTTCTCACCAATGCCAGTTGTTTTTCTTTTTTGTTTGTCATTATTTCATTGTCAATCAGTAATTCTCCTTCATAGTCCGTATCCATCGTACTTAAAATATACAGCAAGGTACTTTTGCCGCAACCAGATTTACCTGTTACAGAAACAAACTCGCCCTTGTTGATGGAGAACGTAATATTGTTCAGCACTTTCACAGTTACAGGGTCATGAAAATATTTGTTGATGTTTTTTGCCTGTAGTATTATTTCACTCATAATTATTTGCCTCTGATGATGATGACAGGATCTATTTTACTGGCTTTTTTTGAAGGGAAATAGCCAGCCAGGTAAGTGGTGATTAGTGAAAAGAAAAAACCAATGGAATAATATACCAAACTATAATTGATAGGGTAGGTGGTTACGGTAGGTAAAGCCGTCATGTTAAAAGGTATCTGGTCAATTAGGGAAGAAAGTAAAAACCCAAACAATAGCCCGGCCAATCCGCCAAAAACGCCAATGCTTAACGCAATCACCAAAAAGATTTTTTTAACATCGTTGCCGGAAAAGCCGGTGGCTTTTAAAATGGCGATGGAATCCATTTTTTCATAAATCATCATGTTTAAAATATTGTAAATGCCAAAGCCCGCGACAATCAGCAGCGTTATACCAACCGCGTAGGAAATAAGCGTGCGGATAAAGCTGCCGGTTTCAAATTGCGAGTTGGCCGTTTGTATATCTTCCGCATCGCAGCCGTACAATTGCGCATATGCTTTAGCTACCACTGGTGCCTGGTTAACGTCTGTTATTTTTATTTGTATGTCGGTGATGTAACTGGCCGGTTTACCCAGCAGTTTTTGCACCGTGCCAATGCTTGCAAAGCTCACCGTCTTATCATATTCCGAAATGCCCGATTGATAAATGCCCACTACTTTCAACTGAAATATTTCGCCCTTCGCAGTGGTTACCTGAACCCTGTCGTCCATATTGGCAAGCAGTTTAGATGCCAGTCCCTTTCCCAATACAATGCTGTTGGCAACATTCTTTATATCAGTGGCTTTTCCTTCAACGATGTAATCGTTAAAGTGAAAAAAACTGCTTTCTGCATCCACATCAATACCATTGACGGATCCGGTGATATCAATAGTGCCATCATTAAAAAACACCTGTGCAAATATCTTTGGGGCAACACCCAGTACGTTGTTATCGTGTAGCACACTTTGAATTATAGCGGCGCTATTATAAATTTCCTGGCGGCTGCCGGTTGATTTTACCGAACGGATAAAGTTGTAATGATCTTTATAGGCAACAGCTGCATTGACAGGCTGTATTTTACTTGGTTTGATATCGTTGTACAGCCGCACATGGGGCGTTCTGTTTAAAATTAAACCATCCAGCAGGTTGTTAAGTCCTGTCATAAAACTCAACAGGGTTATAAACATCGTAATGCTGAAAGCAACGCCGATGGCCGCTACCAGCGTTTGTCTCCACCTGGCAAATAACAGGGATTTGGCAATGCTGAAAATTAGTTTGTATTTCATTTTGCCGGCTTAAGGATAATGTCACTGGCAGTAAGCCCGCTTAAAATTTCTACCTGCTGGTAGTCTTTGAGCCCGGTGGTAATTTTTCTTTTCTCCTTGTTTTGCATCAGCACATGGTCATCATCCAGTAAGTAATTACGCGGTATCAACAAAGCCTTTTCTTTGGTTTGAATAACAATGTTGGTTTCTGTAGTCAGGTTTGGAAAAAGTGTTGCGGGCTTTGTTACAAATGTTGCTTCAACAGTAAAAGATTTTGAGCGATCGTTCATGATGGGATTGATTTTTGAAATCACGGCTTCAAAAACGGGTCCTTTATAACTGTCCAGCTTTACCATTGTTTTTTGGTTCAATTTTATTTTTGCGATGTCATATTCGTCCACCTGCAGTTCTAATAAAAAATCGTTGGCATCACCTATGACAGCAACAGGACTTTGTATATTTACCGTTTCACCGGTCTCTTTTAATACATTGTACACTTTGCCACTGATTTCACTTTTAATGATAAAATCGCCGGCAATGCTGTTACTGATCTGCAAGTTTTTTTGTGATTGCTGTGCAGAAAAATGTAGTTGTTTGTTTAGTTCATTCAATCTTAAAACAGCGGACGTGTAATTGTTACCTGAATTTTTGAAAGCCAGTTCCCGCTGTTCCAGTTCATTTTTTGTGCCGATGCCCTGGCTCCATAAATTGCGTTGCCGCTGTAATAACAGCTCATCATTATCCAGTTTATTTTTTGCCAGTTCTGTATTTACTTTCAGTTCATCCAGTTTATCCTGGTTAGCACTTATTGCTGTATAATCCGCGGCCAGTTTTGCGTTGTCAATATTTAACCGGGCTGTTTCGTTCAGCACAATCATAAGGGGATCACCTTTTTTTACAGTGTCGCCTTCTGTTACAAGTATCTTTTTAATCAGGCCATTAACGGTTGAAAAAACCTGGTATTGATTTTTTGTTTTAACGATACCGGAAGCATAAACAGACTCCGTGATATCCTGCACAACAGGCGTTGTTTTTTCGGTTCGGTCTTTACAGGATACCATCAGAATGGCGGAACATAGAAAAAGAAAAATCAACCTCATAGCTATTTTTTTACAGCACCAGTGCTGTTGATAAAGTCAAAAGTTACACAATTAAACCAACCCGTTCATTACTTTTTAATAGCATCACGTTGGTTGATGGTTGCCTGTCACAGCACGCAAGTGGTGTGGCGTCTATTTTTATTAAACTTACAAATTTAATGAGATGGTGAACTATCAGGCGACCGTAATGGCATCATCCAGGTAAACATCCTGTATGGCATTCAGCAATGCAATGCCATCTGTAAACGGCCGCTGAAAGGCTTTACGGCCCGAAATGAGGCCACTGCCACCAGCACGTTTATTGATGATCGCCGTTAGTACAGCTTCCTTTAAATCGGCCGCCCCTTCCGATGCTCCGCCCGAATTGATCAGGCCTGCCCGGCCCATAAAACAATTCAATACCTGGTAACGGCAAAGGTCTATCGGGTTAGCGGAACTAAGTTTGGTATACATCCGTTCGTCCATTTTTCCATAACTCATACTTTCTGAGTTCAGCATTTTATACCCGCCATTATTAGCCGGTAATTTTTGTTTTATGATATCGGCTTGTATGGTTACACCCAGGTAATTGGCTTGCCCGGTAAGGTCGGCCGATAAATGATAATCGGCATCGGCCCTTTTAAAAACCCGGTTTCGTAAATAGCACCATAAAACGGTTGCCATCCCAAGCGCATGCGCTTCTTCAAAAAGCTGGCTCACTTCTTTTATCTGCCGGTCGCTTTCTTCGCTGCCAAAATAAATGGTGGCACCTACTGCCGCGGCGCCCATATTCCATGCCTCCCGCACCGAGCCAAATATTACCTGGTCGAATTTATTGGGATAAGTAAGTAATTCGTTGTGATTTAATTTTACAATAAATGGAATTTGATGTGCATATTTTCGTGACAACATTGCCAGGCCGCCAATAGTTGAAGCCACCGCATTGCAGCCACCGTCTATCGCAAGCTTTATAATATTTTCCGGATCAAAATAAATTGGATTGGGTGCAAAGGAGGCGCCGGCACTGTGTTCAACGCCCTGGTCAACAGGTAGTATGGAAAGATAGCCCGTGCCATTTAGCCGACCATGTTTATAAATAGATGCCAGGCTGCGCAATATTTGATTGCTCCTGTTGGACTGGCTCAGCACCTTGTCAATGAAATCCGGCGATGGCAGGTGCAATAAATCTTTTGTAACCGTTTCGCAGGTATGCGAAAGCAGGGCTGCATTTTTTTCGCCAATCAGGGCTATTATTTCATCGGTTGTCATAATTGTATTTTTGTTGAATTAGCAAATGGTTATGCAATTAAAATTATTACAGGCCAATTTATTGAACAGCTATTTTCAGTTGGTCAAATATTAATTCCACCGCATCCTTACTACACAATTCTGTTCCTTCATTTAAGGTAGCCGCTGTACCGCAGGCTACACCAAACTGTACTGCTTCCACCAGGTTATGGCCTTGTGAAAGATGCCAGATAATGCCTGCTACCATACTATCTCCGGCGCCTACGGTGCTTTTTCTTACAACTTTCGGCGCTGTAATTATTTCTGCCAGGTTATTAGTTACCAGCATGGCGCCTTCCGCACCCATGGATATTACCAGTACTTCACATTTTCCGGCAGCAATAATATCTTTTGCCACCGCTTTTATTTCGCCGGGCAATAAAGCTGTTTTACCGGCCAGCGTACACAGTTCTCCCAGGTTTGGCTTTAACAGGTATACGCCTTCTTCTGCAGCTTCTTTCAATGCTTCCCCGGATGTATCCACAACAAATTTCGCTCCCTTATTTTTAGCAATTTTTGCCAGTTGCGCATAGATATTAAGTGGTACACCGGGTGGTAAACTGCCACTTGCAACAATAAAACCAATGTCGTCAATATTAATTACCGCCTGCAGGCATGCTTTCCATTCGGCTTCCTTTAATGGAGTTCCGGGCATACCAAAACGATACTGGTTGCCGTTGCTTTCATCGTATACAATAATATTTTCCCTGGTTTCATGGGATGAGTTGATGATCACCACCGGGATATTTTCTTTTTCCAGCAGGTGATCAAAGTAACGCCCCGTGTAGCCGCCGGACGGGTAAATAGCTGTTGCAACGCCGCCCAATTTTTTGATGGCCCTGGCTACATTAATGCCGCCACCGCCGGGTTCCAGTTTGGGGGGCGCACAGGCCAGTTTTTTTTCCGGAAATAAAGCGGCAACAGAAGTACTTTTATCAATACAGGGACTAAACGTAATGGTAACGATGCGATGCATAAAGTGAAGAATTGTAGATAAAGTTAACTTAATTCTCAGGCAGTGGTATGACAGACATCAATCAAAAAGATGAGTGACCTCACCTCGTAATAACAATACCAGCTTCATTTTTTACATGCTTGACAATGCAGCTTAATTATATATTCTTTCGAACGCAGATCATTAAAATATTAATAAGAAACCATGGTGGGTGGCAAGCTAATCATCTTCGTAGCGGCCACTTTTTTCATCAATTACAATCCTGAAAAATACCGGGCGGTTTTTTAGATGCCCATTTGTTTGCATATCGTTATTGGGGGAATGATTCGGCAATGCTGGCTGACTTATTTTTTGGTGCAAACCTTTTTCGGCAAAAAATTTCATTACTGCATACCGGTCCCGCTCTTCTTCCAGTTCCTGAAAAATGCCCTGTACCATCACACTTTTCCAATGTGTAAAATCATTGCATTCTTCTACCTGCAAACACACGCTGCGGTTTTGCCGCATTATATTAAGTTTTGTGCCAGGGGTTGAATGGCAAAGAATAAAGTGACCGTCGTATATATAATTAACAGGATACACATAAGTCTTATTGCCGTCATTGCAGCCCAGGTGACCTACAACTTTCTCTTTCAGTAGCAGCTCAATTTCTTCTGTCGATAATTTGCCAATCATAAAATGCCGGATTTAAAATTTGCCTTTTTAAAATTTACTCCAATTGTATCCGGGTTAAGCGAAGCCAATTTTTTATCATAATCTTTTACAAACAACTGATCCTTGTGTTTGCCTTGCAATATGTCAAATCCTTCCCGTTTTAAATAAATAGACTGCATAATTACACCACCGGGAAACTTCGGGTTCAGCAAGCCACCCTCCCTGAGCACCCTCCAGTAAGGCGTTATTTTTTTTTGACCTTTCATTTTGTCTTCTTCGGCAGTGTGAGCAGCGATATTCAAAAAAATGCCGGTGGTTAAAGGGCAGGTAATATCTGCGCTGAATTTATGGGCCAGGTATTGCCGGATAGTGTTTACCGTAGCTAGCTTGCCTCTAGGTATTTTTTTTATAACTCCGTCAACAAGCAGGGGCGTTGGTACCAGCATTTTTCCATGTCCTATTTTGCTGGCCCACTTGTCGGGTATTTCCATTATTGTTGGCGCTATTTCTTTTTCCAGTTTTGTTCTCCAGCCGATGAAATTTTTCCCTGCTTCCATTTGATTTTTTTGTGGTTCAGAAAGGTAGACTTGCGGCCTGGCAGCTAATAAGGTAGCAAGGAGCCGACACCTCAAGTATTCATAAATAAAAGTAGTTGCAACTGTTGTTATAAACAATGATACTTATCAGGTGAGTATGTATCTAATTTGAAAAAGGAACTATAAAAAAAGTTGACTTAGTAAGTGATGCGCATTTTGAGACCTTAATTTCCCTTTATTCTTTTGATTAACGCTTCAACCGTTTGACTGTTCCATCCCTGGAATCGCCCTCGTTGCACTACCAGTTTGTTTTGCTCAGGGTATTGTAAAAAATAGTGAAAAGCAAATTTTTCCCTTGGGTTTTGCCAGCCAATTACCTGGCCAAAACGGAGGTCATTAAAAAGCAGGGTATCATTCCTTTTATCTACCGTATAAAATTGCTGCGAAAAACGAATGAGTTGCTGAACATTTTCCTGTTGTATGTAGGGCTGAAGCAAAGAATCGTTGCGGGGGAAATATTCAAATGTCATTTCCTTTTTGCTATCAAAAACTGAACGATACCCTACGTGGTAACCTTGTCCATCGCCGGCCACCACAAACCATAGCCAGTTTTGCAAAGGCGCAGGCGTTGTAAAGTATTGCGTATAGTGAATTTGTTGCTGCTGTAATATATCTTTTACATTCCGGTTGACGATGGACTTATTGAATAAACAATACACCAGGTAAAAGGTACTCAGGCCAAGCCCTGCCTGCCACCATTTTTTTCGGCGGCTGCTTTTTCTTTTTGTAACTATCAACGCTGCGCAGGCGATTCCCGGCCAGATGGAGAAAAAAGGATCGGCGACATAAATGGCATTGAAACTGATGCGCAGGTGACTGAAAGGTTCAAACCAGCCAACGCCGTAATTATTAAACGCATCAATAAAAATATGGATGAAAATAACGCCTCCGAAAAACAACAACCATTTTTTAAAACGGATATCATGCGGCCTGTGCAGCCGTTCGGCCGCCCATGCAAACAGGGGCGTAATCAGCGCACAAAATAACAGGGAGTGTGTAAAGCCGCGGTGTGCAAGCAAAGCAGAAGTGGTATCCAGCCAAAAGGAGGAAACAAAATCGATATCCGGAATACTTTGGGCCAATGCGCCCCACAGCATAGCTTTTTTGCCCAGGGTTTTGCCCGCAAAAGCCTCGCCCATACAAGCGCCCAGGGCAATATGTGTAAGTGAATCCATTGGTTGGGTTACAAGTAAAAGCCGCTGCCGGCAAATTATTTTTGGTTAAACAAATCAAATTTACCTGACTTTTTTTAATACCTGCGTATGGGCCATTTCAATTTTTAAAAAGGCTTACCAATTGTTGTTTAGTTACTTCTGTTTAAAGCCGGCTTAATAAATTTAGTAGCATTAAGTATGCCACATGCAATTGTTGTTATGTGTAATGCGCATTCCCGCATTTAAATTTATTGGGGTACAATCACCAGGTGAATGAATTAGCATCAGCAGTTTCAGCAAGTAGTGGCGTTGGTAAAGCCAGTTTGTAAAACACCGGGGTGAAAATATTTTTGACCTACCTAAGGTAACGGTTTAACCTATTTATTGTGTGCGATAAAAAGCGGCAGTTTTATTTCCTTCATCAGCGTATCTGCCATACTTTCCCGCAGCCAGCGGCTCAGGCTGCCTCTTTTGTAAGCGCCCAAAACAACCAGCGCACCGGCCGCCTGTTTTTTTAATCGTTTTACAATTTCATCCTCGGGCCAGCCTTTTACAATGGTGTAATTAGCGTTGGGATAGTGCCTTTTCATAAACTCCTTCATCAGTTTATTATCGGGTACATGCAGCGATGTGTCGGAAGGCTTTACTGAAATTACTTCTGTATCCAGTTCCTTTAAATGCGGCATCAGGTAGCTGAACATTTTGATTGGGTGCACAGATGTTGGCTCACCATCAAAAAGTAATATTATTTTATTGATGGGCTGATAAGTATCCTGCACCAGCAATACCGGGCATTGTGCATCAGTAAGCAGGTCGCGGATAAAACGGGTGGGTACTTTTTCAGCGTAATGTGTCAATGTCTCTTTGGCGTTAATCACCAACAGGTCGGCATAAATACTTTCATGTTTAAGTTCCTGTATGGGCGTATTGTGATCGTGGTGTATGCTGTAAGTAATCCCGGATTTTCGACAGGCGCTTTCAAAATTTTCGGCCGCAGCTGTACGCGTAGTTTTATCTTTTGCTTCCAGTTTTTTCAGCTTTGTATTATTTACGCCCTCTTTGGTAATAAGGTCGTAAATTTTATAACTGGTGTAAGTAGGGTCATCTAAAAAAACTCCGAATAAATGCATCTTTTCCTGCCGGGCAATTTGCACAGCATATGCTTCTGTACTTTCAGCATATTGAAGTCCGTCCAATGCGGCGATTATCTTTTTCATATAAATGGTTCTGTTTATAAATTAATTACAATATTGCTTAGGCCGGCATTGTTACCGGTGCGTTATAAATATGGGATGCGCTACCGTTTTCAAAAGTATATCTGCCTGGCTATGTTGGATAAACTTCGATAAAGCGTTTCTGCCATAGGAACCCATTACCAGTATCATATTTTTCTTCGAAAACAAAGCTTCGAATAAAATGGAGTCCGTTTTACCTTTTTGTGCTTCAAAATGTAAGTTAATATAGTGGTTCTTCAGCCATTCTTTAAATTTATATTTTTCAGGGTCATGCCATTCGCCTGCTTCATTTATCTGCAGTATCGTTGTTTTCTTCGTGCTCAACTGCGGTAGCAGGTAGGTGAATTGTTTGATAGCAAACAATGATGATGCCGAGCCATTGTATGTGAACACGATTTCATCAATTCCTTCAAAGCGTTCTGGTGCAATTATTACCGGGCATTCCGCTTTGGACAAAATATCTTTTACAAAAGTGCTTGGCATGCCTGCATATTGTTTGGTAAAACTCAGGGCTGCATCAGCTACTAGTATATCTGCAAAACGGGTTTCGTCTAAAAGCTCTGTCTCTGGCACACCCCGGTCGCGGTGCAGCTGAAAGCACACTTCCTGCTGTATGCAGCTTTCCTTAAAATACCGGATGTTGTCACCAATCAGCTGTACTTTGTTTTGATATTCCTGCGAAGCCTCATTTATTTCCCAATTTACATAAGCCCTGCCATAGGCTTTTTTCAGAACGGGTTTTTCATCTGCTACCAGGTTTTCTAAAAACACACCCGTTACTTTCGATTTTGTTAACCGGGCAAGATAACAAGCAAATTCGAGCGAGCTTTTATTCACCTGTATGGCATCAATTGCTAAAAGTATTTTTTCCATGGTAGAAACATTTTATGCAAAAGTGTTAGGCGGTTCACAAAATCATGCAGTTTTGTGATGGCCATGCAAAGCCCTTTTGTAAATTATTTGTGGGCAATAAATACCGGCAACTTGTGGTCAGTTATTATGTCCTGGATAAAGCTGTTTTTGAAAAGTTGAGATAAGCCGGATCGCCCATAAGAGCCGCTAACAAGGATGGCCGATTTTGTTTGGTTCACCCAGGAGCTGAAGTTTTTTTTTGGATCAGCATTTAACTTAAACAAGGTAAGATCGCTAAAATGCCGGGTCGCCAGTTCTTCAATCTGTATCTTATCAGGGATATCTTTTGACGCGTCTTTGTGGGCGTATACCAACATCGTTTTTAACCCCGTCAGTTCGGGAAAAAGATAGGCAAACTGTTTAATGGCAAATACGGCTTCATTACTTCCATCGTAGGCCAGGATAATGCTTTCCGGAAAATCATATTTTTCCGGTACCAGTAAAACCGGGCAGGCAATGTCGTGCAGGGTATCGCGTAAATATTCGTTGGGCATATGGGTGCCCATGTTTTTGTAAAAACTTTCACTGCCAATTAATAACAAGTCTGCAAAACGGCTTTCTTTTTTCAACTCGGGCAGGGCAAGATCATAAAAATCCTTGTGTACCCTGAAGTCGATATTGTTGTTGATGCATTGTTTTTTAAACCGCTCTATATTCTCTATTACCAACTCTGCATCATCTGTTTCCAGTTGGGGAATAAATGGCACGGTTACCCCACCGGCATAACTCCACAGGTAGGAAATTTCAGCCTGCGGCAAAAAAATGCCTGTTAGTAAAACCGGCTGCACTTCATTTAACCTGCGGGCAAATTCAAAAGCACCCTCAGAAAAATGAGTACTGTCAAATGCGATGATTATCTTTTTCATACTGCTTATTTTGCTAGTTAATTACTTCAATATTGCATGAAAGTAAAACTGCAGGTTGTGTAAACAAATGATAGCAGATAATAAAAAGAGTGATATTGGTCAGTGATTTTTTTGAAGAGGGAAAATGCGGCAGGTACGGTAGCAGTGCGGGCTAAGCCCAACTGACAGCATGCGGACGCTGCTCACTTTGAACAGTTGAGTTACAACTGTAATTGCGTGTTTGCATTATTGGCAAATTGCTGCCGGTATTGAACACCGCCAGGTGCGGCGGATTAAGAGTTGGCTATAAATTTTTGAATAACGCTTACAAGCCCGGATTTTTGTACCACGCCGCTTTGCCGCCACAGCGGTTTGCCGTTTTTAAATAAAATCAATGTTGGTACACCCTGCACCTGGTATTCGCTGGCTGCGGCCGGGTTTTTATCAACGTCTACTTTAATGATGGTAGCGGTGTCACCAATTTCTTTTTTCACTTCCTTTAAAATGGGTGCCATCATTTTGCAGGGGCCACACCATTCGGCTGAAAAATCTACCAGTACAGGTTTGTCTGATTGTATCATTTGATTAAATGTCATAAAAAGGAAATTTTATTTTTAGCAATGGCGTTAATATTTTCTGTGAATGCTCAATCGTATTTGTTTACTGCAAAATTAAAACCAAAATGTAATATTTATTTGTAACAATGGTTACACTGGGAAGGCATCAACGTATTTAGTATGAAATGAAGGTATTGATTGGCGGAAGGATACCTAGTGCAGGCAAGTTGTATCCACTCATAGTTAGTAGTATGGAAGTAAGTGCAACATTGGATAGGCTGCACTTACTTTTTTTTCATGAACAGACAGTGGATATAAAATGGGGAGCTAAGATTCCGGCATACAACGCCGGGTATCGAAGCCACTTTTGTAGGTACAGCAACCGGGTTTAATTATAGAAATTTTGGGACAATGAATTTGAAATTACCTTAAAATCTTCGCTATGTCGAATGATTTGGTACCGGTTATTTATGGCCCTGATATTTGGGTTGGACATGTGCTTCTCATTATACGGCGCAAGCAGATCCTTTTCAGTTACATTTCCTGTAGCATCAACAATTCGGGTAAAAACGCGGTAGTGAAAATGCCAGGGGTTTAAATCGCCGTTAGAAATATCACTGGTGTAAGAATCATTAAAGCCTTCAAAAATTAGTTCATTCAGATGGCTGGAATGTATTTGCAGCTGATCTGTAATATTGATGAACTGATTCAGTTCCGGATCGTCGTGTACGATGCCGCTATCCCAGATTGTTTCGCCGTTTAAAAAAACCACCAGCCTGTTATCAACATGTTTAACATTAATCCAATATTCTTTTTTCATTTGTTTAAATTTTAAATCCAGGTAATTGGGTTATCTCATTTATGGATGTAAAAATAAAAAATGCCCGTATTGGAATGCATGATGTATGTCATTCAAGTATGTGATATTTATTTATGTAAATCATTTTTGTTCAAACGATTTTCTTAAAGCACAAAAACCTCTGCTGCTTTGTTGCAGTAAAGGCTTAGCTTGCTTATAGATTGATTATGTTGCCGTTGCGGCAATACCGCCTTCATCGAAAGACGGAATTGCTGCGGGCAATTATTCTAAATAGCGTTATTTTTTTGCGGGACATGTACTAAGACCCATGAGGGTATATAGCGGACAAGAACTTACCAGGCTGGTTAGTACAAAAACCGCGGCTAACACCAGCAGTATGATGCCAAAAGTACCTGTAACGGTATTGGTAAAATACAAGGCAGCGAAAATTGCTGCAGCAATTAAACGAACAACACGGTCGGTATTACCCATATTCTTTTTCATATCAATTTGTTTTATTTTGATGTAAGATAAATCGCAACAAAAAGGTAGATGGATACTTTTGTTACTTTCAGGCGGAATATTATTTACCTGGCCAGGTAGCCTCCATCAACCGGGTAATAGCTACCGGTTACAAACGCAGCTTTATCGCTGGCAAGCCACACAATTAATTCGGCTACTTCTTCACTTTTGCCAAGCCGGCCAACGGGGTGCAATGCCGTTACCTGCTGTTTCAAGTCTTCACTCAGTGAGCCTAGCAATGGCGTATCTATAAAGCCGGGGCCCACTGTATTAATGCGTATGTTTTGAGCGGCGTATTCCACAGCAGCAGTTTGGGTGAGGCCAATGATGCCATGTTTGGCGGCAGTGTACCCAGCGGCACCTGCAAATCCAACGGCACTTAAAATAGATCCCACATTGACAATACTGCCACCGCCGGTTTTTAGCATTGCCTGCAGCTGGTATTTTATGCCATAAAAAACACTGTTTAAGTTTATCGCAATTACTTTTTGCCAGCCTTCAATGCTCATATCGGCCGCAGCGTTCATTTCACCGCCAATGCCCGCATTGTTTACCGCCATATCCAGCCGGCCAAATGTTTTTACCGAAAAATTTACCAGCGCTTCCATTTGTTCAGGTACAGAAACATCTGTTTTAAAAAACGCCGCTTTACCTCCGGCTGTACGGATGGCTGCTGCAACAGATTCTCCTGCGGCTTCCTGGATATCTGATATAATTACACTGGCGCCCTGCTTTGCAAATAACAGGGCGGTGGCTTTACCAATACCCGATGCGGCACCGGTAACAAGAGCGGTTTTATCTTTCATAACTTTTAGTATTTAACTGATATAATCCGGCAATATCATACTGCCAAATGTATAAGAAACAGTATGATGTTTTAATGATTTGAAAGGGAGAAAAAATTGACGTTGATCAGGAAACTACGTCTCACTATAAGTGCAATTTGTCGTCAGGAATCGCCCTGTTCCAGTTCTTCTACCTCGCCCATATCTTTCAGGTAACTAAAAACCCGGGCAGCCTCTTCTTCATCCACCACACTAATGGCTGCACCAACATGAACCAGTACATAGTCGCCTGTTTTTGCCTGCGGAACCATGCATAGATTTATTTCTTTTAGTATGCTGCCAAACGAAACTTTTCCAAAACGGAATGTGTCATCGAGCTGGTTGGTAATGGAAATTATTTTACCGGGAATGGCGAGGCACATGATTTTTATTTTACGCTTTTAAAATTATTGTTCAGCCGGTATCAACGCAGCTACTTTAAGTTGTAACCAATCGTACCAAATTGTCAAACCCTCACCGCTGGTGCAGCTTAATTCAATGATCTCCAGCGCAGGGTTTATTTTTTTGCATTGGCTTTCACTTTTTCAATATCAAAAGGCACGTAGGGTAGCAGGTCTGTTTTACAATCATTTTTTTCATATAATTCATTTGCAGATAAAGAATTAAAAGTATTTAAAACAAAAAGTCATAATTATGAGCGAAGTCATATTTATTGCTGAAGCTAATCATGAAAATAAGATGGATTGAAAAATAGCTTTATGCCTTCATAATAATTCTTCTCCACTTCATTGCTTCATCAATAGTTAAATTAACCAGTATGATTAACGATGTTTCCGCCAACACCCAGCCAACTTATTACGAAGAAGTACAGCGAAAGGGTTATACCCGTCGTGACTTTATCGGTTTTGCCACCATGATGGCAGCCTTTATCGGGCTCGAAAAATCTGCTATCGGGCAGGTGGTGAAAGCGCTGGAAACCAAGCCCCGCATGCCTGTCATCTGGTTACATTTCCAGGAGTGCACCTGCTGTAGTGAAAGCTTTATCCGGTCATCGCACCCGATAGTTGCGGATATTTTGCTGGATAAAATATCGTTGGATTATACAGAAACATTGATGGCAGCATCAGGCTTCCAGGCAGAAGAAGCAATGAAGAATACCATGACGAAGTACAAAGGCGAATATATATTGTGCGTGGAGGGAAGTGTGCCAACAGGTGCTGATGGAGTGTATTGCATGATCGGTGGAAAAACTTCGCTGCAGATTTTAGAAGAAGCTGCAGCCGGTGCAAAAGCGGTAATAGCCTGGGGCAGTTGCGCCAGCAATGGTTGTGTACAATCAGCTAAACCCAACCCAACCAATGCCACACCAATTCATAAATTATTAAAGGGAAATATCCCACTGATTAAAGTGCCGGGCTGTCCACCAATAGGAGAAGTGATGGCCGGAGTAATTGTTCACCTGGTTACGTTTGGTAAAATTCCTGAGCTTGACAGAATTGGCAGGCCCAAAGCTTTTTACAGCAAAAGGGTACACGACAGTTGTTATCGCCGGCCTTATTATGATGCAGGCTTGTACGTGGAAAGTTTTGATGACGAAAACGCCAAGAAAGGGTATTGCTTATATAAAGTGGGCTGCAAAGGCCCCTCCACTTACAACGCATGCGGCGTGATGAAATGGAATAACGGCACGAGCTATCCGATACAAAGTGGCCATCCCTGCATTGGTTGCAGTGAAGAAAATTTCTGGGATAACGGAAGGTTGTATGAAAGAGGAAGTGCCTTCTCCGGTTTTGGTATTGAAGCAAATGCGGATACACTGGGTAAGGTAGCCTTAGGCGCCACCGGAGCGGCTATTGCGGTACATGCCATTGCCACCAACGTGCGTAAGCATAAACTCATTTTTAGCCTGGAAAAAGAAGGAAAGGAGAGCGAAAAAGAGTTGGAAGAATAGTTTTAAAACCACCTGAAAACAAGGCAATGAAAAAGTTTAGTTCTAAACCCGGACTTGAAATTTTTCTTCCGCTTGCAGTGGTATTGCTTTATTGTATTTACCAGGCGACAAGGCATTCCAATTGGATGGGGCTTTTTATAATTGTATTGGTGATATTGTTTTTTGTTTGGCTGGTGCGTTCAACGAATTATATTATTTCAGGTGAGGTATTGCAGGTAAAGTGTGGTTTTTTTTATGAGAAGATCATCGACGTGAATAAGATAAAAACCATTAAAGAAGTGTCTCATTTTTTTAGCTCGCCGGCTACCTCCATCAACAAGGTAAAGATAAAATATAACGACAAGGAAAGTGTTGCTATTTCACCCTTGCACCAGGCCGATTTTATTACGATGCTACTTCATATAAATCCTGCAATTGAAATAAGGTAAGATGGACATTGAGTCCTTTTAAATTGTAGCGGGATAAATAAAAGGAATGAGCAGATGCATCGAACGCTTTGCTCATGTATAACTAAAAGTACAAGAGTGCGACGCCAATGAAGCTTACCAGATATTCTACTGTTTGGCAAATAAAAAATTTAAAAACGCTATATGAATACAAGAATAGTTGTTGACCCGATTACCAGGATTGAAGGCCATTTGAGAATTGAAGCCGATATTGAAAATGGCAAAATAAAAGATGCTTTCAGCAGCGGTACCATGGTGCGTTTGCTGGAAGAAATTTTAAAGGGAAGAGACCCGAAAGATGCCTGGGCATTTGTAGGAAGGGTTTGTGGTGTGTGCACTTCTATTCATTCTTTAGCCTCTGTTAGAACCGTGGAAGATGCGCTGGACATAACTATACCGCCCAATGCAGAACTGGTGCGTAACCTGATGTTTTGCTCCCTGTACATGCATGACCACGTTGTGCATTTTTATCACCTGCATGCCATGGATTGGGTGGATGTGGTGGATGCTTTAAAGGCGGACCCAAAGAAGACTTCAGAACTTGCCCAGAGCATTTCCAAATGGCCCAAAAGTTCGCCCGGATATTTTAGCGATATTCAAACAAGAATTAAAAAATTTGTAGCCAGCGGGCAGCTGGGCATTTTTGCCAACGGATACTGGGGTCATCCTGCATATAAACTACCAGCCGAAGTAAATTTAATTGGTCTTGCGCATTACCTGGAAGCATTGGAATGGCAGAAAGAAATTGTAAAAGTACAGGCCATCTTTGGTGGTAAAAATCCGCACCCGAATTTTTTAGTTGGAGGTATGGCCTGCTCTATCAGCCTGGATGATGTAAGTGGCATCAATGCGGAAAGGTTGGCTTATGTAGGTCAGTTACTAAAAGATGGTAAAGATTTTATTGAGCAGGTGTACATTCCCGACCTGATGACAATTGCTTCTTTTTATAAAGACTGGGGAGCCATTGGCGGCGGCCTTGGCAATTATTTGGTGTATGGAGATTTACCCACCAACGGATACAGAGATCAATCATCTTACAAGTTTCCGGCAGGCGCTATTTTAAATAAAGATATCAGTAAGGTATATGATGTAGATCTGCGTAAAGAAGAAGAAGTACAGGAATTTATTACCAACTCATGGTACGATTATAAAGATGGAAAAAAGAAAGGGCTGCATCCATGGAAGGGCGAAAGCAAAGTAAACTACACCGGTCCAAAACCTCTGTTTGCCAACCTGGATACCTCCAAAGAATACAGCTATATAAAAACGCCGCGGTGGAAAGGCAACGCAATGGAAGTTGGTCCGCTGGCACGCGTGCTGGTAGGCTATGCAAGAGGCCGGGAAGAATTTAAAGCCGTTGTCGACAAGGCGCTTACCGACCTGAATGTACCCGTTGCAGCTTTGTTCTCAACGCTGGGCAGAACAGCCGCCCGTGGACTCGAGTGTGCGATCGTATCGGAATGGGCGCAGGAATTTTACGACCAATTAATTACCAATATTAAAAACGGCGATACCCGTATGGCAGAGATGAGTAAGTTTGACCCTGCTACCTGGCCAAAAACGGCACTGGGCGTGGGCCATGCGGAAGCACCGAGAGGTGCACTGGCACACTGGATTAATATTGAAGATACTAAGATTGCCAACTACCAGCTGGTAGTGCCAACCACATGGAACGCATCGCCAAGAGATGGCAACGGTAAATTATCTGCTTACGAAGCCGCTTTGATTGATACACCGGTAGCAGATGAAAAACAACCACTGGAAATTTTAAGAACCATCCACAGTTTTGACCCCTGCATGGCCTGCAGTGTTCATATTTATGATGAAGATGGAAAGCATATCAGCCGCATCAGCGTAGTAGGAGATTAAACAATAAACTCTTTTTATGGCAGACAAATATTTGCATATTCAAAAACTTCGCCGGGTATATGTTTGGGAACAACCGGTAAGGATTTATCACTGGCTAAACGCGTTGGCAATTATAGCGTTGATTGCAACCGGTTTTTATATCGCCAATCCGCTTGCGTTACAAAGCCAGCGTGAAGCGACTGGCCAGTACACGATGGGCTGGGTGCGCTTTATTCATTTTGCTGCGTCCTACATTTTCTTCTTTAATTTTTTATTTAGAATTTACTGGGGGTTTGTTGGAAACAAATATGCCAACTGGCGGCAGTTTTTGCCCATCTCCAAAAAGTTTTTTAAAGAGATGTGGTATGTGTTTCGAATGGACATATTAATGCTGAAAGGAAAAGAACACATGAGCATCGGGCACAATGCCATGGCGGGTTTTATTTACTTCCTTACCTTTCTTGCGTTTCTTGTTCAGTGCCTTACCGGCTTCGGTTTGTATGCGCCTACCGCTACCTGGTGGTTACCTAAATTATTCGCCTGGGTACCGGTTATTTTTGGCGGCGATATCATGACGAGACAAATTCATCACTGGAGCATGTGGTTTTTTATACTGTTTGCCGTAGTGCATGTATACCTTGTTTTTTATCATGATTATGTAGAAGGCCGGGGTGAAATGAGTAGCATGGGTGGTGGCTGGAAATTTATTGAAGAGGAAGTTTTTGAAAGAAACCATCACCAAACGCCTAATCCTGAAGTTAAGAAAACGGAACCTGAAATAAAAAAGTAAAACCATAACATGACTCCGGAAAAACGCATTTTGATATTGGGTATTGGTAATTATTTAATGGGCGATGAAGGGGTAGGTGTGCATGTTGCCAACAGGTTGCAACAACAAGGTTTACCCTACGGAGTTGATGTAGTGGATGGCGGTACCGGGGGCTTTCATTTGTTGGGTTATTTTGAAGGTTATGAAACCGTAATTCTGGTAGATGCCACGCTGGATAATAATCCGCTGGGCACCATTCGTTTGATCAGGCCACGGTTTGCACATGACTTTCCAAAAGCAATGAGCACGCATGATATCGGTTTAAAAGATATGGTGAGCGCCCTGCAGTTACTGGATAAAATGCCCGATATTCATTTGTTTGTTGTAAGTATTGAAAGCTTGCAGCAGCAAGGAATTGAACTAACAGAACCTGTCGAAAAAGCCATATCCGGGCTAATGATAAAAATACTTGAACTGGCAACGGAATTGAAAAATAAAACACAGGAAACAGAGTTGCTTACCGCTGTTTAATGATTATTGCAGTACCTTTTTAAAACTATTCTGCGGCAGCATCCAGCTTCCGCAGAACCCCCGACTAAATTTTTAAAAGTCAACAAGTCGGGCCTCGTTTTTTGTCCATTTACTATTCACCCGGCAGCTTTTGCGCCGGGTGTAATTTTTAGACTATCAATAATTGTGTGGTAGGCATGTACTGCAAATAATTGCCGGCTCATTTACAGCTTTAGACTTTCAAATCCCTTTTTTAACGCCGTTACAATCCTATCACAATGATCTTTTGTAATGGTTAGCGCCGGCCGTATCGTGATGATATTTCCTTCGATTAATTTAAAGGCAACGCCTTCGTTCAAACAAAAATACATCAGCGCTTCTGCTTCTTTGCAAGCCCGTTCTTTGGTTGTATGATCTTTTACCAAATCAATACCCATGTGCAAACCTTTGCCTGCAATATTTCCAATCAGCGGGTATTGCTCTTGAAGCGCCAGCAACTGATCCATTAAATAATTACCCATGGCGGCCGCGTTTTGTACAACCGCATGTTCTTCCAAATAATTAATAGTGGCTAAACCTGCTGCAGCACACAACGGATTTTTTTCGTGCGTAAAATGCCCGATTGAACGGTGCTGTAATACATTGTATTCTTCCCTTGTAACAATACCTGCAAAAGGCAGCAAGCCGCCACCAAGGGTTTTACCAAGCACCAGCACGTCTGGTGTAACAAAATGTTCGCTGGCAAATAATTTTCCAGTTCGGCCAAAGCCCTCTATGATTTCATCAAAAATCAGCAGCATGCCATATTGCCTGCAGAGTTCCTGCACCTGCAGCCAATAATTTTTGGAAGGCACAACAGGTGTTGCAGAAATGGGCTCACCAATAATTGCTGCCATATCAGGGTTGCGTTGCAGAATAATTTTTATTTGCCGCAGGTACTCCTGGTCAATGGCTGCTTCATCCGTCCAGCCCCATGGGTTACGGTAATAGTTAGGGAACTCCACATGGAAATTTCCTGGCACCATCGGGCCATTTCCGGTTGAGAAATGTTCTTCACCACCAACGCTGGATGCCTGGAAACCGGTACCATGATAGGCATCCCAGTAAGAGATTGTTTTCCATTTTCCGGTTACCTGTTTTGCAAGCATCACTGCCATTTCAATGGCCTCTGAACCACCGGGACAAAACAATACCCTGTCCAGTCCAGCCGGTGTTATTTCTACCAGTTTTTTCGCCAGTTGCACCGCAGGTATGTTGGTATAACGGCGTGGCGTAAATGCAAGCGATTGCTGCAATTGTTCAATCACCGCCTGTATTACATCCGGGTTGCTGAAGCCCGCATTGTGTACGCCATTGCCATGCAGATCAAGATATGCTTTACCATTGAGGTCGTAAATAAACGGGCCTTCGGTTTTACTCAATACATTCATCACGGGGGTGCTGAGCGCCTGGTGTAAAAAATATTGAGCATCTTCTTTTATCCAGTGCTTTGTATGTTCATCCAGCTTATCTGAATACGTTTTACGCAAAGGGCTGGCGTTGATATCGCCCTGTTTTGTTGAAATTTTTTCCTTGTTCATTGAATAAAATAGATTGAAGTGAAGAACTACAACAAACTTCAGCTATTATTTATTTAAAACAGCTATACATCCTTTTTTTTATTTGACGAAAATGGACTTAACTGTTGCTGCAGAAGTTCAGTTGCAACTAGCTCATTTCGTGGGACGGTAACATAGTTAGATTGTTGAAAGTGGCGATGGGTATAAAATAAAAAGGCAGTTGTTTGCCGCAACTGCCTGTAAGTAATTAACCCGTCTTTGTGTGTAATGAAACCCTGAACCTTTATAGTCGTGCAAAAAATGAATCTTCAAACATATAATTCTCAATGTCTATTTTGTTGTATCGGAAACTGTTGCTTGTATCGCACAGGTAATTCACTACACCTTTTAAAGGGCCTGTCATTACCAGTTGGCGAAAAAACATAGCAGGTAGCTCAATAATTGCCGCGGCTTCCTTTTCGGTTAGCCAATTTTCTTTTTCAGTCTTTGTCATGGTTGGATGGATTTTAGGAGTATTTAGGATATAACAAGATTTATTCAAGGGTAGCGTAAACGCTGATTATTACCTGTTAAAAAAATCTGATATAAAAGTAACATTGCATGCGTTTGAAATACTACAATAAAAGCGAAATGATAGTAGTAAAACTTCTAATTTACCGACGGGCTGCGTTTTAGGGATAGATTCAATCACATTTAGTTGTCAGACAGGAAAGCAAATTTTGCTTCCGCGTAAGGGGCAATTTTCATTTTTTCACGCAGGTTGATAAATGATTCGTAGGGGCCATTGGTGGCGAACATATTCAATAGCCAGGCCGGCACACTATTGCCCGGGTCAACTTCAATGGTGTACTCTACTTTTAGTTGGCTGTTGCTTATTGGGGTAACCGTCCACTGTGCATTTGAATATTTAATTCTTACCAGCTTATCTTTGGCAGGTATGTAGTCATTTACGTTTTTTGCTTCAATCGTTACCACTTTATTGAGGACGTTTTGGGCAATATTCATTCTTACCACCAGGTCGCGGTTTTCGAAAGGCCAGGGGCAGGCAATCTCACTGTAGTACAAAACGTCTCCTGCACCCATCTCTTTAAGTAGTTGTGATTTATTGGTTTTATACACCCATTGGTATTGCTTGTCTACATCCAGCAAAACAGCGGCCAGCTGCGATACCTTGCCATCCAGCACGCATTCTACTTTTAACTGGTCGAATTTAAATTTGTCTGATTTTTTGGAAAAGACTTTAATACCGTTTTTATCCTTCTTTAAATTCCAGCCATCCTGGCTTTTTGCGGTAGCCTGTAACAACAGGCACAATACTAAAAAAATGGAACTGAATTTCATACTACATTGGATTGGTCAACACTATCAAAGTGGGTGGTTGTACAAATGTAAACTTCAAATCAATACCCTTGCATAAACGAAGCCATTCATTTGAACTAAAATGTTAAAAAACAAAACTGTTTATTAAAGTGAACAACGCTACCGATTTTTTTTGCTGTTTTTAATCAACAATGTAAAAGCAGTAGCACGATTAAATAAATTAAGAAGCGGTTTGCCGGCTGCTGTTTACAATTCAATAACATCCTTTTGGCTACCTTCACGCCAATTTTTTTAATTGCTATAATCTTTTATTTATGTTGCATTTAAACTTGAAAGAAATCAGCAAAAAAATAATCAAGGGTGATTTTAGCAGCCTCTTGCATTTTGGCGCTAATAACAAAACGGTGCATCCTGCTGAAGTGGCAAAAATGTTGTCATCAGTGCCGGATGATAATGCAGTGCAGGCTTTCAGATCTTTGCCCACCAGCACGCAGACAATGGTGTTTCCGTACCTGGATAATTTATTGCAAAAAAAGATTGTACATAAACTTACAGCACCAAGAGCCGCATTTATTTTAAACCAGTTGATATCGGATGACCGGATTGCTTTTTATTCGTCACTGAAAGGAGTAGAGCGCTCTACTTTGCTGGCCTTGCTAAATGAAAAAAACAGGGATGCGGTGCATGATATATTGGGCTACCCGGAAAACAGTGTGGCCCGCCTTATCAATACTGATTTTGCCACCATTGTGCCGGAAATAAGCATTGGAGAAGCCCTTGATTATTTAAGAAAAAATCACCAGGACACAGAGGCTGCCAATGTAATTTATGTGGTGGATAAAGAAGGAAAGTTAGTGGATGATATTCCCGTTCGTCGTTTTGTATTGAATGATCCCGAAAAAAAAGTAAGTGAAATACTGGATGGTTTTTGCGTGAGCCTTAAAATGACAGACACCAAGGAAGACGCGGTAGCCAAATTTAAAGAATACGATCGGGTAGTACTGCCAGTTACCAATGCAGATAATTTATTACTGGGCGTATTAACGGTGGATGATGTACTGGATGTGGCGGAACAAAGAGATACCAAAGAAATTCAAAACTTTGGTGGTGTGGAAGGGTTGGACTATCCATATGTAAAAACAGCTTTTTTTTCGCTTATTAAAAAAAGGGCAACCTGGCTGATTATTTTATTTGTGGGCGAAATGCTTACGGCAACAGCCATGGGGTATTTTGACCAGGAGATTTCTAAAGCGGTGGTGCTGGCATTGTTTGTACCATTGATTATCTCCAGTGGCGGTAACTGTGGTTCGCAGGCAGCGACGTTGATCATTCGTGCAATGGCCTTAAAAGAGCTGACTGCAAAAGACTGGTGGTTTGTAATGCGGCGGGAAATTCTATCCGGCCTTACGCTGGGATTTATTTTAGGCACCATCGGTTTTATACGCATTACTGTTTGGCAAAACCTGCATTTATATAATTACGGCGTACATTGGTTTTTGTTGGCGCTCACCATTTTCTTTTCTTTAATTGGGATTGTAATGTGGGGTACATTAAGCGGATCTATGATACCGATTTTGCTTAAAAGATTTAAACTGGATCCGGCCACTTCATCTGCCCCACTGGTAGCAACACTGGTGGATGTGACCGGGCTGGTGATTTACTTTACCATAGCGGCCGTTATTTTAAAGGGTACCATTTTATAAAATAAAATTTGCGTACTGTGGCGATAGCAGAAGTGTTAAACCCAAACTATCTTTGATAGAATTTGAGCCACAGCAATTGCAAAAACATAATTAACTTACCAATCGTTTATTTGATTTATACCAATGGCACATCCACAACAACATACAGATCATCATTCGCATGCCGGGCACAACCACAGCCACGTACCGGAAATAACCAGTATCAACAAAGCTTTTATTATTGGTATAGTGTTGAACCTTGGCTATGTAATCGTCCAGGTTGCAATTGGACTAAAAATAAATTCATTGTCTTTGTTATCGGATGCCGGTCATAATTTTTTGGATGTAGCAGGGCTTGCGTTGGCTATGGTAGCTTTTAAATTATCGAAGTCTAAATCAACAGATAAATATACTTACGGGTTTAAAAAATCTTCTATACTAATTTCATTACTGAATGCTGTTATTTTACTGGTGTCTATTGGCGCCATCGGTTATGAAGCCATCCTTCGGTTTGGTAATCCGCAACCATTGCCCGGTAAAATTATTTCCATCATCGCAGCCATCGGTATTGTTATCAATGGCGTATCCGCATTTATGTTTTTCCGCGACCGGGAAAAAGACATCAATGTAAAAGCAGCTTTTTTACACCTGGCTGCAGATGCGCTGGTATCGCTTGGTTTGGTTGTTGGCGGCCTCGTTATTTACTACACCAACTGGTACTGGATTGATCCATTGTTAAGTATTATTATTTGCTTAGTAATTATCGCCAGCACCTGGAGTTTAATGCGGGATAGTTTGCGGTTATCGCTGGATGGCGTACCCAATAATACCGACCTGCATAAAATAAAAGAAGCGGTACTTAAGACCGCCGGGGTTAGAGATTTTCATCACCTGCATGTGTGGGCCATCAGTACAACACAAAATGCTATGACGGGGCATATTGTGGTGTCCAACGAACTTTCCAACGCACAGGTAAGCGAGCTAAAGCATACAATCAAACATAAGCTGGAGCACCTGAATATCCAGCACGCCACACTTGAAACTGAAACCGAAATTTGTGCCGAAGATGTGTGTGGTGAAGCGCACAAGCATTGATGGTGGGCTACTAAATTATACAGAATGAATGATGGCTCAGCTTCGGAGCGATTGTTCAACTATTGCCTTTGCAAACAACAATCAATGGAAATACCAGGATGCAGGTATAAAGGCTTTTATAATTGTTGAAGTACAAATCCCCCATTTTTATTACATTTATTTTCAGTTAACCGGCACCGGAATTTATTTACAATATCTGTTGCCGTGTCGAATTAAAAAGTATCTTGTCATCCATCACATCAAAAAACACAAAATGAAAAAGATTGTATTGTCCATTATTACTGCTTTTGTTTTTACAACAGTTGTTGCACAGCTCAGGGATACCAGGTGGAAAACTTCCTTGCAATTAAGTAACGGTCCTACCACTACAGCCATCAATTTTAAAAAGGATACTGTTTTGGTGTATACGGTTGCCGACAGCACCATGATTGAAAGAATGACTTATACGAAAACTGATAGCTCTTTTACATTGGTAAAAATCGATGGTCAAAGTGGCTGCGACACTACGCCTGGTAAATATGGGTTTACTGTCAGCGGAGGCAAATTGTTCCTAAAACTTTTACAGGATGATTGCTTCGACCGGTTTTCCGCCATTCAAAATACGGAGTGGATACAATATTAAAATGGTGATCAAATGTCTTTCAGCGAAACATTAGCAGACAGGGTACGGGAAATTATCTCGGTTACCCATTCCAATGTGGAAGAGAAAAAAATGTTTGGCGGTATATGTTTTATGGTAAATGATAAAATGTGTGTGGGCGTTCGGCCAGAGAGATTGATGGTTAGATTTGACCCGGCAATCGCGGATGAAGTGATGGAGAGGGAAGGTTGTATGCCGATGGATTTTACGAAAAAAGTAATGAAAGGTTTCGCCTATGTTGATATTCAAGTGTTGGGTACAAAAAAGAAACTGGAGTACTGGATTAAGCTGGCACTGAACTATAACGAGTTGGCCAAACCTTCTAAAAAGAAAAAGCGGGCATCAACTTAAAAAATATTTTAGCGCATTGCTTGCAATTTGTGCAATTTCAACGTTGCAGAATCAGGTTACTGAAGAGGCGGTGACCTAAAATTATTGTGCCGGCGGATTAATCGGACCTGCCGGAAAGCTTTAAAAAAAATAGACAGATAAGAGAAATGCTGTGTTTATTCTACTTCTCTTTTACCAACAACGAGGGTATGTGCAGTTGATAAATTTTTACCCTTAAGTTTCGAAAATTCAAAATCCAGCCTGCCCAATATGATGCCCGCCCAGCCTACCTGGTTAATCAATATATCCGCCCCGTTTTTATTTTTTGCCAGTACCGGCGCATCTAAAAAAGTATGCGTATGCCCACCGATAATCAAATCAACATATTCGGTTTCTTTGGCCAATAACACATCACTGATTCTGTTTTCAGCCGGGCCATATTTATAGCCCAGGTGACTCAGGCAGATCACCAGGTCGCAACTCTTTTCTTTTTTCAGCATGGCTGCTGTACGGTTTAAATTGGCTACGGGGTCAAGATACTTAGTGTTGCCATACAGTGCATCAGGAACAAGGCCTTTCATTTCAATTCCCAAACCTGTAACACCAATTTTTAGTTTTCCTTTGTTGAAAATTTTATAGGGCTCGTATTTAGATTCCATCGGTGTGGCACTAAAATCATAGTTGCACAGCAATACGGGAAAGTTGGCAAACTGTAGTTGGGTGGCAAAGTTTTCAAGTCCCCCATCAAAATCATGATTGCCCATGGTAACGGCATCATAGTTCATGGCTGCCATCGCCTTCATTTCCGGCTCGCCTTTATATAAATTAAAATAGGGCGTACCCTGGAAAATATCACCTGCATCTAACAGCAACACATGCTGTTCTTCACTGCGGATTTTTTTTATTAACTCAGCCCTGGCTGCAACACCACCCAACCCCTGGTTTTTACCACCATCCATGGGGAAGGGGTCCAGGCGGCTGTGCACATCATTGGTGTGTAAAATGGTTAGCCTGGTAACGTCAGGTGCGCCCGTAGTCTCGCCCAGCAATGAATTGGAAGCAATCAGTGCCGCGGCAGCCAGGGTCGTTTGTTGTAAAAATTTTCTTCTACTCTGCATTGGTTATCCTGTTTTCGATGGAAGCAGTAATTTGCTTTCCTTCTTTGTGTAGTTTGAAAAAATATTGTAAGATGGAATCCCTTAAAAGATAGCCGATATTTTGTTGTGCAATCCCCGCAAACATAGTGCAGTCATCGCCGCCGTTGGCAACATAGTCTGGCAATGCAAAAATGTATTCTTTTTGTTCATCAAAAGGGTTGCCTGCAATAACAATATTAACGGCTGTTTTATTTTTTATCTGGAAAGAAACTCCTGCACAGGGCCACCCGTTTCTGCTGGCAACATGGTTTAAAAATTGCTGAACAATTTTGCCACCCAGTTTCAATACAACAATATTGTTATCAAACGGGGACAGCTCAAATACTTTACCCCTGGTAATGCTCCCCGGTGGAATGGAGGACAGCCTGATACCGCCATAGTTCATAAAAGCAGCATCAATCCGCTGATTAAATTTTTCTTTCGACATGGCCAGCATCGCATCTGCCAGCACATCGCCCAGCGGGCCCTCCGGTTGCTTCTTTTCAAGCATCGTGGCAGCAACCGCTATTTCATCATTCATACTTTTATTTACACTGTCAGCGTATGGCTTCAGCAGTGCATTGATATCCGCATTGCCGTTTGCTTTTCCCGCATCAGCCTGTGTTATACGATAATCTTTATATTGTACCGATTTAGCCTGGTAGCTGGAGTGGCAGGATAAAACCAATGCAGCAAAAGCAATAAAAGAGGGGAGTAAAAAAAACTTACGCATGAAAAGAAATTGATGGCAGCAAGGTAGCCAATTTTAAAGTACGCTAAAAATATACAGTGGTAATTTTATGCCCATCGGGCATTTTTCGCATAAGTGAATATTGTGAAATAAGAGTAAGAAATGGTTACCAAAAAAAATGTTTTATTGTTTCAATAGCGACTCGAATAACAGGCAAACGGTAGAATTGCCGCATGTATGATGGTAGCAGTACTGAGTAAAAATCTGCCCTCTGTACCAAAATCGTTGACTGCATGCTATTACTTTAAAATGTTATTTTTTGTCAGCAAGCATTAATGGCTTACTTTTACTGCCGTTACCTCCTGATCTGATATCTCTGCCAAAGCCCCGCTGTTTAATTTCTTCAACTATCCATTGACTGCCCACTACACATTTTAATTATAAATCAGTCATTAAGATATTAGTCATTGTTTACCCCTGCTAAGCGTACTTTAAAAATGAAAACAATCTTTACCACTTCCTTATTGTTATGTTTTATTACTGCCAGTTATGCCCAGCAGGGATCTCCTGATGCAGCTTTCGGTGTCAACGGGATTGTAAAAACTGCTATTGGAGCGCTAATCGATTACAGCGTTTCCAGACGAAAGGTACTTAGCCTGCCCGATGGAACTATGTTTGTGGTGACTGAATCAGCATCCAGGATTGTGATGATTACAAAAAAGACAGCTTCTAACAAGACGGATTCAACCTATGGCATAAATGGAACCTGCTCCATCGGCATGTTTGACGCTACCGCCGTCATGCAAGCGGATAATAAAATAATTATCGCCGGCACTTCCAGTCCGCTCAATTATTCCAGCATCAACTTCGCAGATTTTAAGCTGGTCCGCATTGATATAAATGGCAAACTGGATAAATCATTCAACGGTACCGGAATTCAAACAAGCGATTTTGCGGCATTGGATAATGCGGTCGGAGCTGTAATTCAAGGGGATGGAAAAATTGTTGTGGCGGGCAATTCAGGTGATTATTTTAGCACAAAAAGAAGCTTTGCAATTGCCCGTTTTAATTCAGATGGAAGCCCGGATAACAGCTTCGGTACAAATGGCCAGGTAATAAGTTATTTCGGTGCGCTTGGGCAGTCAGCGAGGGCTGTTGCAGTAAAGGCCAGCGGAAAAATTATACTGGCAGGCACTGAACTGGTTCAGTACAATGCGGATGGCTCTGTGGATTTAAGCTTTAACGGAACCGGGGAACAAACTGTTTTTGGAAGGGTAAATTCAGTGGCTATACAGGCAGATGGCAAAATAGTTACCGGCGGCAATACCAACTACATCAATGCGCCGACGGTAGGCCTGGTAATATCACGGTATAATGTTGATGGGAGTTATGACAACTCATTTAACGGCGACGGCGTGCAGATCACAGATGTCGGTGCCACCAGCATAGTAAACGGAAGTTCGGTGTTGATTCAGCCAGACGGAAAGCCCGTGCTCGCCGGGTATACAGATGGGATAACTAATTATAACTTTGCGGTTTGCCGGTACAAAATAAATGGAGATGCGGACAGTAGTTTTGGCGTAGACGGGGTACAGGTTACTGACATCATTCAGAATTCGAACGATTTTGTGAATGCTGCCACAATTCAACCGGATGGAAAATTAATTGCCATTGGTTACACAAGAGATAGTTTGTATAACAATCAATCTGTAATAACAAGATACAATACCAACGGTACCGCCGATCTTTCTTTTGACGGCGACGGAATTTTGATTGAGGGAATTAAACAGGCTTCAACTTTTTATACCTGTACAGCGGTACAACAGGATAAAAAAATTATAGCAGCAGGGTATGCCTGGAACGGCGCCAATTATGATTTCGCCATTGCCCGTTACAAAACAAACGGCACCCTGGACAGCACTTTTTCGAACGATGGAATTCAAACCACTGACTTTGCAGCGGGAGACGACAAAATCAATGCAATGGTGTTACAGTCTGATGGCCGTATTGTTGTGGTAGGCGCATCGGGAGATAATTTTGGTATTGCCCGTTATAATATGGATGGAACGCCGGATGTAACTTTCGACGTTGATGGAAAGCAATCTACTTTTTTTGGAACCCCGCAGTTTGCTAATTCCATCGCTCTGCAAACGGATGGTAAATTACTGGTAGGTGGGCCGGGGGAATTGGTAAGATATAATATAAATGGTTCGCAGGATATGAGCTTTGATGGCGATGGAAAGCTCACAACAAGCTTCAGTCACGGCTACGCCTTTAACTGTAATACTTTTGCCATTCAACCCGATGGTAAAATAGTGGTGGCCGGCTTTATCAATCAGCAATACATTATAGTTGGAAGATTTAATGCAGATGGAACGACAGATAGTTCTTTTTTTGATGCTGGTTCACACTTGTTTCCGTCAGGAGGTTACACTACGCTTTGCAGTAATTCCATGGCCATTCAGCAAGACGGAAAAATTGTATTTGCTGGCTATCAGCAGGATAAGCGCAACGTCGTGCTCAATGCCAATTTTAATATTTTTAGGTTAAATACCGATGGAAGCCTGGATGCCAGCTTTCCAGCAGAATTACCTTCTCCAAGTTATGGCACGGCGGTTAAAATCCAGCAAGATGGCAAAGTGATTACTGCTGGTTATACATACGATTATGGACATTGGAATTTTGCAATCGTAAGAAATAACATTAACGGAAGCATAGATAATTCATTCGGTGTAAATGGGCTTCAGGTAACAGAAGCCAGTGCCGGCGATGACCAGGTAGCTGCCATTGCGATTGATGATGATAAATTGTACGCTGTTGGATACGGTCAGTATCCGGGAAACAAAGGCGTTGTTGCCCGCTATTTATTGGGCATACAAGCTGGCCCACTGGCTGTTAAACTGTTGGATTTTACAGGCGTTTTACAAAATGAAACCGTGCCGCTGCAGTGGCACACAACCGGTCAGCAAGCCCTTAATTATTTTATTGTTGAACGCAGCAACGATGGCACTGTTTTTTATGAAATGGAGAAGGTGATGGCAAAAAGCGGCGCTTTGAAAAACGGATATATTGTCACTGACCGGCAACCTTCAAATGGCGCTAATTATTACCGCTTAAAAATGATAAATGCAGACGGACAATTTACGTACAGTAATGTAATTAGAATTGATTTCACCAGTAATAATTTCACACTGGCTATTTCTCCAAACCCAACAAAAAATAACCTGTTTGTAAAAACAACCGGTAAAAATGAAACCGCTGCCTGGCAGGTATTTAACGCAGCTGGTATTCAATTAAAACAAGCTAAAGTTTATCTAAGTGGCGCAACTTCTTTTACAATAGATGTAAATAGTTTACCTGCCGGATTGTATATTTTTAAATTGATAACGGCATCCAAAGTTTTCAATAGCACATTTATAAAAGAATAGGGCTGCAGCATATAAACACTCAATTACATTCCTTGTCAATACCGGCCGGCATGTAGCAGGTGTGTAAGCGGCAATTACCTTGATGCATTCTGCAATCTGCAAATCGACAAATGAAATTTAAAGATTTTGAACTTACTGATATTAATCACTTTGTTGCTATGCAATACTACGGGCTCATTCTTAACAGAACTTTTCTTGTTAATGGTAAGCGACTTATTAATAGGAATTAAAGTAAATGGACTTGTTAGCGTTGAAAGCGGTGGAAGTATGATTGCAAAAGAACTATCAGCTACTATGACAATAAACGGCGACTTACAAAACCCATATTCTTATGTAAAATCGAAATACATTGACGATGTTGCTGATTTGGAATTGTTAGACGGAAGTATTTTGTCAAACCAAAAATCAAATTTTATAATTCGCAGAAGTGACATTAAAAATGCCAGGTATGACCCCAGAAAAAAATGGGGTATGGGATATTATCCCCACGATGGCAAAGTCTACATTGAAACAACTGACGGTAAGAAAAAGGAGTTTATAATATTAGGAAATCAATCCGGGCATACAATTGCGAGCCTGGTACTTACAAAATGAACTGTCGAATGCATTGGTATTGCCACCAAACGCATGCCTACATTTATGCAATCTGCAATGTAGACTGTCGCAACGTTTATCCCCGTTGTTGAATAAACTATTCCTGTACCATCCAGTAATCCCTCGGGTAAATGCGGTAAAGTTTTGTGTCAGCTCCATCTTTGGATTGTAAATAAGTTTCGTACGCCGCCATTTGTTTTTCTGCGCCAATTACAAAATTGGTGACACCTTCTATGGTTTTCATTTTAGCTCCATAGCCGGGTAATATTTTTTCGTACACAGCGTCTTTGCGTTTGTATACTTTCTCCATCAGGCCGGGCATTTTCCGCAGTCTTAAAATTGCTTTCCTGAAATTGCTTACGAGTGATGGCGTCAACCCATCAGTGATATCTGCCGCCATGGCTTCACCCCTCGCTTCATATTCTGCCGATGAGCGGTTGGCGCTTGCTGCCAGTGAGAAAATGTATTCACTCATGGCCGGGTCGTTGGGTGTTTTTTTTATTTCATCAATTACATAGCTAAGCGTTTGTGGCAGCAGTGGTGTACGTTCTGCATAATACCGGAAGGTGCCGGAAGCGGGGCTACAACCAACACCCGTGCTGTAAGACAAACCAGCACCGGTTGTTTTGGTATATACACTTTGTTTGCCACCGCCGGCAAATAATTGTGCAGCTAAAAACTGCAACAGCTTTTCGCGGCTGGTGTCGGCATAAGTAAGCAATCGATAAGAATTGATAAAAACTCCTGTGGAAGAATTGGGGTTGATCAGGCCAATATAAACTGGGTTTTCATTGTTACCCAGCCTTTTTTTCAGCCGCTCGTCAATCACCTTTTTGTTTGCATAATTTATCCTGTTTACCGGGCTCACTGAAAGCCCGGCCAGTAATCCCGCAATATTTGGCTGCAAGGCTGTTTGTATAGCATCGGAACTTGTTATAAACATTCTTGCGTTGGCAGCATGCAGTATAAGGCTTCTTACTTCGTTCAAATCAGCCAATGTTTTTTCGGGTGTCTGTAACAGGTCATGCTTCATTTGCATGCATACATATTTCCAATCTGCAATAAGTGATTCATCGGGCACATCATTCAATACCTGGTCCAGGTCTTTTGCCGCTTCCTCAATTGTCTTTTTTGCTGTTGCATTCAGTTTGCCAGCCTCGCTTAAAATATGTTGAAATGGCTCTTCCATCACAACAGCAATGGTATTCAATCCCTGCATTTTAGCAAGCAATAATTTTAAATTATCTCTTGATCCCGTAGCAGTAGCCAGTACGTCAAAATAAGCCGCGGCAGCATTTCTTTCTGCGGTATTTCCTGCGTTCATCAGCATCCATCGCAACCGGTGAATATTGTGTGCCGCTGTTAAAAAGGAAGCCGTTGCCAGTATCAATGGTTTATCCTGCACCCGGTAACAAGCCGCCGGATCATTCACCCAGGCTTCTTCGGCTTGCTGCATCGTTTTTCTTTTACTACTCAACACCTGGTTTACAAGATCCCGTATGCGGGAAATATTTTGCATGTTCCAGTAAGGATTTTGCAAAACATCATTCATCCATTGCAATGCGCTCTTGCTCTCGGCAAGCGTATTGCCCGCTCCCTTTACCAATAATTCGGCCCTGCCTGTTTTAAAGTTGGTGCTGTAATTACAGGTTAAACTTAATATCTGCTGGCGTTGCAACTGCATCATGTCTTCATACAAAACGGGCTGGCCATTTTTTATAATACCCGTTTGCGTGAGTAATTCGGGTAACATGGCCAGGTACACCAATTTATCTGCAGGAATATTATCAAGCCGTAATGCGAGCCCTGTAGTTGAGCTTGTCATGTTGTTGAATGTGGATGCAGTGAGGGGAATTTTATTGGCGAGCAAGCTTGTCTTAAAGTTAAGCTGATCATCCAGTGTAAGTGGAGGATTGTCAATAAAGTGAATGATAGCTGATTGAGCGGCGTTTTCAAGCGCCGCCGTGTTGGCATCATACTCTTCCTTGTATTTCCTGATGGCTTCCTGGTCGCCGGTTACACTGTATTTCGCTTTTAAAACAGCAATCTCCGCGGTAGCCCTTAATTTAGCGGCGCTATCTTGTTGCGCCAGTAGTTGCTTGTTGGCTTTGCTGATCATCACATAAGGCAATGCGGTAGTGAGATGCCATTTGTTTAGGTAGTCGCTCCAGAAGTTTTTTCCGCCGGCCAGCAGTGCATCAATTTCTGTAAACTGCGGCGTTAGAATAAGTGACTTTTTAAAACTTTTAATTTTAGTCAATTCATTCAGTTGCTGGTACCAGTTTTCGTAGGTATCCCTGAAACCAAATTTGGGCGGTGTATTTGTTAACTTTGCAAGACTTCTTTTGTAATCAGTTAAACTGTTTTTAAAGCGCTGGTTAAATGCTTTCAACTCTGCAGAACCATCCGGAAAAGATGCCACCCTGCTAAGTTCTTCCATTATTTTTTGAGCAGTCATTGCCGCATTTTGTTTGGTAAGATTGGCGGCATTCACATCGGTGATGCCAATGTATACAGGTTGCCCGGCATTGTTATCCACTGAGGCATACACGCCCTGTGCATCCAGGTCAATTTCTTTTGTTTTGCCATCAATGAATTTTTTATACAGGTTGGTGCTGGCATCGCCGGCAAATATGTTTAAAAAATTGGTGAGCATCAATTCTTCCGTAGCACTGAGCGTAAGTGTGGCCGGAAAAGCGAATAACATCAACCCGGGATCCTGTTCATTTGTACTTGGATATTCCACCAGTTGTACCGTGCCTTCAGGAGCGGCGTTGGGTGCAGGGATGGTGTTATTAAATTTAATTGGTTCTGTTGTTGGCTGCAGTCTGTTCAGTATTGCATCTGTTGCTTTTAATACAGCGGCAAGCGGCATCGTTTTGGGCAAAGAAGTAATGGCGCCCATATTGCCCAGGTGGTAATTCAATTCATGAAATTGTTTGATAGCAGCGGCATCCAGCACACGAATATCATCCGGGTTACCACCGGCATTATAACCAAGCGGATGAGCCTTGCCGTACAGCAATTTGGCCATGCCTACATATGCCTGGGCATAAGGATTGTTCATGCTTGTTTTCATCTCGTTGTACACAGATCCCTTTTCTTCTATTTTCATTTGCTTCGTGGCGGCATCTTCGGCTACACCCCAGTTGCACACTTCCCGGTGCACTTCTTCATCGGTATAATCGGGGTGCAGCAGGGCATCCAGGTATTCTTCAAACAGTTTGTAAAAAACATCTCCGCCCGCCGAAGTATTGAAATTGTAAGCAGTATACGTTTGATTGGTAAAGGCATTGGAAAATGCCAGCGACATGCCTTCGGTTGTATTAAGCGTGCGGCCCTTATTACCCTTTGTAATGAGCAGGTGCTCCTGTGTATGCGGCTCGCCCTTATCTGATAACGGTAAGGAGTTTACCCAAATATAAGTTTGAGGGACAGACTCTATTTGCAACAGATCTAATGTAAAGCCTGTTTTATCGTGCATGAAACGGCCGCCCATCGGCTGCCCTGCATCGTTGAGGTACAAAGCAACAGCGCTGAAGCCATTTAGTTTTTGCCCTTCTTTAAGGGTTGATAATGTTTGCCCGGGATTTTTTTGTGCAAGGCCGCACAGGCTGTACAATAAAAAATAAATGCTAACGGTAACGAATAGACGAAGCTGCATACATGTTTGTTTAGACTAAATAAAATAGAACTGTTAAGAAGCTTTTCTTCAACAGAAGTTATAGAAAAGCGATTAATCCGGATAGAATGTAACCGGTATTAAATGTAATGAAATGCCAGACAGAAATAAAAAAAATGATCCAGGTAATTTGCTTCGTGCAATTGAAATAGCATAGTTTGAATGGCATATATTTACTTTAAAATAACTTTTATTGTCCACCCACCACCTAAAACCAGTTACCGTTGAAACTGCACCACCTGCAATTAATTGATTTATTACAAAAAGCATACTCGGCAGAAAAGGCCGCCGCATTTGCCTACCAGGGGCATGCAGGTTCCGTAAAAGACAAACTGGAAAAGGCGGCCATCCGGCAGATTGAGCTGGACGAATGGAACCATCGCAAAGAAGTGTTGGAAATTATGCGGCAGTATAGCATACCCGTTTCTAAATGGTATGAATTGCGGTTTCATATCATCGGTAAAACAATTTCTTTTAGCTGTTATATAATAGGTTGGTTTATGCCTTTTTATTTTGCAGGAAGCCTTGAAAGTGGCAACGTATGTGAGTACTTCCGGATGAAACATTTTTTTAACGAATTGGGTATTACTGAACATGATGTTATGTTATACGAAATGGGCATCAAGGAAAAAGAACATGAGGTTTATTTTTTGAGTAAAATACACAACAGTAAACTATTGCCATTTTTTGAAAAGCTGTTGAACTGGGGCAATACAAAAAGTTTCAACAATGTTGATCTTGATAAAAAATATCCGGTGGAGGCATCGGATGTTTATTGTAAAACGAAAAAGTAAATACCTTCGTTAACTATCTTAATGTCGCAATAAATCGTTTTTATTATGTCAATCGAAAAAATAAATATTCAACAAAAATTTGATTCTTTTACAGATTACTGGAATCCACGAGTGGCGGGAAAACTTAACGGGCAACTGGTAAAACTGGTGAAGTTTAAGGGCGAGTTTGTGTGGCACAAACACGATCAGGAAGATGAAATGTTTACAGTAATAAACGGCCGCTTTAATATGGAACTAAGAGATAAAACAATTACGCTCGACAAGGGCGATTTTATTATCATTCCAAAAGGAACAGAACATCGTCCGGTAGCGGAACAGGAGGTGGAAGTTATGTTGTTTGAACCGGATACGACCTTGAATACAGGCGACGTAGAAGATGCTGCGCTTACCAGGCATGCGCTTAAAGAAATATGATCGTTGGATTTGAGTTGACTGTATTTAATGCAGCGTTGGAAACTGTTGAAATCAGCCACTCATTTAAGACCCCGAAATTTTGCCAGTAAAATCATAATCATTTTAGGATGGAACCGCCTGTCAATAAAGAAATATTTGAAAGTGAAATAGCCCGCTACTGGTGGGAGGATGGGATATTGGTATCCCTTTCCAAAAGCCCGAAACGGACGGTGGAAAATATCCGAAGCAACGCGGCGTCGATTCAACAGATTACAGGCAGCAAGCCGGTACCGTTGTTAATCTATTTGTCAAATTCACCGCTACCGGACAAAGCGGCAAGGAAATTTGCAACGGAAATGCTGCCCGTTATTTATTCAGCAATGGCAATGGTTTCAAAGCCGGGCCTTTCAAAATTTATCATGAATATTTTATTTGCGTTAAAACCACCACCCATACCGATGAAAAGTTTTTCAGACGACACTGAGGCACGGGAATGGTTGAAGCAATATATTAAGTGGCCTGGTGAATAATTCATTCTCCTGTGTATGAAATTGGTTTCACAGGCTTAAAGTGACAAGAGATACTCCTAACTAAAAATAAATTACAATTATGGCAGCCTACGTTATTGTTGAAGTAACTATTACCGATCCTGTGGAATATGAGGACTATAAAAAATTAACACCTGCGGCCATTGCTGCGTATGATGGACGTTTTGTGGTAAGAGGTGCACAGGCAATATCGCTGGAAGGAGACTGGCATCCTGAAAGGATAGTGGTGCTGGAATTTCCTTCTGTTGAAAGGGCAAAGGAATGGTGGAGCTCAGATATCTACACTACCGCTAAGACAATCCGGCAAAGGGCCACCACCACTAAAATGATTGTAGTGGAAGGCATTTAAATACATGCTTTTACCGAATATTTTTAATCTTGACCTGCCAGGTATTTTTATGACAGCAGAGCTATTGGCAGCCGTTTTTCCGCATAATCGAAGGTTAAAAAAAAATTTCTTCGAATGTCCGGTTTAGTTCTTTTCGTTTGTTATAGTAGTGAACATCATTATTTAAAACAATTAAAAAGTAAAAATCATGGACGAATTCTTATTAATTATGCGCCACCAGGATGGAAGTAAAATAGCTTCGCCTGAACAAATGCAAACCTGGATGAAACAAACAATGGACTGGATCGGAGGTATAGCAGCACAGAACAAATTTGTCAGCGGTACCGGTTTAATTTTTGATGAAGCAAAAGTGGTGCACGCTACAAAGGAGGCTACTGACGGCCCATTTGGCGAGATAAAGGAAACCATTGGCGGGTTTATGACCGTAAAGGCTAACTCCATCGAAGAAGCAGTGGAATTTGCCAAAGGCTGCCCCGTGCTGCAGAGCGAAGGCAATACTGTGGAGGTTAGAAAAGTTGCTAAAAGAGATGGCGTGCATTGAGTTATTTAAACACGGTTTCACACAAAGGTTAATGTTGCGTCGTTTGTACCATCGTTACTTTGTGTGAAACTATTTGTGCAGGAAGTGTATGGAACAAGAAAAACTAATACCGCATTTATTCAGAACCGAATACCGGAAGATAACCACGGTATTGTGCAAGTTATTTGGTATTGAACATATTGAAATAGCTGAAGATCTTGCCAGCGAAACTTTTTTATCCGCCCTTGAAACCTGGACCTACAATGGCATTCCCGCGAATCCGACAGCCTGGTTGTATACGGTTGCAAAGAATAAGGCCAGCAATTACTTTCACCGTCATTCAACATTTACCCAACAAATTTTATCCCGCTTAAAATATACAAGCCCGGCATCGGAGGAGATAAATATTGATTTGTCTGACCAGAATATTACTGACAGCCAACTGCAAATGTTGTTTGCTGTTTGTAATCCTGTAATTTCTCCTTCAGCACAAACAGCATTGGCCTTGCGTATTTTGTGCGGCTTTGGCATTGATGAAATTGCAGCCGCTTTTTTAACCAATAAAGAAACCATCAACAAACGGCTGCAAAGGGCAAAGGAAAAATTAAGGGCTGAAAAAGTAGCCGTTGAATTTCCGGGAGCAAATCAATTAACTCGGCGCTTGGATGCGGTTTTGACCACTTTGTATTTGTTATTTAATGAAGGCTATTACTCAGCAAGTAAAGATGCCGTAATCCGCGATGAACTTTGCCTGGAGGCAATGCGCCTGACTCTGTTGCTGGTTGAAAACGAATCAACCAACCTGCCGCAGGTAAATGCTTTATACGCACTAATGTGTTTCCAGGCATCCAGGTTAGCTGCAAGAAAAAATGATAATGGCGGACTGGTTTTTTACGTTGATCAAAATGAAGCATTGTGGGATTATGAATTGATTTCAAAAGGTGGTTATTTTCTTCACCAGGCATCAACAGGAACCGATCTTTCAAAATATCACATTGAAGCCAGCATTGCTTACTGGCATACGATCAAAACAGATACCTCAGAAAAGTGGGAAAATATTTTACAGCTTTTTAACCAATTGTTGCAATTAGATTATTCGCCCATTGCTGCCCTCAACAGAACCTATGCACTTTTTAAAGCGAGAGGAAAGATGCCGGCTATTGCTGAAGCTGAAAAATTAGGCCTGTACGATAACCATTTTTATTTTGTGCTGCTGGGTGAACTGTACACTGGTATTGATAATGCAAGGGCGAAAATTAATTTTGATAAAGCCCTACACCTGGCAAAAACCCAGACTGATAAGCAAACAATCAAAAATAAAATTGAGCAGTTAAAGGAGTCATAAGTTATATTTGTAACTCACAACGATTGCAAAAAATGATTTTATGAGATTATATCTTTTGTCATCAATCCTTGGTCTTACCTTGCTGTTCCGCAGCCCCCAAACAGCCATTTGTCAGTCGAATATACCGGAGTCTAATGTAAAAAAATGGTGGAAAGAAGCCATCGTTTACCAGGTTTATCCGCGTAGTTTTAAAGACAGCGACGGCGATGGCGTTGGCGATTTAAAAGGCATAATTTCTGGACTCGATTATATTAAAAGTTTGGGTGTCACTGCAGTCTGGATCAACCCAATTTATAGTTCGCCCAACGACGACAACGGTTATGATGTAAGCAACTACGGGGGCATTATGAAAGATTTTGGTACCATGGCTGATTTTGCCGCCTTGCTAAAAGGCATGCACCAACGGGCAATTAAATTGGTGATGGACCTGGTAGTAAATCATAGCAGTGACGAACAGGAATGGTTTAAGCAAAGCCGAAGTTCCCGTACCAGTTTATAAACTCTAAAAACATCCATCCACCAGAAGCAGCATATTTTCTTTTGCTTAACTCTGTATTGTAACATGAAAATTAAAGTATCCTTATTGCTTGCTGCCAACCTGTTTGTGTTTAGCTGTTCCGCACAATTTTATATTGAGCCTATTACCGGCTACCAGGTTGACATGAACAATAGCGGTTTTAAGCAAATCAATAGTGCAATTCAATTTAGTTTTAAGCAAAGCAGTCACTATGAGTTTATTTTACTGGTGCAAAAAAGCTGGCCACTGTCGTTCATTTCCTATGATTCTTCCTTTACTGCAAATCCTTCGCTGCCCTTGTATACCCCTGCGCAAAAAACGATACAGCCCGGCTCATTTGCTGTTTCGGTTGGTCATCGTTTTGTAGTCGCGGGCAGTCGGAGTCCCAATAAATTTTCGCTTTTGCTGAATACAGGTATCACAGCGCAACAAATTAAAGTGAGCTACCAGTATGATAAAAATAACTATGCTGTTATAAATCCGGACAAAACGCAGCGCAGAACGAGTGTCTTTATCAGTGCCGGTGCTGAATATATGCGGATGATGAAAAACGGGCGACTATTTTTTCAAATGAATGTTTGCTCACCTCCGGCTGGCCGGCAAATTAAATATCCTTCTTCCTTTACATTCATGGCGCCGTTAAATGTTAATGCCGGTTATTCTATACCAATAAAAAAATCAGTAAAATGATACATCACCATTTTAATAAAGCATGTTATTTATTGGCTGCAGTTTTTTTATTGGCTGGATGTAGCCGCAATGATACCCGTTATTTTTCGGATGCGGAACAACCTGGACTTGCCATTTTTTCAAGTACTGGTAACAATCTCTTTTCCTGCTTTATTGATGGTAAGCCATGGCGTAGTGTTTCCAGAACAACAGGTGGTTTCGAATTTCCAGTAACAAGGTATGAAGTAGATATTTTTAAGCAATCAACCGGTGCAACCACAGATACCCTTTTGATTAGTTGGCAGGGATATTTTGGAACAAAGGATACACTGCGGAATACAATAACGCTTCACCTTGCCGTTGCTGCAGGTTTTGGCTATAAAGAGTTAAATGCGCTACAGGGACAAAGGCTTTTAGTGGATGGTACCAACGGCTATTTTTCCAGTCGCCCGGAATTTTTTGGCGGACCTGATTTAAAGGGCCCGGGACATATTTATTTTCATGCTTTAAAAATAGATTCAACTGGTCCCGGCTCTTATGCAGGTACAATGAATGGTTTGCTGGATGCGGATTTTGCAAGTTCTAAAATAACTAATGGTAGGTTTGATCATGTGATGGAACCGCCCCAGGTGAACCTTTAACGAGGTCGCTAAAATTTTAAGTTAATTTCTTCTATCAACCACCGCGTCTTTTACTCCAAACACCGGGTATATTACTGGAATTGTTTAGTAATGCTATATTTTTTGCAGAGGCTTGTTTGCAATAGTACCCTCTTCTTCAAAGATATAAGATGATATTACTTGCTGCATTCAAAGAGAACACGCTGTTTTAATTCGCCAGTAAAAACATATAAAACAAACCTGCGGCGACAAGCACCAACGTTAGTGCGCCCGCTTTTGAAGACATATTCGCCCTGCGAATCATGCTCATGATTAAGCCAATGGCCATCACCACCAGGCCAATCCATACCAGGTTGATGTAGGGAAATATATATGCTTTCAATGTTACAAAATCAATCATTTTTTCAGATTCCTTTACAGCAATTTTGATTTTTTTCTGATCCGTGCTTACACCTGCAAATTTGATATACAAATTTTGGCCGTACACCGTGTCATCTACCTGGTTGATACCCATACTGTCAATCAGTATCATTGGTGCGGCTTTATAAGTTTCGTTTTCGTTACTGGTAATGCTAAGGTTGGCGGTTACTGCCGGGCCGGTTAACGGAATATTAAATTTATTGCTGGCCGGATTTTTAACTACATCATCCAGCACCATATAACCTTTTGAATAAAAAATAGTATCTCCGTTGGTTACTTCATGTACTTTAAAAGAACTGGTATCCTTTTCCCTGTCGGGGCTAAGGGCATAAGAGATGTAAGTAAAAACGTCATGCGATAAATAATTTTTTGTATCGGGATTGCTGCTCATGTTGTTATTTTTCATGAGGTACACATCCGGGTTTAGCACAAATGATTCAGTAATTTTTTTTGTAGCAGCATCTTTTTTCTGAAACAATAAATGGTAAAAACGTTTGCCGGTTTCATGGCCTGCGCTATCATATAAATAGGTAACATCATAAGGCCCCATTTTTTTCGGCACCTGCTTTATAAGGTTGATGTTTTCTGATGCTACATCCTGTTGTTTGGTAAGCGGGTCAATACCCATCGGGATATTAAAATCTTTAAACTTCTCTGTACTGATCACTTCTTTATTACCTGCAGAAATCAACATGCCTGCAATCATTAAAGTAAAACCCATGTGGGCTATGGAGCCACCAGCGCCTTTTAATTTGCCATTCAGTCCACTCCAGATATACCCGGCATTCGCAACAACAGAATAGATAGATGCAAACAGCGCAAAATACAATGCAATTAAGAATCCTGGCCCTTGCTTGTAATACGTAAGCGGATAAAAAACAGCCAGCAAACCGGTAATGGCTGCAGCAATAACAGTGGGTAGCGCAACTTTTTTTAACGTGTACGAAGACGGTGTGCTTTTGTATTTTAAATATTGGGTAATGGCGCTCAGCAAACCAATAATTACCGCAACCAGTACCATTACTTTATTGTAAGAAAATTCAGCGTCTTCAGGCGGTGCCATCTTTGTACCTAACACCGCGTTAATTACCGGAACAGAAGTTTTAGCGATGATAAAGAGCGCTGATAAAAAGAAAACGAGTGAACCGATAAACATCCAGAACTCACGGCTGCTGCTGGCTTCCTCGGTATGGATGGCCGGTATTTTTTTGACATTGATAAAAAACAGGGTGAGCGAAGCGACAGTAAATACCGCCATGAACGAAAAGATCAAAATATTCATCGCTTTTCCTGCTTCTGTAAAAGCATGTACAGATGTATCGCCCAACACCCCGGTACGGGTTAAAAATGTACTGTATAAAACAAACACAAAAGTAAGAATAGCAAAAAGGTAGCTGGCTCTTAGCGAGTGGCCGGTGGCTTTGTAAATCACCATGGTGTGTAGTCCGGCAATTAATATCAGCCAGGGAACCAGCGATGCATTTTCAACCGGGTCCCAGGCCCAGTAGCCGCCAAAAGATAAAGATTCGTACGCCCATTTTCCGCCCATCATAATACCAACACCCAGCACCGCGGCACTAAATAAAGCATAGGGCAACGCGGGCTTTACCCAGTCGCCGAAACGTTTGGTTTGCATACCTGCATACGCAAAAGCAAAAGGTACGATGGTGGAAGCAAAGCCTAAAAACAACACCGGCGGATGTATCACCATCCAGTAATTACGCAGTAAAACATTTAATCCAACGCCATCTTTAATTAAGCTCAGGTAATCAGCTCTTCCAAAAATAGGGCCGTTGATTTCGTTGCGGGTTAACACAAAAGGACTGTTGCCAATCTTGGTGCCGAATATATACAAACCCATAATCATCATGGCTAAAAATACCTGTGCAAAACTCACCACTGACATTACCGGTGCTTCCCATTCTTTTGTTTTTTTAATCAGGATAATACCCAGCACACAATGCCAGATAGACCACAGTAAAAAACTACCGCTCTGGTCTTCCCAAATACATGCCAGCAGGTACTTATATTCAAGCTCTTTGGAAGTATGTTTATAGGCGTACAGGTATTCTAAATAATGATTGGAGCAGATGTAAAAAATACAACCGAATACCGCCAAAACAGCGGCGCATTGTATAAAAAAGCTAACCCTTGCGTATTTGATCCAGGAGTATTTTTCCGCTGCGTTTTTTTTGGCAGCTGCGATGGCGTAAGCAATGGTGGCAAGCAAAGAGGCTGTAAAAGCAACCAATATAAAAATATGCCCAGTGGTTCCTATCCACAAGTGTTCTCCTTCAAATTGCATGGGTGGTTTGTTTAAGTATTGATGCTAAAGCCGCTGGACGTAGTTTGAAAAAGTAAAATTTAAAAAAGTAAAAATTGAAAACAGCTGCCAGGAAGTAAGGTGCGTTAAAACTTATAACTTATAACCTACAACTTATAACTCGTTAAGATTTTTCTCCAACTGTTTTCTCCAGTTGCTTTTTATCGTCTTTATATTTACTGGGGCATTTTAACAGGATGTCGCTGCATTCAAAAACATCGCCCTGCATTTTACCTTTTAAAACCATTCTTTCACTTTGCTCCAACTCTGCCGGCTTTGTATTGTGATAAACAACTTTAGTAACATTGCCCAAACTGTCTTTGGCGGTAAAAGCCAAATAATTGGGGTTTTTTGCCGGATCATAATCAAGCGGGATCGTTCTATCCAGTTTGGCTATCAGGTGAACAAATTTGCCTTGTTTTTGCCGGGCAGAAGCAACCGTATCGTAGGTAGAGAAATCAACGGAAAGCATAATCAGGGTTCCGATGGCAATGGCGATGGCTACTAAAAGAATGATGTGCGATTTTTTCATAACGTTCACTTTAACGCCGCAAAGGTAAAGCAAAACAAGCTGCCATTGACATAATTTAAATCAGTAACCTGTATGATAACGCTGCGTATTTTGTTAACAATTTCCTCCTTCGTTTGTTGGGTATCTGCTATCTTTACCGCCGTTTTGCATGTGTAAAAATGACACAATACAATAAATTAATTATTACTGATGACAGACCTCTCTCATTTTGACCCTAATTCAGTTGGCAATCCCAACAACAATATTTTTGGTTTACCTTTTACAGAAGAAGATGCACGCCTTGTAATAATCCCCATTCCCTGGGAAGTTACCGTAAGCTATAACGCAGGCACAGCAAGGGCCCCCGAACATGTTTTTAAGGCAAGTCTGCAGGTGGATCTTTTTGATCCTGAATTAAAAGACGCCTGGAAACAAGGTTTTTTTATGCGCCCATGCGATAAAAAAATACTGATGAAAAGTGATTACCTGCGCAAAGAAGCCGAGTTATACATTAATTATATTTCTGAAGGTGAAGAAGTAAATGACAATAAATTCATGAGTAAGACATTGCGGGAAGTAAATGCCGGCAGTGTGTTTTTAAATGAATGGGTGTATGAGCAAACGAAAGATTTGCTGGATGCAGGAAAATTAGTCGGCCTGCTGGGTGGCGATCATAGTACGCCACTGGGGTTTTTTAAAGCCATCGCTCAAAAACACGGCGAATTTGGCATACTACAAATTGATGCACATTGCGATTTAAGAAAGGCATATGAAAATTTTAACTATTCGCACGCATCTATCATGTACAATGCGCTGGAAGAAATTCCTCAGGTAACCAAACTGGTGCAAGTGGGCGTAAGAGATTATTGTGAAGAAGAATGGGATTATATTGCTGCTCATAAAGAAAGGGTAGCTACTTATTTTGATAAAGACATCAGGGAGCGGCAATACGAAGGCCAAACCTGGAAAGCTATTGCAAATGAAATGATCAGCCAGCTGCCACAAACAGTCTTCATCAGTTTTGATATTGACGGGCTGGATCCCAAATTATGTCCGCATACCGGTACTCCGGTACAGGGCGGTTTTGAAACTGAGCAAATATTTTACCTGTTTAAATTATTGATGCAAAGTGGCCGCAAAGTAGTAGGCTTCGATTTAAATGAAGTAGGTGTAAGCCACGATGAATGGGATGAAAATGTAGGGGCAAGGTGTTTGTTTAAATTGTGCAGTATGCTGGTTAGCTGTAACCCGGCTTAGCTATGTACGTATTTACCATAAAAGACAATGGCGCCAACATCAATGCGGTGGTAGTAAGAAGTTTGCTGGCGTTAGCTGGAATCGCTTCATTGCTGTACCACGGCCATTCTTATAATTATATAAATATTATCGCCGCAATAATTCTATTTGCAGCAACACTTTTTGTTAACCGGCTGTTGATGCAATTCAAAATCCCCGTGTTGGTTGTGATGGCAGTAGCCGCAGCTATGGTGCTAAGCGCCACGCTGTTTATTCCCTTTGCAGTCTTATTAATAGCATACGGCCTGCTGGCGAAAAGATTGTATGCAGCGCCGGTTGTAAATGTCAACTCCCACGGGGTGCATATAACAAAACCTTTTGGCGATGCTGAACATCCCTGGGCGGAATTCAACAATATTATTTTAAAAGACAACCTGTTGACGCTTGATTTTAAAAACAATACTTTGTTACAACTGTTGATTGCCGAAACAAGCTACGGTACGGACGAACAAAGTTTCAATGATTTTTGCAGTGGATTCATCGGTTTGTGACGACGTATTCAGTTCATTTTGATTGAATTAAAAATATTGACTGCTATTTAAAATTCGATGCTGTTTTTTTATGGATATTTTAACGGTTGGCATCTGTACAAAAAACTACCGCTATGCCATCTCAATTTTCCCTCCGCGTTATTCATCCTGCGTTTGAGTTATTGAAGCGTTCGGCGCCAGTATTACACTTTATAGCCGCTTCCATCATCTTACTCAATGGACTGCATCATTTTAACAGTCACCACATAAGCCGGATGATATGTTATTGCCAGTTGCTGATTGCAACAGATATTTACCTGCTCTTGTTTTTTATCACGCTCGGTATGCTGGCCGATGTAATTTATCTCAACTGCATTTTTCGTTTTATTGAAGCGGTAACGCTGCTCGGCATTGGCTTTTTATTAATCAGAGATGGTCACCACCTGCCTGGCGCGGCGCATTTTTTACTGGCAGCAGGCTATGCATTTATTTTTTACCGGGAATACCGCATACAACACTCTGAAGCAGTGGACATCAGGCCAACCGGTATTACGATACCCAATTTTAAAGCGGATGCAGAAATAGGCTGGCAGGATATAAAAACAGTGGTACCCCGCTATCATTCTATTGTTATAGAAACGTTCCGCAATAAAAAGATACAATTTCAGCTACGTAATAATTTGAATATAGAGGAGTTGCAACTAATTGATGATTTCTGCAGGCGCCACCAGCGTCCGGCGGAAGTATAACAGATTAACAATTCGAGTACCTTCGATATATGGTCCCCAGACAGGGGGCGGTTATACAAAATTGTCTTCAGTCATACCTAAAAATTTCCTCCAGGTAGCAAATATTCAACAGCAATAGGGATAGGTTAATTTTAAAGTTGAGCAACTGCCACAAATTGACGAATTTTGCCGTCAGTTAAAAAATGGTGGATGAAACGGCATGCGTTGTATGCAGTAAAAATTCTCCACTAAAAAATTATCAGTTATCCATTCATTATGACCCCTTATATTTTATACTCCGACGGAGAAGGCAATATTTTTGAAGATACATCCCTGTATACAACAGGCCGCAGCGGCTGGGATGCATTGCCCATTGAAGAAACAGACTGGATTGAATTGCCCGATGGTGGTAATTTATATGAGCTGCCCGGTAGAAAAGGCATTGGGATTGATGTAAAAACAGGCGAAATGCGTTTGTGCGAAAAAGGATGGGCGGTGGCCGCTTTTATTCCTCCGGCCCATACCGGGTTGTATATGGCTGCCTATGAAACAGATACCGATGCGCCAACCCTACCGTTATTCTGTTATACAGCTGCCGGCTGGTGGAACGATAAATTCTATGTGCCGGCTGTAAGGATTGAGAATGATATTCGCCAGGAGTGTGAAGGGTATGATGATGCACAAATTGAAAATGGAACTGAATATTTATTAAAAACCTATCCGCACAACAGGTTGGTAAAACACCTGATGGAAAATTGTTGTCTTACTTACAATTGCCCGGCAGCAAGAAACCTGGCGATGGGCCGTTGGGAATGCCCGGTTCCTTCTTCACCCGCCTGCAATGCCAACTGTATTGGTTGCATCAGTTTCCAGCCCATTGAAGAAACCATTGTGAGTACACAGGACAGGCTTACTTTTCGCCCAACCCCCGAGGAAATTGTAGAGTTTACCGTACCGCATTTGGATACAGCCCCTTTTCCGCTGATTAGTTTTGGCCAGGGCTGCGAAGGAGAACCCTTGTTGATGTGGGAAACCATCCGCGACAGCATCATTGAAATACGCAAGCATACCCAAAAAGGCAGCATTAATATCAACACCAACGGTAGTAAACCGGATGCGGTAAAAGCCCTGTGCGAAGCTGGTTTAAACAGTATGCGGGTAAGTACCAACTCTGCCCGTGAAAGCGTGTATACACCTTATTACCGGCCCAATAATTATGTTTTTGCCGACTTAATTGAAAGCCTTAAAATAGTACGCAGCTATGGCGGCTGGACGAGCATTAACTATTTTGTTTTTCCTGGTATGACGGATAGCATTGAAGAATATGAGGCGTTGAGAAAACTGATCAGGGAAACAGATTTGTGCATGATACAGTGGCGCAATTTTAATATTGACCCAGACTGGTATCTTGGTAAAATCGGTGTTACCGAAACCGGGGAGTGTATGGGTGTAAAACAACTGATGGAACTGATTCGTGAAGAGTTTCCTAACCTTAAGTTCGGTTATTTTAACCCGGCGATAGAAAGAATTAAAGGCAATTTTGAAGTAGATTTTGCCCATTGATTTTGGATGTAAATAAAAAGCCACCAGCATAACTGGTGGCCCTCCCGCTGCACTGCGGGACAGATTATTTGTTGAGCATCCGGTTAACGCAAGGTTACCGAAGGTGCCCATGATTGATCTGTAGATTGCATGAATACCTCCTTTTTATTTGGTGAATACTAAAGTTAAGCAATTCTCCAATTTAAAAACCACTTAAAAAGTTAGTTGACAACTCTTTTTTTATCACGGGAGGTATCAAATTTCTAACCGTTCCAATACCACCAAAGTTTCTAAAAACTCGTTCCAGGCTGCCTGCCATTTTTCTTTGGCGGTATTTATTGTATCGTGATGTTCCAAACCGCTGGCACCCTTTGCCTGCATGTATTCTTCCAGTTTTTTGAGCGTTTCCGCGTTTAATTCTTCCAATCGTTTTGTATGTTCCATGATGTTTGTTTTAACGTATTTTTTATACTATAAAGTTACTTTGTTTAAAAGAGATTGAGTCAGTTATTTAGTGCTTTCAGTTGCCTGGTTTTGTTGCCTGCAAACGTTGGCTTAATTTAGTTGCCTTATCGTGGATAACAAAACAATAATACGATGCATATTACCATCCGAAAAGGAGCAGAGCATGATTTTGACGCCATTTTATCGCTGATAAAGGAATTTGCCATTTTTCAAAAAACACCTGAAAAAGTAAGTATTACCCTGGAGGAAATGATAGCGAATGGAAACTTGTTTCAATGCTTTGTAGCAGAGACCGGTGATAACAAAATTGTTGGCTTTGCCAGTTTCTTTTTCGCCTATTATTCCTGGAGCGGCAAGGCCATTTATTTAGATGATTTATATGTTACCAACGCATATAGAAAACAGGGCATCGGCAAAATGTTATTGCAACAAATAATTGAACTGGCAAAAAACAGCAGCTGTAAAAAAGTACGCTGGCAGGTATCTAAATGGAATACCAATGCCATTGAATTTTATCAAAAAATGAATGCTGCGATTGATGAAACAGAAATCAATTGTGATTTACTTTTAGGGGAGTGAGTACCCTTCATCAGCCTCCAACAAGAATTTGCTGTTAACAAAATAAATGAGCTGTATTCAGTTATCTTTGGTACAACTAATACACTTGCTGCATGAAACGTTCTTTATTACTACTTGCTATTTCATTTATTTTTATTGTTGCCACAGGTGCCCAGGACCTGGCCGGTAAAGCCAATGCATTTATCAATATGCTGGAGGCTGCGCAACGCACCAAAGCCCTGTATCCTTTTGATACAACTGAACGGTACCGTTTTCACTATGTACCGCAGGACGATCGAAAAGGAATTTCGTTCAATGAATTAACACCCGCACAAAGAGAGGCTGCCATCGCATTGTTAAAAACCGGCCTTACGGATGAAACCGTAAAAAAGGCGCAGGAAATTATGCTGCTGGATAATGTGTTAAAAGAACTGGAACACCGTAAACCGGAAGATCACTTCCGGGATCCGTTGAAATATTTCGTCACTATTTTTGGAGTGCCTGCGGCCGGAAATATCTGGGGTTGGCGGCTCGAAGGGCATCATCTTTCTTTTCATTTTTCTGCCAATAATAATAAACTGGTTGCAGTCACACCCACCTTTATGGGCGACAACCCCGCCATAGTGCTAAGCGGCGATCAAAAGGGCAAAGAAGTGCTGAAAGAAGAAACAGATAAAGGGTTTGCACTGGTACAAAATCTTTCGGCAGCAGAGTTAAAAAAAGCATTGACAGATACCATTGCGCCAGCTGATATCGTAACTGCAAACAACAGGCAGGCGATGATTAATAATCCAGCCGGTATCCGGTATTCGGAACTATCTGCCGCCAGTAAACAGCGGATGCTGCAGTTGCTAAATCTGTATGTGCACAGGTACACCACTTTATTTGCAGACGCTATGTTGAAAGAAATACAAACGGCAGGCCTGGATAATCTTTGGTTTACATGGATTGGCTATACCGATCATGCATTCGGAAAGCCTTGCTACTACCGCATTCAGGGGCCTACTATTATTATTGAATACGACAATACACAAAACAACGCCAACCACATTCACACAGTAGTGAGAGATTTGAAATCTGATTTTGGCGGCGATTTATTACTGGAACATTATAGGCAAAGCCATTAAAATATTGCACTTATTTTCAAGCGGCGCAGCTACTGACAGCGGTTTTTAATTTGATTGAATGTATGACTGAAGAAATAAACCAGGCTTTGCCAAAGGCATATAAGAAAATTATGGAAGCAACGGCAGCTTCCGGATTTACGATGGCTTCTGACGTGCTTACCTGTTCGCTATTGCGCACTTTAGCCGCTTCAAAACCTGGTGGTAAAATGCTGGAATTGGGCACTGGAACAGGATTGTCTGCTTCCTGGATATTGGATGGCATGGATGCGCAATCTTCACTTGTTTCTGTTGACAATGATCCTGCATTTTTACAGATTGCCAGCCAGTTCTTAAAAGATGATCAACGTTTGCAATTGGTTACTGCCGATGGCGGGGAATGGGTTGCAGCCAACGGGATGCAAAAATTCGATTACATTTTTGCAGACACATGGCATGGAAAATATTTGTTGCTGGATGAGGTTTTAAATATGTTAACCCCGGGTGCATTATACATTATTGATGACATGCTGCCACAACCCAACTGGCCGGAAGGACATGCCGAAAAAGCTACCCGTTTAATAAAAGATTTAGAAGATAGGAAAGACCTGGTATTGACAAAACAATTGTGGGCAACAGGAATAATAATTGCTGTAAAAAAATAGAAAATGAAAGCAGTTGCTACTACGATTGAGCCATGGCTGTCGGTAATTAACAGCGCAAAAGCAGTCGCTTTTTATAAGCTTGCGTTTGATGCAACTGAACGCTTTAAAATGGAAGCGCCAGACGGTGCAGTTGTGGCGCAGTTGGCCATTGGCGGAGCTGGTTTTTGGGTAAGCGATGAATCTGCTGAACATGGTAATTTTAGCCCGCAAACATTGGGAGGTAAGGGTACGGTAAGAATGATTTTAACCGTCACCGATCCGGATGCGTTATTTGCGCAATCCCTTGCTGCCGGTGCAGCAGAGGTTTCAGCAGTCACGGAAGAATATGGCTGGCGGGTGGGCAGGGTAGTGGATCCATTTGGCCATCATTGGGAAATAGGCCGCCCGGTGGAAAACACGGATAATTAATTTCTAAAAATCATTATTATAAAGATGATATCTCTTTTTCAAATAATAACACAATGAGGATATTTTTTGTAACCCTGCTGATGGTAATCTGTTGCAGTTGGGTGGGTGTATGTACTGCCCAGGAAAATAAATGGCGGAACGGGCTGCAACCGCAATTAAGTAAGGATAATGCAGGTGTAATAAGAATGGTATATGGCGAAAACGATACCATATATTGCACCAGTTCTGTCAATAATGGTAAAACTTTTTCCAATCCGCAGTTGGTGGCAGTTGTTAAAGACATGCATCTTGGCATGTCGAGAGGTCCGCAACTGGCCAGTTCAGCCCATTATTCTATGGTGGCAGCAATTGATAAAAAAGGAACGGTTCATACTTTCTGCCTTTCTCATTCAACAGGCAAATGGATGCAATGCAGTAATGCAAATGATGTTGCCAATAGCGCCCCGGAAGGGTTGATGAATATTGCGGCTGATGGGCAGGATAATTTTTATGCCGTGTGGCTGGACATTCGCAACGATAAAAGAAACAACATCTGCTTCGCAAAAACTACTACCCGGGGACGAAGCTGGTCAGCAAATAAACTGGCTTATATCTCACCGGATAAGTCGGTGTGCGAATGCTGTAAGCCAACTATCACCGTAAGGCAATCAGCCGTGTACATACAGTTCCGGAACTGGTTGAATGGTTCACGGGATCTTTACCTGCTGTCATCCTACAATGGAGGCAGAGATTTTAACCAACCCATAAAACTCGGCACCGGTACCTGGAAACTGAATGCCTGCCCGATGGACGGTGGAGGCCTAATCGTAAATGAACAGCAGCAGGTTAGTTCAGTATGGAGAAGAGAAAATAAAATTTATTTTTCAAAACCCGGCGAAGTTGAAACAGAGATTGCAACAGGCAGAAACTGCAGCATCTCCAACCCACAACAGCCAATTATAACCTGGCAGGAAGGGGATCAGCTGAAAGTGAGGGATATTATTAAAAATACCACGCTGGATGCCGGGAAAGGGGGCTTTTTAAAAGCGGTGAAAACCAAAGATGATAAAATTTTCTGCGCCTGGGAATCAGATGGTCAAATAATTTTTACGCGGTTATAATTTTTATATTCCGTTACTTTTTACCATAAATGCCTGTGTATCATCGGGCATTTTTTTTACTGCTATTATTTATCCTCCCGTATGTTTGGGTTTTTTACGCATAGTATAATTTCTACTTATATCCCAGCATAATTTTACAGCACAATAGACGTTACTCTATTTGTGAACCTAAAAAATTGTGGTTATTTTATCCTGTTAAATCCAATAACATCATGAAACAAAAAATCAGCATTACAGCCAACCTGAATGACCTTGCCAATTTAAAAGACCTTGTTGAAAACCTCGCTTCCTGTCATACTGATAGAGGCTATTGTAAAGTGCCGGTTCCCGAAAAATGGAAGGCACTTGAAATGTCAAGCACCCAGGTGTATGTGCTGGGATCTTTAGACGTACATACCAAAACAAATGAGCGTGTAAAAAAGGTCAACATGCCCTTCACCAGCAGTTTTTTATTTACCTGCATTAAAGAAAAATGCGGCTTGTTTAACCTGGAGTGGAGCGTATCGTTGTCTTAAACCCTCCAACGCATTTGTTTTTTCAACGGGTATACTTTCACGCATCAACAGCTACATTGGTCAATGAGCTTCTGTCATGTTATCATACTTTGACATCGCCGGGCTTTATAAGGCACACTACATTTACCAACGTAAATTAAAAGTAGGTGTATGTTTTAGTTACAGTACTGCCATCACTGGCTACAGCTTTTTCCGTCGCGATTCTGTCGTATAAATCAAACGTATAGGTGTAATCCGCTGTACCTGAAAACGAGCCAAAACTGAACGAGATCTTTTTTACAAGGTGAAATTTCTTTGCCACATTTGGATTGGGTAAGCCGGTAATGTTGGGTGTAGAATAAGTGATATCCGGGTAGTAGTCGAAGTGCTGAGTATTGCCAAATAAGTCTGACGAAGTTATTTTATCCCCATCGCCATTGTAGGTATAGTTCGTTGTATTGGATAGTTCAGCTCCTGTAAGCACCGAATAATCATATTCTTTTAATGCCGTAAGCTGGTTATTGGCATTGTAAACATATTTCTCCGAACTGGAATCCCTTGTATCATTGTATTGAAAAGTACTGTCAATAAAAGCGGCACTGTTTGTATAGGCATCTGTATGAATGGTGAGCATATTGTCATGATAGATATCTACCGAATATTTGTCCGGGGCCGGGTAGGAGAATAGAAACTTATCACCGGCGGCTGTTGTAGAGGTAACCGAGATAATTCTGTCACTTCCATCATAACCCAGGTTGTAGGTTGTTATCGAATTTCCCAAGGTTTGGGAAATAACATCTTCTGTATAACTTTTTACTTTAAGCCCGCCGGTTGCAGGAGGTTTTGTATCGCTGGCTTTTTGACAACTCCCCAACAATGCAGCGGAGGCCACCACAAGGAAAATAGACCGATTCTTTTTCATAAGCATTTTTTTAATTCCATATAGAAATTATAGAGTTGAGCTATACAAGCTTTTCAACTGCTATCCTTTTATTTTATCACAACTTGCCATTAAAACGACGGACCAACAAATATATTTTAATATCGCCACGGTTGATGCGCTTTGCATTTTAAACCATCACATTTATGGCAACACAATCCCATGCAGCTAAATATTTGTATTGCAAGCAGCCCGAATTATTTATCTTCCTGTCTCCAAAAAATAAATATGAAAAAATTATTTTGTTGCCCTGCATTTTTATTAATGGCTGCTACCGCTTCAGCTCAATCGCTTTCCAAAATAGAAAAGCAGGTTATTGCCAATGTGGAAACAGCCATGCCCGCTACAGTACAGCTATTAAAAGAATCTGTTGATATCAACAGCGGTACATTTAATATCAGTGGCGTAAAAAAGACAGGCGAGCTGTATGCAAAGGAATTAACCGCCCTTGGTTTTACCGTAAGCTGGATTTCGCTACCGGATTCATTAAAGAGGGCAGGTCACCTGGTGGCGCAACACAAAGGAAAAAAGGGAAAAAAACTTTTTCTGATCGGTCACCTGGATACTGTTTTTGAGCCTGATATGCCGGCTAACCCGTTTACAATGTTGAATGACAGCACAGCAACAGGGCAGGGTGTAAATGATATGAAGGGAGGCGATGTTATGGTTATTGCGGCACTGAAAGCCTTACAAAAGCAAGGTCTACTAAACGAAGCCAACATAACTGTTTATTTTACGGGAGATGAAGAGAATGCCGGTAGCCCGGTTTCGGTTAGCAGGGCTGATTTTATTGAGCGTGCCAGGCAACATGATATTGCGTTGGCTTTTGAAGGTGCAGTGGGGCTTGACAAAGTAGCCACAGCACGTCGCGGAGCCAGCGAATGGAAACTGGAGGTGAGCGCCAGGCAGGCTCATTCTTCCAATATTTTTGGCAGCGCAGGGTATGGCAGCGTATACGAAGCAGCCAGGATCGTCGACCAGTTCAGGGAGCAGTTGAGCAAGGAACAATACCTCACTTTTAACCCGGCATTGTTTATCGGAGGTTCCGACATAGGATATGATGAGGCGGCACAAAAAGGCACTGTATCAGCTAAAACCAATATCATCGCTCCGCATACAGTTGTGCTTGGAGATTTGCGTTTTCTCTCAGAAACACAAAAAGAAAATGCCAGGCTTGCCATGCGCAAAATTGTTGATCAGCATTTGCCGGGTACCAATGCAGCCATCAGTTTCCAGGATGGTATACCATCTATGCCACCAACAGCCGGCAATGAAGCCCTGGTAAAAGTGGTAAACGATATCAGTTTGAATTTAAATTTTGGTGAAGTGAAAGCCGGTGATCCGGGTGCAAGGGGAGCGGGCGATATTTCTTATGTTGCCAATTACCTGGATTGTCTCGATGGTCTTGGCGCTTCAGGAAAAGGAGCCCATGCACCCGGAGAAATTATCAATTTGAATGAATATCCCAAACTTATTAAGAGGACAGCCCTGTTAATTTACAGGCTTACAAGGTAAATCAATACACAGTAATGAGGCTGTTTATGGACAGTATGACAAAGATGGGGACCATAGTAACAAAGCCGCCCCAATACTTTTGTTCAAGTATGGAGGCGGTTACATTATTAAAATAGGTTGCTAAATCAAAGAGTGGTTTGATCACCCTTTAAAAGGCTCGTACTGGCAGCCAACAGTAATGGCAATTGTTTCTGAAACCTGGTTTGCAACCAGCGACGGAACTTTAATATTGTAGTCTGCAAGCTTTACCATAAACTTTGAATCGGCGCTGATTTTTTTTCCCACTACCCGGATTGTGGCAGGAACTTCCACTTTGTTGCTAACGCCGTGCATGGTAAGCGTTCCGGCAATGGTCACCGGGTAAGCTCCATCCTGGGTAAAATTTACCTTGGAAGGATCGGTAATAACACCCTGGAAAGTGGCTTTTGCAAATTTTGAACTTTCCATATAATCTTCATTAAAATGGTCCTGCATGAGCGCTTTCTTAAATTTAAAGCCTGTTACAAGTACCTGGAAAGCCAGTTCATTTTTTAAGGGATCAAGCATACTAAAAACTTCATTGTTATTGGCATCAATGTTCTCTGCTGTTGTTGCAGAAAATATAGCAATGGTACCGTTGCGTGTAATATATTTTTCCTGTGCATTGCTATGCAAAGCTGATACCAGAAACAGGCTTGCCACAATTACTTTTAATTGGTTCATACAATTGTTATTTATTTTTTTTAAGTGAAAAAATACGGGAAAGGTTAAAGCCCCACCTGAAGCGCCATTGTGCCCAGCTGGTAGTAGTATAGGGAATAAATTGATTTTCGAGTATGGCGGTACTATTGGTAAATGTAAAGTCAAAAACATGCCCCCCTGTTTCAAACTCAAGGCCGGCGCCAAATGGGTTATAAAACGTTAACCCGTTTGCTTTTAAGGCTGCTGTGCTTGTTTTATTTCTGAAAACTTTAAAATAATCTGCCACCACGGCCACTCTTTTGGAAATCTTTAACCTGCCACCAATGCCCGTTGCATAAATATCATTCTGATCGTTGTGAATCACATAATTCGTATGCACATAAGTAGGCATAACCATCAATGAAAAACGGTCAGAGAATTTTCTTGCCAGCAACAATTGAGAAGTATACGAAAGCCGGTCGCTGAAATGATCGAAGTGATCCGGCGTGTTTGCTTTCGCATTGGAAGCCATTGAAGTCGCTACCAGGTTACCAAAGGCAGTCAGGGAAACCGGCATACTGCCATCGTCTGTTTGCCGCAGCAGTTTATATTTCAGCGATGTTTCATACAGTTGCCTTACCGAAGTGGCGCCCTTGGCCCTTCCAATACCCACGGTAAGCCGGTCCGTTATCCCGTAATCAAAAGCTATCTTTACGTCTGTAGAATTTTCAAGTCCGTAAAAGCTTTTTTCTCCTCCATACTCCCCGCCGATATCGCCGAACCTGTGCGCTACCCTAAAGTCAAGTTCATGCTTGCCCAATGTTTCAATGGTGCGGCTATTTACCAGTTGTGTGCCTTTAAAAGTAGCATAAGTATACTGTTTTTTCGTAGCTGTTGCTGCTGCCATTTCCTTATCGAGCATATTGGAAAGACTATCCTGTGCAAGTGCTGATCCGGCACAAAAAATTACAAGGGTTAAAAAAAATAATCGCATGATGTGTTATTTAAATAAATGTGGATGATGTAAATTTATTCAGGAGAACCTCTTTTAATCCAGGCTTTTAACAGCTGCTTATCTGCTTCGGAAAATGGTTTCCTTGGCGCAGGTGGCATGGAGTTTTCAACAATGGTTTCCATAATTCTTGTTCCATATTCCACCGCATTTTCGTAGGTGTTTGTATTATACCAAAAATGGAAAGCAGAACCACCCTTACCATGACAGGTACTGCAATTATTTTTGATAACATTGTGTACATAATTGGTATAGGTTACCGAAGTATCAGTAACACCATCCGGAACGAAATTCGCCGGGCTAACTGTTACATCTCCTTTTTTGGAGCAGCCACCAAGTGCGAGCAATAAACAAATTACAAAGCAGTGGCTATAGCGCATGTTGGCGACACTTTTCATAATAGAAATATTTTTGTTTGATTTAATTCAGACGCAGGCTATTGATTAAAATCACGTCATTAAGGTAGCCGGTACAAATGCCTTTAATGGTAACCCGGTCGCCGGTCTTTAAATTTTGTGCAGGCTGATCAAGTGTACAGGCAATGCCAAACATAGGGTCTCCGGAATCTAAAATTACCTGCTGCCGGGCCTGAGGAGTTTGCTTTACTTCCAGTACTTTACCGGTTACTTCCAGCGCCTTGTTAAGGTACATTTTATTGGCAGCTGTTTCATTGGTGCTAAACTCTTTAAACAAGTTGGCAGCCATAACCGGTTGTGCTGAAAGGTCAGCTACATTCCGCTGTGGTTTGTTAAATTGATACCATCCAATGGCTGCACCGATGATAATAATAATGGGCACAGCGAAAAGAAAAAATTTCTTTACAGTCATGAAAAAATATTTTTACTAATTAGAAATTGCAGCGTTGTATTGGAAAAATTGGACAGGAGATAAATTTAATTGGCCGGTATCCGGCGGATAAAAGTTAATTCCATAGATCCTGTTTTGTACAAACTATACAGAATGGATTTTTTAATCAGCATGTTTTCCACTGTTGCCAAAAGTCATGCCAATAGCGCAGATAAAACAGGGAAAATTCTCCTCAAACCCTTACCAGTGTTGTTAAAGTTATTTAAACGAAAGAAGATTTTTATGTGTGAAATTTTATATCTTTTTTAAAATCTATACCGATTTTTTTTGCTTCGGAAAATTTCGTTTTATTTTATAAGTGCTAAGGATCTGTAAATGTGTTGAACAGTACATCGGGCCGTGCCGTAAAAAGAGTCTATTCTAAATTATGGTTTAATTAAATTGAACTACATTTCATGCTTGCCGGTGAAATGGTGGATCATCAAAAGGGTACTTAATTTAAAAAAATGCATCAGGATAAAGAACAGCTTCCGTTAAGAACCGTGGATGTAACCAGGTATATAACTCCTTTAAGGGAAGGTGGATCGCTACCCGCTATTGTTGAAGCAGATGATGAGTTTTTATATGTACTTAAATTCAGGGGAGCCGGGCAGGGAGTAAAGGCATTGATTGCTGAATTAATTGGCGGAGAAGTAGCCAGGATATTGGGTTTTAAGGTGCCGGAAATTGTTTTTGCAAATATTGACAGCGCTTTTGGCAGAACAGAGCCTGATGAAGAAATACAGGATTTATTAAAAGCCAGTACGGGCCTTAACCTGGCGTTGCATTACCTGTCAGGCTCCGTTACTTTTGATCCGGCAGTAACCTCCATTGATCCGTTGCTTGCATCACAGATTGTATGGCTGGATTGCCTGCTGACAAATATGGATCGCACCGTGCGTAATACAAATATGTTGTGGTGGCATAAAGAATTGTGGCTGATTGATCATGGGGCTTGTTTGTATTTTCATCATAGTTTACAAAACTGGCAGGAGCAGGCATTAAGGCCCTTTACATTAGTGAAAGACCATGTATTGCTGCCGCAGGCTTCCCGACTGGATGAGGTGGATGCTACCTTTCGTACCATACTCACCAACGACCGCATACATGCTGTTGTACAATCAATTCCGGGCGATTGGCTGGCCGCAGACAATTCTTTTGCTTCAGTTGAAGAGCATCGCCTTATTTACAGCCAGTTTTTAGCAACCCGTATAGCACATTCCTCTGTTTTTATAAAAGAAGCACAACATGCCAGATCAATTATTTGAATACGCAGTTATCCGCATTGTGCCCCGGGTTGAACGGGAGGAATTCCTGAATGTAGGCGTGATATTGTATTGTGCCAAAGAACGTTTTTTACAGGCAAAGGTTTGTTTAAATGAAGAGCGCCTGGCTGCATTTTGCATTGAAACTGATAAAGAAGAACTGAAGCACCACCTCGATGCTATTCAGCGTATATGCGTAGGTGATAGTAGTGCAGGCCCCATAGCAAAACTGGACATTGCAGCACGCTTCAGGTGGCTCACTGCAACCAGGAGTACCGTAGTACAAACATCTAAAGTGCATCCGGGATTATGTAAAAGCCCGGTGCAAACCCTGGAAAAATTGTATACACGCCTGGTACTATAAAAGTGCGGTGTCTTTAATAGCGCATAGCAATCATTAATAAATCTGCGGCAGCTAAAATATGGAACAGCTAATCAAAAAAACAATTACCGGCTATCACCTCGGCGACAGGCTTGATCTGAAAGAGTTGAAAAATAACCTGGCCTTTAATTGCATTTATGCGGACCCTACCGAATTAATGTATGATGCCGAAAACGCATCTTACATCGGCATTTTTGATTATGGCAGTATTGTTTTTTTTGGAGTAGATTATAGTACACAAACCAATATCATCAACGCGGTTCGCACCATTTTAAACATCGGCAGCGCAGAATTAAAAAGAGAAAATTTTGATGTGGAGATTAACCCGGATGCATCTTATAAAGTGATTTTCGACCGGCTCATTATCAAAACGCTCACCATTGATATTGCAAAGATCATCATGCTGAATATAGCACAGTCTGTGGCACTGGATTATTACATTGAACAATCGAATATTTTATTGCACCAAACTTTTCAATTTACAATGGAACTGGAGGAGAAAGGCAGATTTTCCATCAAGGGAAAAGCATTGCTACAATACATCGGCCGGTTGCTGAATCTTAAAAATAAAATTACCCAAAACATTTACATTTTCGATAGTCCAAACCTTACCTGGAATGACGAATACCTGAACCAGATTAATACTGATTTGAGCCGGGAACTCGATATTAAATTGAGGCATAGCAGCCTGCAGGATAGCCTGAACACGGTGAAGGATAACCTGGATATATTGAAAGATATTAACCAGCACTCTTACAGCAGCAAGCTGGAGTTAATCGTAATTGTGCTGATTGCGATTGAAATTATCAACCTAATCATATCAAAAATTCTTTAAATAATCGGTGTTCAGGATGTAGATAAAATACCTTGTACGCCTTACAAAACAAAGAAGCAATCCGCTGGAATGCAAGCCTGTAGCGGATAAATAAATTTTAACATTTTTTGGTAAAATTGTTGAAGGGGAGAGTAAAAAAACAAATGAATTTGAAGCATCCTGTTCTTATCTTTTTTTTCTCAGCGGGCATACTGATCAGTTGTAGTAAAAAAGTTCACCCGGTGTCTACGGAATCTGTCACCCTAAAAAAAGATTCCATCACAGAGAAAAAGGCGGTAGTAAAAAGAAAAGCCAGGGAGCCTTTACCAAAAGTAATTTCAGTAAATGATCTAAGTGCAAAAAAAACAGTCGACGGAAGGTATTATTACGATTTACAAGGCCATCGTTACTGGCGCAATAATAAAGATGGAAAATACTACCTGTTTAATAAAGCGATGTACTCAGATGACGCTTATAAACCTAATTAGAAATGAATAAAAAAACAGGCCCGAAGCCTGTTTTTTATTTGTCATCAATTTATTTTTTTACTTAGTCAATGTAATCGCAGGGACAGCAGTTTCTTCACCATTTTTTAATTGGATATTATTGATGGTTGTATCATGATAACCGTTAAAACCTTTATACAAAATACTATAATTGCCTTCTTTGATTCCCCTGATTTTAAAATCGCCATTCGCCTCGGGAATGCCATTGGCAGTATCTGTAGCATTATACACCGTTACCAGCGGGGTAGCTTCGGCCGGTAATAATGACCCCTTTAATCTTGCAAAATTGTGATCATTGAAGGGCCTTAAAACAGGCTTAAGATAATATTGTCCGTTAACGTAAACTATAGACCTGCTGATATCAAAATCAATCCAAAGTGCAGTTTGTCCTGAAGCCACTTCATGATGATGCTTGTTGTTAATTTTGACATATAAATAATTACTGATGCCTGGCAGCAGGTTCAATGGATAAGTCATACCGCCAACAGTAAGGGAATTACCGGCGCCCAGTGTAATCCGGATTTTTCTAATAGTTCCATTAATGTTTGCGCTACCCAGCAAAGTATCTATCCCATTCCTCAATTTTGATACATTATACATACCGGGTACAATGTTTAAAGTATCCCATTTTCCAAACTCATCCCTGCCTTTGTGGTCGTTATCTTTGTCATTGTCATTGTCGCCAAACAGGTCGTCATTTTTGTGGGCTTCACTGGTATCAAGTTTTACCTCCACGTATTTGATATTGATCAAAACAGAATCGTATAAAGCCGGATCATCTGTTAAATACACTGATAATTGCTGGCCGGAAGTTGAGGATGTGCCGGAAGCGGAATCTTTTTTACAGGCAGTGAATACCAGGGCCGAGGCCAATGAAAGGCAAAGCCCGCCAAATAATTTCTTGTTCATTTTCATACTGTGGTTTTTTAAGTGGTTAAAATTTTCAAAAGGTTTGCAACAACCATGCTTTATTTGATTATCAGCTTAGTATAAACTATTCTTTAACAAATGGGATAGCATTTTTATATCAGAACTGCGTTATCAATTTGCGCAATGGTGTTTATAATTAAATTATTTTTGAATCGCCCAACTATTATTTGCGTCGCAGCATCTTTATGTCAAACAATCAATCATTAGTGCCAGAAACCCAACAGCTAATTCAAGGTTGTATTAAAGGAAATCGCTATGACCAAAACAGGTTGTACCAGTTGTATGCGTCCGCAATGTTTTCAGTTTGCCTCCGTTACTCAAAAAATAAAGAAGAAGCCGAAGAGATTTTGCAGGAAGGTTTTATGAAGGTTTTTACACATTTACACCAGTTTAATTTTGAGGGATCGTTTGAAGGCTGGATAAGAAAAATAATGGTGAATTGTGCCCTTCAAAAATACCGGAGCAATGCCCGTTTGCACGCAGTAGTAGACATAGAAACCAACCAGCATGAAATTGCGGAAACCGAAAATATAATGGCGCAAATAGGTACCAAGGAATTATTAAATATGGTACAGCAGTTGCCACCAGGTTACCGTCTTGTTTTTAATATGTATGTGTTCGAGGGGATGAAACACCGTGAAATTGCAGAACAACTGGGTATATCTGAAGGGACATCCAAATCGAATTTGTATGATGCAAGGGTTATTCTACAAAAATCAGTCACCAGCAGTTTACAGGTAGCAAAAAAAAACATTAATTGTTTATGAAAAAAAATTTACACAACATAGATGAATTATTTAAAACTGCCCTGGATGACCATGCGGAAAGCCCACCCGAAAGTGTTTGGGATGCTATTGACAAACGCCTGGATAAAAATAAGGTGGTTGACATAAACAAAAAATACATTCAGCTTAAAAGGATTGCTATTGCTTTACTGGTGCTTTTGTTAGGGTTCGGCGCCTACACCTTAAACCACTGGACCAAAATTAATAATGCCACCGCCACCGATAGCACCAGCAATACAAAGGAAAGAAACCATAGCCAAACAAATCAGTTACCGGCCACGCCCGATACAAAAAATAAACCAGTTGCGGCAACGGTTACCGTTGATGCAACTACTACAGCAGACGCCAACACTTTTAAACTTACAACGTCGGATAGTAATGCAAATGCGGTTGATGATGAACTGGTAAAATCGCCTGTTACAAAGGCAAATGAATCAGCTGGCAGTAAGGCCTTTGCTGAAAAGCAAGAAAACGAAGCTGGCGGGAAGAATCCTACTTTAAAAAGCAAAGCAGCGGAAGAAGTAAAGGCAAATGCGGGGAATAATACGGCAACAACAAAAAATATTCTTTTCAAAAAAAGGAGACTGAAAACAACAATTACGGATGGTGGTTTTGAAGAAGGTGAAACCGGCAAAGCAGTGGCTACAGGTATAAGGGAAACAGCTGTACCAACTGTTTCTGACGCCTCTGCTAAGGACGAAAAGTTGACCGCCCTGCAGCTTGAACCAATATTTTACTTCGATCCTCAGTTGCTTTCTGTGGCTCAAATAAACAAGCGCAACGATCGCATTGGGCCAGGTAAAAACTTTTTGCCCAATGGCCTCGGACTAACACAACGGCCTGGTAAAAAGAACGTAATAAAAAATACCGGCGCACTTTCTGCAACGCTATTTTTTGCGCCCAATATTTCGTCCAATCTTTTAAAAGAAGAGTTACACGACAGGCAGCCTGGGGGAGGACAGCCACCCATGGATCATGATGACAGAGATAAAATTAAGAGGGGAGAGTTACGTCAGTCATCTTTCAGCCTTGGAGTTTTGCTGGACTATAATTTAAATAAACACTGGAGTGTACAGTCTGGGGTAGCGTTTACTTCTAAAACAATCCATATAAGCCCTAAAACAATTTATGCAGATAAAGATGACCAGGGTGAAATTAAATACCGCTTTAATTGTTCCTCAGGCTATACGTTTTTATCTTCCTCCGCTGTTGTTAATCCATCAGTAGGTGATAGCTTGCAGGCATTTGGAGCTACCAACACGCTGCAATATGTATCGGTTCCACTTGCATTCAAGTATCATTACTACATCAATAAAATTGATTTATTTGCTACAGCAGGCACAGCATTTAACATGTTGACCAAAGGTAAAATTGCCACTGAAATAGGTAGCGTAGCCAGTAAAGAAGTAAGTACAAGTACCACAATAAATGGTTTAAAACCTAATTATTTCAGTGGTAGTATAGGGCTGGGTTTATCTTACAGTATTACCCGTAGTATTGCTTTGAGCTTTATGCCATCTTATAATTTTGCACTCAATTCCAGCACCCGGGATGCTACCGTTAAAACTTATCCCAACAACCTCAGCCTCGCTGCCGGCATCAGGTATAAATTGTGATGTAAAAAAGATACTAAAAAGCTTTATGAAATCTTTTAAATCTACCGATCGCTTTATTCCTGCAATTTATACATGGCTAAACCGCATGCACAAGGTTCGTTCCAGTGGTTGAAGATACATTGTGCGATAACCTTCCTTTTAATCAGGGTGCTTCGCCCACGACCTTTATTTGATTTACCATGGCCTTAAAACAATTGGCTTGTGTAGAATCGCTATTTACAGCGGCAGATTTAACTGCCTCATAGTCGTTCATAAAAGAATCGGTATTTGTCCAGATGGTTTGCATTACTCCCCGGTATAATTTTTTTACCGCAGGTTTTGCTGTACGCCTGTACTGCACCATATCCTGCACCTGCCTGGTAGCTACTGCGGGATTGCGCCAGGTAGCGGTAACCACAGCTAATTTATTTGAAGTAAAATATGGAGCTGTTTGTTCTGCCTTATCATAATGCCAGTCGCAAATAATTACGTCTTTAGCTATAAGACGAACGGCACTTTGCGTATTATTAAAACTGCCTTCCCATTCGCCAATACCGGTGCTTTTGCCATCAATTAACCGGTCGCCCCAAATCCACAATTTTCTTTTTTTCTCAGCCAGGTGATTGCGGATAGTGTTTACTTCACCCGCAAATAAAACAGCCTTATCTTTTCCGGCACAACGTGGGCAGCGGTAATCGCCCAGGTAAAAAACTTCATCCATGCCAGCATGAAATGCATTGGCTTCAAATACAGTACAGATTTCATCTACAATATCAAAAACAATTGCATGTACTGATGGATGCAAGGGGCAGTAACTTTTACAATACAGGCTGTCTGGGTTGGGCCAGCCGTAAACCAAAGGCATTTGTACAGCGGGCGTTTCATCCAGCTCTGGGTACACTTTCAGTAACTTATTGACAGCCCCGGCCCATGATTGGTGACCCAACAGGTTGACTTGCGGAATCAGCTGGATGTTGTTTTTTTTACAGGCCGTTACCAACTGCTTTACATCCTGTTCGGATAGGGCAATTGAATCCTGCAGCTCAGGATGGCTTTTATACTGGTAGCTAAAATCAACCCTTAAAACAAGCGTATTTATTTTATTAACCGCCAGTTCTTCGTTGACGAAATGTACAAACCGTTCAACGCCTGCTGGTTTGGGAGCGGCAATGCAAAAGGCTCTTACCGGCAACAGGTGATCGATATTTTTTTGCGCCCGAAGTGTATTTACAAACACTAAAAAAAATATACTGGATAGAACGATTTTTAAAACCGGCTGATTATGCATACTAATAGTAGTGGTTTATTTTTTTTGTATCCTGGCTTGCGGTACCTGCAACCGGATTGACTTGCGCAATGACACTGAAAGTTATTGCATTATTGCATTTGACAACATACAAAATCAAAATAAAATTAAAGCTATCATCTTCCAGAAGTAACAATGGCAAGCCGGCAAATTTATTCCTTTACCGAATGTATTTACAATATATTACCTTAATTTTAAAAACGTTTCCAACGATAAACTAACTTCCTTTACCAAGCCTGATTGTATGACATTAAAAAAGTTGCTGATTGCATTGCTTGCGGGCATTTGTTTTTTCCTTTCTTCTATACAAAAAATTACTGCACAAAATTCCGATTCCGTTAACGCGTTTTATTTACAGGCACTTCACAATGCAGCCTTGGTTTATCACCAGGCTTTTGGAGATCAGAAGGGGTTGTACAACGGCAGCCAGTATATAGAATACCCTTATAAATTTAAAGAGGGCGATCCTTACTTTAATATGCCCAATCCCGAGCCTGGTTCTGTATTGTATGACGGCGTAGCATATGATTCGGTATTAATGCGGTACAATGAAATTACAGATGAACTGGTAATAAATTATTATATCGAACGCATACAATTGCTGAAGCCAAAAATTGAAAGATTTCATTTTTTTAATTCCGATTTTATCAAGATTGAAAAAGACAGCCTCAGCCGTAATTTAATCAGTAATGGTTTTTATAATTTACTGTACAACGGAAAAATCAGCCTTCTTAAAAAAGAAATTAAAACAATTGTAGAAAGTTCCTCCATCAATGTGGAACTGCTGAGTTATGTAGAAGAGAAGGATTATTATTATATAAAAAAGGATGGCAAGTATTATTCCATAAAAAGAAAGAATGATTTTTTTGATTTGCTGAGCGATAAAAGAAAGGAATTAAAAGAGTTTGTAAAAGTGAATGATTTAAATTTTAGACGAGACCGGCAAAAAATGCTTACGCAGGCAACCGCTTATTATGATAGCTTAAAAAAGTAAAATGAAAAAAAACGGTTCATTTATTCTGGTGGTGTTATTCTTGCTACTGGGCTACCAGCAAAGCTTTGGTCAAAAAGATTCGTTGCCCCTGGTTACGGTAAATGTGGATTCGGTTACACTGGAGCAACTGGTACTATCTGTTGAAAGGCAGACCAGTCTTCATTTTTATTACGATGCCTCTCAAACAGATAGTTTAACTTTTACTGTGCATGCGCAGCAGCAACCCGTTGCTATAGTAATGGAGCAGGCATTGCAGAATACGCCTTTTCAATTTGCAGTTACCGGTGATGGCAATGCTTTTATTTCAAAAGAAAAAGCCATTGTCGTAAATTTTACACCAGAAAATATTACCGGCGCAAGTACAGCTGACGGTATTGCCGCGACAAATGGTTTAACGAAAAAAGCCAAAGGCAAAGATGTTATAAAAACAACACTCGAGAATAAAGTGTACGATGTTGGCGACAAATTTTTAAATGCAGGCACCAACACCGCAATCATAGCAGGTACTGTAACAGACGCTAAAACAGGCGAGCCGGTAGTAGGCGCTTTTCTACAGGTAGACCAAACGGGTGTATCCGGAGTGACAGACCAGTATGGGTACTTTTCGTTTTCATTGCCAAGAGGCAAACACGTTATCAGTATACAAAGTCTTGGTATGAAAGACACCAGGAGGCAGGTGCAATTATACAATGATGGCAAATTGAATATCGATATGCAGAGTACCGTGTTAACCATCAAAAATGTGGTGATCTCAGCACAAAAATTAAGCAATATAAGAAGCACCCAAATGGGGTTGCAAAAGATAGATATTAAAACGATTAAACAGGTTCCGGTAATTTTTGGAGAAGCAGATATATTAAGGGTTGTAACTACATTGCCCGGTGTAAAAACAGTGGGCGAAGCAAGCACAGGTTTAAATGTAAGGGGCGGTTCAACAGACCAAAATTTGATACTTTTTAATGATGCCACCATTTATAATCCATCCCATTTTTTTGGTATGTTTTCGGCCTTTAATCCTGAAGTTGTAAAAGATGTGGAATTGTTCAAAAGCAGCATTCCCGCAAAGTATGGAGGCCGCCTTTCTTCTGTGTTGAATATTAACGGCAGGGAAGGAAATAAAAAACAGCTTACAGGGAGTGCCGGTATTGGGTTGCTCACCAGCCGCTTTAATTTGGAAGGCCCGTTGATAAAAGATAAAACCTCTTTTATTTTGGGAGCAAGATCAACCTATGCTAACTGGTTATTGAATTTGTTGCCTGATCAGTATAAAAACAGTAAGGCTGGTTTTTATGATTTCAATCTTTCCATAACCCATGAAATCAATAAAAAGAACACGCTTTATTTTACCGGTTATTACAGCCGGGATCGGTTTAGCCTTAACAGCGATACGGCGTATGGTTACAGGAACGAAAATTTTTCTGCTAAATGGAAGCACATTTTCAATAACAAACTTAACAGCCTGGTTACCGCAGGTACAGATGATTACAGTTACAATATTGCGAGTAACAAGTTGCCATTAAATGCCTACAAAATGGGCTTTGATATCCACCAGACTTATTTTAAGGCGCACTTTAATTATTATCTTGATAACCGCCATACCATTGACTTTGGTGTAAATTCAATTTATTACAAGCTGGATCCTGGTTACTTTAATCCCGATGGAAAAAGCTCACTGGTAGTACCTGATCAAATGGAAAAAGAACATGCATTGGAAAGCGCCTTGTATATAAATGATAAGTACAATCTCAGTAAAGCATTTACAATGGAGGGTGGCATCCGGTTTTCTTTTTACCAGTTTTTAGGCCCCAAAACAGTTAACACTTATGCACCGGGTTTACCTATCAATGAAAGTAATCAAACGGGCAGTATTTTTTATGATAAAGGAAAAGTGATTAAGGCGTACGCCGGTCCTGAATATCGATTTTCTACCCGTTATGCGGTAACAGAAAGTTTTTCAATAAAGGCGGCCTTCAATACCGGGCGACAATATATTCACATGCTGTCGAACACAGCAGCGATGGCCCCTACAGATATCTGGAAGTTAAGTGATGCGTCTATTAAGCCGCAATCCGGTGGACAGGTTTCGCTTGGCCTGTACAAAAATTCAAACGCCAATACCATCGAAACTTCGCTTGAAGTGTATTATAAAAAAATGAGCAATTACCTGGATTATAAAAGCGGTGCCAATTTAGTGTTGAATCATCATCTTGAGACGGATGTAATTGCCACAAAGGGCAAAGCATATGGCGTAGAATTTTTAGTGAAAAAATTGACTGGTAAAATCAATGGCTGGTTTAGTTACACCTGGTCAAGGGTATTGTTAAAACAGGATAATCTTGCGGCGGGCGAATTAATCAATAAGGGGAATTTTTATCCTGCCAATTATGATAAGCCACATGATATCACTTTGATTGGCAACTACAGAGTGAATCATCGTTTCAGTCTTTCATTGAATGCAACGTATAGCACCGGCCGTCCGATTACACTTCCCGTTGGCGTATTTTATTTTGCCGGCTCTACACGTACTTTGTACGCAGACCGTAATGAATACCGCATACCGGATTATTTCAGAACAGACTTTTCGATGAACATAGATGGCAATCATAAGGTTCACCAGCTAACACACAATTCGTGGACGATAGGCGTATACAATTTAACCGGGAGAAAAAATCCGTATTCAGTATATTATGTTTCAGAAAATGGAGTTATCAATGGATATAAGCTTTCTATTTTTGGAAGCGCCATTCCCTTCATCAATTTTAATATAAAGTTTTAGTTGAACAGGTACCTGGCTATGTTCGCAGGGAATTGATGTTGGAATTAAAAATACATAGTGGCCCTTATTAAAACCGGCGGGCAGCGTTAACTAATTTGATAGAATAAACTTTTTGAAAATGAATAAAATACTGCTGTTATTAATTGTTTTAATTTTTGCAGGGTGTAAAGAAAAATTTGATTCACCTGTGCCGCAGGTAACTACAGGGTACCTTGTGATAGAGGGTGTTGTAGATGACCATGGGGGAACAACAAATATCCGTTTGTCAAGAACCTCTGCCCTAAGTGATTTAAGCCAACACATAGAGCAGGGCGCAATTGTATCGGTTGAGGATAGTTTGGGGAACAGCTATCCGCTTTATGAATCCAATCCAGGTGTTTACTCCGGTAATTATATTTTAAGTAGTTCAATGGGGTACAGGCTAAAAATTAATACCAGCAATAACGAAGTATATCAATCGGATTTTGTGAGGCCGAGATTCAATCCCTCAATAGACGATATTAAATGGGAACGGGAAACGGAAGGTGTTAAGTTGTTTATTGATACACACGATCCTAATAACAACACCCGCTATTACCAATGGGAGTTCAATGAAACCTGGGAGTTTCATTCCACCTATAGTGCTTCTTTAAAATGGGATCCTATCAGAGGCACTCCCACTAAGGTGGTTTACAGGGATGCAAACGATCCTGAAATTTACAAGTGTTGGCAATTTGAGGCATCCAGCAATATTATACTAGGGTCCTCCGCAAAACTTGCGCAGGATGTAATTCATCTGCCAGTGACCAGCGTGCCTGCGGCTTCATGGAAAATGAGCGTACTATACTCAATACTGGTTAAGCAACATGCATGGAGCAAAGAGGGATATGAATTTCTGGACCGTATGAGAAAAAATACGGAGTCTGTCGGATCTGTTTTTGATGCGCAGCCTTCTGAATTAAATGGAAATATTCATTGTACCAGTAATCCATTGTTACCGGTTATCGGATTTTTTAATATTAGCACTACTACTGAAAAAAGAATTTTTATAAAAAATAGTGATTTGCCAGACTGGAATTACAATCCCGGATGCTATACATTTGAAGTGGTAAATGATCCGGATTCAATTAAAATTCATGCGGGGGGAACACTGCCAACTTACGTAATTAAAAGCACCCCGTTTGGTAATATAGCGACTTTCAACGTGGCACCTGGGAAGTGTGTTGACTGCACTTTATCGGGGACAAATATTAAACCAGACTTCTGGCCATAGACAATCAAAAAATTATGACAAAGAATTATTGGTACATTTTTAAAATGGCGCAATTATTTAGTTTGAAAGCAGCTACTTTGCTGGGTTTGATTTTACTGATGAATATTTTTTTATTCAATTCCGTTTATGCACAACAGGCCGGTAAAGATTTGATTGAAGCAAAGTTTGATGCCTGGCGTCAAAACAATTTGCAGGAAAAGATATACCTGCATACTGATAAAGCAAACTATGTAACAGGAGAAATTTGCTGGTTTAAAATATACAACGTAAATGCATACAATCATCAGCCTATCGATTTTGGCAAGGTAGCGTACGTTGAAGTACTGGATAGAAATAACCGGGCAGTGCTACAGGCCAAAATCGGGCTGGGCAAGGGTGTAGGCAATGGATCATTTTATTTGCCTGCTACACTTACTACAGGCAATTATAAAATCAGGGCTTACACTAACTGGATGAAAAATAACGGGGTCGATTATTTTTTCGAAAAAAAACTGGTCATTATAAACGTACAGAAAAATACATCAGCAAGTGCCACCGTTGAAAAATCATTGTACGATATCGGATTTTTTCCTGAAGGTGGAAATTTGGTAAATGGCATTGAAAGCAAAGTAGGATTTAAAGTAAATAACCAATGGGGCAAAGGAGTTGAATTTGAAGGCTTGCTGCTAAATGAAAAGGGCGATACCATAACGCGGTTTCATCCGTTTAAATTTGGGATGGGCAGCTTTATTTTTACCCCGATTACAGGTGCGCAATACCGGACCGTTGTGAAACTACCGGGAGGTGAGGAGCAGGTGAAAACTTTACCAGCGCCTTATAACAGTGGTTACTCAATGCGGCTTCAACCGGGAGTAAATGGTAAGCTTATAATAAAAGTAAACACCAATGAACCAGCCAATGGATATTCCGTTTTTCTTTTTGTGCACACACGCAATGTGGTAAAAGTATTTTCAACTGCGGTCATTCAAAACGGACAGGCCGAATTTGTAACGGATTCCCGTCAACTTGAAGACGGTATTTCACAGTTCACGATATTTAACAGTGGGCGCCAGCCTGTATGCGAACGCTTGTATTTTAAGCAACCACAACATGCATTGCGTATTACAACGATCGCAGACCAGGCGCAATATGGTCTTCGTAAAAAAATCAATATTGAAATCAATTCAGCAAAGCAACAGGATGAAGCTGTTGCGGCGAATATGTCGATGGCAGTATACCGGGTGGACGATTTTACACAACCGGACATAGCCGGTATAGATAATTACCTGCTGTTGCAATCAGACATTGTTGGACAGGTGGAGTCTCCCGCATATTATTTTACTATCAATGATGATACGGTGGCAACAGCCGCAGATAATTTGATGTTGACACAGGGGTGGAGAAGATTTAGATGGAACGATGTGATGCAAGATAAAAAAAGCGCCGTTCAGTTTTTACCTGAAATGTATGGTCACGTAATATCCGGGAAATTAATACCACTTTTACCCGGGCTGCCCGTAAAAGATATACCGGTGTATCTGACTGTGCCTGGTATACGCACACAATTTCAGACAGCCGCCGCTGATGAAACCGGAAAAATAAAATTTGATATGAAAGATTTATACAGTGATGGCGACATCATTGTACAAACCAATAATGAAAAAGACAGCGGTTACCGCATCGAAATAGATACACCTTTTGTCAACAGTTTTTCACAAAAGCCTTCAGTTAATTATGCTGTTGCGACGCCGAATGAAACTTTGTTAAAAAATTACATTGCATCGCAAGTGCAGAACACATTTTTGTATAAACAGCTAAATCACGCTACACAAAATCTGGCTGATACAAATGCTTTTTATTCCAGGCCTGTAGCCACCTACCTGCTGGATAATTATGTACGTTTTACTACGCTTGAAGAAGTATTTAGAGAATATGTTGTTGAAGTAGGGGTAAGGAAACGGGGAGGAAAATTTTATTTGCCCATGTATGACTCCTGGTCAAAAGCATTTTTTGTAAACGATCCGCTTTTGCTACTTGACGGATTACCGGTGTTTAATGTGGATAAAGCAATGAGTTATGATCCGCTTAAAATCAGGAAGCTGGAAGTAGTTAACAAGAAGTATTTTTTAAGAGATAATTCTTTCGACGGCATAATAAACCTAATCACTTATAAAGGCGACCTGGAAGGATTTGATATAGATCCCCGTGCTACAATTGTAAACTACGAGGGCCTGCAGGTACAGCGTGATTTTTATGCGCCGGTGTATGCAACAGAACAACAACTGCAGAGCCGGATGCCGGATTTTAGAAACCTGTTATACTGGTCGCCGGAAATAAACACAGCCAACAACGGCAAAACGAAAGCCAGTTTTTACACATCAGATATTCCGGGCAGATACGTTGTTGTAGCAGAGGGAATCAGCAAAGACGGAAGCGCCGGAGAAAGTATTATGTACTTTGAGGTTAAAAAGTAGTGGAGGAAATCCAATTTTACAAAAAACGCCAGTTAGCCTGCCAACCGATATTGTTTCTTTTTTCCTTAATGGCAAGTGCAATAATCAGAGCGTAAACGTTTATGATTTTTTTGCCATCACCGACATCTCACCGGTTAAAAATGCCCGAAGTGCATTGATTCTATCTGTATTGATAAGGTCCACATTGCATTTCAGCAATTCACTCCAAACTTTTATTTTATCAGGGGAACCCCATAAACGAACTTTTCTGCCGTTTTTATGTGCCTGTAGTACAAAGTATTCCAGGCGTTGTATATCGTCTTCAGAAATTTTTCCTTTCCCCTTCCATTTAACGAGGTTTGAATATTTGCAGCTGGCAACAGTGTAAATATTGTTTGACGAGTCTTTGCCCGCTTGTGTAAGATCCTCATCTAAAAAAGCCAGGCGCTCTTCTTCACCTGTCAGCATGTTATACGGTTTGTGGCCGGTTAGTACAACAGATACATTGCGCATGGTAAGTTCGCCATTTTGATATCCCGATAAAATGGATTTGTATTTTTGTAACAATTGAACAAGTACTTTGTAAGTTTTCTCCGCATCCGATTTTATGTCAATCATCAACGTCAGTGGACAATTAACAGGGGTAGCGCTGCTTGCGTTGGTGTTTACATAATTCAGCAGCGGCTTAAAATATAATTCTTCGAGCGTTTTTTTATTTTTAAAGTAGGGCAGAATGTGGGTCACAATTAATTTCCCATTTTTTAAATACACGTCCGCTTCTACATACGTGAAACCGTTATCCAGTGCATCCAGCAAAGGTCTTTTATGCCAATAATCATTGTGCGCATAGGCGTTTGGAAGAATCATATTTTGAGAACGGACGTCTGCTGCTGACAATAAAAAAAATAAGGCAACAAGCAATGGACAAAACTTTCGGTGGATCATGTAAGGGATATATTTTTTAGCAAACATATATTTATCAAATAAAACCTGCGCCAGTTAGTTGATTGATAACATTCAAATAACTTAATGCAAAATTTAACCGATGCCGGACTGACCTCCGGTTAGTTAAATGATTAATGTAAAAAATGATTTTAAAGAAATGTTAAACAAGTACAATCGTTACTGCACGTGGGCTGCCAGTAAAATGATAACGGCCTGTGTCGGTTATTTATTGCAGCCCACTTGTTCACATTTATATAACAACCTTTTTTTTGATTCACCAGGTGTTTAGCGTTTGTACCTATTTTTTGCCATAATAAATAATATGCTAAAACCGGCAGCTGGTTTCGAAGGCCTTAAACTGTAGTATTTTGACCACCATAAAGCACCCCTGCATAAAAAATTTCTTTGTTACCCAACCATCCTATTGGTGTTGCCATCTTAACTTGTAAAATCGGCTTAACCTTGCCTTAACAGGTATTACATTTAAATTTACTTTTTCAAATCACTTCTCTTAAAAAATGAGCGGGAGCAATTGGATAGTTTTTTTGACACTTTTTGTTACAAATATTTATTTATGAAAAAAGCAATCTTATTGATGGCTGTAGCGGTTATTTCCATGTCTTTTATCAACTGGCATTATAATATGGAAGAAGCAAAAGCGACGGCAAAAAAAGATCACAAACATATTTTATTAAACTTTTCGGGATCGGATTGGTGCGGTCCCTGCATCCGGCTGCACAAAGAAATTTTGGGGAGTGATGCCTTTCAAAAATTCGCAAATGCCAATCTTGTTTTGGTTAATGCTGATTTTCCCAGGCTGAAAAAAAATCAACTGCCGAAAGACCAGCAAAAAATAAATGATGCACTCGCAGATCAATATAATTCCAAAGGAAGTTTTCCGCTCACCTTATTGTTAAATGAAAGCGGGAAAATAGTAAAACAATGGGAAGGGCTGCCCAGCGCCACTCCTGAAGAATTTGCAGAGGAAGTGCAGTTTGCCATTGACCAGGACAAATAATTTGCATGCAACCAAAACAGCTTTTTAAAGTTCGCACAAAATTGATGGGTAACCAGTTTGAGTTAAGTGCCGTAGCATCAAACGAAGATTGGGCCATGCAACGAATTGATGCCGGTATTAATGAAATAAAACGAATAGAAAAATTACTAACCACCTTTAGTGAGGATAGTGAAACGAATTTAATAAACCGTCATGCTGGTATAGGACCGGTTAAAGTAAGTGAAGAAACCTTTCAGCTAATTGAAAGATCTGTAAGAATATCCGGCTTAACACAAGGTGCATTTGACATTACTTATGGATCAATTGATAAAAGCCTCTGGAATTTTGATACAACTATGAATGCCTTGCCTGATAAGGAAACGGCAAAACAAATGGTGAAGCTTATCAACTACAGGAATGTTATTTTAGATAAAGATGAAGGAACAGTTTTTTTAAAAGAGAAGGGCACCAGGATTGGTTTTGGTGGCATAGGAAAAGGGTATGCTGCAGAAATGGCAAAAATGGTGATGGTGCAGCAAGGTGTTGAGAGTGGTATTGTAAATGCATCAGGAGATCTTACCGCATGGGGATTACAGCCAGATGGTTCGGAATGGACAATCGGCATTGCGGATCCCAATAAGTCAGGCCAGGTATTTTCATTTATAAAAATAACCGGGTTGGCCGTAGCTACTTCTGGCAATTATGAGAAGTACATTGTAGTGGATGGAAAAAAATACTCTCATACCATTAACCCAAGAACCGGGCTACCGGTAACAGGAATAAAAAGTGTAACAATCATTACAAAAAACGCGGAGATAGCAGATGCCATGGCGACACCGGTAACCATCATGGGTATCAAGGCAGGATTAGGTATGATCAACCAGATAAAAGACATAGAGGCAATCATTGTAGATGATCATGATAAAGTATATACTTCGGCAAACATTCATATTCAATAAGAACATCACCATGAAAAAAAAATCCATAACCTGTATTACGCTGGCAGCACTGTTTGTAACAGGAGGCACTTCCTGCACCGCTGTAAAAGAATACCAGAAAAGTAAATTAAATGATTCCGAAATGGGATTGGCCGCAAGAAAGATTGAAAAAACAGAACAGAATTTTCAATCTTACCGCGAGGCAGCCTCCGGAGCCAACGGCGGCAAAACCGGTGGCGGATGTGGCTGTAATTAATTTACTTAAAGAACCAACAGACAATACATGAAAAAAGTATGCTTAACTGTAATAGGCCTTTACCTGCTATTACTGAATGCGTTTAGCCAGGCGGTAACAAAAGATACAGCAAGCCACGCTGCCAAAGAGGAGACGGTGGAATACGTGGACAAACCACTTCACCTGGAAGAAACAAACATCGTTTCCAGTTATTACACCCAGAACGGAAATCACAGTGCGGTAACGGGTGGCATAGGTACGGAAAAAGTAACCGACCTCTCCAACGGCCTTGAATTAAAGTTTACCGGTGCAGATGTAGAGGGCCATAAATATACACTTACAACAGGGCTGGGATTTGATCATCATAGTTCCGCTTCTTCTGCCTATGTAAATAAAACCGGTGCATCCAAAACTGGTGGTTCAAGAGTGTATCCCTCCATTGATTTTTTGGTAGAAAATAAAAAGGGCAGCACATTTGGTTTTGGTGCTTACTACTCTGCCGAATACAATTACCATTCTTTTGCGCTGGACGCAAACTATTCGCATAAAATAGGTAAGGGAGGAGAGCTTAGCGGAAAGGCAAGCGCTTATTTTGACAGGGTCAAGCTCATCTACCCTTCTGAATTAATTCCGGCAACTACGGTAGTAACAACGGTAACCTCAGCCAGCGGCGGCGGTGGTGAATCTTATGGTGAAGATGGTAAAGTTGCGATTCCTTCCTCACCCAGGTACACTTACACCGGATCACTTGCGTATACACAGGTAATCAATAAAAATATGCAGGCTGCGTTATTGATGGATGTGGTAGGCCAGAACGGTTATTTGTCGCTCCCTTTCCACCGGGTCTATCTTTCTGACGGAACGGTACATGTTGAAAATTTACCTGTGCAGCGGTACAAACTTCCCATTGGCTTCAGGTTGAATTATTTTGCAGGAGATAAAATAATCATCCGATCCTACTATCGGTATTTTACTGACGATTGGGGTATTAAAGCCCACACAGCCAGCCTGGAAGTGCCGGTAAAAATATCGCCTTTCTTTTCTATATCTCCGTTTTACAGGTACTATACGCAAACCGCTTCCAATTATTTTGCGCCGTATCAACAACATAAAACCACCGAGACTTACTACACCAGTAACTATGCGTATTCTGCGTTTAACAGTGCTTATTACGGTGTAGGATTGCATATTGCGCCACCTGGAGGCTTATGGAAATCTGCATTGAGTTCACTGGAAATAAGATATGGACATTATACACAAACAACCGATTTAAACTCGGATATTATTTCAGTCAATTTTCAGTTTAAGCATTAGTTATCTGCAGTTAAAAAGCCGTATTCTTACGAAGAAAAATACGGTATGTTATGAAATATAAAACAGGGAGCTATCGAAAGATGGCTCCCTGTTTTTTGTGCCTGTGTTATTGAAAAGCCATAGTTAAATTATTTTCTGCATGTATCAACAGCATTATTGCTGACAGCCACGTACAGGTGTTACAATAATTTAGTGAAACCAAAATATAACCTTGTTTTTTTCGTTCTCAAACAAATCCGGTACCGTGAAAAAATTGATACTCTCATTAATTGTGGTGTATTGCGTGCTTTCTGCTGCAGCCCAGCCTGCTGTTTACAGTGATTCACTGGGCGCTTTAAAAGAACAGAAGGACCTGGTGATTACTCCCGAAACAGTCATTAAAATTGAAAACCTCGGCACCAATATCAATACAGACTTACCCGAATTAAGGCCCACTATTTCTGCGGATGGTAACCTGCTTTTTTTTATTTGCCAGAATCATCCACAAAATACCAAATTCAATGAAGTACGTAATTCCCAGGATATATGGTTTTCTGAAAGGGATAGTTTAGGCAAATGGAGTCCGGCAGTACATTTAGGCTACCCGCTGAACAGTTATTATTACAATGCAGTGTTTTGGATTTCGCCCGATAACAACCAGATTTTAATACGCAATGCTTTTATTAACGGAGATTATTTTGGCAATGGCGTAAGCATGTGTTATTTAACAAAAGAAGGATATTGGAGCAACCCGGAAATGTTGCGTATCAGGAACTATGCAAAGTACGATCGTGGCCGGCAGAATGGTGCGGTGATGGGTAACAACGGTCGCACCTTGCTGTTTTACATGACGGAAGAAAGCGGCGGATTAAATAATGAGATCTACGTAAGTTTTTTACTAAAAGACAGCACCTGGTCGGAACCGAAAAATCTGGGCAGGAAGATCAACATGAAAAAGTTTAATCAAACTACTCCTTACCTCGCACCGGATGGCGTAACGTTATATTTTAGCAGCAACCGCCCTGGCGGACTTGGTTATATGGATATCTGGATGAGTAAACGACTGGATGATACCTGGCAAAAATGGAGCGAACCTGTTAACCTGGGCAGCCCGATCAATACAGATGATATGGATACATTTTTTACCATGGATGCCGGTGGAGAATACGCCTACATGAGTACTGATTTGCATAGTTATGGAGAGAGCGATATTGTACGAATTAAATTATTGGAAAGAGAAAAGCCAGACCCTGTTATTTTGGTGAGCGGCAATGTATACAACAAAAAAACAGGCAAGCCTTTGAGTGCTTCACTGATATATGAAACGTTGCCGGATGGTACTGTAGCGGGCAATGGTATCAGCAACGCGGCTGATGGTGCTTTTAAAATGGTATTGCCCTACGATAAAAACTATTTAATAAGGGCTCAGGCTGATCACTTCTTTGCTATCTCTGAAAACTTTAACCTGGATTCGCTCGTAAAGCAAGGTTATAAAGAAATTCATAAAGATTTGTATTTGGTACCAATTGAAGTGGGTGCTGTTGTAAGATTGAATAACGTGTATTTTGATTTTGATAAATGGTTTTTACGGCCAGAATCTTTTGTTGAACTGGATAGGGTAGTAAAAATGATGGAAGATAACCCGGCTGTTGAAATAGAAATGAGTGCACATACAGACAGTCGTGGCAGTGATGAATATAACTTTAAACTAAGTGATAACAGGGCGAAATCTGCCATGGATTATATTTTATCCAAAGGCATTTCTACCACCAGGATTGTATCGCACGGTTATGGCGAATCAAAACCGGTTGTACCAAACGATACAGACGAAAACAGGCAGCTGAACAGGAGGGTAGAGTTTACGATTTTGAAAAACTAGGAGGGAAGGCTGAAAGCAGAAGGCACAACGCACAACGCAGAAAGCAGAAGGCATTAAGCAGAAGGCTGGCGTCACTGAGTTCTTACAACTTAAAACCTATAACCTAAAACTTACAACTCATTTAAACGCCGGATGAAACTGTTGCAACGTATTGCGTAAAAATTCCCTGTCGAGATGCGTATAAATTTCTGTAGTGGTAATGCTTTCATGACCCAGCATTTCCTGTACGGCACGCAGGTCGGCGCCACCTTCTACAAGGTGTGTGGCAAATGAATGCCGGAAGGTATGCGGCGAAATGGTTTTTGTAATGCCCGCCTGTTTGGTGAGTTCTTTTATAATTAAAAAAATCATTACCCGGCTTAGTTTCGATCCCCTGCGGTTTAAAAATAAAATATCATCGTTACCAGGTTTAACAGCAATGTGCACCCGTATGTCATTGCGGTAAATGTTGATGTATTTAATGGCATCAGAGCCGATAGGTACCAGCCTTTCTTTATCGCCTTTTCCAATCACCCGTATAAAACCTACATCCAGGTAAAGGCAGCTTATGCGCAGGTTTACCAGTTCGCTCACCCGCAATCCACAACTGTAAAGGGTTTCAAGGATTGCTTTATTGCGGCCACCTTCTGGTTTGCTTAAATCCAGCTGGCCAATAATTGTTTCAATTTCTTCAAAACTGAGTATATCAGGTAAAGTTCTTTTTAGTTTGGGCGACTCTAATAAAAAGGAAGGATCAACGGTGATTACCTGCTCCATCAGGCAATATTTAAAAAAGCTTTTCAGTCCGGAAATAATCCTTGCTTGCGAACCCGCCGTCATACCCAGTTCACTAATCCAGCGGATAAATTGTTCCAGGTCTTTCAATGTTACTTGTTCAGGAGAAAGCAGATGATTGGTAACAGATAGCCAGGTGGTCAGTTTTTCAATGTCGTGCAGGTAGGCTTCTACTGAGTGATCGCTCAACGATTTCTCTAATTGCAGGTACGCTTTAAAGCCTCTTTTATACGACTGCCACATCGTGGTTGTTTTGTTAGACAATATTGATTTTTTGGATGTGGATTTTTAAATTGTTTTCCTAATTTCGTTTTACTTCAGCAATATTAAATCAATAATGACAGTAAATCTTCGCAGCTTTCGGAAAAAGGTATTGGCATATAAAAAATCGATGCGTTCGTTTTTAACACGGCTGGAAAATAAGCCCCCCAAAAGTTTACATGCAATGGCAGATTTTGCCGATAAGGAAGTATGGCAGCAAATAGACTGCCTCAGTTGTGGCAATTGCTGTAAAAAAATGACACCCACATTTACTCCTGCGGATGTTAAAAGAATATCCACGCATCTTGGAATGACACCTGCCGCCTTCAAAGAAAAATGGCTGGTGTTTGATAAAAAAGACAAGGACTGGCAAAATAAAAAGCAACCCTGCCAGTTTTTTAACATGAGCGATTATAAGTGTTCCATCTATCCCGTGCGGCCTGCAGATTGTGCAGGCTTTCCCCATCTTACCAAAAAAAGGGTGACCAGTTATTTACATGTGCACAGGCAAAATATCCAGTATTGCCCGGCTACATTTAAATGGGTAGAGACCATGCAGCAACTTGTCAAAAATGGCTTCCCTATAGATAAACATCCTCAATAAAAAAATAATTCACCGGTTGATTGTTTAGTATCAGGATAGACAATATGTCGAATTGTATACGTTTCCATTGCGGTTGCAGGTACAGGTATTGCTCGGCCGCGTTGATCAGGTTTTCTATTTTTTTTCTGCCCACTTTTTCTTCGGGCAGTCCGAATTTTTTGGTGCGGCGGGTTTTAATTTCAATAAAATGCAGGGTGTCATTTTTGGAAGCTATAATATCCACTTCCCAATGGCTGTGGCGCCAGTTTTTTTCCAATACCAGGTAACCGCCCGCCTGCAAATAAGCTGTGCCGAGTGTTTCGCCCTCCAGCCCGGTATGGTTATGCTTTGCCATATTCAAATATAAATTATATGCGGCAGCAAAAGGTTCTTTCAAAATATTGCCTTGCTGATTTTATTACTTATTTTTGTGCCTGTTAAAAAATGTACATGAAAAAAGATCCTTCAATTGTAATTAGTTTTGTGTTGCTGGTATTAATGGCTTCCCTCTACAGAATTTTGCCGGGCAGGCCCCTTGGTTTTGCTCCGCAAATAGCCATGGCATTGTTTGCAGGAAGTATTGTAAAAGATAAAAAATATTCCTTTTTATTACCACTTTTTTCTATGCTGGTATCAGATATTCTGTATGAGGCGTTGTTTAAATACCATATTTCGGCTACACCCGGTTTTTACAGCGGACAGATTGTCAATTATGTGTTGTTCATCGGTTTGACTGTAATTGGTTTTGCCATTCAGCAAACAAAACCTGCACAGATTATAACAGGCGCTTTCGCCGGCACAACCATGTATTTTATATTAAGCAACTTTGCTGTTTGGATTGGTGGCGGCCTTGATATTGCCAACCAGCCTTATCCCAAAACAATGGCAGGGTTGATGCATTGTTTCGCGGAAGCCCTTCCTTTTTACCGCGGTAGTTTGTATGCTACACTAATATTCAGTGCCTTGCTGTTTGGCGGTTATTTTCTAATCAATAAATATGTTGTGCACAAGCCTGTGCTGACCAATTAATAGAATGTCAATATAAATAATTGATGGTGCCATTGCTTTTGAGTAATGGCATTGTTGTTTATAGTGAGGTGACGGAAATTAGCGCCTCTGGATAGATGGCAGAGTACGTATCCTTTACTGAGTTCAGGCCACGTAGTTACTAATGCGCAACTGAACTGCCGGGGATTATCTGCTTAGTTTTTTAATGTCGTTACAAGACAATGTGCAAAGGTTAATTAAGACTTAAAAGGCGTTTCATATTTAATTTTACAGTTTTAATTAAATTGTTTAACCAAGTTGCTGCTAACGTTCAGCCAGGATAAATGCGTATTCAAAGTGTACAGTGGACGGCAGGAATTAAAGCTGGACATTGAACGTGGTGCCGGAACTGTTGCAGAAAACCCTGTTACCCAATCCTTAAAAAGTTGTCTCGATATTAATGTTACGCATGGTAGCAAAGTTATTGTGGGGTGTTCATGCTGGCGCCGGCAACAGATTGAGCTAAACAGGTAGCCGGCAGAATTTTGTTAAACGGTTAACGCCTGCAAGGTTCAAGGAAACGACAAAAGGCATCACTGATAGTTAACATTCACAGGAGCCATTGTTGGTCTGAAACTGACCTATGAAATTACAAAAAAAGACAGCCTGCAATTAGTATTTTACCAAGCGGTGGCCGGCCTGCAAACAGGCAGCATGAAAATTTTTCACTTAGAGCTCCATCTTATATTACAGTATTAAGCAATAGTAATAATGAACAATTATTTATAAATTTGATTAATGGTAAAGTAATATCTATTCTCCTCCCTGCGCAAAGCTCCACCGTTGGTGACAAGTGATTTCAACTTAAAGACCCGAAAGTTATCATCGCTACATTAATTGTTTCAGCATGGAATACGCCTTATTTCTATTCGTAAAATAGCAAATCATTTATGAAGCTTCATGATCTTATAGAAAAGAATAAGCTTACAAAACAGCATACGCAGGACTTCCGGCAATACCTTGCGCTCAACCGCAATGCAGCGGGCTTTAGCAAAGAAATGAAGGAATTAATTTATACCCTGGTGTGTGACAAAGCTGATGGCCCTTTTGTTTATGATATTGATGGAAACGAATATATTGATCTCACCATGGGTTTTGGTTCAATTTTATTTGGTCATAATTATATGCCTGTACGAAGGGCAATTGAAGAACAACTTACAAAGAGCTGGTCGGTAGGGCCTATTTCGCCATTAGCGGGTATTCTTTCAAAGGAAATTTCTACAGCTACCGGCGTGGAACGGGTTGCATTTTTTAATTCAGGCACTGAAGCTGTAATGGTTGCGCTTAGGATTGCAAAGGCAATTACAAAAAAAAAGTACATTGCTTTTTTTAAGGGTGCTTATCATGGCACGTTTGATTCGCTGCTGTCTTTAAAAAATGATCCTGTTACCCAACTTGCAAAAGAAATTGTGCCTGGGGTTACCCAAAATATATTAAATGAATGTTACCTGCTTGAATATGGTTCAGAAGAATCGCTTGAGTTTATAAGAAAGAATAAGGATGATATAGCCGCAGTTTTGACTGAGCCTGTACAAAGCCGTAATCCTGCATTACAACCCCGCGAATATTTAAATGAATTAAGAAAGATTACGTTAGAAAATAACATCGCACTAATTTTTGATGAAGTGATCACAGGCTTTAGAGCAGATATTGGTGGCTGCCAGAAACTTTTTAACGTAACAGCCGATCTTGTTACTTATGGTAAAGTGATAGGCGGAGGTTTGCCAATTGGCATTGTAGCCGGTAAAGCAAAATTTTTGGATGCAACGGATGGCGGCTACTGGCGGTATGGAGATGATTCGGTTCCGATTGTTAAATCGACTTTTGTGGCGGGCACCTTTTGCCATCATCCCCTGGCAATGGCTTCATCACTTAAAACACTTGAAATATTAAATCAGTCGGAAGGCAAATTGCTAACCGATTTAAATCATACAACGGAGTCATTTTGTTCACGCCTTAATAACTTTTTCAATACAAAAGGATATCCCTTTTCTATTACTCATTTTGCGTCGTTATTCAGGTTTAACACCCCTGGAAAAACCAATCTTCTTTATCACCAGCTTTTGCTGAATGGCGTTTATATTTGGGAAGGTCGAAACTGTTTTCTTTCACCGGCACACGATACACAGGTACTGGCACTGTTAGAAGAAAAAATAAAACTGAGTTGCGTACAAATGGAAGCTGATGGCATTTTTACAAAGAAGACTATCGGCAGTCATGCGCCAAAATAAATAAACAATGGAAAAAAAATCATTGCTGCAGGATGGAGATTATTCTATCTGGAGACATAATGGTATACCCAACGATGCATTGGTTTTTCTTGACAGTATTGCATGGGGCAATGATGGTGCTGTATATGAACATAAAAATACCAAAGACCATATTAGGCTATTACACCGGCCTACTTTAATAGCAATACACAAAAAAGGAAAAATTCAGGGTACTGCAGTATTTTGCAATACACAGGTATCTGCCGGCACAGCAGTTTACAACTGCTATTATATACGGTATTTTGCTGCCTCCAATGAAATAAAGGGCAAAGGTGTGATGAAAAAATACGCCGTAAAAGTAATGGAGTTTGTTCGAGAAGATGAACATGAAAAGACGGTTTTTTTTGCCTGCATAGAAAGAGGAAATAAGGCGTCTTATAAAACAGTTCAAAATGCAGGGTATAAGGAAATCGGTGTAATTAAAACAAATGGGTTCAGTCGTTTTTTTCCAAAAAGCAATATTGATATTGAGCAGGTTAAAACTGAGCCTGTTCGGAATGAATTGCTTACTTTAATTAGTAACCAATATAAACAGCACGCCCTGGTTCAATTCAACTCACTTTTTCTTAATGATAATTATTTTGTCATTCGTGAAAAAGGAGCAATTGTTGCCGGTTGCCAATTTCACCGGGTACATTGGGTTATTAACAGAATGCCTGGCATTATGGGTAAATTAATTATGAACGTGGTACCCATGGTTCCATTACTTAATAAATTATTTAACCCGAAGCGGTTCGAATTCCTGGCATTTGAAGGAATTTATGTAAAGCCGGGGTATGAAGCAAAACTGTCAGGTTTATTTGAGGGGTTATTAGCCCAAGAAAAACTAAAATCGGCAATGTATTGGATGGCCGAAAATTGTACTGTGCTAAAAAGAATGAACGAACATATTAGTCCGGGATTACTGCATTCATTCATAAAGGATGCTGATGTATTTATCCTCGCTTCCTTTCATGCTTTAAGTGAAACTGAAATTGCGGATATACTATCACGTCCGCTTTTTGCCTCTGCATTTGATTATATCTAAAATAGTAAACGCTTGCAATTATTAAATTTTCTACTTGCATCAATCATTAAAGTAAAAAATAAAAGGATAGAGCATATGCTGGCCGATCCAATTGGTTGCCAGGATAAATTAATGCATGAGTTTGTTAAAGCCGGCAAAAATACAAAATTTGGAAAAGATCATTCCTTTGCTGAAATCAACACCTATCAAGACTTTAAGCAACGGATACCGTTGAGAAATTATGAACAATTGCTTCCATATTTTGAAAAAATAACTTCGCATACGAGCAATGTTTTATGGAAGGGGAGACCATTATTTTTAGGGAAGACATCTGGTACTACAAGCCAAACAAAACTCGTCCCGGTTACAAAAGACTCACTTAAAAACCAGGTAGATGCGCCACAGTTTGCAGCAATAAATTACGCTCACCGGTATAAAAGATATGCTTTCCTGAAAGGAAAAGTTTTACTTTTTTCAGATGGCCATATTTTTGAAAAAATAAATGGAATTAAGGCTGCGCCAATTTCTACGATAGCCAATAGTTGTGTTCCGCTGTTTTATAAGTGGCTGCGATTACCATCTGATAAAATAAATGCTATCCCGGAATATAATAAAAGAATTGACGCAATGATTACTGCTTCGGTTAACAATGATATCCGTAGTATTGTGGCAATGCCGGTATGGCTTTTGGTGTTTCTGCGGGCATTAAAAAAAAATACCGGAAAAGAATTCAAAGACTTGTTTCCCAACTTTCAGCTTCTTTTATTGAGTGGGATGAATTATAAGCCCTTTTTGCCGGAAATAAAAAAGTACATTAATATGCCATTTGATGTACTTGAAACCTATCCTTCCACTGAAGGATTTATTGCTTACCAGGATCAGGTAGAGGAAAGAGGAATGCAGCTTGTGTTGAACAACGGAATTTTTTTTGAATTTGTAGCGGTAAATGAGCTGTATCAAAAAGATGCAAAAAGGATTGCCTTGAAAGATGTTGAAACTGGCATTAACTATGCGATAATACTCAATACCAATGCAGGCCTTTGGGGTTATATGAATGGTGATACGGTAAGGTTTAAAACAATATTTCCACACCGTATTGAAATAACAGGCAGAATTTCCCAGTACATTTCAGCGTTTGGTGAACATGTAACGTTGGAAGAAACAGATGATGCGATTGCTGAAACAGCCATTGAGTGTTGTGCCACCATTGTTGAATATACGGTGGCTCCAAATATACAAGACGATGGGACAATTCCATATCATGAATGGTTTATTGAGTTTGGGCAAATGCCGGTAAACCTGGATGATTTTGCAAAACGGCTTGATAACAAAATTTGCTTAAGGAATTTTTCTTATCAAGATCTGGTACTGCACAAAGCAATTAGACCCCTGAAAATTACACTAGTCCCGGGAGGCGGGTATGAAAACTTTCTAGTGATTTCCGGCAAAACAGGATTACAACAAAAGATACCGCATATCAGCAACGATTATCAATTTGCCAGGCAATTAAAAGCAGCAGTACTGGTGTAGTTAACGTCATTTTTAAATAAGTCTGCCAATGGAACAGTTTAATAAAATAATGGAACTGGTGTTGAATCCAACAGGTGATGCGCCAATCTATAACTGCATGCTTTCAATCAAGGATAGCAATAATAATATTTTCCATAGTGGTGCGACTGGTACTTTTTACAATGGGGGAGATTTGATTTCGCCTGGTTGCAGTTTTAGAACCGGAAGTTTGACTAAGCCATTTACTGCTGCAATTATACTTCAATTAGAAGAGGAAGGAATATTAAGAACGGAAGATCTTTTTTTTAATTTGATAAATGCCGAAACAAAATACATTTTGTCAGGGATGCATTTGGTTGAAAATGTTGACTATTCGGGTAATATGTCTGTACTTCATCTATTGCAGCATCGTTCCGGATTGTGTGATTATTTTGCAGACGACGAAAAATTTCTTGCTTACATAATGGAGCATCCAGCGCAATCCTGGACCTGGCAATTTGTGATAGAAAAGTATTTTGAAATGGGACTAAATAAAAGAGCGATGTTCAAACCTGGAAATGGATTTCATTACTCAGATACAAATTATTTGTTGCTCGGTGTATTAATAGAACAGTTAACGGGAAAATGCCTACAGCAAGTTTATGATGAAAGAATAATTAAACCACTTAAGCTTGCAAACACTTATTTAGAGTTTTACCATCCCCCTAAAAAAACAGAAGCCGTTGTATTTCCACATTACGCAAAATATTATTTGAAGGATGTAAATACATCGTTCGACTGGGGGGGCGGTGGATTAATTTCAACAATGAAAGATCTTGACATATTTATCCGATCGTTGTTAAAAGGACAGCTTTTCAACAAAGAGGAAACTCTTTTTTCCATGAAGCAATTTAATGAACCGGTGGCAGGGAACAAACATGGTACACCTTTATATGGGGTAGGAATACAAAAAAAAGAAATACAGGGTTATTCTTTTATAGGTCACATTGGTGCTTATGGTTCTATGATGTTTTACCAGCCAAAAGAAGATATTAGTATCGTTCTTTCGTTGAATCAAGCTGCTGCATTTCAAAAAGCGGAATGGCTGATAAATAAGATTGTAAAAGAATTACTTGTTAACTCCAGGAATGTTTCATAAATATTCTATTAAGAATGTAAGATTGCTGGTGGACCCGATAAATTTTTCAAAAGCAGGGTTAACAATGAATTATCAACCATGTGCAAGTGCCAACAGTGCTTTAGGCATACTCTACCTTGATTGTGGGTGACCAGCTTTGTATTATTATCTTGAATTCTTTACTGAAGGAAGCTCCGTTAAAAGTTGTCAGATTATGACCTGTTAAATATCCACCTTTTCCAATAGTAAATTGAACATAAAGTTCTGTTCCATATAGCCACCAAATCAATCCGGCCGGGTCTTTCCAAATTACCGACACATCATCATTCCTTATCAGCTGTTCGTACAATTGCAATGTCTTGTCTATAACTACAGCAATTATTTTGCAATATCCGGGTCTGATAAATAATCTCGATTTTTTCGCCGGCATTTTGCAGATTCAACCTTGCCTTGTAGAAAGATATTTAAGACGAATTCATCACCTGGGATTCTCTTTCATTGTACTATTTTGATTAACACGCTCAGCCTTTTTCTGTTCAGGAAGAGTAATCGGTTTTTTGCTGTACCGGTAATAATTGCTTTCAATTTATTGTTTGATTATTTTTTCTAAATCGGTTTCATTTAAATTCACAACAGGGTTGAATTTGTTGCCGTTGATGTATTGGAGCAAACTATATTTTAACTGTGCAGCTGCCGGCCGGTTTTCTAAATCATTATTTATATCCATTGTGCATATCAACAATTTTCCGTTGCCGGATTTTGCTTCGATAATACTGGCCATATTTCTGTTTTTGAAAAAATTGTCTATGTCTCTTAATACAATAACTGCAGGGTTTATATCGGCACTGTCCAACACTAAAGTTGTTGATTGTTTACATAAATCCCACCACTGCCAGTTAGTAAATTCATCCGTAGGAAAATATGTAAAAGCAGGGTGTGAAGGATTAATTAGCAAGCCCATTGTTCCAGGCTGATTAGGAAAATGAACAGGGCTCCAAAAAACCGGCACAAATTTTCCCTCTACTCCATTTATTTTTTGTTTTGCAGGATTTAATAAAACATTTTTGCCTTCCCTTAATGCATCAATGGCTTCTTTAAAATTAGTAGTGAAAACAACGTTTGAGTTTGATGTCGGCAATTGCTTTGGATATACCCAAATACTCCAATGGTTTTGATAGTTGGTATTTTCAATATTTACAGATACCGTTACTTTTTTAGCAGACGTAATACCTGCTAATGAACTGCTGATATTTCCAATGATAATTCCATTACCAATAGCAATCGTTGCAGGTGTTAATTTACCCTTTGCAATTACCTTTTTATCAGCCGCAGTAATTTGCCAGTTCACCACTGCATTAGAGATTGCAGCGGCGCTAAAATTAGCCACTTCAATGGACGCTGTGAAAGTTTCGTCATTGGTATACGTTGCTTTTGCAAATCTTATTAGCGGAACTACGGGGGAACAAAATTCCCTAAAGTCATTGGCTGAGATTAAGCCTTTGCTATCCCAAAAGGCGTCTAATATTCCAACCAATGCCGTTCCTTGTCCGGGGAAATCATGCAGGTCCAATAACTGAAAACCGCTGGCACCTTTTGTTTTTAAAGCCCTTTCAATTTCTTCTTTATATAACAGCACTGCTAATTTGCCGCTTGATTTGGTAAAATCAGTTGCCATCGGTAACAAATTCTTTTTCTGCAAATCATTTTTTACAGCAATGAAATTTACCGGTTTTAATACGCCGGTATATTTTGGCAATTCTTTCATGCTTGGATATATGGCGTATTGACCAACTTCATGCGAAATCAATGGAACAGGTAAACCGTCAACTGCAGCGGTGTAATCTTTATTAAATGAAGGCGCTTCTGTATCGAAAATTCCTTGCCCACGAACCCAGCCTTTTTTAGTGTATTGGGTAACTAAATAATCATCGGCTACCACAGGCCATTTACCGAAGCCTTCTTCAAAAGTGAAACTGGTAGTGGTGTATAATCTTCTTTTATCAACAGTTTTTAAAGCCATTACTTCATCAGAAAGCCACTGCATATTTCCCTGCATCTCGTTACCCATACTCCAAAAACAAAACGAAGGATGGTTACCATAATATTGAGTGATTCTTTTTGCTTCAGCCTTTAAAAATTCATCAGCAGGTTTATCCGTTCCTATTTTTAATGACCATACCGGCAACTCAACCTGTAAATAAAAACCCATTTCATCTGCAGCTGCAAAAGCTGCTTCAGGAGGGCACCAGCTATGAAAACGAAGATGATTTAACCCGTACATTTTTGCGGTAGTAAAAACTTTTATCCATCCACTTTTATCCATCGGTGCATGGCCTTGCTTTGGAAAAATACTACACTCTAACGTACCTCTTAAAAATAATGGCCTGTTATTTATTTGTAGCCGGGCATCGTTGTTAGTAATTGTCCTGATTCCAAAAGAAGTGACCGACTTATCAATTCCTTCGCCGGATTTTATGGACACATTCAGACGATATAAAGATGGATGAAATTCATCCCAATTTTTTATTGCGTCATTTAACGGGATGTTGGCAATAATTTCATTTATTCCTGGATTTAGTGTAGCCTTTAAGTTGGTCTCAGCATTGGTTGACGTGCCATTTACAGCAGATAAATAAATGGTGGCCTTACTCACTTTATCCTGTGTATTGTTGATGGTGCTTACAACCCTGATACTTTTGTTTTCTACATCGGGAAATACCTGCAGGTTTGCAATATAGATAGTGGCAGTTGACCGAAGTTCTATTTTCCCAATCGCACCATTCCAGATTATTTGAGTTTCGTTAGTGTATGCATGTGCAAAATTGGCCTCACCAAGACTTATATCATACTTTCTACTGTTATCAATTCTTACACTGATAGTATGTTTGCCCGGAGTTAAATAATTTGATAAGTCGAAAGTATGCGGCGCAACAAGGCTTTCTCCCGTTGCATTCAATTTTTTATCATCAACCCAAACATTGGTTTGCCATAACACTCTTTCCAAAAATAATTCGATATGTTTTTTATTCCATGACGCAGGTATAGTGACTTGTTTTTTATACCATGCTGCCCCGGTATAGGAAACTTTGCGCCACAAATGCAACATCACCTCCCTTTTTAATGCTGGCTGTACAGTTACCGGGTTACCTAAACCGGCATCATCCATTGTACCAGGTAATTTTATTAGTTGCTTAAAAAATGATGGAGGTTCATTGTACCATTTTGCTGCCTCGCCTTCGTTTAAAGAATCAATTTTAAAATACCAATTGCCGGCCAGCGAAATACTTCCTTCAGTTTGTGCAAATGTTCTTGTTGCAACCAGTATTAGTACAAAAAACAACATCTTTTTTACAGCAATCATCAGTTTTTAATTTTAGAGCATGATAGTTTATGTGGCCCGTTAGTCTGTAAAAAGCGCAATCATGTCCAGGAACCTAGCGTCACTTATAGATTGATATTATTTTTCAATACATTTTGAAAAAGATTGCTGACACTTGTATTTACCGGAGCCCAACTTCACCCATGCCGATTGGTATGGTGCTTTTCTTATTACCCGGCAATAACTCTTTTCATAATTACAGTTGTGTAAGTAGCATGATACAAAAATACTGAAGGACATCATATTCCTCAATGGAGTAATTGTTGGTTATAATGGATTATATTATTATTGCCGCATACTGGCAAAAAAGGAAGGATAATATTGGTTGCAATAAGTTGAAATTCAGCGACTATTTTACTTTCTCTGTTAGTGAGAATTAATAAAAAAGCCCACTAAAAAGTGAGCTTGGAAAGTGACCCCTCAGGGACTCGAACCCTGGACCTACTGATTAAGAGTTAGTTAAGCACCTAATTTGATATAATTTTATTTAATTGTCAATGATACTGAAATCCTTTGCAGTCACGTATTTTGGGGCATCCATTAATTGAATTTAATTGCCAATGTTTGCGTATAATAATTATATTTGTGTAGGAACTGTGTAGGAATTCTTAAAAATTTTACAAAAATTATTATGGGCAGTGTTAAGGCAAATGTTGCAATTTATTTGGATAAGTCACACCCAAAAAAAAGCAACGAATGTGCTATATACTTACGGATTACACACAAACGAACCAGAAAGTACTATCCAACGAATAAAAGCCTTACTGAGCTTCAATTTCAAAAAGCAATTTCTAATAAACCAGGAAAATTGTTACAAGGTATATCTGATGACCTGCAGCGGCTGAAGATAAAGGCAGTAGACATTATTGATAAGATGCAAGGCTTTTCATTTGATACTTTTCAAAAGAAATTTGATAATAATTACAGCGCCAATGATACGATTGCAACCATCTTTGAAACGCACATAAAAAAATTAAAAGAAAGCGATAGAATTGGGACAGCTATTTCTTATTTGAATGCAAAAGTGAGTTTAGATGCGTTTAAGCCTGGTTGCATGTTCAGTGATGTTACAATCAGCTTTTTAGAAAGCTATGAGAAATCAATGCTTGAAAAAGGACGTAGCAAAACTACCATAGGAATGTATTTAAGGAATTTGCGTACTGTTTTTAATGAGGCAATTCACGAGGCTGGAGTTGTTTCCGCAGACCGCTATCCTTTTGGTAAAGGAAAAGGTAAATATAAAATCCCAAAAGGAGGAAATGTAAAAAAGGCATTGCCCCTTGACGAAATTGAGTTGATTTATAATTACAAAACAAAAGTAGGTAGCGTAAGACATGAAGCCAAATTACTTTGGCTTTTCTCCTTTTGGGCAAGCGGTATAAATATTGCCGATTTGGCAAGGTTAAAATATTCAAATATTCATGGAGATTCAATTCATTTTGTAAGAAAAAAAACCGAGAATACTACCAATGAGACCATTACAATAGTTGTTTCTATAACAGCCAACATGAAAGAAATAATAGATGAAATTGGAAATAAAAGCAAAAGCGCAGATAGCTACATTTTTAAGATACTAAAAAGCGGATTGGATGCGACCAGGGAACGGGCTTTGGTGCTGCAGCAAATAGGTGTAATCAATGCCAATATTAAATTAATTGCCAAAGCAGTTGGTATTACTCAAAATGTTACAACCTATGTTGCCCGCCATAGTTATGCAACTAATTCGGAAAAAAAAGGCGTTCCAATACAAAATATTTCTGAAAATTTAGGGCATAGTAGTTTGCAAATAACAATGGATTATATAAAGGGGGCTGATCCGGAAAAGAAAATGCAAAATGCAAATTTGTTATCAATAAATAAGAAATAATGGAAGATCAAAACCATCAATCAGTCATTAAGCTAAAAGATAAAATAGCTAACCTAAAAGCCCCAAAAAAAAGCATTCCGATACTGACTGACAAGGAGAAAAATTTTGTAGAATTCGTCGCTAGAATCATTGTACAAAAGACCATCATAGATGCTAAGAAAAAAGGTCTTATAAAATAATTCTTTTAATCATGACGAACAATCAAATTAATATTCTTATTGAACATGGCGAGATAAAATCAGCGTCAATTTTTGAGGCCGAATCTGCAATGCGAAGTAAAATGGAATTTCCTGATACTGTGGTGTTAACACCGATAGATTATAGGCCCGCATTTACAGAATATGAATTTTTTGACAATGATATTCAAGAGTCATTTAGAATTAGCTATAATTTATTTGCCTTTTTAGAAATCTTGTTTGAATGGTATTTAGAAATTGAAATAGAAAGAGAAATAGACGGGCTAAAAAGTGAGTTAAACCAAAAGGAACCAAGATTTGGACCAGGGAAGAAATTACGGCAAACATTATATGAAGCAATGATTTTAGAGCGTAATAAAGAATTTGATGGCTGCTTTTTAAAACCTGATTTTAATAAAACTGGTGAAGGGCAAAAGAAAATGTGGAAATATTATTTAATTAAAGATGAGAGCGAGGAAACACAGAAAAATTTAACCGCACTGATAGAAGGCATTAAGGATAAAATATTTGATTGGCAGCCTGTGAAAGTATTTCAAAAAAATGAAATCCCTGTATTAACTTGTTTTAAGTTTAATCTTTTAAGAAGATATTTTTATTCATCAGGAATAGAAAAAGTTTTTAAAGTTTGTGCCTTGGATGCTAGCATAAAATATTTGCAGGATTTAATGAATGGATTAGATGTAAGTGAAAAAAATGAATCTACAAAAATCAGTCAGAAAAACGGGTTAAAAATAACAAACCGTAGCCATGCCTTAGCTCACATTTATAAAATAAAAGCCAATATTGAAAAGGACATAAGTAGACGAGAAATCTATGAAAAGTTTCCGGAATCAGTTGCCAGGGAATTCTATTCTATTGGCTATTTAGGTGGTCACCCTAAGATTGTTTTGACAGTGGATGATATAAAGAGAGCTATCATATTGCTGCAACAAGAAAATTGTATTGAAGCTTTGAAAATCGCAAATCTCCAACTAAAAAATTTATTATGATAAAATTTATGATAGTTTTCATGTTATCATATTGATAACAATTGATTGTATATGACACACATTTGTGCTCACAAAATAAAAGCACGATGCAAAATACAAATAACATACTTGTACTAACTTCCTTGTCTATCCCGGAGTTAAGAAATATTTTTAGGGCAGAAATTGAATCCTATTTTCATAATAACCCGATAGCGGTTAACAATCCAAATTTAAATGAAGGTGTAATACAAGTTGATGAAGCCGCAAAATATATAGGCCTTTCAATCCCTTCCGTTTACCGCCTGGTAAACGAAAAAAAATTACCGGTAATTAAAACTGGTAAGAAGCTTCTTTTTATTAAAAAAGATTTAACTGCCTGGCTAATGACAGGTAGAAAGCTTACGATAGCCGAAATAGAAAGGGAGAACCAAAAAGAACCGGCCGGTTAAAATAAAAAAAGCAAGTCGACCACCATGGAAACGACTTGCTTAAAAATGCATTTTTAAAATACCCGGCGTTAAAGATACTTGATTTATTTCTGAAATATACAGTGTGCTGCAATGCTGGGGCATATTCTAACCTACATAATACCCCACAATGCAATGTCCCACATAAAAGCCAAACGTGAAAGGCAAGTCGCACCAGCACCATTTAAAAAGCTTACAGAGAAAGCGATAGAACAAGTAAAATCAGTACTAAATATTCAAGACCTTCCATTTATAATTCCTGGTGTTGTTGTTAAAAATAGAAAAGTATCATGTCTGTTCCATGACGAAAAAACACCTTCAGTTACTTTATATACCAACACCAATATGTACAACTGTTTTGGCTGTGGCTGGAAGGGTGATTTGATAAAAGTGGTAATGCAATATCTATGTAAATCCTATCCGGAAGCTATAGAGCTTTTGGCCGACTTTTATAAAACTTCGATTGAGTACGATGAAAATTTTGATGCAGAAATGTACCAGGCTGAAAAGGATGCCCACCAAGAGAAAATAAGCATTCTTGAATATGCTCACAAAAAATATTTTGAAGGTTTACACTCATCTGCGGGAACTCTCGCCCGTGAATACCTGATTAATAAAAGAAGCTTTACAATCGAGCAAATAAAATACTGGTGTTTGGGATATGCAAAAGACACTTGGCAAAATATTGCTCAAGGTATTGTTCATAGTGGTAAGCTTGATGTGGCTGTTGCTGTAGGCATTTGTGATACAAAAAATGGAAAAAATTACGATGTTTACCGCAATGGCATCATCATACCAATTCATCAAACAGAAGGGCAAATAGTAGGCTTTGCGCTTCGCAGTTTGCCAGGTAATGATAAAGCGCCTAAATACATTAATCCAAAAAACAGCGAAGTTTATCAAAAAGATAAAGTACTGTTTGGACTGTACCAGGCGCTAACAGCCAGGGCTTTTACAAAATCAAAATTAGCTTACCTGGTGGAAGGTTATTTTGATGTGATTTCATGCCATGAAGCTGGGCTTTTAAATACAATTGCATCATGCGGTACAGCTATAACAGACGAGCAAATTAAAAAACTTAAAAAGTATGTCAATCATGTTGTGCTGATGCTTGACAGTGATCCTGCCGGGAAAGAAAGCGCACTTAAAAATATTGATAGCTTTTTACAGGCCGGTTTTCGTGTTGAATTAGTTGAGCTGCCAGACGGCAATGATCCGGATGAATTTATTAAGCAATATAAACAAGATGAACATGAACAGCCGATCAATGATCACATTATTTCTATATGTCAGGATGCAGTAATATGGAAAGCAAAAATACTTTGGAAAAAAGCTAATGGAATACCAGGGCAACAATCAACTGCTATCAAAGAAATAGCAAATTTGCTTTTTGCGATTATTGATATAGACACAAGAACATTTTACATTGAGGATGTCTGCACTCAAATTTGTAAGGCCGACAAAACGAGAAAATTAAAAGACTTACAAAAATCTATTTCTACCGCACTGGATAATATCAAACCTGATACTAACCAGGATGAAAAAATTGATCTTTCCGACTTTTCAGACAAGGCAAGGCAAACTTATGAAGAGAATGGGTTTTATGCACTAGATAAAGTTGAAAAAGGCAAACCATTGGTAGGTTTTTTTTCAGGCCCGGCAAACAACAGAACTACACTTTCAAATTTTATTGTTACTCCTCATTTTCTTATTTATAACGGCATAGAAAGCCGCTACCTGCTATCTATATACAACGGTTATCGCAAATCAATTCTAGATGTGCCTGCAAAGGTTATAACCTCAATAGATCAATTTCAGGGCTATGCAGTTAGCGAGGGCAATTTTTTAATTTTTGCTAATAAAAATCAATGGCTTCGCATTGCCTCCGATTTGCTGCAGCAGTTTCCACGCTGTATTGAAATTACCCGGTTGGGTTGGCAACCATTTGGCTTTTTTGTTTATCTGGACAAAGTATACATACCAGGTGTGGGCCTTATAGATTTGGATAATATGGGTATGTTTAGTTATAATGGTGAAAACTTTTTAGTACCGGCCAGTTGCGAAGCTTACAGACAATTGCAACGCATTGGCGAAGATCCATTTGAAAACGACCGATGTTTAATTTACAAAGCTATTCACATAAACTTTAGCCATTGGGCTACACAAATGCAAAAAGTATATTTGGATAAAGGTATCGTTGCTGTTGCTTATGGAATACTAACAATATTTAGAGATTTAATTTTTGAGGTAGACGGTAATTGCCCTCACTTATTTGGTTTTGGAGAGCCTTCAAGCGGTAAATCTAAAATGTTTGAAAGCCTTACAGCCTTGTTTTTCTTTAGGCGTCCTGCCTTTAATGTCAATAGCGGTACTGACTTTGCATTTTTTAACTACATAGGCAATTTTAAGAATTGCTTTGCTCATTTTAATGAAGTAGATGTTGAGGTTTTAAAAGATGAATGGTTCCAGGCAATGAAAGGGTGGTATGATGGCGAAGGCAGACAAAGAGGGAAAATTGGCGGTGGAAAAAATAAAACTGAAACGATGAAGCCGGAAAGCACTATGGGAGGTACCGGTCAAAAAATAATCATCAAAGATGATCTTGCTTTTCAACAAAGAGGTGCAACATTACTCTTCAGCATTATTGAAAAAAGTGAAGAGCAAATTAAGGACTATCATATTTTAAAACAGTGGGAGGCAAACGGTTTAAATAGCCTTTTAACTGAGCTTTTAGAACATAGAGCACTTTTTTCAAAAGAATACAATGAACACTACAAACAGCAATTAGGTTACTGGCGTAAAAGCAAAGCAGATGTGCAGCAGGTAAACCAAAGAGTACTTCAAAATTGGTGTCACCTGGCAGCCTGTTATAGTTTAATAAGCCAGAAAATTGCATTGCCACAACAATCAGAACAGTTTACAGAATACTGCTATCAGCAGGCCATGCAATGGAGCACTTTCATACATAGCTCCGATACGTTAAGCGAGTTTTGGAAAACCATTGAATTTTTAATTAATGAACAATTCCCAAAAATTGTTTACGGTTTTGATTATACAGTTGAAACTGTAATGCAGATAACAATCCGTGTATCCAGGAATCTCGAAGAAACCATAAATTTTAATCAACCTACCAAAGTTTTGTTTTTGCGGCTCAATAATGTTCACACACTTTTTGAAATGTCGTTTCGGAGCCGTAAAGGTAAGGAGGCTATGAGCCTAGATAATCTTAAACATTATTTCAGCAGTCGAAAGTACAATTTAGGCGCAATTAGACAGAAATGGTTTAGCAGAATCATTGTGTTAAATGAAAAAAAGGGTGATTCATTTGAAATCATTAAAAAAGTGGAAAAAGTTAATAGCAGTTGTCATGCTTTTTTATATGACGAACTGGATTTAAATATTGAAAAGTTTGATGGTAACGAACCGGAGAGTGAAGCATTTATGGTAAACGAAGGAATGCCGTTTAAATAAATAATTAAGAATATTGGAAAATGCCGTAAAAGTGTGCCTATATATGCCTATAAATATAAAATATTAAAAATCAATTAATTATAATAGGTAAATGATAGGCACGAATAGGTTAGTATAGGCGCAAATAGGCACATTAGGCACATAGGCACACTGATTTACTTATACAGAATATTAAACACACAAAAATGTTATGGCAGAAAAATACGACCACGATAAAGAAATCGCAGAAGCTAAAAATGATTTCTTTGGCGAAATCAAAAACTACCTTTTAGCAACCTATGAACCTGTGCACATACCTGATCAGCATACTATTTTGTTTAGCACTTTAGAATTTTATCATGCAATGCAGGGATTATTTCCAAGCAAGCTTTATTCGGCTGCAGACGTTGCAATTTTTTTAAAATCAGCCGGCTTTAAGTTCACAGAACTATCCGAGCTGCGCTTTATGTGGATGGTAACAACCAAACAAAAATCCTAAATCAATAAAATATGAACACTGAAAATAGCGAATCAGACTTTCCTTTCAAGACTTCAAATTTTTCTGATGGGAAAGGCTATGCAAGAATGTGGTTCAATCACATATCCACTAATCTTGAAGACTTGCTAAAAGAGTTGACCGACCGGCAATTACTGTCCATCATCGCAGTCTCCAAAACATTTACAGCAAAGAATACAACCGTCCTAAATATGTTATGTAAAAACTGTGTGAGGGACTTTGCCAGGCATGTTTTAAACCAAAGAGAAAAAGAAGCGAAATATAAAAATGATTACCATAACATCAAAAAAGATAAAGAATGATCACTAAAAACTTGCAACCAATAAATGTAATAATTGGTCCGGAGGGATCCGGTAAGTTGAGCTATGCCCTGGATATTGTAAAAAGATGGAAACATCAAACTGCATTCCTTGATATGTTTATGCCAGGCATGCTGGATGGAATAATACCATCGTACCAAATACATAAAAGCTTAAAAGCAGTAGTTATTTCAAATGTTCATTTTCCAGTGCATTTGGAAGCAATTAAAAAAATGTGCGCCCTGGACAGAATACCATATAAAAAACTTGGCACCAACAAAAATTGCTTTCTAAAAAAGCCTGTTTATATAATTCTCACTCCCAGTCCGCTTGAAAACATTCCAGTAAACGCCTTTGCAAGCAAAATTGGGATACTTAAGACTGAAAATCCAGAGATTCATTAGCAAAAACGGTAAAATTAAAATGTTTTTTGTACCCTTTTTGATACTAACTCATTGAAAATGAATGTAAAAAATCGAAAATTTTTAAAAATCGAACAAATGACAGCTGAAAACCACCTCCCGCGCTATGTCGTGGAGGCGTTCAGCTGTCCCTTTTCGGGGCGTATATGTAATGATAAATTTATATATTATAGGGGGTGTCTCAGCGTTACACGGTGCGCTTGCCTTGCTGGCTTGTTGTTGCTACAGCTTAACCAGGTAGCTTATCTTCTTGTTGCTTTATGTGCTGCAGCACCTTCTATAAGCTTTTCATTTTTGTTGAAGCAATCTTCTTTTAAACTCAGTTTCAATTTTTATATCATTAG
>JBBQWL010000002.1:0-223235 GCA_038210625.1 Chitinophagales bacterium | reverse complement strand
TCGAAGGGGACGTCTAATGGAGTATGCATACTTTCTCCATTCAACTCTAAAGAAGTTAGATCCCAACTTCGGAACATGCCGTTCTTTTCTTTCAATAAAATGGCGGCGGCGGCAACACCAGGAATATCCAAACCTATTACTTCCTCTTTCAGCTTAAACACCACTTCCAGAATTTCTTCGGATTTGAACATAGCCAAGGCTCTTGCCCGAACCCGTTCTACAGCCAAATTGATCTGTGCTTCTCTTGTTTGTTTTTCTGCTTTTTGCAGATCGAGGAAGCGGGTATAGGTTTGTTCGAATACTTTAGCGAAGCGTTTTAGGATTTCATTTTCATTTTCAGTAAATGATTCTCGTGAATAACTGCTGAGCTGAATTCCGGTATATTTTACCCATGCATAGCAAATCGTCCAGCATTTGCTCTTTAAAACAAACTCCTTTCTGTCATCAGGAAAGTATTTAAAATCGGAATGTTCAAATGCCCAGTTAAAGAATTTATTCTTTTGCTCAAATGAGCAGCTTCCCGTGAGGGAATTATTTCCGTTTTCTTTTTCAATAAGTACCGCATTCAAAGGATAGATATTTATGTATGGCACATGCCAACTCCTGTGAATTTTTTGGGTTGGTGAAGCTATCCAACAATTGATGTCGTTATTTTCCTGGTTAAATATGATAAAGTTTGCAACATCGGCCAATATGCCCAGTTGTAAAATTTGATCAAAAACGATTTCAATCACCTCCTGTAACTCATCGCTCTTGTGCATCGCCATCGATCGTGAGCGCACTCTTTCCAATGCTGCTTCAATTTCTAACTGGCGTTTTTTTTCTACCAGCTCATTTTCGAGTGCTGCATTTCTTGCAGTGAGTTGTTTTTCTTCCTGGTTATTCATGATGTGTTGACTTAATTGCATTTTTAAAAACAACTACTTCATTTTCTTCTTTACAAATTAAATTCTTCAATTTGCCGGCAACTGAATTATAAATGCTGTTCCTTCACCTTCTTTTGTCTCCACTTTTATTTCACCGCCATGCGCTTTTATAATGTCATAACTCAAACTCAAACCCAGTCCTGTGCCCTGTCCTGTTGGTTTGGTGGTAAAGAATGGTTGAAATATCTTATCGATTATTTTTTGAGGAATTCCATTGCCGTTATCACTTACTTTTATTTCAACTTTGCCCCGTCCAACTGTGTCATCCGGTCGGGCATTTATCTTTTTTGTTTCAATTGAAACAATTGGTTTATAACCTGCCTGTCCGGTAGGCAGGTTTTCACTCGCAGTTTTCTTTTTCTCATTGGTTGCATAAAAGGCGTTGTTGTACAAGTTGAGTAATACCCTTCCAATATCCTGCGGAATGATATTTATTCTACCGATATGCTCATCAAAATCTGTTTTAAAATCTGCATTAAATTTTTTGTCTTTTGCTCTTAAACCATGGTAACTCAACCGCAGGTATTCATCAGCCAGGGCGTTGATATCTGTTGGTTCTTTTTGATTGGTGCTCGATCTTGAATGTTGCAACATTCCCTTTACAATGCCATCTGCCCGTTTACCATGATGATTTATTTTTTCCAGGTTCTCAATTATATCATTCATTAATTCCTTCGCTTCTGCCATGTCACCTTTTTCATAGGCTTCGCTCATTTCATTCAGTAACTCTTTACTTACTTCACTGAAATTGTTGACGAAGTTTAACGGGTTTTGAATTTCATGTGCAATGCCCGCTGTGAGTTCACCCAGGCTTGCCATTTTTTCTGACTGTATCAATTGCTTTTGCGTAGCCTGCAATTCTGTGAAGGCTGCTTCTGCTTTTTGCTTGGCTTCTTTGATAGCAATTAAATCCTGTTCGGCTTGTATAGCATGCGCCTCTGCAATTTTTAAATCGTTAAAACGGGTAAAGGTGAGATTGAATACAGCAGCAAAGCGCTCCAGCAATTGTAAGGTTTCGGGCGGTTGCTCATCTGGTGAAGCGATGCCGATAAAGCCCTTGCTGAAATAAGCAATATCCTGTACCCGTCTTTTATTGGTGAGGCCATTTTTAAAGGGTACGCCCAAACTGGTAAGGTGCTGAAAGTAATGTTGTAATTCGTCTCCCTCCATGTCTATCACCAAAGATTTTCTCTGCTGCTTCCATCCTTCAAACATTTTAGCAAAGGATACATTGGCATTCATGTCAGCAGAAAAAGCGGTACTTATTTTAGTGCCGTCCTCATCAGTTATCCAAAATTCGGATGCACCTTTTTCGTCTTTTACAATGGCTATGTACAAGCGGTTGGGTTCAATGCCCAGTGCAATCAATTGCTGAAATAACACTGCTGCCGTTTCTGCCAGCTCATCACTTTTTTGCATGGCTAACGTGCGGCTTCTTACTTTTTCCAATGCAGCTTCTATCTGCGATTCTTTTGCCTGCGCTTCTGCTTTTTGCAGATCCAAAAAACGGGTATAGGTTTGTTCGAACACTTTACCAAAACGCTTAAAAATATCATGTGCTTCAGGAACTGGCTCATAAGTAATAAACATCAGGCTCACTTTTGATCCAAACACAAAATGATCAAACTGCTGCAACGGAAATTGACCACCTGCTTCCAGCATTTTCTCAAACTGCTTTTTATCTCCAAATTTGCTGAGTTCTTCGTAGGTCTGTTTTAATAAATCGCCTTCTAAATGCTGCAATAAAAATTCCTTACCATTCTTCTTTGCGTCACTTACTTCTTTAAACACTGAAAAGCTTGTCGCATCAACCGTGTAAGGTTCTACAAAGCCTCCTTGTGCATTGGTGATCCAGTCTTCATACGCATTGTCATTATCGCTCCAGATATTAAAACCGGTTGTCCATGTTTTAATATTTAATTCATTTACCTGTTTAAACAGCAAGGTGGCAACTTCAGCAAGCTCTTCACTTTTTTGCATGGCCATTGTTCTTGCCCGCACTCTTTCCAATGCCAATTGAATTTGGCCTTCTTTAGCCTGTGCTTCAGCTTTTTCAAGGTCTAGGAAGCGGCGGAATGTTAAAGCCACAATCGTTTTAAAGCGAGTTAAAATATTTATTTCATTTTCTGTATACTCCCTATCACTCCATGAATAGAACAGTCCATCTGCAAATGAGAAATAATAACCATACTGTTTGTTGTCGAAAATTTGTGGTATCGCAGAAACTGCAGAAGATTTAAAAAACAGTTTATTATAGTATGATTTAAGTTCTTCGTCACTCATAACTTCAACTAAATTTTCCTGTTTAAGCCATGACTGGTACTGCCTGTACAAAGAAGCATGTTCATTCATATCACGTGTACCAACCAATGTTTGAAAAAAGCCGTTGGAATCTGTGGTAGATGCATATACCTGCGCTTCCATCGAATTTTTAGAAAGCAGCCCGATTCCACAACGTAAGGAATGTATTCCGAGTTTCTTTAATTCTTCAAAAGCCGTAGCAGTAGTTGAAAGGATATCGGCACTGCTGTGCATTGCCATTGCTTTGCTCCTTACTCTTTCCAGTGATAATTCTATTTCTGCTTCTCTCGCCTGTGCTTCTGCTTTTTGAAGATCAAGAAAACGGGTATAGGTTTGTTCGAACACTTTTGCAAAGCGTTTAAAGACATCCCACATTTCAGGACATGGCACATAAGTAATGAACATCAGGTAGCCATTCGGGAAAAAGACGCAATGGGTAATTTGATATGTTGGAATTGGAAAACCCAACTCCTGAGCATCATCAAAATATTCTTTTACACCGGGAAGATTAAACATGTAATGGTAAGTTTCTTCCAATTCCTTTCCACTCGATTCCATAACAAAAAAATCATCTCCTCTTTGCCTGGCTTCGTAAATCTTTTTGAAGTAAATGTCTTCATCATATGGCAACCGGAAAGGGGCCTGGATGCTTCCATCCGGAGCACTCGCCCATGCAGTACTTGAGATATCATCGGCATTCCATATTTGAAAAGCGCTTGACCAAATTTTTATATCAAAATCACTAATCAGCTTAAATAATAATGATGCAGCATCGGCCAATTCATCGCTTCGCTGCATGGCCATTGTTCTTGCACGCACTCTTTCCATTGCCAATTGAAGCCGTGCTTCCCGTGCCTGTGCTTCTGCTTTTTGCAGGTCGAGAAAACGGGTATAAGACTGGTCAAATACTTTTGCAAAGCGCCCAAAAATTTGTTCGTCGTGGTATGGTTCGGTAGTAATAATCATTAAATAACCAAAAGTAAAATAGGCGGCATGCCACTTTTGCCAGGCAGGAAAAGTAATTCCGGATGCAAGCATCTTTTCGAAATTATCTTTAATTGAAGGGACTGTCATCATGTAATCATAGTGAGCCTTTAATTCATTACCTTCTTTCGAGATGCTTAGTAATTCGCTACCATTCTTCCAGCCTTCATACATTTTTATATGAACCGCATCCTGATTGTTGGGAACGAATACAGAGGGTTGAAGTCCTCCGGCAAACGCAGTTCTAAATTCGTCTTCGTTGCTGTTTTCATTACATAACACTATTGCAGTCGTCCATAAAGAGCCTCCCAAACTTCTTAATTGATTGAATAAAATGGTTGACACTTCATTCAGTTCTCCACTTTGTTGCATGGCCATCGTTCTGGCCCGTACTCTTTCTAATGCCAATTGAATTTCAGCCTCCCTTGTCTGTGCTTCTGCTTTTTGCAGATCGAGGAAACGGGTATAGGTTTGGTCAAAAACAACAGTAAACCTTTTGAAGATATCCCATGCTTCCGGTATAGGTTCACCACTGAGGAATATTAAATTGCCATGCCTAAAATTATAAACATGGTTTATTTGAAATGTGGGTAATGCAAAACCGTCCTTTAGTTGCAAGTCTGCAATGGCCTTAAAGTCAGGAAGGCTAAACATTTGTCTGTAATGTTCTGCCAATGCTTCCCCGCTTACTTCCTCTACATAAAAGGCTGTTCCTTTTTGCCGGGCTTCATCCATACGTACGAAGGCGGGGTTTTCAGTAAGTGGTATCCTGAAGGAAGGTTGAATGGCGCCTTGGGTACTCATCCAGCCAATGCAGGATTTTTCACCTTTTTCCCAGATATTAAAACCACAACTCCAAATGGGAATTCCCAATGATTGCACTTGCTGAAATAATAAGTTGGCAGCCTCCATCAGTTCTTCGCTGTGTTGCATGGCCATAGTTCTTGCACGCACTCTTTCCAATGCCAGTTCAATTTGAGCTTCCCTTGCCTGTGCTTCTGCTTTTTGCAGGTCAAGAAAACGGGTATAGGTTTGTTCGAAGACGCTTGCAAAGCGTTTGAAAATGTTATGTGCTTCCGGCACAGCTTCGTATGTAATAAACATGAGATATCCCTGGGCAAAAAAAGCACAGTGAATAATTTGAAATGTTGGAACAGATATCCCTGCTTCAGCCATCTTCTCCACAACAGCTTTAAAAGTTGGAATAGAGGTCATGTACCTGTAATGTGTTTCCAATTCTTCACCTCTTTGTTCTCTTACAAACAGCGCCTCACTTTTTTGTGCAGCCTCATGAATATGAACAAAAACATCTTCGGAGGACGATGTTTTGAAAGGCGGTTGAATACGGTCCTCGCCGGCCATCCACGCAGTAGCGGCCTTCCGGTCGTTATCCCAAATATTAAACCCACAGCCAAATACGGGTACACTCAATGCTTTTACCTGGTTAACCAGTACCAATGCGGCATCCTGCAGTTCATCACTATGCTGCATGGCCATTGTTCTTGCACGAACCCTCTCTAACGCTAATTGAATTTGCGATTCTCTTGCCTGTGCTTCTGCTTTTTGCAGATCAAGAAAACGTGTATAGGTTTGTTCGAACACTTTTGCAAAGCGTTTAAAAATATCATGTGCTTCGGGTATTGGCTCCAAAGTGATGAATAATAAATAACCGTATTTGAAATAAATAACATGATCTATCTGTCTTGCAGGAAACGAGCCACCAAGCCTGATCATTTCTTTAAGTGCATCACCCATCACAGGTAATGTGCTCAGGTAATTATAATGATCTTCGCAGGCTTTACCGGCAAAGTCTTCAATTAACATTACCTCACCTTTTTTGCCGCCTTCATAATACCGGAGAAACACATTTTCCCTTGGGGTTTTATAGGTTGGCATCGTACCCGTCTCTGAACTAAACCATTCGGTTGAATCATTTTCACCATAAATATTAAATGCACAGCCTCTTGTTTTAATACCCAGCGAACGTACCTGGGTATCCAATAAAAAGGAGGCTGCTGCTAACTCATCACTGTGCTGCATGGCCATTGTTCTTGCACGTACTCTTTCTTAAGCCAGTTCTAGTTCTGCTTCCCTTGCATGTGCTTCTGCTTTTTTCAGATCAAGGAAACGGGTATAGGTTTGTTCAAATACTTTTCCAAAACGTTTAAGAATATCATTATCAGCCGAAGAAAATTTTTCGCCAAAATGGTTGATGATAAAAATACTGGTATGTGGAGATACACAACAGGATCGGGTGTATCCGCCAGGACTTGACAGGGTGTCTTTTTTATGATCGGCATCCAGTTTTGACCAGGGCTCATGGTTGAATAAAAAGGTGAAGAATTCCTTTTTTTCATCTTGTGTGTACTCTTCCGTAAAAAAACCAGGACCTTTTTTTATTCTATTTATAAGATTGGTACAAAAGGGTTTTTCATAAAGCGGAAGCTTCACTTCTTCTGTAGTATCAGCGGTACCGCCGGATCCCCAGCAGCGGAGTGTTGTTTTAATGTCGTCGTTGATAGCAATAAACGAACCTCCATTAATAGCAATATTTAAATGGAGGAATTCTTTGTGAACTGTATGGATGACCTCTTGTAATTCGGAAGTATTGTGCATGGCCAGGCTCCTGGAACGCACTCTTTCCAAAGCTGTTTCAATTTTTGCTTCCCTTGCCTGTGCTTCTGCTTTTTGCAGATCGAGAAAACGGGTATAGGCCTGATTAAAAACCTTGGCGAAACGCTTAAAAATAGTTGAAACTTCTTCAGAAAGAAGTTCAGAAGTGAACGCAAAAATGGAGCCTTGTGCAAAAAAGAAATCAGTATGGAATTCCTTTGTTGGCAATGCATCCAAATCAAAAAGCGTAGGGTAATATTTAGTGTCGTTGATTGCCTGGTAATAAGCTTTTAAATCATCACCAATCATTGGATATATGAAAATAGATTTTTTGCTTTTCCATGCATGGTAAATACCTTCAAGCAGTGGGTGCATGGTTAAGTCCAATAGGCCAATGATTAAGCTAGCCTTGCCGGTAGGATTTGATTTTGCTGTCCACACTTCTGACTGCATCTTTTCTTCGCTGTTAATCAAAATACCACATCTGTTGGTATGTACTCCCAACTTCACCAATTCATCAAACAATGTTGCCACGGTTTCACCAATGTCTTCACTATTGTGCATGGCCATGGTTTTGCTCCTCACTCTTTCCAATGCTGCCTCTATCTTTGCTTCTCTTGCCTGAACTTCTGCTTTTTGCAAATCGAGAAAGCGGGTATAGGTACGTTCAAATTCAACAGCAAAGCGATCTAATAATTTTTTTTCCTCTTCAGTTAATTCGCTTTCGATCATTACACCAAAGCAGCCGTATTTCATAAAAGCTTCTCCGTAATGCAACCCATCGGGAAAAAAATCTGCGCTTAATTTTTCAACACCATTAAACAATTCCTGCCACGCAGCAAAATAACCTGCTACTCCTTTGGGCGGCACGGCATATGAAATAACAGGCTCGCCACTTTTCCAATCAACCAAACACTGCGCAGTTGCAGGTTCATTTCTATCGAGCGGATAAGTAATGGCTTTACTTTTAAAAGTAGTGACATCAGCATCTTCCTCTGTCCAGGCAGCCCAAAATATGTGGTTGTTTTTTTCTTCATCCGGCAGCCACAAAAAAGAAAATTCGGATTTGATTCCCAGTAATAAAACCTGTTCATGAAACACACGCAATGTATCATCCAGCTCTGATGAATGTTGCATGATCATGCTTTGTGTACGGGCACGTTCCAGTGCCAATTGAATTTTTGATTCCCTTGCCAGCGCTTCGGCATTTGTAATATCAACATACCTTCTGTAAGCAAGATCAAATACGTTTCTGAATCTTTTTAAAATATTCAGTTGGTCTTCATCTATCTTTTTAAAAGTTGAGATACCAATGTTGCCGGCTTCTATTGAATAAAAATAATAGTACAGGCAGTTGCTGTTATCAATCCTGGCGTCATCGTATTCGCCATTTTGCTTTCTAAAGGCTTTCCATTCTTCCAGTTCCTTCCCTTCAACAACAAATTCAGTAAATGCGTCCGTTGCCGTTTTCATTTGTTGCAGCGATCGGTCGATGACAGGATTTTTATTATAAGGGATCTGGGTAGTGGTTCCTCCTGAATAATCAGAATAATCATAATCGGTAAAATAGTTTTTGGCATCGTTAAAAATTCCTATCAATGCATTCCTTATCTCAGCAAAACCCAATTGCGTTAATTCGATGAATAGTATTTTAGCAATGTCCAGCAGGTCATTGGGTGTACGCATGGCCATCGCAACAAACCGTGTCCTTTCCAATGCTGTTTCAATTTCGAGTTCTTTGTTTTGTGCTTCTACGGCTCTTCTTTTTTGTTCCAGCTCTTCAATGGTTTCTTCCAATAAAATGGCAGTAGTTCGTTTTACTTTTTCTGTACGGTCTAATTTAAAATCGGTGATGGCCCATTGCTTATCTGCATCACTCAACTGCTTTAACAATAGCAGCTTTTCGGCTTCAGGAAAATTTGTATCCTGCAACAGTTTTTTAATATTCTCTAAATGAACGTTCATATCCTTATTAGTTGAAACTATCTATAATTTTCTCCTTAATCTGCTACATTTCCTCTCCCTTGGGGGGAGATAGAGGGGACCTTTCTTTCAATGCTATCACACAGGTGGTAAGGTTATGCATTTCTAAATTTCCCCCGGTGGCTCTTGCCAGCTCTGCATTGCTGAACATACCGGCCATCGGAACATTCCACACATTTTTAATCCCTTCCAGTTCCTGCGTCATCAATGGGCCGAGTGCTAAAATTCTACCGGCACAACTGAAAACCACTACCGCATCCGCTTCAGGCATTTCAGTAGCTTTTAATCTTTCAACACTATTGATCACTTTATCCATTACATCAAAATCGGGGGGCAACGAAAAACGCACTTTGGAACCTTGCGGCACCATACCGCTGCAATAAAAGGAATGGTCCGTCCAATCAATTACCAGCCCTGGCCGCATAACAGGGTCGCCCTTTTCCCGCTGCAGTTGCAATGGGAAATTAGCGGCGATCTCTAAGAGTAGGCCTGTATTTTCGGGACTTACATTTTCAATACCACCATATTTAGCGGTTATATCCAATACCGGCAAATTGTCTACTGTGTACACATGGTTGCCTTCACTTTTAGTGACGAGCTTTTCTGTACCTACTGCCTTCCATCCGCAGGTAGCCTTACCCCTAATCGTAATTTTATCTTCATCCAGGGCCAGCACTACCAAACCCTGTTTGCTCTCCCAATTATTGGTGAATACAAATTGTTCGCTAAAAGTGAAATCGTCGCCTGCCATACCGCCATATACATTTACCTGTGGGCCGATCACTTCTTCAAACCCTTTCAATAATGCTTCTGCATCGGTGGAGGAATGACTGCCAGCAATCAGAAAAGCAGGGTTGTGGATTTGTTCTTTTACTTTAACGGCTAATGAAGCAGCAACCTCCTTAAAATTATCTTCCTGGTAAACGGTATGCAGTATTTGGAAATGTGCAGGGTTCATGTCCAGCAACAAAATAGCCGTGGATTGTTTTTCCGGCACTTCATCTGTAAACTCTCCATTGCTGGTAGCACCAAACACTTTTAGGCCAGCTTTATCTAAGAGGTCTGTGATGTCTTTCCTGTTTTGGGTGATGGATATAAAGACAATGGCCAGCGTTGGCCTGAATCCATCTGCAACAGATTGTTCAAATGCGGTCTTAATTTCTTCTGTCGATTTCCCCTTGATTGATTTTGCCTGCATGCTATTTTTGTTTTAGTGTTATTATTGGCAAGTAAATAAAACCCAATTTTACCTTTTCAACATCAGTTGCTGATGCGTATACAGGTAATTCATCATCACCTGTTTTATTCCGGTTTTTCTTTTTGGGCAAGTTTCCGTCATTCATTTTTAACAGGGATACTTATTATAAATGTAGCACCTTCACCTTCCTTTGTTTCCACTCTTATGTCACCACCATGTGCTTTAATAATATCATAACTCAAACTCAAACCCAATCCCGTTCCTTGTCCTGTTGGTTTGGTGGTGAAGAAAGGTTGAAAGATTTTATCAACTATGTTTTGTGGGATGCCCGGCCCATTGTCCCGAAAAGAAATCAACACCTTGTTGCCTGTTTTTTTTGTACTCAGCCAAACGGTAGGTTCATGTTTGTAGTTAGCGTCTGAGAACCCTGCTTTGGAGGGCAGGGTGGCGGCGTAAAAAGCATTGTTGATTAAATTCAATAACACCCTTCCAATGTCTTGGGGGATCATACTGACACTGCCAACGCTATTATCAAAATCAGTTTGTAATGTGGCATTAAATGATTTATCCTTTGCCCGTAAACCATGATAAGCCAACCGCAAATATTCATCTGCCAAAGTATTAATATTTGCCGACTCTTTTTGTCCATTGTTAGTGCGACTGTGTTGCAGCATGCCTTTTACAATGCCATCGGCCCGCTTGCCGTGGTGATTTATTTTTTCTTCATTCTGTTCAATGTCACCCGCAATAATTTTTACTTCATCATAATTGCCATGGTCGATGGCTTCTCTCATTTCTGTAATCAGTTCTTTATTGACTTCACTAAAATTATTGATGAAATTTAACGGGTTTTGTATTTCATGCGCAATGCCTGCAGTGAGTTCGCCAAGGCTGGCCATTTTTTCTGATTGAATCAATTGCTTCTGCGTAGTCTTTAATTCTCCGAGGGTGGTTTCTATTTCCTGTTTTTGATTTTGTAATATAGTGTTGGCTTTTTGTTTTTGCTTGTTGTTGCGGTACAGCACAAATGCCAGCACAATAAACCCGGTAATAATGCTGATGAGCCCATACATTTTTATTTTTGTCTGGTATTGATCCTGTGCTTCTTTACGCTGCTGTTCCAGTTGCTGGCGCCGGGAGGCTTCATTAAAAGAAAGGGTTTGAAATTGTCTTACTTTCCCTGAATTATACAGGCTGTCTTTTAACAGTACAGAAAGATGCAGGTACTTATAAGCACTGTCTAACTGCCCGTTAGCGTTGTATAAATCAGCAATGAGGGGACTTATTTCTGCAATAAAATAATTGGAATTTTCACCCCACGACTGAATCGTTATTTTTTGAGTTTGATAAAATGTTAACGCCTTCCTGGCATAGACCAGGGCTGAGTCCAGGTGGCCTGTTTTTTGAAATACCTTTGCCATTCCTACATTGGCAGGGGCTGCCCAAAAAGCACTGCTATTTGGTATAGCCAACCTGTAAAAGTCAAGGGCACTTTTATTATCGCCTTTTGCAGCATAAATATCTGCAAGTAACCTATTGGTTGAGGCTTCGTATGCCTGGACAAAAGGCAATCCTTTTATTCTCTTCATTGCGTTTGCATAGGGTAAAGCAGAATCGGGTAGTTGTAGGTTATAAAAAGCAGCAATAATGCTGGAATTTGTATTCCATTTAATCACTGAAAATCTGGAGTCAGCCGGGTTCAATTGGCTTAGAATTGAATCGGCAGATTTACCATAACTCAATACATGCTGGTAATCTTTCATGGCCATATAATCATTGGCAATATTGATTGTAGCCATTACAAGTAAAAATTTATCGCTTTCTTTTTCTGCCAGTTTTAAATTTTCCAATCTTAACTCCAATGCTTTTGGATAATTTCCAAAAGAATGCATGAGTGAAGCAACTACTTCCTGCAGGGTAATCAACCGGGTGGTATATCCTGAAACGGGCGATAGTTTGTTGTTTGAAGAAGCCATTATTTTTTGCTGTAACTGAAGTGCCGCCTGGGCGTATAATAAAGCAGAATCAGCATTATAGTATTCGTTATAAAATCCATACGCGTATGCAATTGACGCCAATATTTTTAGGCGGCCGGTATCTTCCTTTTCTTTAGCAAGTGCATACCATTTATCAACGAACATCTCATCACGCCATCTTAGTACACTATCTGTTAAGGTGGTATCTTTATTTATAGTAACTGTACGATCCGGTACCTCGTCGCCATTGTCTTGTTTTTCTACACTCAGCCAGCTACCCCTATGAAATTTATACCTGATGATGCCGGCTTTTAAATTGAATGTGATTGATTTGTTGCTTGCTGCCAGTGGCAATAACAGGAATTCTTTATTGGCGGTTGAATCCCAGCTGCTGAAAGTGCCGGTTATAAAAATACTGTCGTGGTGAATGGCGGTTTGTTCTTTTAAAACAAACCGCACCTTGTATTGTGCCTGTGTTGAAAGTGCGGTAAAGAGGAATAGCAGCAAGCCGGGTAATTTTTTCATATTCAGTTAATTGCAGGCATAAGATAATAAAGATTACTGAAGCACGAAACAAAATACGTTGTTGAATTACAAATAGCAGAAACAATACCAGCGGCCATTGTGTGGTACAGAAAAGCCCTTGCAGCTGACAGTAGTCAAACTGAAAAACTAAATTACATGATATCCCTTGCTAATCTGCAACAGGAATTGGGAAACAGGGAACGGGAATCAGTCTGGAGGGAAAGGGTATATCAAAATAAAAAGAGCCCTACAAACCTGGATATTTATAAATGGGGCATGGCCCTATACTTTGACCAAAAATTTGAAAAAGCCGATAGCGTATTCGCCCTGTACGAAGCCAAATATCCTGAACAGATCCATGGTTATTTGTGGCGGGCACGAAGCAATGCTTCTATGGATACAACAATGGAAAAAGGGCTTGCAGTGCCGCATTATAAAGGGTTGGTTGAAGTCGCGATTAAAGATTCAGTAACCAATAAACCTGTGTTACTTACGGCCTATCAATACCTTGGTGCATACGAAGCCAATGTAACGAAAGACTATGCCGCATCACTGGACTATTACAGCAGAATTCTTGCGCTGAATCCTGAAGATACGGAAGCGGAAAAAAATGCTAAAATTTTGGCGAAGTGGATCCAGGATGGCAAGGGTAATAATTAAGTCTGTTTTAAAAGCTAACCCCACATCGCTTATGTCAGTTCGCCGGTTTAATGCAGTGATCAAAAGCATAAGCCGGCAAGTAGTAACGTTGTATAAGAAATTGCCGGGCAGGTTTTATTTGCCTGGCAATTAAAAATTAGCGAAATTACAAGCGAGCCAGAAAAAAAATAAAGCAATGTCCGGTGAAATAAAAATTAAAATGCCTGCAAATTTTGAGAAAATCAATACCAATGATCTCAGCGAATTATTGTGGTGGTCTGCTCATTTAGGAACTGGTCCGGAAAAACTTTTATCCGCTATTGATCATATTGGCAACTCAGTTTACGCAATCCGGATATTTATCAGGACACATTCACGTTGATTGTTACCTGGACCTTTTTTCGAAATTAAAATCAATCACTCAAAATCAGTTCAATATCGTTCCTGTTAAGTCTTACCCTGAGCCAGTTTACTATTTTAGTCTTTTCCTTTAGAGAAATTTTTGGCCTGGAAGACAATACTACTACATATGCCTGCCTGTACGTTGTACTGTCTGCATACAAAACGGAAGGTTGTAAGATAGCGGTTTTTATTCCCGGGTATTGAGCCCTTAATTCAGCGTATACCTGGTTGCTTAATTTTTGCATGTTGCTAACGCTATCCAGTTTTTGCTGAAGGGTTTTCGTTTCAATCTCTTTCAATTGCAGCGCCATTGTTAACTGACCCTGTTGTCCATCTTCCAGTTTATTTTGTTCATCCACCAGGTAAGCAAAGCCCTGTTTTACCTCAAGCGAAGCATCGGGCATATCATATTTTTTCAACTGGCTTTTCAGCGCATCAATCTCCGCTGCTGTTATTTCTTTGCCACCATAAACCAGGCTAATCTTATTATTTTTTGCGTCAATCTTTTTGCTCAACAGGTAATCATTGGTAAAATGAGCTTCGTTATTAATAAAGCTGTTTGCTTTTTTTGTGAACTTGTCCTGCTCCACCAGGTCGTAACCAAAATAAAGACTTGGTACCAATGTTATTATAACCACCGTCCAAACAATCCGGTGAGCCCTTTTTTCTGCCTTTTCATCCAGTCCCTTTTTATAAGGAAAATGCAGAAAGCGCACCAAAACAAAAGTAGCCAGTGCAATAAAAACCGTATTGATAATAAACAGGTAGAAGGCTCCAAAAAAGAAACCAAATTGCAGCGTGGCTAAACCATACCCCGCCGTACAAAGCGGTGGCATTAAAGCTGTAGCAATGGCTACACCAGGTATCACGTTTCCTTTTTGTTTGCTTGATGTTGCGATGATGCCGGCGAAACCACCAAACAATGCAATCAGTACATCGTATATGGTTGGAGAAGTTCTTGCAAGAATTTCAGAGTGCGCCTCATTTAACGGCGACATCAGAAAAAATATCGTGGAAGTTGTTAAGGCTACACCTGTAGCGATGAGGAAATTATACATCGCTTTCCGGAGAAGGGCAGCATCATTAATCCCTACCCCCAGGCCAATTGCCATGATGGGACCCATCAGGGGAGAGATGAGCATGGCACCAATGATAACAGCGGTGGAATTTACATTTAGCCCGAGGGAAGCAACAAAAATGGCAAACATAAGGATCCAAAGATTGGTGCCGCGAAACACCGAACCGTTACTGATATTTTCGATAACAGTTGGCAAATGTTCCTTTTCTGCATGTAGCTTAAACTTGTCTAAAAAATTACTCAATAGGTATTGTTTGCTGAAATTTAAAAGTAGGCTTTTTAATGCTATTTAATTATTCGGCCTGCAATACATCTTTATTAGTGCAAGTTATATATCCAGCCCCGGCAGCGGCAGCGGCAAAGCAAATTTGCTTAAGACACTGTTTTGCGCCTTTACAATATGTCCACCGAACGACTCCATACTTCGGTGTATAACATCTGTGTATGGCTGATTTAATTTGGCGACTATCTTATCAATTGACTGCAATTTTTTTTCAATCACTTCTTTTCGTGCTGCCGGGTCTTCGGGCAACTGCTCAAGTACACTTTCAAGCGAGCCCGCAAAATTCTGATCAACTTCCCGGTAAAAGGGAATCAGCCGCGGATCACAGGAAAATGTTTTTGTGTGCGCAAATCTTACGGCTGCTACCCTGGCACTTTTGTTATCATAATCCCCGTGGTTGAGCGCCTGCAGTGATACATACACGGGTAATAAAAGTAATTGATTGTTTTCTTCGTCTGTCAGGTTATAAAATGGTTTCATACTGTTTTCACTTTAAAATTGTGCCTTATTCATAACATATCCAGCAAAGCCGGTGCCGGTATAAAGCACAGCCAGGAATTGCGGTATGTAAAAATGCGGACACCAGTTATTAATGCCGTTACAGCCAGATTAAAATCTGATTAAAATGTTACCTGTGACGGCTTGTATTATTTGAGGCTTCCGGATATGGGGAAGCATTTTACCATATACAGTGCGCAACTTCACGCACCTAAGTTTGCTGTGTTGTTTTTAAAAATAAAGACATTATACTAAATATCATCCGGCGATCGCTGGCGTACAATTGCACTCCAGGCAATATCTTTGTAAGCAGCATAGCAGTAACCTGCGGTATCCGTTTGTTTAAAAATTGAAACAGGATTATTATATAAAACCAGGTTATTATAAAAATATGGCTGTTCCAGGTATGGAAGTTTTTGTTCTTTTTTCAATATTAATAACACTTGCTGCTTTCTTTTCTTATGTTAATGTAAGATTGTTTAAACTTCCTTCCGGTATAAGCCTGATGATGATGGGGACGCTTGTTGCACTGGTTGTAATTTTAGCAGGGTATTTTTCTTCCGCTTTCGCAGCCGAAATAAAAGTTAAACTTTCCCTCATCGATTTTTCTGAATTTCTGCTGGGCATCCTGCTTAGTTTTTTACTCTTTGCAGGTTCGCTGCACGTTCATCTGCATGATTTAAAAAAAGAAGCTAAAAGCGTTGGGAGCTTTGCAACACTGGGCACTATTCTTTCTACTTTTATAATAGGGGGAATTTTTTATTTTCTAATGCTGGTTTTTCATCATCCTGTTCCACTGATATATTGCCTGCTTTTTGGCGCCCTAATTTCTCCTACTGATCCGATAGCTGTGATGAGTATTTTAACAAAGGCAAATTTGTCAAAATCAATAGAAACAAATATTGTAGGCGAATCACTTTTTAATGATGGAATAGGGGTGGTAATATTTGCTACTATTGGAAACATCGTGTTAGTTGGATTAGATAATACCACTGCCGGCAGTGTAGGATTGTTGTTTCTCCGCGAGGGTCTTGGTGGTATACTTACCGGCTGGTTGATTGGATTTTTGGGCTATCGCCTGATGAAATCAATAGATAATTTCCAGACTGAAATTTTGATTTCGCTTGCCATGGTAATGGGAGGTTATAGTCTTTGTCATTACCTGCATGTATCAGGTCCGCTGGCAATGGTAGTTGCAGGCATCATGACGGGCAACAGGGGCAAGGAACGGGCGATGAGCGATACAACAAAAGATTACCTCGGTAAATTTTGGGAGGTAACAGATGAGATACTGAATGCGGTACTCTTTATGCTGATAGGGCTGGAGATTGTAGTGGTTAATTTTCAGTTCAACTATATTTTTATAGGTGTTATTACTGCGCTGTTTGTTGTAATTGCCAGGTACATTTCATTGTGGATTCCGGCCTGGTCGTTTGGCTTTAAAAAAGAACTGGGTACAAAAACGCTTGCAATCATGACCTGGGGAGGATTGCGTGGCGGCATCTCCATCGCCCTTGCATTATCAATGCCACCAAACCCTTATAAAAATACTATTGTGTCAGTCACATTTGTGGTGGTACTTTTCTCTGTTTTGTTGCAGGGCTTTACTATAAACAAGCTCATTAAATGGCTGTGCCGTTGATGCAGAAAAAAACTGCTGCATGTATTGGATGCAGGTTAATTAAGGTTAACAGCGTCTTTGAAAAAAAAACGCTTATTAACAAAAAGGGTGTGACTGATAAAGCAAATTTTTAGGCGATGCTTTTCTTCGCAGCGAGATTCATAATAATAGTACAACTTTTGTAACAAAGTTTACATTTTAATTACAACATCTTTACTTCAAATTTAAATAATGGAAGTATTAGTTGATGTGCTGCGGCATTGGTTGTAATTTCAGTTGGTTTAATTGGTGGTATGCTTTAAAGAAGATTGATTGCGACGCATGACTTCACTGAAACACGTTTATAGGATAAGCATTATTCAATTTTATTGTCGGGCTTTAAAAACTGGTTTTCAACTCACAAAATCTCAATAGTCTTAATTTATGCAAGGATAACAATGCGGCCAAAAAATATGTCACGCACTTTGTTTTTTATACACTATCAAATACTTAAAAATCCAGTCCAGTGCACCAGAGTGTACAAATCGAAAAGTGATTCGGTTGTACACTTTTATTTTCGCTGTAACCCTTATCCAAACCGTATATCAGATCAACGGCTTCATGAGGCCTGGTGGTTAGATATTGTAATTCTTCAAAAACGAGTCAGGATATATCGAACCAATAAATTCCCGCATTGTCTTTATTTTAAAGTCCTTTGCCTTGAACCAACCCAAATTGCCTGGAATCTTGCTATCAATAGAATGGAAGTCTAAAAATCAGAAAGATATTTGAAATATTTTTTTTCATGAAACAATGTTAGTGTGTGTCAAGTCGCAAGCTGCTGGCGATTTTAGAAAAACTGAATATCGGCAAATAAACCGATGCAGACTGCTGCATTTAAAAGTTCGGATTAGGGCATATTTTATTTGCATTATTATTGAAAAATGGCTTCGGCTTTTTTAATCGTTTTCTCCAAATCAATTCCTTTTTTTAATACCCCTTTAAAAGGATCACCTTCGGTTTTTAGCCTTTCAGCTGCATTAAATATTGTAAAATGCTGCATGGTGAGTCCTTTCTTCACTTCTTCCCAATGCAGTGGCATGGAAACCGTCGCGCCTTTTTTGGGTCTTAATGAATACGGGCCTGCAATGGTGGCTCCCGGCCGGTTCTGTAAAAAATCGAGGTACATTTTGCCTTTGCGTTTGGCTATCATCCTTTCTACACTTGTAAATTTTGGAAGTACATTGTGTACAATATTTACAATAATTCTTGCAAACATTTGCGACTGATCGTAACTGTATTTGGCGCCCAGCGGAATATAAATATGCATGCCTGTTGAGCCGGATGTTTTGCAGTAGGAGGGAACGTCGACTGCATCCAGCACTTTCTTTGTTTCCAGCGCTGCTTCTATTACCTGGTCAAAAGTATTTTTATCCGGATCAAGATCTATTACACAATAATCGGGGTTATCGGGCGATTGAATGCGGCTAAACCAGGGATTCATTTCAATGCAACCGAGCGAAGCCATCCACAACAACACGGATTCATCTGAGCCAACCAGGTATTCTTTATCTGCTCCATCACTGGTGGTATAGGGAAAAGTTTTTGTAATCCATTCCGGTGCTTTGCCTTTAATGTCTTTCTGGTAAAAGCCGGGCCCGCTGATGCCATTGGGAAACCGGTTGAGCGACATCGGCCTGTCTTTAAGATAAGGCAAAATATAATTGGCCACCTGGTAATAATAATTCAGCATATCCCGCTTGGTAATCTTTTCATCAGGCCAATATATTTTACTGAGGTTGGTAAATTTTATTTCATGACCACAAATTTTACGCACCTGTGTTTCTTCTGTTGGATTGAGCAAGGTTTTACGACCGCTTGTCTTTGGAGGCTTGATCAATTTTGTTGCGGCCGCGTCTTTTATTGCCACTTTATTTTTTGGTGATTTCGGCTGGTCATTGATCACAGTTTCCGCATGTACCGCTTTTTCTCTTACTACGTCTGTTGCCTTTTTATCTACCCGCATGCCCTGGAAGGATGGGTGGCGAAATACGCCATCGCTTGTTACTTCCGAAAATGCTACTTCACATACCAGCTGCGGTTTAAGCCAGGTGGCTTTGGCTGTTGGCGGGTTTGGGCGGAACCGGGAAGGCTTGTTAATATCCGGCTGCATTTTAAAAGGACTTTTTGTGGTGGTCAGCGGCTTAAACTTCGCCATCATTTCTTTTTGTAATTGATTGGAAAAACCGGTGCCTACTTTACCGATATATTCTAATTCTCCTTGTTCATATACGCCGAGTAAAAGTGAACTGAATTGTTTGGCGGTATCTTCATTTTTTGTGTACCCCGCAATCACCACTTCCTGCCGTTGATGCGTTTTTATTTTTAGCCACTCTTTTGATCGTAAACCAGGTGAATAAGTACTGTCAGCTTTTTTAGCGATGATTCCTTCGAGGCCCATTTTTTCCGCGGCTTTAAAAAATTCAATGCCGCCGGCGTCAAATACTTCACTTCGCCGGATGGTATCATCGCCTTCCGGAAGTATTTCTTTTAGTACAGCCTGGCGTTGCACCAGCGGCAGGTCCATCAGGTTTTTTCCGTTGTACCAAAGCAAATCAAAAATATAATATACCAGCTCGCCATCGGCTTCGCTACGCCAGTTTTGTAATTCGCCAAAATCAGCCATACCCTTGTCATTCAATACCAATATTTCACCGTCTGTTACCGCATTGATTTTCCATTTTTGTAAGGCCTGGTGGATGGCATAAAATTTTTCATCAAAAGATTTATTGTTGCGGGACAGCAGTTCAACTTTGCCCTTGTTTACAAAGGCAAGGGAACGGTATCCATCCCACTTAATTTCGAATAGCCAGTCGGGATCATCAAACGGATCGTCGACCAGCGTGGCAAGCATGGGTGTTATACCCGCAGGCATGGCCGTTTTAGGTGCTTTCTTTAAAATAGCTGCTACATCCGTGTCGCCGGCCTTTTCTACCGGCTCTTTACTTTCACTGGCTTTTTTTGCCGGTGCTTTTTTTTTACTTTCCTTTGCCGGCTTTTCGATGGTTTTCTCCCCACCATCTTTCCAAACTTTTTCGCTGGTCTTCTCCATGTTGGCAATGGTTTTACCGCTCACAACAGACTTATCCATTTTGGTTATATCTTTTGCAGATGCAAAATCATCTTTGTGTTTAATCAGCAGCCAGGCATTTTCGCCCATGCCATGCGTTTTCACCAATGCAAATTCACCCTGCAGTTTTTCACCGTGTAATTTTATTTTTAAAGAGCCTGTCTTTAACTGTTGCAGCAAATGTTTTTCCTGTGCTTTTTTTCCGGTGATGGGTTCAAGCGGCTCGTAAGTTCCTTCATCCCAAACAATCACAGTGCCGCCACCGTATTCACCTTTTGGTATAAGGCCTTCAAAGTTTTTATAGTCAAAAGGATGGTCTTCTACCATCATCGCCAGCCGTTTTTCTTTAGGGTCGGTAGATGGCCCTTTTGGTACCGCCCAGCTTTTGAGTACACCTTCCATCTCCAGGCGAAAGTCGTAGTGCAGCCGGGTAGCATCATGTTTTTGAATTACAAAAGCCAGCTTATTCTTATCCTTGCTTTTACCGGCAATTGGTTCTTTTGTTTTTGAAAAATCCCGCTTTGCTTCATATTTTGTTAGACTCATGGTGGGTGACTTTAATACGGGTAATGAATTTGTTATTGCAACCCGTTTGTTGCCTTCTTCTTATGCACTCAAGCATACCAACAATTGTTACGCCATTTTTAAATAGCTGCCCGCCGGTAATTATTGCGAAATTTTCCATTCAAGTTGAGTCAAATCTTCTACTGCATTCATTGTATTGGACGCATTTCAAATTGTCGCATCACTTTGCGACTGTGGCGATGAGGATACCGCCCACGGCTGACTGCTCTGGACGGTGTCCTTCACCAGCCAGCGACAATTTGAAATGCACCCATTGTATTACCCCAAGAAAAATAAACAAAAATTGAATTACCTTGTAACTACGGGTTGTATTTAAAACACCGTCTGCCAGTGTTGTATTTCCCCAAAAAATATTAAAAACAATCAACCTCTTACAGCATAGATATCATAGCTGACATATAATTTTTCCATATCAACTTCTCCAATTCCCAGGCATTGTAACCGGTTTAGCCAGAGATAGTCGGGGTGTGCAGTCTGGCACCTGGGTACAACCTGCAGAGCCAAACGGGGGGGCACTTTCCCTTCCATAAAAAGTTTGTGGCCATCAGGGCCTAAATCTCCCACGCCTGTGTAATTGACAGCAATAAGCGCCCCATCATTGGTTTCAAGTGTTGTTCTTACATCAAGGATGGCAACACCGTCTGTACGCAAAGTAAGCCAGTCACCGCCAACGGCCCGGCATTTGCCATTCATTTTGGGCCCGGTCATCTCTCCACCCAAAGCGTAAAAATTTACTTTAATACCTTCGGCTACCGGGCCAACCACTTCAGGACTTTGCAATAAGGCGCCAAAAGTAAAAATGTGTTCAAGTTGAAATTTAAAATTGTTCATGGCTCGTTAAGTTTTATATGAAGATGAATAATAAACAATTTGAAATGTTATAAAAATTCAGAAGCGTGCTGTTTCAACTAAATCTTTAATAAATCAACTGCCCGCCACTCCTCAACTTTCCAGCATCAATAGTTTAACTATTAAAAAATTCTAGCAATCAAGGCAGTCCGATTTTTTTGGCCAACGCAATAATTTCCGGATCTGTTTTTAGCCATGGAACAACTTTGGACCATTGTTGTAGAAAAACCATCATGCCCTCATGTTTTTCAAATCCTTTTTGAAAATATTGATGTGCTTTTTCTTTTTCAGATAAGCCAGCATAAACAATCGCAAGGTCAAAATTTCTGGCTGTTAAGGTCTTTTCCATTTCCAGTAACTTATATAATACTTCTTTTGCCCTTTGCTGTTCACCCATAATTCCCAATAAGCAACCCAGCCAGGATTGTGTAAATGCACCATCATTGTGGACAACAGCAATTTCTAATCCAGCCAAAGCTTCATCAAATTTACCTTTCGTCCACATTGCAGTTCCAAGTATCAGGTGACCTCCATAAAAATCAGGTGCCAGTTCAATCAACCTCCTACCTTGCTGCTCCATGCGGATGTAATCCCCAATCATCCAGTATGTCCACCCGGCTCCCCAATTATTCATCAGTGAAAATGGATCTAATCCAAGAGCTTTTTTTGCCTGTAGTTCAGCATCAGTTTTTCTCTCTGTAATGCCCAAAAACATACCATATTGTTCATGAGCTTCTGCATGATTCGGATTTAAATCAATAGCTATTTTAAATTCTTTATCCGCTCCTTTAAAATCCCATTCGTACCAAAACTGCATTCTTGCCAATGAAACATGGCATTCTGCAATCTCATCATCAATCGAAAGAGACTTCACTGTAGCTTCTTTCATTTTTGGCAGGCTTTCATCCGGTGGAAGATGGCTAAAAAACCATAAATTAAGATAACAGGCCGCAAGCCCTGTATAGGCCAAAACATAGTCAGGATCTTTTTCAATTGCCTGGGTATAATATTCAATTGCCTTATTATACCCCTCAAGTCCAGCCCACTTATTGTAATGGAATCGGCCCAGAAGATAAAGCTGATATGCGTCGGTGTTATCTGTATATCGTTTCAATACAGCTTGCTTATCTTCTGCAAATAATTTTATTTTAATGGCATTTAAAATTGCCAGTGAAATTTCATCCTGTATTTCAAAAATATCTTCCAGTTCCCTGTCAAATTTTTCCGAGTACAAATGATAGCCATCTGATACGTTAATCAACTGCGCAGTGATGCGTAATTTATTTCCTGATTTACGAACGCTGCCTTCGAGAATATGATTCACACTTAGTTGTTCACCTATAACTCTGAGGTCCTGGTTCTTCCCTTTGAAAGAAAATGAAGAAGTGCGCCCGGCTACTTTTAATCCCGGTACCTGTGCCAGCATGTTAATAATGTCTTCACTGATGCCGTCGCTGAAGTACTCCTGTTCAGGATCGCTGCTCATGTTGGCAAATGGTAAAACGGCAATACTATTCTGTAAAATATTTTTCATTTTATTTTCAACTGGCAAGCCCGAGCTGTTTATTATTATCACTTCATACATGCGTACAGGTTCTTTTACATTCTTTAATGTTTCTTCTTTTATAAATTTTGTATTAATATCTTTTTTATTAGAAACATTGTGGTGCACCGATTCTGAAACATAAATGCAGCCTGGCTTTGCAGCAGATTGAATCCGTGAAGCAATATTTACACCATCGCCGAACACATCTTCATTTTCAAAAACCACTTCACTTTGGTGAATACCAATTCTCAATTGAAAATCCTTTGCAGCATTGCAGACTTCCATTATTTTTATCGCTGCGTTTACTGCATCAGAAACAGTGTTGAAACTAGCCATTACACCATCGCCCAGTTCCTTTATCCACCTACCATTATATTGTTCGATGATGGGTTTTTATATTAGCCTGTTTTTATTTAATAGTTCAAATGCTTTTTTTTCATCTTCTCCCATCAATGCTGTGTATCCGACAATGTCGGTAAACATAATGGCGGCAAGTTGACGGGATTGAGGCATGGTTAAGTTTGAAATAGATAGACGGGCTAATTCACTTTTTTTCAGTTATACTAAACTGTTTTAAAGCTACAAAATTTTCAGATGGTTTTTAAATTAAATACAACTCCCTGAAGCGAAGTTATCCTGCCACCAAAAAATAAATTGACTCCCTGATTGCCCTGACTGGTATCCTCACCAGCCAGCGACAATTTGAAATGCACTCATTGTATTACCCTATAAAAATTAAACAAAAATTGAATTACCTTGTAACGACGTATTGTATTTAAAACACACCGTCTGCAAGTGTCGTATTTTATTTACTGCCATCAATATTTTTTTGAAATTAAACTGGCAAACCCGCTATATGACAGAAACAGAGACATTAATCATAGGCGCAAGCATGGCCGGGCTTGCCACGGCAGCCTGCCTGCAAAAGCAGGGACAGCAATATATCATTATTGAAAAAGAACAACAGGTCGCCGCTCCCTGGCGCAATCACTATCAGCGCCTGCACCTGCATACCAATAAAAGAATTTCGGGATTACCTTATAAGAAATATGACCGCCACATTCCCCGCTATCCATCCCGCCAGCAAGTAATCGATTACACGGACGCTTACCAGCGGGATTTTAACATCGCACCAATTTTTAATGCCGAAGCAATCTCGGTAAAAAGAGTAGATAATTACTGGATAACCCAAACCAGCACGGAAATATTTAAGTCAAAATACCTCGTGATGGCTACCGGTGCATTTGGCCATCCCAAACCCGTGCAGTTTAATGGAATGGAAACTTTTCCTGGTCCGGTGATGCATAGTAACATATACAAGACTGGCAGTAATTTTAAAGGAAAAAACGTATTGGTGGTAGGCTTTGGTAATTCAGCTTGCGAAATAGCCATTGATTTGTATGAACAAGGTGCCACGCCAACGATGGCCGTGCGCTCGCCGGTGAATGTAATACCACGTGATATTTTTGGCATTCCCATACTGGAAATCAGTTTACTGCTAAGCCATCTTCCGCCTCGTTTGGCCGACACCATCAGTGCACCACTATTGGTTTTGTTGTTGGGCGACATGACTAAACTTGGGCTACAAAAAATGCCGTATGGACCGTTTGAACAAATTGCCAGGGACGGTAAAATACCCTTACTGGATATCGGTACCATCCGCCATATCCGCCAGGGCCACATCCATGTTTATACTGGCATTGATTATATTGATGGCGATACGGTGTATTTTTTAGATGGCAAGCAGCAGGTGTTCGATGCCATAGTAGCAGCTATTGGTTATAGTATGCAAAGTAGTGCGATCATTAACTTTGAACCCAGCCGGATTGAGGATGCAAAATTGCCTTTGGACAAGCAAAAATATTTTGGCCAGGATGGGTTATATTTTTGCGGATACTGGATTGGTGCCACTGGACAGATACGAACAATAGGAATGGATGCACAAAAAATTGCCGGCACTATTGCCGGAAAAGTTGCAGCAGGAAGAAATTAATCCGTATCACAATTGCTGTCGCCATGAAAAAGTATATAAGCAAAAGCGGAAAACAATCGGGCGTAACCGGTTATGAAATTGGAGCCGATCATATGATCATTCAATTTAACAACGAACCGGTGTATAAATATTCCTATATAAGCTGTGGTAAGCAAACAACAGATACACTTAAGGAGCTGGCACTTGCGTCCAAAGGGCTTGGCACCTATATTTCACAACATCATCCTGCGTATGAGTGGAAACGGGAATAAATTTTTATGTTGAAATAAATGGTATGGTCATTTATCAGCAGTTCCACAAAAAGTATTTTATCAGCACAGGATAAGTAAAATTACAGTCAGTAAAAAGTAAACCCGCTATCCACCCTTTTTAAATTTGTATCAACATTTCTTTTCAGGCAACGATTTTTAGATATAGCACGTATTACCAGGGAAGACTTTTTAAAAGTAAAGAACCAGTGCTGACAATCTCTTAAATCAATCCCAACCTTTGTATCAAAACCACCATCTCACCCTTTAAAACTGCACAAGCAACTTTTTGACAAGATTTGGACGCAGGCGAAATTTTTGTTCAGGGTACAAAAAAATGAGCTTTTTTATAAGAAGTAATGATAACTTTTTTAGCGGAGAGGATCAATAAAATACCGATTTTCTGCAATAAAAACTAAGTCTTTCGAAGTTGAATTTAATTTATCTTTAAGAACATAAAACTAACAAGTGCCGCATTTTGAAACCTGGTATAAAAGCCACCGATGGTTTTGGAATTATCTTTCCCTGTTATGCTTCTTCGCAATAGGGGAGTGTGCAGGCACTGCCGTTTATGCCCAAAGCTGCCCTGTAAATATTGATTTTGAAACCGGCACATTTGCCAACTGGACCTGCTGGCTGGGACGCACCTCAGCTGTTGGCGACCAAAATGTAATTTCCCTTAACAAGTTATCCGGACCCGTCAACGGTCATCATACCATGTATGGCAGCAACAACAGCCAGGTTGATCCTTTTGGCGGCTTCCCCGTGTTGTGTCCCAATGGAAGCGGTCATTCCATCCGGCTCGGAAGCACAGAGGCCGGCGGCCAGGCAGAAGGTGTATCGTATGATTTTACGGTTCCTGCAAATAGCAATTCTTATTCGGTTACATTTCACTACGCGGTTGTATTTCAATCGCCCAATCACCGCATCAATGAACAACCCCGCATGGAAGTAGAGGTTACCAATGTTACGGATAACAGTATTATCAATTGCGGCTCGTTTTCTTTTATTGCTATTGGTTCTTCGTTACCGGGCTTCCAGGTATCGAACGTGGTCGATACCATTACAGTGCTCTATAAAAAATGGTCAACAGTAACGGTAGATTTGTCCGGCAATGCCGGTAAGCAGATCCGGTTGTTTTTTAGAACGGCAGATTGCACCTTTCGGAGACATTTTGGATATGCGTATATCGATGTGGATTCGGACTGTGGCGGCAGTTTTGTAGGAGCTGCTTTTTGTAAGGGCGATACGGTGGTGCGTGTAACGGGGCCGGCAGGGTATGCGGGTTATACCTGGTATGACAGTGCAATAACCACCGTATTGGGTAAAGGCCCCACGCTGATATTAAAGCCACCACCACCATCTGGTACCAGCATTTCACTTAGGCTGGATCCTTATGAAGGATATGGATGCCCGAAAGTGTTGCTGGCCTTGTTAAAAGATACGCTGCAACTTAGCGCTGATGCCGGAAATGACGCTTTGTATTGCCATACGGAGGGTATACTTATCGGGAGTGCGCCCAGGCAGGAGTTGATGTATAAATGGAGCCCGGCAGCCGGGCTGAGCAACCCGGAAATAGCTAACCCGATAGCGGCCCCGGACGTAACGACTACCTATACGCTGACTGCCAGCAGTGTGGGTGGCGGATGTAAAACATCCGATGCGGTTGTTATTAAATCATCGGCTGTCGATACAACGATTCGACTTGCCGGTAAACCCGCATTCTGTTTTGGCTATGGTGATAGCGCCGTTCTAAAAATAACACCCACGCAACACGTGGAATGGTACAAAGACAATGTGGCGATTGATGCAACGGGTATTACAGCCTATCATGTGGCAGAAAGTGGAACTTATTATGCTGTGTTGCAAAACAGCGACGGGTGTACGCTGTCTACTTCCAAACAAACCATTTTGATAGAGCAACCCGTACCGCCCATTACCTACCCGGTAAAATATGCCATTATCAATTTAACATTGCCGCTGGAAGCAAGACCTATAGGCAACCAGGTACTTTGGAAACCTGCCACCTGGCTGGACAATCCTGCAAGCTATACACCTAATTTTACCAGCGCCACCGAACAATTGTATGCCATAGAAATGCATACTGCTGCCGGATGTATAACTGTGGATACGCAACTGGTGAAAACAGTAAAAAATGTGGAGATCTATGTGCCGTCGGGCTTTACGCCCAATGGCGATGGCAACAATGATATTTTACGACCGGTACTGCGGGGTGTAAAAGGCATTACTTATTTCAGAATCTTCAATCGTGCGGGTAACCTGTTGTTTGAAACCAATGTGGAGCGACTGGGATGGAATGGCATTTTTAAAGGCATACCGCAGGATCCCCAAACACTGGTTTGGATGCTGGAATGCATCGGTGTAGACGGACATATTTTTCAAAGAAAAGGTACTACTGTTTTGTTAAGATAAGTCAACAAAATGGCCAACAGCAAGGGGTTGGATAAATTTGAATTTATCCGCAACCAGTTTTTCTTTTTGCCTGCCCACTAGATTTGCCTCCATCAAAACCTTGCCGTGAATTAATGAAAGTATTTAAAAAGGGCGGTTATAACAGCTATATTCCAGTGAAAGGAAAGGCATTTATCTACGGATGAAATATTAAGAAAATTTTTACCAGGGTGTTGACCAAATCATAATAAATTAACCACAGAGTTTACAGAGTAAAGAAGCACAGAGTTACACAGAGGAACTTTGTGAAACTCCGGGTAGAACTCCGTGGAACTCTGTGGTTAAAAAAATACAGGAAATGAATTTGAATCAAACAGCAAAATTTCACTTCGATCTTTGTATGCCTCGTCTTCGGTGTATTAAACCATTCTTCATCTCTTTCTGCGAAACCAGTATATTTGAAATTGCTTCGGAATGCTGAACAAAACAATTACTTCCGCAGTGCATCTTACAAATTATTGAAACCGGATCCATATGTCCAATCCTTATATAGCACTGATGAAAACCGCCTGGCGCTTTGCCCGGGAGGAGAAGAAAAGGTATGTAGGTATATATGCGCTTTTTATTTTGGCCAGTGTGGTATCAGCCATGAATCCATTACTGTATGGCTGGTTTATCAATGCAGTGCAAAAACAGGGAATTGATAAGTTGAAATATGCCTGGTGGTATGCAGGCATATTTATGTTGCTGAAGTTGGCCGAGTGGGCTTTTCACGGCCCGGCAAGAATTATGGAACGCCAGCTGGCATTTAATTTAAGCCGCAATTTTTTGCAGCAATTGTATCATCAAACACTACACCTGCCGGTTAGATGGCACCAGGATCACCATAGCGGCGCTACCATTAATCGTATTCGCAAAGCCTATGAGGCATTGAAGGATTTTTTTCAGAACGGTTTTATGTACCTCTACACCTTAACTAAATTTCTGTCATCTTTTATAGCCATGATTTATTTCTCGCCGCTTTTCGGTGCAGTGGGTGTAGGCATTGGGGCGCTAACAGTCTATTTAATTTTTCGTTTTGATAAACCATTTATGCAGTCGGTAGATGAAAAGAATGAAAAGGAACACCTAGTTTCCAGCACATTATTCGACAGCCTTTCTAACATTATTACTGTAATAACGCTGCGACTTGAAAAGCGGATGGAAGGCAGCGTGTTACAAAAAGTAAAAGATGTTTTTCCATCTTATAACCGCAGCGTAAAAATAAATGAATGGAAATGGTTTGTGGCAGACACGTTGGTGAGCCTTATTTATGTGATCACCGCTGTTGGTTATATTTACCAGCATACCCGACCCGGCAGTGTTTTTATGTTGGGTAGCCTGGTGGCGTTACTGGGCTTTGTAAACCAGTTTACCAGTGTATTTCATGATATCGCCTACCAGTATACGCAGGTAGTTCAATACAATACAGATGTACAAACAGCCAGGTTTATTACCGACGCCTATCAACAACATCATTTACCAGATGCAGGTACCGGCCTGCCTGCGAATTGGCAAACCATTGAAATAAAAAACCTGAATTTTTCGCATAAAGCAGCTTACTCATCTACGGAAAAAGCGCATACCCTGCACGACATCCACATCAACCTGCAGCGGGGCAAACGGGTTGCTTTTATTGGTGAAAGCGGCAGTGGAAAAAGCACGCTGATGGCGGTATTACGGGGCTTATATGATCCGGAACCGGGCATTTGCATTACCATTGATAATGGGATTGAAACAGATACGGCCCGGCTTGCCGAATCTATTACTTTATTTCCGCAGGAGCCTGAAATTTTTGAAAATACGATAGAACACAATATCACGCTCGGACTACCTTTTGACAAACAGGATATCGAAGAAGTGTGCGACACGGCGCATTTTACCGAAGTTGTAAAACAGTTGCCCAACGGTTTACAATCCGGCATCCAGGAAAAAGGAGTTAACTTATCCGGGGGGCAGAAACAACGCCTGGCGCTGGCCCGTGGCATATTAGCCGCCCGCAGCAGCGAGATTGTTTTACTGGATGAACCCACCAGTAGCGTTGACCCCAAAACTGAAGTGCAGATTTATGAAAAACTGTTTAAAGCCTGTGAAGGCAAAGCGGTTGTTTCTACTTTACATCGTTTGTACCTCTTGACTTATTTCGATTACGTGTACATTTTACAAGATGGCCATATTGCAGATGAGGGAACATTTACTCATTTAAAACGGCACAGCACATTGTTCCATGAATTGTGGAAACACCAGGAAAAGGAGCGGGATGTTGCGTAACGCATAGTAACCAGCCCTAATCTACAAACCTGGTTGCTTTTGTATAAGACAACCATAATTCAGGCCAATATTTGTCTTTATATTTTTACCAGGGTTAAGCTATTTTTACATTCACTAAAAAATAAAACGATGTGTCTATTTGCCTCTGCTGGAAAAATTTCTTTTTTTACCTTTTTACTTTTGATGATTGCATCCCTGGTTGGCGCACAACAGGTAATTCAACTATATCCCGGTAAAGCCCCCGGAGCTGAAAGCTGGAACTGGCAGGAGAAAGACAATAATGACAATATGTTTAAAACCCGGGTGGTGTACAATGTGGCACAGCCAACACTTACTGCCTATTTACCTTCCGCATCAGCAGCCAATGGCACGGCTGTTATCATCGCTCCCGGCGGTGCGTTTCATACACTGTCTATAGAAAGCGAAGGCATTGAAGTGGCCAAATGGTTAAATGCAAAAGGCGTTGCTGCATTTGTTTTGAAATACCGTTTGGTGCATAGCCTTACAAATGATCCGGTAGCGGAACTGTCAAAAAAAATGGGTGATTTTAAAAAGCTGGATGAAGAAAATGATAGTGTTGTTACGATGGCCATCGCCGATGGATTAAAAGCAGTGGCCTATGTTCGCACGCATGCGGACCAATACAATGTCAGCCCAAAGCGAATTGGTTTTATGGGGTTTTCTGCTGGTGGCACAGTAACCATGGGAACGGTGTTTAATTCAACCGCAGCAGACCGGCCCGATTTTGCAGCACCTATTTATCCTTACATGAATGCACTCAAAAATCAAACTATTCCGGCTGATGCACCACCTTTGTTTATTTGTGCCGCAACAGATGATCAGCTGGGGCTGGCATCACACAGCACTAATTTATACAACGCCTGGATTGCTGCTAAAAAGCAGGCCGAGCTGCACATGTACGCAAAAGGCGGCCACGGTTTCGGCATGCGTAAACAGGGAATAAATACCGATACATGGATTGATCGTTTCGGCGAATGGCTGGAACAACAAGGGTTGTTATGGCCTGTAAATCCCAAAGGCGGGATGGTCAATGTTACCCCTCAACAAGTAAAACAATGGCAAAAAGAAGAGGAGGAAAGAGTTAAAAACGACTGGCCGAATATCGGTGCATTTGCAGCAGAAAATAAGCAATTGCAAGCACCTAAAAAGGGCGAAAAAAGGGTTGTGTTCATGGGCAACTCCATCACCATCGGCTGGAAAAATATTGACTCAGCTTTTTTTGCACAGCATGGATATATTGACCGGGGCATCAGCGGACAAACAACGCCGCAAATGTTGTTGCGGTTTCGTTCGGATGTAATTGACCTGAAACCAGCTGTGGTAGTGATTTTGGCAGGTACCAATGATATTGCCGGCAATACAGGTCCTGCAACGCTCGAAAGTATTTTGGGTAATATCAGTTCCATGGCGCAACTGGCAAAAGCAAGTGGTATAAAAGTTGTGTTAAGTGCTGTTTTACCGGTATATGATTATCCATGGAAACCAGGTTTGCAACCGGCAGAGAAAATATTCACCCTAAATAAAATGATTAAAGCATTCGCCGACAAAAATGGTTGTATTTATTTGGACTATTTTACGCCAATGGCAGATGAACGAAAAGGATTAAAAGCAGGGTTGGGGGATGATGGCGTGCATCCTAATTTAGCAGGCTATAAAATAATGGAACCTTTGGCAGAGCGTGCAATTGCGATGGCGCTTAAGGGAACTAAAAATTAATAATTAAGAATTAATAATTAATAATTGAGCGTACTGGTATATCTCAATATCTAAATTAATAACAATGGAATACAGGCAATTAGGCAAGTCGGGTTTAACCGTTCCGGTATTAAGTTTTGGTACGGCAACTTTTGGCGGGGGCAACGAATTTTTTAAAGCATGGGGAAGTACCCAGGTGGACGAAGCAACACAAATGGTGAACCTTTGCCTGGATGCGGGTGTAAATTTTTTCGATACGGCCAATGTATATTCACGGGGCGCAGCTGAGGAAATTTTGGGTAAGGCCATCAAAGGAAAACGGGAGAAAGTACTCATTTCTACCAAGGCAACTTTCCCCATGTCGGATGATATCAATGACCATGGTTCTTCCCGCATTAACCTGGTGAAGGCCTGCGAAGACAGCCTGCGGCGGCTGGATACAGACCACATCGACCTTTACCACATGCACGGTTTTGATGCCGTTGCCCCAATAGATGAAACGTTGAAGGCATTGGATAACCTGGTGCAATCTGGTAAGGTTCGGTATATTGCCTGCTCTAATTTTTCGGGCTGGCATTTAATGAAATCCTTGTCCATTTCAGAACGGTATGGCTGGAGCAAATACATTGCTCACCAGGCCTATTATTCTTTATTGTGCCGCGATTTTGAATGGGAATTAATGCCGCTGGGAATTGATCAGCAAATAGGCACCATTGTGTGGAGCCCGCTCTCCAGCGGTATGCTTACCGGCAAGTACAACCGCAACCAGCCCTTGCCTGCAGATGCAAGAGTAGCGCAGGGGGGAAGCCCCGTACCAAGTGAAGCCGCAGATCTTGAAAGACTATATGTCATCGTGGACGCATTAAAAGAAGTAGCTGAAGAAGTCAACAAAACAGTGGCCCAGGTATCGCTGAACTGGTTGCTGCAACGGCCCACCATTTCCAACATCATCGTCGGTGCCCGCAACGAAGAACAACTAAAACAAAACCTCGGAGCGGTGGGTTGGAACCTGACTGTAGAACAGGTAAAAAAATTAGACAAGGCAAGTGAACAAAGACTGGCTTATCCCTACTGGCACCAGGCACAGTTCCCTATGTTGCAATCTTTACCGGATTTGTATGGTGGAAGGAAGGCTTGAGGCTGAAGGCTTAAAGCTTAAAGCAAAGGCTTGAAGCAAATTAGATTTAGTCGTTTTTTATTTACCTTAGGCATAACAGTTTTTCAATGGTGTTTTAAAAAATCACTTCATCAATAAAGCTTACACCAACCATCTTTTGTTGTATAAAAATGTAACTACTTTCACCCTCTGATAAATAAAACTAACGATTGTGTCAAACAGGAAAGATTTTCTTAAACTCAGTGCTACCCTTGCTTTCGGCTCACTTGTACTTCCCCGAAACGCAAACGCTTTTTATCGGGTACCAGCCATGCATCCGGTTGGTTTGCAATTATTCACTTTGTTCAATGTAATAGATGATGATGTAACCGGTTCACTAAAAAAGGTGGCCGACATCGGCTACAAAGAAATTGAATCAGCCTTCAGCAAAAAGGGTGGTTATTATGGATTAAAGCCGAAAGAATTTGCGGCATTGATCAACAGTCTCGGCATGTCATGGAAATCGCATCATGTATTGGGCGCACCTTTTAAAATACCACCCGGCGCAAAAATGCCACTGGGTGCAGATGGCAAACCGCTCGTGATTCCACCCATGCCCAACTTAAGAGACAATATGCAGGCACTGGTAGATGAAGCGGCGGCAGGTGGTGTGAAGTTTTTGGTTTGTGCCAATACGCCCATCAATACATTGGATGAAATTAAATCGTCTATTGAAGTATTGAATAAAACAGACGAAGCCTGTACAAAAGCCGGAATCGGTTTTGCGTATCACAACCACGATGCGGAGTTTAAGGCTTTGGAAGGACAAATTCCTTACGACCTGTTTTTAACACAAACAAAAGTAAAGATGGAACTGGACCTTGCCTGGGCCGTAAAAGGCGGCAAAAATCCGGTCAATATTTTTAAACAATATCCCGGCCGTTTTCCACTATGGCATGTAAAAGACCTGGACGCAACCCGGGAAAATATTTTGCCTGTAGGAGAGGGCACCATCGACTACAAGCCCATTTTTGAAGCTGCTTCCATTGCAGGCATGAAACACTTTTTTATAGAGCACGATATGCCAAAAGATCCCTGGGCAAGCATGGCCACCAGCTTTAAAAATTTGACTAAAATGCTGGGATAAGGAATTGCAAATAATACTACCGTTATAGATGAATAGCAACCATGGTTGTAAGTGAGTAAGCAATGCCTGCTTTGTAAATAGAATATTGTCCGGGCTAAGAAGCAATGTGGGTCCGCATTGGCGTCGCACTCTTGTACTGTATAATTTCAATTGAGCTTTGGCTTCCTCGTTGATGTGTCATTCACGTATCGCAGCATACCTATAAAGGATGGCACAAATGGTCAACATGGTTGGCAGCACGGCATATCAATGAGTACAGCTGTTTATCACCAGATAATGCTAAATTACAGCATGAAGCAAACTGTTTTTTTGACCCTGGTATTATTGGTAATTTTTCTTTCCCCCAGCAAAGCGCAGGTTCTTGATAAGAAAACTGTCCATGCCGGCGAGAGTTTGTCCGCACTCTTTTACTATCGCTTCCCTGCATTTACAGATGCCAATGTGAAATTAAAAAATGGGGGAGCCGGCCCATCTAAAATGAACTTCAATTTACTGGTATGCGAAATGCAATTTATCGATCCGCATGGCGATACCCTGAGTATTGCAAAGCCGCAGGATATTGACAGTATTTCCTTGGGTGGCAGCACCTTTTTTTATAAAGACGGTTACCAGGAAATGATACGCGCCACCAATTTAGTAAAGCTGCTGGTAGTAAGGAAAGTAGTGTATGAACCCATAGAAATAGGTGCCATGGGCCTTCGTACCCATACCGGCGTTGGTATAAAAAATTATAGTTCACTTATAGCGAACGCCGGAGAAAAACAATTGACCTTAAATGTAGATATAGATATAGCAATGGAGACAACCTATTTTCTTGCGGCAAACGATGAAATGCTAAAAGTAAGCAAACCGGCTTTTCTTACCTTATTTCCCAAAAATGGCGCAGCCATCCAGGGGTATATCAAAACCAATAAACCTTCTTTCAATAAAGAGGAAGACATTAAAAAACTCTTCGATTTTTGTGCCGGCCTGCAAGAAGATAACTTGTCTAAATAAAAATAAACGTATCATCACAAATGGCTGTTGCAATCTTCCGGCCTGTCGAAACTACAGACTTACCAGGTTTGGTAACCGGTTAAATGTGTCTATTAAATTCCTACTTTCTTTTTAATTGTTAAAATGAAAAAATCATTGTGTAGTTTGAATTAAATGCAGTTACTTTGAAATGCAAAGTGCTTTGTATTTATTAATATTTAAAACGTAGTTATGAAAACAAGTAAACAATGGATTGAACATTTTGATCAGAATGCTGTACGGCAGCGGGTGGACTGGAATTTGAAACCAACTGTTTCGGCAACCGAACTATCGCACATACTGCATTCCCTGCAGGCCTGGCAGTTGGGTGAAACTTCGGATGGAGCGCATTTAATTCACGCGGCCACATTGTATGCCGCAAGGATTAATGACCCGCATTATGTGCAGGCTGTACAACTTTTTATAAAAGAAGAACAAAAGCACGGCAACAATTTAGGAACGTACCTTGATGCCATTCATCAGCCACGCATCTGTAATAATTGGGGCGATACGCTTTTCAGAAAGACCAGGTATTTTAATACCAGCATGGAAATATGGACACTGGCTGTTATAACTGTAGAAAGCGCGGCGCAGGTTTTTTACCAGGCGCTGAAGACCGCAACCAACTGCAAACTTTTGCAACAGATTTGTACAGACATACTGATTGACGAAGCATATCACATCCATTTTCAGGCAGAAAGAATGGCCATTATTTTTAAGAGTAAATCTGTTGGCACCAAAATAATCAGCCGCTATTTTTACCCGGTGTTCTTTTTTGCTACTTCGCTGGTGGTTTGGTTTGCCCACAAAAAATTGTTTAAGGCAGGTGGAACCGGTTTTAGTAAATACATGCGCAGCATGCAATCCAAATACAGGAAAACATTGCATGCTGTTGCCTTGTCAAAAAGATGGGTCGTTTCATCACCCAAAACTATAAGACATCAAAATGAAATGGAGGTACTGATTTCCTGACGATCTATTTAGGTTGAAACTGGAAGCATCTTATTTAGATGATTTTTATTGTATCGGTAAAGCCGCCACCTTTCAAAAAGTTGGCGGCTTTAAATGATCCTCTGCCTTTATAGTTCCTCAACGAATAACAGTTACTTTTAAAAAGGTAGCCGGGATGGAAGTTGTATTTTGCGTGTTGCTTTTATTTTGGTAGTTAAACAACAGTTCCAATTCCTGCTGCAGTGCGGCTGCCTTGCCATTTTTTTCCGCTGCTTCAAAAGCATTCATGGTTGGGCCGTAATAATTTTTAAACTGGTCAACAAATGTTGTAGGCGAATAGTCCGCTTTGAATGTAAAGGTTTCATTGGAGAATGAAATGTTTTGTGGTGCTATGCCGGCACTGACAAAACGTTCGGTTACATGATCCGTTACACCCCATAACATCGGGCTGACAAACCCCTCCGGTGGCGGTGGCATGTAAGCTGAGCTGATTTTTAATATCTGGGCAACCAGTGTAGGGTCTCCCGGTATCCAGTTGCCCATCACAATCCTACCGCCGGGCCGGGTAACTCTAACTATTTCCTTTGCAACATCCATTGGCCTGGGCGCAAACATAGCTCCGAAAATGCTCACCACCAGGTCGTAAGATTCATCTTGTATTTCGCTCAAATTGCTGGCATCGCCTTCGCGAAAAGTGCAGTTATCAAGCCCTGCTGCCTGCGCCCGCTTTTTGGCTGCGGCAACCAGGTTGCTGGCAATATCTACGCCCTGCACGTTGGCGCCCAGTTGGGCAGAAGGCAGTGCGGTAGTGCCGTCTCCACAACCCAGGTCAAGCGTGTTGATGCCCGGGGTAATACCGAATGTTGCAGCCAGTGCGGCGCCGCTTTCCCGCATGGTGTCTGCTATGCGGGTAAAATCTCCTTTTTCCCACAATGCTTTGTTTGGATTCATCTTGTTTGAATTTTAAGATTTGTAAATGGTTAATTTTTTTTCCCTTTCAACTCGTCTGCCGGACTGAAAAAAAGCGATTTGCTATTTTGAATGATCCTGCAGGGAGCTGACCCGGCTGCATGAACGACCGTTTGTTCATTGCCACACAAAAGTAATTGTCCATTTAAAAACGGCCATTGCTGCAAAGTCCAGATATTGTGCTTAAAAGTTCAGGAGATGATTTATTTGGCGGCGGCGGGGGAGATGCCAAACCGTTCTTTAAAAGAGCGGCTGAAATGAGATTGATTTTCAAAGCCACTTTCAAAAGCAACTTCGCTTACTGTTTTATTCTTATTGCCCAGGAGGAACTTCGCATGCTCCAGCCTTTTTTCAAGCAGCCATCTGCCTGGCGTACTGTTGAATTGTTTTTGAAAGTCGCGTTTAAATGCAGAAAGACTGCGGTTGCTCAAGATGGCGTACTGTTCCAGCTTCAGGTTAAAACAAAAGTTGTCGTCCATCACTCTTTGCAACGATACCGATTGCGGTTCGTTCATGAGGGAACAGAAATAAGAAAGCGCTTCTTCATTTTTAGGATTGTCGGCAATGGTTAAAATCAGTTCCCTGAATTTGAGTTCAAGCAATGATTTGTCAGGCTCGGCCGTGCCGGAAAAATAAGCGTACATCGAAACAAAAAAAGACTTGAGTGTTTCGGTAGCATTCAACTTCATCACCGGTTGGTATTTGCTGCCGGTTTTTGCAATAGGGGCCGATTTGTTTTTGAGCGTATTGCAAATAAATTCATCGGGAATAAAAAACAGCACAACACAAAAACCGATGTCAAAAAATTGCTCCAGTATACAGGCTCCCTTTCTTACCAGTACGCAATTGCCTTCCCCGATTTCATAAGCTCCTTCTGCAGTATGCCATACTTTTTTTCCTTCCAGCACATAAAAAATATAATTTTCATGGCACCACAAATCAGCCAGTTTAGTTTGCATTAACCGGGCTTCGGGCGGACAATTGAAAATAGTAATCAGCGAATCGCCGCAGCTAAATTGGCGGCAATACCGGGGATACGTTAAGACTCTTTCCTGGAAGTTAACCATTCGTTTTTTTGTTACTTCAGTAAATTTAATGATTGCAGCCTATATGGTAAAATGGTTTATTCAGCCCGGTATTAATTCTATTTGACTGCGCTTGCAAAAATAAACAATCGTTATAGCCAACAGCAGCGGGATTAAATTGAATATGCTTAACAGGTATTCTTCACAACGTTTGCGAATATGCGCAGGCTTGCAGGCACCGCCAGGGAAACAAATATTTGCCTATATTACAGATTCAACCTACTGCACATGAGACCGGTCAAATTGTTACCCCTTTTACTATTTACAGCCTTACTGCTTCCTGTGACTGCCCTCTGCCGGCAGTTAAGTAGCAGTGGCAATCAGCAGCAGCCTGCAATGGCGCTGCTCGCAAAAATGGACCAGTTGGCAGTAAAACAGGCTCCGCAGGTAATTGCCTGGCGGCGTGATATTCACCAGCACCCGGAACTGGGCAACCGGGAATTTCGCACCGCAGAAAAAATCGCTGCACACCTGCGTTCGCTGGGTATAGAAGTAAAAATCGGCGTAGGCAAAACGGGCGTAATTGGGTTGCTGAAAGGTGGCCATCCCGGACTAGTAGTAGCGTTGCGTGCAGATATGGATGCACTGCCCATAACAGAAATAAATGAGCTTGCTTTTAAGTCGGTTGTTACAACCAGTTACAACGGCCAAACAACCGGTGTAATGCATGCCTGTGGCCATGATACGCATGTGGCGATGTTGATGGGCGCTGCAGAAATACTTGCTGCCGTAAAGAAAGACCTGAAAGGGTCGGTAAAATTTATTTTTCAGCCCTGTGAAGAAGGACCGCCCTCCGGCGAGGAAGGTGGTGCCAAACTAATGGTAAAGGAAGCGGCGCTGGAAAACCCTGCGGTGGATGTTATATTCGGACAGCACATTGCATCCGGTACACCCACCGGCACTTTTATTTACAGGCCCGGAAGCGTGAGTGCAGAGAATGATATTTTCCGCATTATCATAAAAGGCAAACAGTCGCACGGCGCTTCGCCTTGGCTGGGTGTAGATCCCATTGTTACCGGTTCGCAGATTGTAATGGCATTGCAAACCATTGTAAGCCGCAACATGCCACTCACCAGCAATGCAGCAGTAGTTACAGTAGGCGCTTTTAATGCAGGCAACCGTGAAAATATTATTCCTGAAGAAGCCGTGTTGATTGGTACCGTTCGTACACTGGATACGGCCATGCGCAACACCATTTATAAACGCATCAATGAAATTGTCGATCACATCGCGGCCAGCGCCGGCGCAACTGCCACAGTTAATATCAGTATGGAAGATGCGATGTTGGTGAATAATGAACAGCTGACTGCGGAGATGTTGCCGACACTACAGGTACTGGCTGGTAAAGAACATACACAACTGATTCCGGCAGGTATGGGCGCAGAAGATTTTGCCTACTTCGCTCAAAAAGTGCCCGGATTCTTTTTTAGCACCGGAGCCTTGCCGCCGCAAATGAAAGCAAGCGAAGTGGGCCACCATACACCCGGTTTTCAAATTGATGAAAGCAGTATGGTGATGGGCGTAAAAGCGCTTTGCCATCTTACATTGAATTACATGGAACTTCATTCAACAAATAAATAACAGTAACACAATGGATTTTTCAAAGCACAAAAAAAGTACGGCTGCCGTTTGGGCGGGCGAAACCGAACCCTTTACCAATGGCGCTGTTACCTCGCCGATTGTAAACAGCGTAGCCTTTTCATACCACGACCTGGATGAATGGCACAACGTATCGCTGGGCAAAGCGGATGGCTATATTTACAGTCGCAATACCAACCCTACTGTACATGTGCTGGAAGAAAAAATCCGCATTCTCGAAGGTGCTGAAGCTGCGGCTTCGTTTGCAACGGGTATGGGCGCCATCAGCAACACCTTGTTCGCTTTGCTGGGACCGGGTAAAAAAGTGGTATCGATTAAAGACACCTACGGCGGCACCAGTAAACTGTTCCTGGAATTTCTTCCCTATTACAATGTGGAAGTGGAGCTATGTGAAACACTTGACCATGAAGCACTGGAAGCAGTGATCGCTAAAGGTTGCGATTTGTTATACCTGGAAACGCCGACCAATCCCACATTAAAAGTGGTGGATATTGCAAGGCTTGCTGCGGCGGCAAAAAAAGTAGGAGCCGTAGTAGTTGTTGACAATACATTTGCCACGCCCATTAATCAAAACCCGTTACAGTTAGGCGCCGATTTGGTGGTGCACAGTGCTACTAAATTTTTGGGTGGTCATTCAGATGCGATGGGAGGATTGCTTTGCGGCAGCAAAGAGTTGGTGCAGAAGGTTTACCAGTTCCGGGAGATCAATGGCGCCAGCCTGCAGGCAGATCCTGCCTATATGATTGCCCGTGGTATGAAAACGCTGGAACTGCGGATAGAAAGGCAAAATGCGTCTGCTATGCAAATTGCCCGTTACCTGAAAGCTCACCCCAAGGTTAGCGACGTATTTTACCCGGGGCTTGAAATCCATACCGGATATGCCATTGCAAAAAAACAAATGCGGGGCTTTGGCGGCATGATGAGTTTTTCGCTGGACGGCAGTTACGAACAGGTGAAAAAGTTTTTGCCCAAACTACAATTTGTACACCTGGCTGCCAGTCTGGGTTCAGTAAGCACGCTGGCGGGCCCTCCACGCACTACCAGTCATGTGGAATTAACGGAAGAACAAAGAAGGCAGCTTGGCATTCCCGAAAGTTTGATCCGTTATTCTGTTGGCATTGAAAATGTGGAAGACTTATTAAGCGATTTGGAAAATGCATTGGCGGCGCTGTAAAAGTTATTTTTTGAGTTGATGAAAAAATAGATTTCGGCACAGGTAAAGAGATGTTTTTCGGTGCCGGGCATCATCGTATTTGTACGTTTTTTAGCACACCTTCTTCGGGAATGCTTCGAGACATGTTCGAGGCATGTTCGGTAATTCCCGAACGTGTCCCGAACAACACCCGAACAAGTATCGAAGAAATCAGGAGCATATGACTGTAAGGCTCCATCCGGTCAAGAGGTTCGTATAGATGCCTTTGTTAGATTGCCGGTATTCAATCTGGTGCACCAAATAATTAGCCCCAACAATTATTATTTCTGTTAAAAAGGAGATATATTAGACTTCGATTTGTCTTCCCGCAGACAAAGCCAAATAATAATTTAAATACACATTCTTTACCAATCTACTCCCTACCGAATCAGGTTTTTCTATTAAAATATTACTAACGCAATTGTAGGTGTGCATGCGCCTGCAATGTATGTCGCGTTAGCGAAAAGCTATATCATTTTTCGAGGCAGATGATACCGTTAATTATTTTTTTAACCCGGTTTCTTTTATTTCAATCAACCCAAACCAGTCAGTATGAAGCAATCAATTTTTTGTTTTATTATTCTTGTATCAATATTTAATTGTTCCTGCCATAGTCCGGCAAAAATCAGGATGGCTGAATTAACTGAAAACGTAAGCAATGATTCGGTAGAAGTAAAGCTTCAGTTGGTAAGCAATGCCATTGCCGCACCTGTTGAATTAAATGTTCCGGCCGATAATACCAACCGGAAGTTTATTACGGATAACAGTGGAAAAATATGGTTGCTTAAGAACGATTCTTTATCGGCAAAGCCATTCCTGGTTTGCAATAATGGGCTCGGTAAACAGGATATGAAATCGCCACTGGGCTCCATCTTTAGTGTCGCTCTGCATCCACAGTTTTCAACCAATGGCAAGTTGTATGTATGTTATGCTGCGCCTTCCGCAAGGTATCCCAAAACCGGGAAGTTGGTTGTTGCAGAATTTACATCCGGCAATGGCAACAGGGAGGTAGCGGATGCGCATTCGGAGTACCGGGTGTTTGAACTGGAGGGTAACAACATCAATAACAATGGTGCCCAGGTTGCTTTTGGGCCTGATGGGTACCTGTATATTTCCATTGGCGATGATCAGTTGGACGACAGTGCCTATGTATATCACGGCCAGGATTTGAATTTTTTTAACGGCAAATTATTGCGGATTGACGTCAGTAAAAAGCCGTACGCCATTCCTGCTGACAACCCTTTTGTGGCAACAAAAAATGCCAGGCCCGAAATATGGGCGTATGGTTTTCGTAAAATGTGGCGTTTTAGTTTTGATGCTTCTACCCATCAATTATTTGGCGCAGACGTAGGGCAGGAGAAAGAAGAAGAAATTGATATTGTGAAGAGAGGATGCAATTATGGGTGGCCGGTGAAGGAAGGCGATAGCAGCTTTTTAACGATGGATACCGCTAATAAAAGTGTTTTCACTCCACCTATTTATGCCTACACACACAAAGAAGGCATTTGTATTATTGGCGGCAGTTTTTATTACGGCAAACAAATTCCGGCACTCAATAAAAAATACGTGTTCGCCGATTTTAACGGCAATATGTTTGCCATGCTACAAAATGAAAAAGGCAACTGGTTAAAACAACCCTTGAAATTTTTTAATAAACCCCGGGACCCATTTTTAATTTGTGGCGTTAACGTGGATGAAAATAAGGAATTGTATGTAATGGGTTTGCTGCAAGGAAAAACGGGTATTACTGGCGTGATTTATAAAATTGTAAAAATATGAGCGTGTGCTAAACCTGGTGCAGGATTCTGCCGATGCCACTTGTTACTTTTCTTTCATCAGGTTGGGTATCCAATAAAGTCGGGTTGTAAAAAAACTTATAAAAAAGCAAGGGACACAAAAATCCAGAGCAATCCAAGTATATGTACCAGGCAAATATTTCTTAGTGATCTGTTAACATTAAAATAAAGAAAAGTCTTCTTAACAATAAAGAATATAGATACAACAACATAGAAACACACGACAGGCATGTCAAGTCCAGGGCCTGCCATGTCTGTTGGATAATTCTTGTGCGAAATAAATACCAAAGGATAAAACAGTAAATAAAATTGATAGGGGCAACAAATATTTTTTCATTGTATTCGCTTCTAATTTAAATCGGGAAATCAAAGAAATGGAAAATAGTGAAGCGTATGTGGCGAAAACTGCCGCGACAAATTCATTCCTTAACCTCTTTGCAATTTACGATTATCCACCTTGCCTGTTTTGCGTATTAATTCTTCATTACTTCCGGGAACGGCTGCAGCAAATATTAATTACCAGGTTAAATTTAATACCTTAAAGGGCTAGATGAGATTTGAAAATAAAAGTAATTATTCAACGTTTTGTCTATTTTCAGGAAGTAAAATTATTGTATAAGATGAATGTAGATGTAACTAAAATATTCAACGACGCTCAATTTCAATTGGTGCCCGCAATAAACAACCTTTTTTTTTATAACGAAATTGATATTTTTCCCGGCAAGATATTGGAAAATAAAACCAATGCTATCCGCAAAATTATCCAGGAAACCCAACGGTATGAATTGTTTTTACAGCAGAAGGCCCGCCGCCCAAATTATGATGCCTATGCCTGCTTTCAACCATTTAATGAGGCTATAAAAGCCCTTTATCCTTTTTTAAAAAAGCTTCAGCAGGAGGTTAAAGCGGGAGACATTATATTGAATTTGTGGGACAGATCGGGTTGGTTAACCACAATTCTTTCCGGGTTATTTCCGGAACAGCACATTATTGCTACCTGGGAAGGGAATAAGGATATATTGGGGTATAAAGGTTTTTCTTTTTGGATGAAGGAGAATAAAAATGTAACTATTTTATTTTGTGATTTAAATGCTCCATTACCATTACAGGAAAAAAGCATCGCTTTTTCAGTTGGGCTGGATGCCTTTCATCGTTTTAACCAGCATATTTTATTGAACGAACTAATGCGGGTGGTGAAAGATGATGGGGCCATTATCTTTCCACATGTACATTTAAGTAACACTGAGCCGGAGCCCTTTTTCCAAAGAGGTGGAAAGCAAATGCATGGAAAAGACTATGAACTCGCCTTTCAGCATTTAACTAAAAACACCCATTGGAAGGGATTTGTTTTTTCTGAACCTGGTATGTTTAAGGCTAATGATATAGATTGTTCTTCTTCAATTGCAGTGCTGTCTAATCCCAATACTTCCGATTACAATGCACTAATTGCACTGCTGCCAAAATCATGGGAAAATGAAACGATCAGTGCTTTTACTTTAAAAGATATTCCAAATATAGAAGAAGCATATATTTTAATAAACACCTTACTGCGTGTCGACCTGAATCAACAAAAAGTTTTTATAGATTTCAGTCATTTAAATGGTGCTGCAGGGGCTTTGTTAAAACGTCATCCCGTTTATGTAGAACGGATTAAAGATGTAGACCAATATCAACTAACGGTATTGGCTGCAAAAGCCATTTTTCTGGCTAACAAGGGATATACGGTTAAAGAGACATGCCGCACATTAAATGTTGAGATAAATAGCCTGCTTAAAGAATTGGAAATACTGGAGCGCCTCGGACTATTGCAGGTGCTGCCTGTGTCGTTTGATGGATTTCGTTTGCAGAATCACCTGATGACACAACAGTATATTATTCCAAAGTCAAAACAAAACTTAAAAGCACTATGGCAGAAATCAGTAAAGATTTTTCCTGATAATATTGCACTTGTTTCCTTAATGGATGAGAGCGAATTTACTTATAAAGATTGCGATGACATCATCCATAACATTCTTTCTGCGTTACAAAAAAATGGTTTTAAAAAGGGCGATAAAATAATTGTATGTTCTAAAATTCATACAGAAGCCATCTTATTATTTTGGGCCTGCATGCAGGCAGGCATTGTGTTAGTTCCAATTGGAACACATTTAACAGAGGCAACTTTTTCTTATATTCTTGAGCAAACGGGCGCCAGGCTATGCTTTACCAATCAAAGTTTTTTTAAAGAAAGTAAATACAATTTTGAAAATATTCAAACCATCCTGTTTGATGAATCAGAAGAGACAGCAGGCCAACTTTATTTTGCAGACTGGTTGACTGACGAAGCAGCAGCTGGCAACTTGGACGAAGAAACTATTTCACACAATGATGGAGCAGTTATTTTATTTACGTCAGGTTCAACAGGTGTTCCCAAAGGGGTAGAATTATCACATGGCAACTTATTTAGAAGCGGCCGGTTAATAACAGAAACATTTCTTTGGGAAACAGAGGACCGTTTTTTTGCATTGGGAGGTTTAGACAGTATGAGTGGTTTGCGTAATGCTACCATTGCACCCGTTCATGCAGGATCAGGGATAGTAGTTCCTGGTGAAAGTGCTTTGAGTAACTTGTTCACTATTACGGAGGCAATAGCTGAAAATAGAATTACCATATTAGGCTGTAACCCGGCAATGCTTCATCAGTTGGTAAAACATAAAGATAAAATTGGCAGTCAATTAAAAACGCTTAAAACCCTTATTTGTACCGGCAACAAATTAAGCGATTCATTGAGGGCAGATTTTAAGAACAGTTATCATTTACCTGTTTTAAATTATTATGGATTAACAGAAACAACCGGCATTTGTATTTCTCAAAGCATTTTGGATATTGAACCAGGTGCAGACACTATTGGAAAACCCATTGATTGTATTGCACAAATTGTAGATGAACATGGGGAGTTGGTACCAGTTGGGGCAGAAGGTGAATTAAGGATTTTTAGTGAAAACCTGATGCAGGGTTATTTTAAAGATAAGCGTCAAACTGATGCGGTAATACGGGATGGTTGGTTTTATACACTCGACCTTGCTAAATACACAGCGGATGGAAACATTCAACTGATAGGCAGAAAAAGAGCTATTGTAAAAACTTCAACCGAAGAGTTGGTTTACCTGGATGAAATTCAGCAATTTATTAGTGGTCTTCCTTATATTGAAGAATCTTTTGTTTGCTCATTTCAAAAAGAAGATGCTGAAAAAATTGCCGCATTCATTGTATTAAAAAATAACCCGCCATTAAATGAGTTACAGGTAAAGCAAGACATTAAAAATGAAATATTACTACACCTGGGCGAAAATAAAATCCCCAATCAAATTAAATTTTTATCAGAACTGCCTTATAACGATAACGGAAAATTATTAATCAACCAGTTAATTAATGACTTATACTAACACTAACAGCCTGTTTGAAACTTTACAACAAGCAGCTATACGCAACCGGCTTTTTGCTCACATTGGTGACAAAAAAACAACCTACGGCCAGCTATTGGAAGAAATTGAAAAGCTTTGGTCAATTTTTCAAAAAAATGGATTAAAGAAGGGAGATAAAGTAATACTATCTGTTAATGATGATTATTATACAGCCCTGTTTTTCCTGGCATTTTTGCGGTATGGAATTGTTACGGTTTTTATTGATCCGGATGTACCTCCAAAACGTGCAATCGCAATCATTGAAAAAACCGGTGCCAATATTTTTGTAATGGATGAGGAGTTGTTTGTTACAAGATTAATTGATACAAATTCAACGGCTTTTCATTTAAAAATACAGGCAGCCACTCAAAAAAAAGGAAAGTTATTTGAGCGGTTATTAAAAAACAAAAATGTGACCCCTGCAGCGGATGAATTCATTTTTCCGGCAATCATGAATGCATCTTTTGCGGTACCACCGTCAATTGATATAATTAACGATGAGGATATAGCTTATATATTGTTTACGTCCGGCACCACTTCAGATCCAAGAGGGGTGACGATTTCTCATGGTAATCTTTTTGTTCATTTGCATACGCTGAAAAAAGTGTATGGTATAAATGAAGATGACCGCTTACTGAACATTCTCATGCTTTATCATGCAGATGGCATTATCCAGGGGCCTTTATTAACAGCCTTTAACCAGGCAACCTGGATACGTCCTTTTCGTTTTGATTTGTCAACTATCGGAGATCTTTTCAATAGTATTTACAAATACAGAATTACCCATTTTATTACAGTCCCTACCGTGTTATCTTTTATGAATAAATTTCATGAGGGGTACGAGGATAGTTTTCAAACTGACCACTTTAAATTTATTATTTCAGTTGCTTCTAAATTAGAATTAAAACTTTGGCAAGACTTTGAACAAAAATTTCAAACCCGGTTAGTAAATGTGTACGGATTAACAGAGACAGTTGCAGGCTCATTGTTTTGTGGCGTAAATGAACTATCCCGTAAAATAGGAACTGTGGGCATACCTGTAGATTGTGAAGCAAAAATTATTAAAGAAGATGGTGAAATTGCCCAGGCAAATGAAACGGGGGTATTGTGGTTAAAAGGAGCACACATTTTTAAAGGCTATTTAAATAATCCAATTGATACACAAAATGTTTTAGTAAACGGATGGTTAAACACCGGCGATATTGCTGTTAAAGATGGAGATGGCTTTTTTTATATTACGGGCAGAGAAAAAAACACCATCAATACCGGCGGTATCAATATTTATCCTGAGCAGGTTACAGAGATGATTAACACACATCCCAAGGTGGTAGAAAGTATTTGCTTAGGGTTGCCCGATGAAAACTTCCAGGAAAAGCTGGTTAGTGCTATCGTGATTAAGGCCAATGAAAGTTTAGATAAAAATGAACTGATTGTTTTTTTAAGGCCTTTATTAGAACAAAGTCAACTGCCTAAAAATTATTATTTCTTTCCCGATTTACCTAAGGGGCTTTCCGGCAAAATCCAGGTTAATGCTGTAAAAGAATTAATTCTATCAAAAGAGAACGATGGTACGGAGGCTGTTGCTTCTACATCAAAAACAATTATCATGGAGGCTGCAGCAGAAGCTTTTGGAATAGATGTATCAAAGGTTAAAATGAGCGACACGTCGCATACTTTAGAAGGATGGGACTCAATGGCTCACCTGGTTTTCATCACTATTTTGGAAGATCGCCTTAAGGTTAGGTTTTCAACTGCCGAAATGATGAATATGAATATGCTGACTTCAGTTGAGCGGATTATAAATGAAAAGCTAAAAGTGGTTTAAATATGAAAATAAATGTGCCGCCTCTTAAGATATGGATTTGGGTAGTTGTTTCTTTTTTTTTGTTCCAACTTTTTGTGATTGGCTACTACGATAAGCATAAAAAAAGCAGCGAAGGGGATAGTTGGTTTTCCAGTCAGTTACAGGATATTAAAAGTGATTTTAATAATAAAACCAAAACTACCTATAATGTAATTATAATTGGCTCCTCCCTGGTGGGCAATGGTGTGGAGTGTCCGGATGAAATTGCAGGCACATTAGCGGAGTACAAAACAAGCAATATTTTACTTGAAAAAATCTGGCAACCACATGATCAGTTACAATATTTTATCAGTAATAAAAATTTAATTAATGAACTGTTGGTAATTAAACCCGATTTGGTTTGCTTACAAACAGAATTGGCAGCCATACGATACGAGGAAACAGAAAAGTTTTTTTACACTGACTTTGAAGATTACCTGCAAAATATCGCCACAGAAAATTCAACTATTTTCAAAGACCTTTTTAGTAATCAGGAATTAAAACCCGTCAGGTGTGCAGATAATTTTATTGATTACGAAGTGCTGACTGATACCCTGAATTATATTCCAGCAAAAAGGTATTGCAAAAAAAAAGAAGAAATTCAATTTGCTTTTGAGGGCTTAAAAAAACTGACCGACGCTGGTATTAAAATAGTACTGGTTGATATTCCAAGACCACAACAGGTTGAGAAAATAATGTACACCCCAACATTTTCTGAACAGCTTAATTCACTTTTTGATATGTACCGGCAAAAGTTTGGCATTGAGCACTGGAGGTACACAACAAGACCCATGTATTTCAAAGATTTTCATGATGGCGGGCATTTAAATAAAGGAGGAAGGCATCTTTTTACAAAGGATCTTTTAGAAAAAATTATTAATGAAACTGGTAATAAAAAATGAGTTTATTAATCATTGTTTTAATTGTTTGCATACCATTACTTTTATTAGCATGGCTGTTACCGGAAAAATGGCAGATGTTTCCGGTAGCAATTTCTACAGCTGTTTTTTTGGGTTTTGTTTCGCCGGTATCGTTGCTGATTTTGACTGCTACTTCATTGATTACTTTTTATATTTTAAATACGCCTGTTTCAAAAACTACAGCTACGTTGGTTGTAATTATCCAGGTAAGCGGCATTTTACTGCTATTTAAGTTGCAAACTGTATTAAATTTCAGTATTACCAAAAATAAAATATTGCCATTAGGTATTTCTTATTATTCATTTCGTCAAATTCATTATGCAATGGAGGCGTACAAAAGGAAGTTGCCGGCGCACTCTGTTGTAGAATACTATCAGTATCTTTTTTTTCTACCTACCATTTTAATCGGGCCTATAAATCTTTTTCAACCCTTTGTAAAAGACCTTCGTAAACGCAGGTGGAATAGTGTATTGTTTTCCCAGGGACTGGAACGTATTTTATATGGTATGGTAAAAATCAATGTGATAGGCAATTATTTATTGACCTATAAATTAAATTTGTTTTGTACTGAAAATGCCGCCAGCCAGGTATGGCTTACTGCGTATCTGCAGATGTTTAAATTTACTGCAAATGCCTATGTTCAATTTGCCGGATATTCAGATGTTGCAGTGGGGCTGTCCATGTTATTTGGGTTTAAAATCATTGAAAATTTCAACTTCCCGTTTCTTGCCAACAACATTGCAGACTTTTGGAAACGATGGCATATTTCGCTTTCGTCATGGTGCAGGGAGTATGTATTTTTCCCATTTTTAGGGATCACCCGCAATGCACGAATCAGCATTATTATTTCAATGATAGTTTTAGGAATCTGGCATGAAATATCAATCCGTTATCTTTTGTGGGGCATTTTACACGCATTGGCCATTAACGTATGGCACCGGTATGAAAGTACTGCATGGCATAAAAAATTAAGCAAGTATCCCGTATTTCAACATGTAGCTGGGGTTATCGTAACACTTAATTTTGTTATGCTGAGTTTTGTATTGATCAGTGAAAATTCCTTAAGCCAATCGTTTAATTTATTGCAAACATTATTGTTTTTAAAAAGATAAACCATGTACAACCTGTTAACCAAAGTAATGGCAAAAAAGTATGCAAATATTTTGATGTGTTTATGGTACGTGATCCTGCTATGTCTGGTGTTTCGGTATGCATTTATAGATAGTGGCCGGTTTAAATATTTAGGCTTTTAACTGCCATTCAAAATATTTTTCCTGCTGATTTATACCTTCGTTGTGTAAAAATTAAATAGTCTTTGTAAATAATAATCAATCAAAATAAAGGACTAGGCGTATAAAATGTGGTTTTTTTTGATAGCAGATGTGAGATTAAAATGTAGTTTCCACGGTTAGGCTTTTTGTTGAATTTATTCGCGGGCGAGTGCTGCGGTTTATGGTAGCTGATTGATTAGAATACTCACTTCCAGGGCGAGTCTCTTCACGTACAAGCCGCCAATTGTAATAGTGTAACTGAAGGACTCGCCACAAACCCAATACTATATTGTATAAATTGGTGTAGTCAGCCCTGCCAGGCGGCGGGGCCTGCAACTTATGCTTGCTGTTTGATTGTAATAATTGTGCATAGACATTGCTTGGGAAGCTTTTAAATGCAGGCTTCAGAGCGGACGAAAATATCCAATGTATGCAAGTGAAGGATTAGTGTTTGATCGTCAGATTATTGCCTGAACTTACAATAAGTTTGGCGGATTGGCTAATATCCAAACTTCTGATAGTTGTATTAGAATTAAGCAAAATTGTTCCTGATTGTATTACAACATCCGTATTCGTATCTGGTACAACATTACAACTCCAATTTGCCGGATTCTCCCAAGCAGAACTTGCTGCACCGGTCCATGTATCTGAAAATTGTAAAGTAAAAATATTACTATACATGGCGCCGCTAACAGAGCACCTATATTTATAACCATATGCTGTAGACGGCATATTACTAATTTGCAGGTTGGCCGTATTTACTCCCGAGTAATTACTATTATTGGAAATGCCGTTAAATCCAGCTCCTGTATCTAATGCCCAGTAGTAAAATGAACTGGTAATATTTGATGTAAGCACGGTGCCGCCATTGGGACAAAGCTTCACGTTTGTATTACACACAAAATTTCTTGAAATAGTATTGCTGGTTACAATAGCAGGTAAACTGCATGCATAACCTCCCGTCATGTTACAGCGTACTTTCGTGCCGGGAATATTTGTAGCATATTTCAGTAAAGGGGATAGTTCTCCGGTAATATTCCTCCAGCCGGCCACACTATTACTATCCTGCCATTGAAATAAAGGGTTCGTTCCTTCATTCTTTGTAGTGGCAGTGAATATTGTGGTATCGCCTGAACAGAAATCTGTCGGGCAATTGGTTATAGAAATGGAGGGAACTATATCTGTAGTGATTGAATGAAAAAAGACATTACTTGTATCTTCATTAACAATACAGCGATAGGATAATCCATTCCACGACATTGACGGGTTGGTTATTTGCAGGCTGGCACTATTGGTACCCGATAATGTGCCATTGTTACTAATATTTAGAAAGCCACCACCTGCATTTTGTTGCCATTGGTATGAAGAACCTGTAGCATTGGAAGTGATTACTGATGTACCGGCTGCACATCCTGCAATGGTTTGTTTTATTTTATTTTCATACACCTTTATGGCACTCAAAACGTTGTTGGGGAGTATAAGTTCTGGCTTACCATCACCATTCAGGTCATATACGCAAATTTCAGGGTTATTGTCGCTGTCAAATGCCGTTTTATAACCAAAATTTGACTTGCAGGGGCTGCTGCTATTTAGGAGTATTGCAGTTTCTTCAAAACCGCTTGTACTAAAAATTAAATCATTTTTTCCGTCTCCGTTTAAATCTACAGTTTCAATTTTTGCCGAGTTGACATTAGGATAGAATTGCAGTATCTCAAAGGAAAATACCCCTGGTTTACTTTTATTTTTAAAAAAAAGCAATTGATCGGCAAATGCATTTGCAATAATTATATCTGCTACTAAGTCACCATCAATATCTGCTATGCTCAAACCGGTCGGGTAAGAATTTTTACCGGTGAAAAAACGTAAAGGCGGGGCAAATAATATTGTATTACCGCCGCTCAAATTCCGCAGTATTACCAATGAGTCGGAATAGTTAACAACGCATATATCCGGTCTGTTATCTCCGTCAATATCTCCGATTTTGAGTCCTCGGGTAGTAATAGACGTTGTAATTTCATAGGTAATCGGAAAGTCCATTAAAATTTCAGTTGTTGTACTTAGGTTTTTAAAGATACAAACAGCTTGATCATTGATCAATGCCAGGTCGGGTTTACCGTCCTTATCAAAGTCATCTATCTCAAGCTCCGAGGTTTTATTTAAGCTAGCGGTAAATTTTACCATAGGTGCAAAATTAATATTGCCCGGCACGCTGATGTTTCTATAAACTGATAGCTGGCCGTATGAAAGCATGGCAATATCAAGCCTGCCATCGCCATTAATATCAGCAAGCCTTACACAATTGCCGTCAGAAGATATCTGGTTTGGAGGAGTAGGTGGTAAAATGGTTGCAGTGTCAAAAAAAGAAATATTGCTGTAGGTACTGGTATTTCTTAATATAGACAGCCATGAGGCGCTGCCCCCGGGAAAGTTTACAGAAACCAGATCGGGCTTTCCGTCGCCATCAATATCACCAACTGCCACGCTCGTAGTACCAACCTGCTGAGTCCTAAATGACTTTGGATTACCAAAGGAATTGGCGTCAAAAAAATTACCGCCGCCGGAAAATTTTAAAATAAAAGGCTTTGCCGCGTAAGCTGTAGGGCCATTGTTGAGATTAGTAACGGTTAGTGGGTTGGGGCCCGCCCCCTTGGGAACTGTTACAGTTAAAGAGGTACTAGTCGAGGCAGACACTGTACCTCTTACCCCACCAAAATATACAATATTTTCTTTTGCTGAAACACTAAAATTGCTGCCATAGATTGTAACAACTGTACCAACCGAGCCCGAAATTGGGGAAAATAAATTGATTACTGGCGCCTGTGCAAGGGTATGAAGGTTTGTAAGGACGAGACTAAGAATTAAAAAGAGCTTCAATTTGGCCAGGTTGAAAAACATCTTTTTTGGGTCAACGGGTTTTAGCAACATGTGTGTGGGTTCGAAGTTGTATGTGAAAAAGTATTGTCAAACTTACATTAAAATTTGAGATTTCAAGGGTATTGTGACCTTTCTCTTTTTGATAAATAAATTTCCTTCAAAAAAAAGTTTCTATCGACTTGTTGGAAATCCTCGATCGTTTATTAAGAGCTGAATTGTTTGTTGTGTGCCAATATTCACTACTTTTTGTGTTTGCTTTTTCAACGGCTACATGTAGACGGAAGTTTGTCTTTACTTCCAAGGCCGGTCTCTTCACGCCAAAACTTTCGATGTGAATTAACTTGCTGAAGGATTCGCCGCAAACCAAATACCATAGCGTATAAATTGATGTACCCAGCCCTAATAGGTGGCGAGTCCTGCAACTTATGCTGGTTGTTTGATCATAATAATTTGTGCAGAGACATCGCCTGCGAAGTTTTTGAATGAGAGAATTGGAGCGGAAAAATTAGTGAATTATTTATATTTCAGGCTCCGTAGGAGACACCTCTTTGTAATACAAAAGCAACATAGCACTTGCTCCAGCGGAGCATCCCCTTAATTGCCATGATTAGTAACGTCTGGCAACAGGACAGAGTCCTGCGCCAGACGTTACAGTATGCCTGCCAACATATCTGCTAATTTTTGCTATATTTAGATTGAAAATAAAAATTAATCAGCATCCCTTTACATAAAACGACCTATCCTTGATTACGCGAAAATATTTTGTACCCTTTGTTATCGTGATTATAACTTCCCTTTGTATGGGAGTACAATGCAATAAGACTGGTAATTTTAGTTATACTTATAATTTTATTGAAAAAGTAAATCTCTTTCCTGTTCAAAAAACATATAAAACCGGCGATACCATCTGGATACTATATACCAATCCCAATAAAAAACTGTTTGATGAAAATACCGGTCAATTGGTTGCAGTAGATTCAGTTGCTTTGTCTTTTAACGTAGCTTATCAAACACGTTTTGTAAAAACCTATCATCCTCCTGAAGGTTATTGTGATTTTATTTCGGCCAGTGGCATTAATACAGACCGAACTTTATATGATTATAGCAGTAATTTTAACAGGCTTGCTGTATGCGATGCGGATAACAGCCTTGATTTTAAAATTGCCATTGTACCAAAACAAATTGGCATTTTTAGTCTTGATCTTGCGACAATGGGTGGCGGCGTAGCTGCCTGCTCAAACCGCAGTACCGCATTTCCCTATTCATCGCTTATTTACAAATTTAATCTTACAGATTGCAACAAGGATGTTTACCTGAGCATACCCGTAAATTCAAGAGGAGAATCACCTGCGGGAGCAACTGAAAGTTTAATAGATAGAGTAAAAAGGTTTTTGTATTTAAGGTAGAATAGGCGGCTGTGCTGCCGACAACATTAACATCAGAGGCCAGAATTTTATTCCAAGCGAGTCTTTTCACGCCAAAACTTTCGATGTGAATTTCCTTGCTGAACGACTCGTCGCAAACCAACTACTATTGAGTAACAATTGATGTACCCAGCCCTGATAGGTGGCGAGTACTGCAACTTATGGTGGTTGTTTGATTATAATAATTTGTGCAGAGACATCGCCTGGGAAGTTTTTGAACGGGAGATCTGAAGCCGAAAAAATTAGTAAATTATTTATATTTCAGGCTCCGTGGGAGCCACCTCTTTGTAATACAAAAGCAACTTAGCACTTACTCCAGCGGAGCATCCCCTTAATTCCCATGGGTAGTAACGAATGGCAACAGGACAGAGTCCTGCGCCAGACGGAGACAGAGTCCTGCGCCAGATGGGGGTCCTGCGCCAGATGGACTATCCGCAAATAAAACATGATCGCTTATAAATTGATTTACCCAGCCCTGATAGGTGGCGAGTCCTGCAACTTATGCTGGTTGTTTGATTATAATATTTTGTGCAGAGACATCGTCTGGGAAGTTTTTGAATGAGAGAGTTGGAGCGTAAAAATTATTGAATTATTTATATTTCAGGCTCCGTGGGAGCCACCTCTTTGTAATACAAAAGCAACTTAGCACCCGCTCCAGAGGAGCATCCCCTTAATTCCCATGATTAGTAACGTCTGGCAACAGGACAGAGTCCTGCGCCAGATGGTAGAGGAAGATGTCATTTGATTAATTTATAATCCTGTGTGTCTGTATACTTGTCGGTTATCCATTGACAAACGTATCCATTTTCGTCCCACGAAACAACCCTAACTAATATTTGTGGGGCTGAAGATTTGTCATTATTTTTAAATGCTACTTCATCAATTAAACCGAAAGTGTCTGAAGAAATTATGTTCCATGCTAAAAAGCGCCTCAAATCAATGTTCCCTTTTTCATCATATAGTCCATTGAAATATCTGTTCTTCTAAATGTAGTCTTATTACCAGTTGTTGAAACGAATTTTCCTATTTTAATATATTGAGGAATATCTACCTTATCTGTGTAAGGGCAATTAAACCATGTTTCAGAAATGCTAATATTTAAATCAATGGTTTGCAGTTTTAAAATTTGTAGTTCTTCAGTGTCAGGGGAAGTATTTACAATATGTGAATTAAATAGAACACTGTCTTTAAAAATATATTCAATCATGGCGGATTTATTGCCATTTGGGTATGCGACCATCAATAATCTGAAATTTGTTTTGTCAAAATAATTTATCGTGCTATAACCGCTAATGGCTCTTGCATTTATTACGAAGCAGTCAAAATTTTTAAATTTTTGGTCAGGAAGCCTGGATAAGTTATAGTTCAGTTGCTTGTAACCGTATTGAATTTGGTTATATGTTTTAAGCCTTATTTCCTCCTTTGATTGTATGTTCGCTACATGGATAACAGAGTCCCCATTAACCCTGCTGATTCTTTCTCCATTAAAAAACGTAGTTTGTGGAGAATGAGTTTTTGATAAAACACACTGAACATATTTTTCTCCGGTCTTAAGTTGCTCATTTATTATTGCCGTTGTCTGGTCCGGTTGGATAAGTAAATAATTAATTTTACTTGATTTTATTTTTGCAATTTTAAACTCACCACCGCAAAAAACTAAGGAGGAGTCCATGATTTGACTTGCGGTTAATTCCTTTTTGTTCTGTGCAAACAAAAGTGTCGGCAGAAAAATGATTAATGTTATAAAATGTCGTGGTGTCAAATGTATTGTTTTAAATTACCCGTAACTTTTTTGTTTACGCAACTAAAATAATCTATTGCGCCAATCCAACCAAAATCATCATAAGGTTGCATACAAAGTCAGCGTCAACCTTTCTACGCATCAATAAAAGATCCCCAAAGTTGTAAAAGTAAAAGAGGGCGACGCAACAATATTCCACATAGCTTCTCAGCCCGGACCAAAAAATGTATTTGTTTGTTGGCTGAGATACGCATCCAATCGGCCCACCCAAAAAACATTGTATAATTCATGACAGTACATGACAGTTGCAAAACATTGTTCCCTTACTTTTACAAAGATTGTTAATCAGCCATATTAAAATAAATTTTACATGCAGGTTCTTCTCGGAATTATTTTTCACTTCGTCGGCGGCTTTGCTTCCGGTAGTTTTTACATGCCTTATAAAAAGGTAAAGGGATGGAACTGGGAAAGCTTCTGGATTGTCGGCGGTATTTTCTCCTGGTTGATTGTTCCCCCGGTGGCGGCGTATTTAACCATTCCGGGTTTTGCAGATATCATCCGCGGTGCCAGTGCATCTACCCTTGGCATTACGTATTTGTTTGGTGTGTTGTGGGGTATCGGCGGGCTCACTTACGGGCTGGGCGTGCGGTACCTCGGCGTTTCACTGGGCAGCAGTATCATCCTTGGTTTGTGTATGGTGTTTGGTGCGGTGATCCCGTCTATTTATTATGATTTTTTTCCGAAGGAAGGTAAGGATACATTTTCGATGCTGATACATTCCAGCTGGGGACTGACCGTGCTGGCAGGTTTGGCGGTATGTGTACTGGCGATTGTTATTTGTGGTAAAGCGGGCATGATGAAGGAAAAACAATTAAGCGCTGCAGCCACCGATCCGCATGGCACTGTGGTAAAAACAGAATATAAATTTGCGCTGGGTATGCTTGTTTCCATAGTATCTGGTGTATTGAGTGCCTGTTTTAATTTTGGACTGGAAGCGGGTAAACCTATGGCTGAACTGGCCAACGAAATATGGAAAGCGGCGCACCCCAGCCAGGGTAATTTTTTATACCAGAACAATGTAACCTATGTAGTGGTGTTGTGGGGCGGCTTGACGACCAACTTTATTTGGTGTATGATTTTAAATGCCCGCAACAAAACCTTTGGCGATTATACCAACAAGAAAACACCGCTGCTGTCCAACTATATTTTTTCTGCATTGGCGGGTACTACCTGGTTTTTGCAATTCTTTTTTTATGGTATGGGCGAAAGCAAACTCGGCAATGGCGCCAGTTCCTGGATACTGCACATGGCGTTTATTATACTTACTGCCAACATGTGGGGACTGGTACTGAAAGAATGGAAAGGCGTGAATCAAAAAACCAGCAGAACAATTGTTATGGGTATCGTTGCCATCATACTTTCGATATTAATTTTAGGGTATGGCAACTATTTAAAACCTTAATTTATTCAACAATCAACATACTATTATCAGCATAAGAAAATAACAGCACTATGTCAACAACAACACAATTTAAACACGTAAGCTATTTATGGGATGAAGCAAAAGCAGCCGAACTGGCGGGTGATGAAGTAGCTTTATTGGTATATCGTTCCAATTTATTGGGCGCAGATTTGAGACTCACCAATTATGGCGGCGGCAATACTTCCTGCAAGGCAATTGCTAAAGATCCGTTAACCGGAAAGGATACAGAAGTGATGTGGGTAAAGGGTAGTGGCGGTGATCTTGGAACCATGAAACGCAATGGACTTGCGGCATTGCACATGGACCGCTTACTGAATTTAAAAAATATTTACCGCGGTATTGAGCATGAAGATGAAATGGTAGAATTGTTTAACCATTGTATTTATGACCTGGCGTCGAAAGCACCGTCTATTGATACGGCCCTGCATGGCTTTTTACCTTTTAAACACATTGATCATTTGCATCCGGATGCAGCCATTGCGATTGCAGCGGCTAAAGATGGCAAACAGATTACCAACAAATTGTTTGAGGGTAAAATTGGTTGGGTAAAATGGCAAAAACCCGGTTTTGATCTGGGCTTGTTATTGAAAGAATGTTTGGATGAAAACCCGGGTATCCGCGGCATTATGCTGGGCTCTCATGGTTTATTTACCTGGGGTGATACGGCGTACGAAAGTTACATGAACACGCTGGAGGTAATTGAGATTTGTGCACAATACCTTGAAGATAATTATGGTAAAAAAGGCCCCATTTTCGGCGGGCAAAAAATAGCGTCTTTACCAAAAGAAGAAAGGCTCGCCAAGGCGGCAGCGTTAGCACCCATTTTAAGAGGATTCTGCTCCAACGGTGATCTCCTCAAGACCCCCCCTTTGGGGGGCAGGGGGGCTGGATCTATCGGTCATTTTACAGATGATGACAGGGTGTTGCAATTCATTAATTCTAACGACCTGGATAGATTGGCTCCATTGGGTACCAGTTGCCCAGATCATTTTTTAAGAACAAAGATTTCGCCGCTGGTATTGAATTTGGCGGCTGATGAAGATGTAAACAATACCGAAGCTGTTAAAGAAAAAATAGCGCCTTTATTTGAAGCGTACAGGAAGATGTATGCGGACTATTACAATACCTGCAAACATCCCAACAGTCCTGCCATACGGGATGCCAACCCGGTGATTATTTTGTACCCGGGTGTGGGCATGTTCAGCTTTGCAAAAGACAAACAGACCACCCGTGTGGCGTCTGAATTTTACATCAATGCCATTAATGTAATGCGTGGTGCGGAGGCTGTTAGTGAATACACTTCACTGCCAAGACAGGAAGCATTCAACATAGAATACTGGTTGCTGGAAGAAGCCAAACTACAGCGCATGCCAAAACCAAAAGCATTGACCGGAAGGATTGCATTGGTTACAGGAAGTGCCGGCGGCATTGGTAAGGCCATCGCCAAAAAGTTTGCAGAAGAAGGCGCCTGCGTGATCATCAATGATATTAATGAAGAACGCCTGCAAAGTGCGATGCAGGAATTTCAACAACTGTTTGGAAGAGATACCGCCGCATCGGCCATACTGGATGTAACTGATAATGACACGATAGAAAAAGCATTTGCTGCAACAGCACTCGCTTTTGGCGGCGTAGATATTATCGTAAACAATGCCGGTATCAGTATTTCAAAATCTATCACCGATCATTCAATTGCCGATTGGGATAAGCTGTATGATATTTTAGTAAAGGGGCAGTTTCTTGTATCCAAAGCAGGAACAGCAATCCTGCGCAAACAGGCTATTGGCGGGGATATTATCAACATTGTTTCTAAAAATGCCGTGGTATCCGGACCAAACAATGCTGGCTATGGTTCAGCCAAAGCAGCACAAGCTCACATGAGCCGTTTGCTGGCTGCTGAATTGGGTGGTGATAAAATAAGGGTGAACTCTGTTAACCCTGATGCGGTGATTGCGGACAGTAATATTTGGGCCGGTGGCTGGGCCGAAGGTCGTGCAAAAGCGTATGGTATTACGGTGGCAGAATTACCAGCCTATTACGCCAAACGTACCTTGCTGAATGAAACCATTTTGCCAATAGATATTGCCAACGCCTGCTTTGCTTTTGTGGGCGGACTGTTAAGTAAATCAACCGGCAATGCATTGAATGTGGATGGTGGCGTGGCGGCGGGGTTTTTGAGGTAAAAAGGCGAAGCCCCCTAATGGCCCCCTAAATCCCCCAAGGGGGACTTTTGAGGAGTATGATATTTACGGAGAGTTTTCTCCAACTGGCAGTTTAATCTTTAGTTCAGTTTTATTGAAGTCAGGAATAAATAAAAAAAATGAAATAATTGATGTCTTCAAAAGTCCCCCCTGGGGGATTTAGGGGGCTTTGCTTTTATTATTATGCAACGAGTAGCTTTTAAAATGAAACTCTTCAAAGGTTTGGAAGAAGAATATAAACGCCGGCACGCTGCGCTGTGGCCGGATTTGCAGGCGTTGCTGAAGCAAGCTGGCATCAGAGATTATGCTATCTTTTTAGATGAAACCACCAATGATTTGTTTGGCTATCTTACCGTGGAGGATGCAACTAAACTGGATGCACTACCTTCAGATCCGGTGATGAAAAAGTGGTGGGCTTATATGGCCGATATCATGGAAACGAATGCAGACAATTCGCCGGTGAACATTACATTAAAAGAAGTATTTTATTTGCCGTAGTTTCATAAAGTAAGAACTGTCATATGAATACAAAAAGCCTTTTTACATTTTTTACATTGTTATTGCTGCTAACAATAAGCAACGGTGCATGGGCGCAGGTTGCACCTAAAAAAGCATACGAGGTGGCCGTATATTATTTCCCCAATTACCATGTTGATTCCATTAATGAAAGATGGCACGGCAAGGGCTGGACCGAATGGGATTTGGTGAAAATTTCAAGACCAAGATTTGAAGGGCACCTGCAGCCAAAGGTACCGACCTGGGGTTATTTTAATGAGGCCGATCCGGCATGGGCCGCCAAAGAAATTGACGCGGCGGCTGACAATGGCATTGATGTATTTATTTACGACTGGTACTGGTATGAACCCTTCGGCCAATACCTGCAGGAAGGTTTGGAGAAAGGCTTTTTAAAAGCACCCAACAACCAGCGTTTGAAATTTGCACTGATGTGGGCCAACCATAACTGGGCCAATATTCATCCAACACCTTATACCAATTTCCAGGAGAAATTAACGGATGGAAAAGTATCCGCGGAAACATGGAATACCATCACGGATTATATTATTGAACATTATTTTAAACAACCCAATTACTGGAAAATTGATGGCAAGCCTTATTTTTCGATCTTTGAAACAACGAACTTTATAGCCAGCTTTGGCAGCCTGGAAAAGGCGGGGGCTGCGATGCAGTTGTTTGAAGAAAAGGTGAAGAAGGCGGGTTTTCCGGGCTTGCATTTTAATTGCATCGACCAGGGGTTAACAGACAATTCGGTACAGCATGCATTGCACAACAAGGCCACCGCCGGGGATGCTTTTAAAGCGTTGAAAACGGCCAGTCTAACCTCGTACAATTTTCTGTATGCATATGATTTGTCGAAGGCAGGATGGCCTACCGCAAGCTACCAGAAAGCCATTGATGCCAATACCAGTTACTGGCCGGTTATAGCAAATAAATATGCCGGCATTGAATATTATCCCAATGTTACCATGGGTTGGGATGTAACACCAAGGCTGGTGCAGTCTGATAAGTTTGACACTTTTAAAGGTTACCCATGGACGCCGGTATTTAATGGTGACAATACACCCGAAGCATTTCAGTCGGCGTTGGTAAAAGCAAAAGCATTTGTCGATGCAAAAAATTACAAACACAAAATTGTCATTTTAAATGCCTGGAACGAGTGGACGGAAGGCAGTTATTTATTGCCCGAGGAAAGAACAGGAACAAAATATTTGGAAGCAATAAAAAATGTTTTCGGTCATCCATAAATATAAATACCTCTTTTATAAAAAGTAAATACATACAATATGCCAATTGAAAAATATACACTCAGTCAACACAACGAAGCCGCGTTAAAAGATCACCAACGCAAGTTTAATTTTATCGCTTCGGAGGTAAATGATACAGAAACCATTCTTCAAAAACTGGTAGACTTCCAGGTGGCAATTCCGAGCTGGGCGTTGGGTACAGGCGGAACCCGCTTTGGTCGTTTTCCCGGTGGTGGCGAACCCCGTAACCTTGAAGAAAAGATTGAAGACATTGGCCTGTTGCATGCGTTGAATAACTCCAGCGGTGCCATCTCCCTGCACATTCCATGGGATATTCCGGAAAATGCAAGTCATATAAAAGCATTGGCAGCGCAGCACGGGTTAAAATTCGATGCGATGAATTCCAATACCTTCCAGGATCAACCGGGCCAGGCGTTCAGTTATAAATATGGCTCGTTACAAAATGTAAACAAAGCCGTTCGCAAGCAAGCCATCGATCACAATATTGAAGTAATAAAATATGGGGTAGACCTGGGCTCTGAATCCCTAACGGTTTGGCTTGCTGATGGCAGCTGCTTTCCCGGCCAGTTAAATTTTAGAAAAGCTTTTCGAAATACACTAGAAAGCCTGGAAGAAATATATGCAGCGTTGCCCAACGATTGGAAAATGTTCCTGGAATACAAAGCTTTTGAACCTAACTTTTATTCCACCACGGTAGGTGATTGGGGGCAATCTTTTACCTACGTCAACAAACTCGGACCGAAAGCCTTTACCCTTGTGGATCTTGGGCATCATTTACCAAATGCCAATATTGAACAGATCGTTTCGCTGTTGCTGATGGAAGGCAAACTGGGTGGCTTTCATTTCAACGATTCAAAATATGGAGATGATGATTTAACTGTGGGCAGCATCAAGCCATACCAGCTGTTTTTAATTTTTAATGAACTTGTAGAAGGCATGGATGCCAAAGGCATGAACCACGCCAATGGCATTGGGTGGATGATTGACGCATCGCACAATGTAAAAGATCCGCTGGAAGATTTGCTGCAATCAGTAGAAGCCATCATGATCACCTACGCACAAGCATTGCTGGTTGACAGAGCCAAACTACAGGAAGCCCAAAACAACAATGATGTGGTAACAGCACAGGAAATATTGCAACAGGCTTTCCGCACAGATACACGTGCATTGGTTGCAGAAGCAAGGCTAAGAGCCGGTGCAGCATTGAATCCGCTCGCATTGTATAGAACTGAAAAGATAAGGGAAGGACTTGTTAAGCAAAGAGGAGCGAAGACGGTGGCGACGGGGTTGTGATGGTGAGTTGTGAGTGGTGAGTGGTGAATGGGGGAATAGTCGATGGAATTAGAATTGTAAACCCGATAGGCATAATTCTGTTTTATTTTGGAAATCAAAAGCGTTGAATTGAAAGCCTGAAAGGCTGATAACATTATAGCAATTATTCCACGAAAATTATAATAAAATCCTGAAAGGATGACATTACATGGTTCTTTCACCCCTTCGGGGTTATTGTATTGTGGTGTTTCTCTTCTACAATAATTACATCCCTTTGGGATTAAAAAAGCTATCCAGGTTTAAGAATTGCGATAAAAAATATCTTTGTAATTACATGAATAAACATGAGGTCATAGCAATCTTCGATATCGGTAAAACCAATAAAAAACTATTGTTGTTTGATGAGCACTATCAACTGGTGCACGAATCAAGTAAACAGTTGGAAGAAATCAAAGATGAAGATGGCTTTGAATGCGAAGATGTAAATGCCTTAACAAAATGGATCAAAAATTCTTTTGAGGCGTTACTTGCCGATGAAAAATTTACAGTTAAAGCCGTCAACTTTTCCGCTTATGGTGCCAGCTTTGTTTACCTGGATGAGGCGTTGAATGTTTGCCTTCCATTGTATAATTATTTGAAGCCTTTTGATCCGCAATTGCAAAAGCAGTTTTATGATACATATGGCGGGGAAAGCTTAATAGCCAAACAAACAGCCTCCCCGGTATTGGGCAATCTTAATTCCGGCATGCAGTTATACCGGTTAAAATATGAGCAACCTGTTCAATTTGCCCGTATCAAACATGCGCTGCACTTGCCACAATATATAAGCTTTCTTCTGACCAATAAAATGTATGCTGATATTACCAGCATCGGTTGCCATACCAATTTGTGGGATTTTGAAAAGAACCAGTATCACCACTGGGTGAAGCAGGAAGGCATCGACATTAAATTACCCGCCGTGTTGAACGCGGATGCAATAGCAGGGTACGTAAATGCCACAATCCCCATTGGCATTGGTTTGCATGACAGTTCTTCAGCATTGATCCCTTACCTCGCTGCCTTCCAGGAACCATTTATTTTATTATCTACCGGCACCTGGTGCATCAGTTTAAATGCATTCAATAACGAGCCGCTCAATGAAGAAGAACTGCACCAGGATTGTCTTTGCTATCTTACGTACCAAGGCAAAAGTGTAAAGGCCAGCCGGTTGTTTGCAGGCTATGAGCATGAGCAGCAAACAAAAAGACTATCAGCACATTTCAATCAACCGCTCAATTATTTTTCAAATGTTGACTACAATCCTTCCTTTATAAAAAACGAAGCAGCATTGTCCACTATTGCAAATAAAAGCACAATGGTGGCGGCTTCCAGCTTTGGCGAAAGAAATTTAAACGATTTTGAATCATACGAAGCCGCCTATCACCAGTTTATTGTTGACTTGATCCAGCAACAGGTGCGTTCCACTGGCCTAGTGTTGCAGGACAATGTAAAAAGAATTTTTGTAGATGGAGGCTTCAGTAAAAACGCCGTGTATATGCACCTGCTGGCAAACGCGTTTCCTCACATGGAAATCTTCGCTGCATCTGTTGCCCAGGCCTCCTCGTTGGGTGCAGCGCTGGTAATGCATACCCACTGGAACAACAAACCATTGCCGTCTGACATTATTGAACTAAAATTGTACACTAATTCAAACAATGTTTTTTTATGAGGGCAGGCCTTTTTATTCCTTGTTATGTTGACCAGTTTTATCCGCAGGTAGCCATTGCAACATTGCAGTTGCTGGAAAAGCTGGGCGTGGAAGTGGTGTATCCGCCCAACCAAACCTGTTGCGGCCAACCCATGGCTAACTCTGGTTTTGAACACCTCACGAAAGGTTGCGATGAGCTCTTTGTAAAAAACTTTGCCAACCTGGATTACATCGTTTGTCCTTCCGGAAGTTGCACACTACACATCAAAGAACATTTGCACGACGAACACCATGAAGCAGCAGCAACAGGCATTCGCAAAAAAGTGTACGAGCTCACAGAATTTTTGATAGATGTTTTAAAAGTGGAAAAACTGGACGCCAGCTTTCCGCACAAAGTAAGCATGCACCAGAGTTGTCACGGACAAAGAGGATTAAAAATTTCGCAGATGAGTGAGTTGGTGGCAGCACCGTTTTCCAAACCCGGTAAATTATTGCAAATGGTAAAAGGTGTCGAGCTTGTAGAACTCAGCAGGCCGGATGAATGCTGCGGTTTTGGGGGTACCTTTTGTGTTTTTGAAGAAGCCGTAAGCGCCAAGATGGGCAAGGACAGGGTAAAGGATCATGTAGACCACGGCACAGAATTTATTACCGCCGCCGACATGAGTTGCCTCATGCACATGGAGGGCATTTTGAAAAGACAAAAAAGCAAGGTGCAGGTAAAACATATCGCGGAGATACTCAACAGCCAGTTGTAAGTTTTAGGTTATAAGTTTTAAGTGTTGATGAGTAATGAATGTCTTAAAATTTTTTGTCCGGGCTGAGAAGCTTTGTGGTACTTCATTGGCGTCGCACTCTTGTACATTTTTTCATTGCTGAACTTTTATTAGAGCGAAGGATGAACCGGCTGAATAAAAAATGCTTTGACCCGATGATCCCGATTTTGAATTTTTATTTTTGAATTTTGACTTTAAAAAATGCAAGACAACAATAAAGATCATGCAACACTAGCCACCGCATTCAATGTGGATGAAGCAAGGGTTGACTGGCATGATGAAACATTATGGTTTGTGCGGCAGAAGCGGGACAAGGCTGTGCACATAGTTCCCGAATGGGAAGCGCTGCGGGAAACCGCCTCTCAAATAAAAAACAATGTACTGGCTAACCTGCACGAATACCTGTTGCAGTTTGAAAAAAATGCGCAACAAAATGGCGTCACAGTGCATTGGGCCGCGGATGATAAAGAGCACAACCAAATAGTACATGCCATATTGCAGCAAAACGAAATCAACCGGATCGTAAAAAGCAAATCCATGTTGACGGAGGAATGTCACCTGAATGATTATTTAAAATCAGTAGGCGTTGATGTAGTAGATACCGACTTAGGAGAACGCATTGTGCAACTGGCGGATGAAGCTCCGAGTCATATTGTATTACCATGCATTCACTGGAAAAAAGAAGAGATAGGCGAATTGTTTCATCAATACCTGGGTACACCAAAAGGCAATGCAGATCCGCAATTTTTAACAGGTGCTGCCAGGGAACATTTAAGAGAAAAATTCTTAACCCGTCGGGCAGCCATTACAGGTGTAAACTTTGCCGTAGCAGAAACGGGGGAGTTTGTTGTTTGCACTAATGAAGGCAATGCCGATATGGGCGCTCACCTGGCGGATGTGCACATCGCCTGCATGGGCATCGAAAAAATTATTCCACTACAAAAACACCTGGGCGTTTTTCTGCGCATCCTTACAAGAAGTGCCACCGGCCAACCGATCACAACTTACAGCAGTCATTTCAGGCAACCGCGGCAAGGGCAATCGTTGCATATTGTAATTGTTGACAATGGCCGTAGCCGCCAGTTGGGCAGGGAAGATTTTCGCAACTCGTTAAAGTGTATTCGTTGTGCAGCCTGCTTTAATACCTGCCCCGTGTACAGAAGAAGCGGTGGTCACAGTTATCACACCGCCATCGCAGGACCAATCGGCTCCATATTGGCGCCCAACCTGGATATGAAGCACTATGCAGATCTGCCCTTTGCCTCAACACTGTGCGGCAGTTGCAGCAATGTCTGCCCTGTAAAAATCGACATTCACCAGCAATTATATAAATGGCGGCAGGTATTGGTGCTGGATGGCTACGCACCTACAGTAAAAAAAATAGCCATGAAAGGTATGGCTTCAACCCTGGCCAGTCCTGGCTTTTACAGGTTCGCCGGTAAAGTGGGCCGCTGGGTAATCAAGCATTTTCCTTTTATGGTAAACAATAAATTAAATGCCTGGTATAAACACAGGGATATGCCGGCACCACCAAAAGAGTCTTTTGGCGAGTGGTATAAAAAGAATAGGGTGCAGCCCCCGTCCCCTAAAGGGGGGTAGTCGGAGAGATAACAAAAATCGTAGCACCTTTTACGGAAGGGTAACAAAACAAAATCAGTATACCTTAATTGGCGAACAATAATTTATGCAGAACGTAATCAACACCCGCGACACCCCTTTAGGGGATGGGGGCAACACCCGCGACAATCCTTTAGGTGTAGGCAGAGACAAAATATTATCTGGTATAAAAGCGAATCAGCCTTCGTTTATAGCGTTGCCTGAAATAGTAAATTTTGTACAACCATTTACCGATGTTGTTGAAAAATACAAAACCGTATTACAGGCAATTGGTGGTACTATTCATGAGGTGCAAAACATGGCAGACATCATAACAATCTTAAAAGCACAATTTGCAGATGCCGCCAGGATCATTTCTGTTCTGCCGGAACTCAACGAATATGCTACATTTTATCAACAGGGCGATGATCCGCATTTACTCAACGACGTAGATGTTGCCATTATCAAAGCACATTTTGGTGTAGCAGAAAACGGCTCCGTGTGGGTAACAGAAGCCATCCTGCAGGAAAGAGTCCTGCCATTCATCTGTCAGCACCTCGTGGCTATCATCGAAAAAAATGCTATTGTACCCACCATGCACCAGGCATATGAACAAATAGCCGGAACAAGCTATGGCTTCGGAACCTTTATCGCCGGCCCATCTAAAACGGCTGACATCGAGCAATCATTGGTGTTGGGCGCCCATGGTCCTAAAACTATGACGGTGTTTATTTTAGCGTAGGAACAGATAAAATATATGCAGCGATTATGCCCGTCAAACTAAAACAAAAAACTATCTTTAAATCAGGAAGCATGCTTGCTGATTTTTGCCTTTCTTTTCATCACATGTAGTGATTGGTAATACAGCCGTTGCTCCTTTCTTTGCTTGTATCAACCATTTTAACTGAACCATTTAAAACGTTCAAATAAAACCAACGCTGTATGAAAAGTATACTCAGTCAGATTGCTGAACAGAACAAAGTACTCGAAACGCAGGAAGCCCTGCAGACCCAGGCAGAAATCAATCATCCATCAACAAAAAAAGACAGGCGTAATTTTTTAAAGAAAACAGCCATCGGTGGTATATCGCTGGCCGGCATGATGGGCCTGCCCATCGCTGATACCATTGCGCAAACAACAGCCAAAGTAAGCCGATCATCCAGTCCATCTGATTTAAAAATTACAGACCTCAGGTATTGTCTTACCACAGTGTTGGGTGGTACGGCCATTATCCGCATTGATACCAACCAGGGCATTTATGGATTGGGAGAAGTAAGGGATGGAGCCGATCCCCGGTATGCACTGATGTTAAAAAGTCGTATCCTCGGCCTGAATCCATGTAATGTTGAAATGATATTTAAAACTATCAAACAGTTTGGCGGACAGTCACGCCAGGCGGGTGGTGTATGCGGTGTAGAAATGGCGTTGTGGGATATTTGCGGCAAGGCATTGAACGTGCCGGCCTGGCAATTGTTAGGCGGCAGGTACCGGGATAAAATCCGGTTATACGCAGATACGCCGGAGGCCAATTCAAGAGAGGAACAGATCAAACTGATTAAATATAGAACCGAAGAGCAGGGATATACCTGGTTAAAAATGGATGTGTCTATTGATGAATTGAAAGACATTCCGGGTACATTGGTAAACCAAAAATTCTGGCAGGATAAAGGAAGTCTTAAACAATGGCAAGGCGATTTTATGTCGTATGCCAACACCATGCATCCCTTTACACAAATACAGATTACTGACAAAGGGCTGGAGGAACTGGCTAAAATTGTAGACAACGTTCGCGGCATGGTGGGATATGATATTCCGCTTTCTACAGATCACTATGGTCACTTTGATTTAAACAATGGTATCCGGTTGGGCAGGGCGTTGGAAAAATACCGGCTCGCCTGGATGGAAGACATTGTTTCATGGGAATTAACAGATCAATGGAAAACCATGTCAGATGCATTGGAGACACCATTGCTAACTGGCGAAGACATTTACCTGCTGAAGAATTTTAAACCGTTAATAGATATTCATGCAGTGGATATTATTCATCCTGATTTGTCCAGCTCCGGCGGTTTACTGGAGACCAAACGTATCGGTGATTATGCAGAAGAACATGGTGTTGCTATGGCCATGCACCAGGCGGGTACACCGGTTTCGTTTATGGCCAACGTACATTGTGCTGCTGCCACGCAAAACTTTTTAGCACTGGAACATCATTCAATAGACTTGCCGTGGTGGGAGAGTTTGGTAAAAACAACCGACGGCCGCCAGTTAATTACCAAAGGTTTTGCCAATGTGCCGTTATCTGCGCCGGGACTGGGTATTGAGCTTAATGAAGAAGTTGTAAAAAAACATTTGCATCCCAAAGATCAAAGTTTTTTTGCGCCTACACCAGAGTGGAATGATAAGCGTTCGCACGACAGGATTTTTAGTTAGCGGAGAAGTTGGAGTGAATGGTGAGTAGTGAATGGTGAATAAATGAACGAGTAATTCGAAAGTGCGATCACTCACAACTGACCACTCACTACTCACTTAAATAAAAACTAGAATTTGCAATCCAAATAAAAATCTTTCATTCCTCATTAATTGTATACATGTATGATCAGCCACAAAATAATCTTACTCATCACATTTGTTCTTTTCAATGTTTGCATCAAAGCACAACAAGTCGGTGCTTCGCCTGAATATGTAAAAGCTCTTACGGCACAGTGGAAGGGCGAGCGATTTGCAGATGGCCGTCCAAAAGTGGCCGACATTTACCTGGAACGTTTGCAGGAAGCCACGCTGGAACAGATATGGGGATTCCTTGGTAATAAGGGTTTTCGCAACCAGGTGGAAAAAGACTGGATCATTTTGAAGCCCGGCGAAACCATGGTGGGCAGAGTAGTGACGGCACAATTTATGCCTTCCAGGCCCGACCTTGATTCACTGGTAAAACAAACCGGCAGGGCAGAAGGCCGCTCGCAAAAAGGTGGCATCAACATTTGGCCAATTGATATTTTAACCAAAGGAGATATTTATGTAGCGGATGGTTTTGGAAAGGTGAAGGATGGAACGCTGATAGGATCCAGCCTCGGCAATGCCATAGTGGGCAAAACTGGTAAAGGCGTTATCTTTTACGGATCAGTGAGGGATATGCAGGAACTAAAAGATACCAAAGGTTTTAATGCGTGGGTTAAAGGACATGATCCTTCTTACATTAAAGATATGACGCCAACATCCATCAATGCACCCATTCGCATTGGCCAGGTAACGGTGTTTCCGGGTGATGTAGTATTTGCCAATGAATATGGCGTTGTTTTTATTCCTGCCTTCCTGGTAGAAGAACTGGTGCATGATGCTGAATTAACCGGCTTGAGGGACGAGTTTGAAAGATTATTGTTACAACAAAACAAATATCCAAGCGGTCAAATTCATGGCGATTGGTCGGATGCAATTAAAAATGAATTCCGGGCCTGGTTTGCCAAGTATCCTAAAAAATTAGCGATCAATGCAAAAGATATTGAGGCTTATCTTCAAAAAGAGGGACACTGATTTTAGACATCCTAATGTAAATATTCTTCAGTAAAAAATTGATGATGAAATTATTTATTGCTTTTGCAGCTTTTCTTTTTACAGGTCTTGGTTATAACAATATGTTGTTTGCACAAACCATGTCTAAAGAAGAATTGATTTTTCTTACTTCGGAATGGAGAGGGGAGCGCTTCGCAGATGGTCGCCCAAAAATTGCAGATGATTTACTGGAAAGAGCCAAATACATCAATATAGATGATGCCTGGACTGTACTGAAAAATGAAGGTTATCTAAACCAGTTTGAAGGCGGTTGGAAAATGGTAAACGACGATGTGCCTGTAGTTGGCAGAGCTGTTACGGCGATGTTTATGCCCAGTCGGCCAGACGTTGAAAAAAATATAAAAGCACGTGGTATCAGCAGGGACGGAAGAAAAGGCAATACTAATTCATGGCCAATTGAAACATTGGTAAAAGGTGATGTGTATGTGGCAGATGGCTTTGGTAAGATTGGCGGCGGCACATTGATGGGCTCTACACTGGCCACCTCCATTTTTAGTAAATCTGGTAACGGAGTGGTGTTTAATGGTGCATCAAGAGACTTGCAGGAAATTAAAGAAATGAAAGGCTTCAATGCTTTTGTGCGTGATTTTCATCCTTCTTTTTTAGAAGAAATGGTGCTGATGGGATTGAATACACCGATCCGTATTGGCAACGTTATGGTATTGCCGGGCGACCTGGTAATTGGCCGTGTAGAAGGCGTATTGTTTGTGCCGGCGCATTTGGCAGAACAGGTTATCAGCACCGCCGAATTTGTTATTCGTAAAGATAAATTTGGTTTTGAGATGGTGAAAACAAAACGGTATTCAACCGGGCAAATAGACAGCCAATGGACAGATGAAATAAAAGCAGATTTTTTAAAGTGGCTTGATCAGCATCCTGAATTGGGTAAAATGACAAAAGCAGAATTGGATAAATTAATGAGCAAAAGAACCTGGTAATTTGTTGCAGTTTAAATGCGGTAAATTTTGACGTACTATAAAATTAGACTTACCTGCTGATGGAAAATACAATCGCAAAGCGCAGATGGATCCGGTTAATTCCTATTGCTTTTATTACCTATAGTCTTGCCTATCTTGACCGTGCCAATTTTGGCTTTGCCACTGCAGGTGGAATGGGTAAAGACCTTAACATTACTGCTGCTACTTCTTCCTTACTGGGCGCACTTTTTTTTCTTGGTTATTTCTTTTTTCAAATTCCGGGAGCCTTATATGCGGCTAACAAAAGTGCACGAAAATTAATTTTTTGGTCGCTGATACTCTGGGGCGCTTTGGCTACAGCAACCGGCCTGATCAGTAATGTAGGCGCATTAATTGTTATCCGTTTTATGTTGGGTGTAGTTGAAAGTGCTGTAATGCCGGCCATGCTGATTTTTTTGAGCAGGTGGTTTACAAAAAGTGAACGATCCAGAGCCAATACTTTTTTGATCCTTGGTAACCCGGTAACCATCCTTTGGATGTCTATCCTGTCAGGTTATTTAATAAGGTCTGTAGGCTGGCAGTGGATGTTTATACTGGAAGGGTTGCCTGCAATTGTCTGGGCTTTTTTTTGGTGGCGATTGGTAGACGATAAGCCGGGTGATGCCACCTGGTTAACCGATCCGGAAAAAGAGGCGTTGCAACAACAATTGCAATTGGAACAGACCGGTATAAAGCCGGTTAAAAATTATGTCGCTGCGTTTAAATCGAAAACAGTTATTTTATTATGCCTGCAATATGCTTTCTGGAGTATAGGAGTGTATGGTTTTGTAATGTGGTTGCCTTCTATCATAAAAGCGGCACCCAATATTAGCATTGTAAACACTGGGTGGCTTTCTTCAGTTCCTTATTTACTCGCCATTGTTTGCATGTTAACAGTTGCTTATTTTTCTGACAAATCATTGCAACGAAAAATTTTCGTGTGGCCGTGCCTGTTAGTGGGGGCCATTGCGTTTTACGGTTCTTACCTGGTAGGCCCAAATCATTTTTGGATATCTTTTGTTTTACTAATCATAGCCGGTGGTGCAATGTATGCACCTTACGGCCCCTTCTTTGCGATCATTACAGAAATTTTGCCGGGCAATGTGGCAGCCGGTGCCATTGCCTTAATTAATAGCTTCGGTGCGCTGGGATCCTTTGCAGGAGCCTATTTGGTAGGGTATCTGAATGGCAAAACAGGCAGCTTCGATGCCTCTTATATTTTTATGGCAGGCTCTTTATTGCTTGCTGCAGTTTTAACTCTCGCTGCTGTCAAAAACAAAAGAGTCTAAACACTTTACACTGATTGCTTATGCCATACTTTGCGGCTCCAATTTATTGTCAATAAATATATCCAGCAGGTTGAGCACAAAATTCAGTTTGCTTTTATCGATGGTATCCAGCAGTTTGGCCTTGTCAATAAAATTGTCATCCGGCCTTTCATTGGGTGTTAATGGCAACAAAAAAATTTCCACCGGAACCTTAAATATAACAGCCAGTTTTTCCAGCATTGATAGTTGCAGATCAACATACCCGTTTTCAATCAGGGAAAGTTCTTTTGTTTTTATACCCAGCTGAATGGCCAGGTCTTTCTGTAAAATGTTTTTTTTCTTTCGCAGTTCAATTATGTTTTGGGCTACCAGGTTTTGCAAGCCCCTGGTTTTAATCTTATGCATACAAACGTTTTTTAAGCAGGTGAATAAGGAAGTTTTTTTTTATTTTGTTATTGACTGAAATGATAAATATGCAGGATGAAACAACTGCGTTCCATCCTGCATAGTATGTTAATCCATCTCCTGGCCTAATTTTCTATATCCCAAATAAAAGAACAATGGAAACACCAGCAAAGTGAGTACCGTTGCTGTTATCAAACCTCCAATCACAACAATAGCCAAAGGTTTGGAAGTTTCTGAACCAATGCCATGCGATAAGGCAGCAGGCATTAAACCGATAGCCGCCATCAGTGCCGTCATAACAACAGGTCTTACCCTTGTTTTTACACCTTCAACAATGGCTGTTTCCAGTGAGTGATGCGTGAATTCACTCTTCTTAATTTTTTGCAGGTTGTTTTTAAATACCGTGATGAGAATTACGCCATTCTGTATACAAATACCAAACAAAGCAATAAAGCCAATGCCAGCGGAAATACTAAAATTGGTTCCGGTTAAAAGCAATGCAGCAATACCTCCGATGATAGCAAATGGTACATTTAATAATACCATGCCCGCATCTTTTACATTACCAAACATGATGAACAATATTAAAAATATCAGCAACAGACTGATAGGTACCACCTGCCCTAAACGTTTGGTGGCTCGTTGCTGGTTTTCAAAATCGCCTGCCCACTGCATTTCATACCCCTTATCCAGGTGCACTACTTTATCTACTTTGCTTTGCGCTTCGGCTATTGTGCTGCCCATATCGCGGCCACGTACCGAAAACTTCACTGCACTATATCGCCGGTTATCATCCCTGAAAATAATACTGGGCCCGGTAAGACGCTGAATGGTGGCAATACTCTTAATCGGAATCTGTGATCCACGTATAGTAGGCACCATCAAATTACTGATGGCCTCTGCATTGTCCCTGTAACCCTCTTTGTACCGCAACCGCAGCTGAAACTTTTTTTCACCTTCATAAATTTGCGAGATGGCTTTGCCTCCAATCGCCATCTCAATAATTGCGTTGGCATCTGCCGTTGTTACTCCATACAAAGCCATTTTATTCTGGTCAAGATCTATCCTCAATTCTGGCTGACCGATGTTCCTGATAACACCTAAATCTTCAACCCCTTTTATATCCTTCATTACCGCATACACTTCATTGGCTTTTTGTTCAGTGTAGGATAAGGTATCACCATAAATTTTCACTACCAGTGATCCTTTTACACCCGACACAGCCTCTTCCACATTATCCATAATGGGCTGCGAAAAGTTTAAATCAATACCGGGAAAGACCGCCAGTTTTCTTTGCATTTCATCTACCAGTTGCTCTTTTGAAATACCACTTTTCCATTGCTTTTTAGGATAGATGTCTACGTGAAATTCAATGTTGTAAAAACCAGTCGCATCTGTTCCATCGTTGGGGCGACCGGTTTGCGACATCACTTGTTTTACTTCCGGAAACTGCCGGATGAGTGCCCGCATCTTATTGGCAATATCACGGGAGTCATCCAGCGAAACACTCAACGGGCACGTGGCTCTTATGTAGATAGCTCCTTCATCCAGTTCAGGTAAAAATTCTGTCCCCAGGAATTTAAAGAAGAACAATCCCACTACCACCAAAACTCCGGCGAATAGTAAAGTAATGCGCTTGTGATGATAGGTCCACGAAAACATTTTCATGATACCGTTCGTCAACACCTCTGTAAAGGGATTGTGTTTTTCCTTTACGTTTTTGCGCAGCAGAATGCTGCTGAGCAACGGCACGAGTGTGAGCGTTAAAAGCAGTGCTCCCAAAAGTGCAAAACCAAGTGTCCAGGCCAGGGGCGAAAACATTTTACCTTCTACCTTCTGGAACGAAAAAATGGGTAGCAATGCTGCTATGATAATGAGCTTACTGAAGAAGATAGCCTTGCCCAATTCGCCGCCGGTATTTTTTATAATACCCAGTTTTGACAACAGGTTGAAACGTTTCATTCCAACATCATGTGCCTTACGATCCAGTATTACAAAAATACCTTCCACCATTACCACTGCTCCGTCGATGATGATACCAAAATCAATCGCTCCCATGGAAAGCAGGTTGGCGCTCATTCCTTTTAAGGTTAAACAAATAAACGCAAATAACAGGGCCAGTGGAATTACGATGGCTACGATAACAGTAGTTCGCCAGTCCGCCATAAAAAGAAACACAATCACGGTTACAAAAATGATCCCTTCCAGCATATTGTGTAACACTGTTTCGGTTGCAAAATCAATCAGGTCGTTGCGGTTGTAAAACGTATTGATTTTAACATCGGCCGGCAATATTTTTTCGTTCAGGTAAGTGATTTTAGCCTGTACCAGCTTAATCACTTCACTAGGATTTTCGCCTTTGCGCATCACTATGATGCCCTCTACCACATCATTTTGAGCATCCCTGCCCACCTGTCCTAACCGGGGTAGTTGTGAAATATCCACATCTGCCACATCCTTTACCAGTATGGGGGTTCCATTGATATTGGTCACAATGATATTGCCGATTTCTTCTACATTATTCAACAACCCAATACCCCTTACTACGTAGGATTGGGAATTGTCTACAATCACATCTCCGCCTACATTGATATTACTTTTTGAAGCAGCCGTGTATACATCCAGTGGTGTGATGCCGTAAGACGCCAGCTTTAACGGGTTCACTTTTATTTCATAGGTCTTCACTTCACCGCCAAAACTTACCACATCACCCACACCGGGCACACCGAGAAATTGCCGCTCAATTACCCAGTCCTGCAGCGTTTTTAAATCTTTTACTGTTTTGGAATTGCTGGTTAAAGTATAACGGAATATCTCACCGGTTGGGCCGGTAGGTGGTTGAATATTGGGAGCTGCATTTTCGGGCAAATCAATGTCCCGAAGCATATTATTTACCTGTTGCCTGGCAAAAGCATCATCTACATCATCTTCGAAAATTATTTTTACAACAGATAATCCAAACACCGTGGTAGATCGTACGGATGTTTTTTTCTGGATGGGATTCATCGCTACTTCAATCGGAATCGTAACAAATTTTTCCACTTCCTCTCCGCTGCGGCCCGGCCACTGCGTGATGATGGTGATCTGTGTATTGGTTACGTCAGGAAATGCTTCTATGGGAATATTTCGGAAAGAAATAATACCCCAGATGATTAATACAATGGTGGCGAAGAATATAAAGAGCTTATTCTTTAAAGAAAAAGCAATGACTTTTTTGATAGCTTTAAACATAGTGGTTGATTATTTGGTGATCAATGCCTGGTAAAGAAATACCTGCGAGTTAATAACTACCTGTGCGCCTTCGGCAATGCCGGAGATGTAGGCTTTGTTATCAATTCGCCGTAGCAGGGTCACCTCCTGCACTTCCAGCTTATTGTCTTTTTTTACCACGACATAGTTTTTACTATTGTCCATCACGATGGCCTGTGCCGGGATAGAAAGCCTGCTTGTTTTTCCTTTTACGTTTACCGTAACCGTCGCAAACATTTCGGGCTTTAAAACAGTACCGGGGTTATCCATGCTAATGCGCACTTTCATTGTTCTTGTCGCGGGATCCAGCACGTTGTATACTTTATCTATTTTGCCGGCATATTCTTTTTCTGAGTTGGTGAGCGTGTTGACTTTTACCATGTCACCCAGGTGGATGTTATCCATATCCGCTTCGTACACATTCGCCATTACCCAAACGTTGGATAAATCAGCGATGGCAAATAAATCAGTGTTGTTATCAGCCCTAACTTCAGAAGCATTGGTGATATTTTTTTCTATAATGAAACCACTTAAAGGTGCAGTAACTGTATAAGCTGAACTTTTGCCACCGGTAATTGCAGCTACTTCTTTCACCCTGTTTAATTCAGACAATGCTTTATTGTAAGTAATTTTTGCATTCAGGTAATCCTGTTCGGTGGCCAGTTTACTTTCGTATAAATCCTTGCTTGTTTCCATGGCTTTTTTTGCCAGTGTAACATTCGATTCGGCATTGGCAAAATCGTTGGTGTAACCAGCCACTTCTGTACTTTTTATTACCGCCAGCACCTGTCCCTTGTGTACATAATCACCCAGTTCAACTTTTAAGGCAGTCACCCGGCCACTCACCAGGGAAAATACTTTAGCTTGTTTGTTTTCGTTCGCTTCAATTTTACCATTCAGTTTAATGATATCACTGGCGTCTTCAACTACGGCTGGTGCTGTTTGTATGTTTTTAACAAGGCTATCTGATATGGCCGGCATTGGAGCGGCCGCCTCTTCCTTATGGCCGCTACAGGATATAAAAAAAGCTGGTAGTGTGATAAATGCCGAAATAATGAATGCTTTCATTTTTATTGAATTAATTGGTTAAGATGGTTTTACCGATGGTAAAATTCAGGGTTTCGATGGCCTGCATTTTTTGATTTTGCAGTTCATTAATTTGTAAAATATTATTCTTGTAAGATTCATTGAAGTCTGTAAACTCAATCAGGCTGATATTTTTCTTTTGAAAATTTTCTGAAACGGCTTTTAATAAACTTTCAAATTCATCCCTGAATCCGGGATCAATTGACTGCAGCATTTTGTCTGTATTTAATGCTTTGGTATAGGCCGATTGTACTTCGTTTTCTACTGTAAGTCTTTGCTGGTTCAGTACCACTTTACTTTGATCAATGATGAATTTGGCGGCTTTGATATTGCCCTGGTTGCGGTTAAAAAAGGGCAGGTCGATAGCCACATTAAAAAAGGATGCGTTGTCTACAAAACTGCCGCGTTTATCAAACTGGGCGCCGAGTGTGATATCGGGCTTTGCCAATGCTTTTTGTAAGGCCAGGTTTTGCTGGTTGTACAACAGGCTATTTTCTGCCAGTTTTAAATCGAACCTGTTCTGACAGGCAGTATCAATCAAATCAGGCAGGTTCATTTGTTTGAAGGAAACTGCCAGTGCATCATTCTTTTGTACGGTAGGAACAAACCAGGTTTTATTATCCTGCAACAATATTTTCAACTCTGTTTCTACATCATTTAACTGATTTTGTAATCCGTTTTGTTCAGCTCTTAAACTATACAACAAAGATTTAATGCGGATAGCATCTTTCAGCATAACAACACCTTTGGCTTGTAATGATTCATATGAAGCACTCAATTTTTCTAAAGAAGCGATCTGGTCGTTATAGGCATTGATGGAATTCTGTAAGTAATAGGCATTGTAAAAATTACTTCGTAATGAAAAACGCAGCGTTCTTAAAATGTCAAAAAAGCGGTTTTCACTAAGGTGGGTGCCGGTTTCAGCCAGTTTTATTTCTTTATTTCGTTTGCCGGCCAATCTTATCAATTGTTGGACGCCAACTATATATTCACCCGTTTGATTGCTGACATCAACCGCTTTTTTATTTTGCGGGTTATAAATATTACCCGTATAAGAAAAATTGGGGTTACTGTATAGCCTTGCCTGTATTACCTGTGCCCGGGCAATATCAATATTATATTTCTCCGCAAGCAGGTCTAAGTTTTTTTGCAGAAATTGTTTTTCTGCTTCGGGCAGGGTTATGCCTGTTGTATCCTGCGCATGCGAGTGCAGGTTACAAAGTAACAGCATAACCAACAGGCTGGTAAGCCATTGGTTTTTATGGTTCATGTTGAGATAAATTGAGAAATTTTTTTAACAGGTATGCACCACAGTCTAATCTACATATGCAAATACAAGGATGCTACATACGGAAGAACCTGTAAATGAAAAAAGAGGTTGAAAATTATATCGATGATAAATCGGGTGGGGGAGTAACAATTTCTAAGGCAATTGTTTGAAAGCGATCTTCGTCTCTATGATAAAAAACAGGTGGAACAATAGATGAAGTTATGACTGGTTCTATTGGACAAACTATTTGTTGAAAATTGTATTCAACATTTTTTATAAGATGAAAATTTTGATCATTGTCATCATCCTCATCATCTGCATGGTGATCGTAGCCCACGGCTACCTGGAAATATTCTATAACGCTGTTAACGTCATCTACCTGTTTACCATTGGCATCAAATACATCATCTTCCGCAATTTGCGGAAGAAACATAGAAGTATTCAGGTGACATAATAAAATGATAAATGCGAAAAACCTTTTCATTGCGAAAGCAAATGTATAGGATATCAACCCTGCAGATTGTTTACCGGATGTTAACCAGGTGGCAGAATTGTTTTGTGAATGTTAACGGAGGTTTTCGGAATGAATGGTGTACAGCCTTGTACATCATTACAGAGGTGGCAATTTTTTATTTAAAGGAAAAGAATGATTTTAGCTGATCCAGTTAAATTCGTATTCCAGCGGTGCTTTAATACCACGGCCTGCAACCTTTCTGAATCTTTCGGGAAGTGCCATCAGGTAGTCCCTGGCCTTTTCTCCCTGATCATTCAGACCAGTTATGTTACCGATATTCCAGTCAATTAAAAGCGAATCCAATATATCCGTATAATCCCAGCTTGTATATACACCGAGACGTTGGGCTGCATCGCTAAAGTGCGTAAAGGTAGCGCCAATTTCTTCACCTGCCTGGCGAAGAAAATGTGCCGGCATAACAATTTTTCTGCGCATCATATATTCAAACGCAATCATCATTTCGCTGGGGTCTATTTCAAAAATACTTGAAACAAAACTCTTGTAAGCTTTGGCATGTCTCGCTTCATCCGCAGCAATTACACCACAGATTTTAGACAGCTGTGCGTTGCCATGTTTTTTTGCAAGCGATGCTGTGCGTCGGTGAGAAATATTGGTCGCCATTTCCTGGAACGAAGTGTATACGAAATTTTTATAAGGGTCTGTGCTGGTACCAATATCAAAACCGTCCGCAATCAAATACTGTGTACTGATTTCCATCTGGCGCATATTAATGCGGCCTGATAAATAAAGGTATTTGTTCAGCAGATCACCATGACGGTTTTCTTCTGCAGTCCACATCCTAATCCATTTAGCCCAACCCTGCGGATCGTGCTTTGTAATGCCTTCAACATCCATCAGCCAGCTTTCGTAAGTAGGCAATGCTTCTTCTGTAATTACATCACCAACCAATACAGCCAGGTAATCATAAGGAAGCTCTTTACATTGCTCCTGTAACTCCTTTAATTGAGTAGTGAAATTTTCTGAAGAACTATCTGGTAAAAAATCGGTAGGCTGCCAGTTGGTATCTATTTTTTTTAAAAATTCATCAATTATGCTATCAATTTTTTTTCCTAAAAAATTCATTACCTCAATTCTGCTTTGCTTGTGTGTGTTCATGATCGGTTGTAACAATTCTTATACTAAAAGGTTGTGGTGACGTTAAAAAGATGTAACGATAAAGGTACGTGATTTTAAACAGACCGGTTGTATGTTAATCAATTTTTACAGTGTAGCAGGGTTATTAAAAATGGTGGTTGATGAAAGCACAATTGCTTTTTCCTTCGTACTAAATTCCATATTTTCTTTTGATGTCCCTGTCTGTTTCTCTCTCTTTAATGGTTTCTCTTTTATCAAATATTTTTTTCCCTTTACCAAGACCAATTTCCATTTTGAAAATGCCCTTATCGGTTAAAAAAATTTTTAAAGGAATGATTGAGTAGCCTTTTTCTTTGGTTTTCGCTTCCCACTTGCGAAGCTCCCGTTTATTGAGCAACAGCTTACGTTCCTGCAGCGGGGGGTGATTGTTATATGAACCAAATGTGTACTCCGAAATGTGAAGGCTTTTTACATACAACTCGCCTTTGTCGAAATAACAATAGCTATCATTGAAACTGGCTTTACCACTGCGAAGGCTCTTTATTTCGGTACCGGCAAGCACAATACCTGCTATGTATTTGTCTTCAAAAAAATATTCGTGGTATGCCTTTCTGTTACTGATTTCCAATCGTTTGTTTTTTGCAAAAATAACGATTAATAGCAGATAGATGTGATGTGAGTTTGGCCTTTGGTAAATGCCAGTTGCTTATTAATAAACAACTGGCATCATATATAAATAATGGTTCAATCGACGAATTGAATATCATCTTAAAGGTTATTACGAAATGTTTTTCACCAGCCGATTTTTGCAGTTCATCCAGCTATTTTACCGATTGTAACAATCTGAAAACGTCACCACCTTCCTTATTTATTGATTATCAATATATTGAGTCATTGCATACTATTACACACAAACTATTACTATAAAATCAATGGTACTTTATATTGCATAGTACTAAAATTGTTATTACCTTTGCTTTATCAAATCAACTAAAAACAATTAAAAATACAAAGTCATGAAAAAGTTCATTTTCGCCGCCTATGTTGCAGCAACAGTTTTAATGGTTCCCGCAATTTTTATTGGTTATTTATATAACGATAATGGTAGTGCTGATAATTCCAAAAATGTATCAGACGTCAAGAAGCTGCCAGTTCAATCTGCCAGTGCCAACCAGGAAGCAAGCTATAAACCTGGATTGGTTTTCATTTTGAGAGGAGTTTAATAATAGATTAGAATTTCTGTCATCAAGAGTTCTTAATTAGCTGATGAGGTTCATAGCTACTTATTACAATAAACAACTTTATGCCGGGATTCATAAAATACGCTCTCTTTTAAAGCGAAGTTGATAAAGCCGGGAGCGTTTTTTTCGCGGAAAAACCCTGGCAATTGTACCGGCCGGTATGGGTTTAAATAAAAAAAGGGCCAGGATAGAAATCCAGCCCCGTTTAAATCCAATATCCTATGAAAAACCGAGGTAAAAATAAGTACTGCACCCCACAAAAAAAATACCCTAAATAGGGTATTTTCTGAGACAATCATTGACTTTGGGCACAATCCTATTTGTTTGTGCGGTTTTTTTTATAAAATAGCCGCAAATAAAAATATCGGGCATGTTCAGTGAGTTAGTAGTCCATGTTAGTCTATTCTACTTTTATAAAACAGATTGCAGGCATTTCTACTTTTTTAAAGTCGTTTGTCAGTGTATCAAAATACCGCAACAATACTATGCCATCGGCTCCAATGCCCGTAATTATCAGCTGAATACTTTTGTTGGCTTTAAATGCTACCACATCGCCAATTTCAAATAGGTTGTTCATGAGAAATTTTTGTTGGTAAGATAGCCAATTTTAGGCATTGACTGTTTAATTATGAAACGGGAATGGAACAACTTGTTACAATATCTTACAAAATTATTCGAAGAATTTTTCGGTGTGGCCAGGTTCAACCCCTGCCTTTGTATAACTGCGAAAAAATTCATCTGCAGACAGCGTACCACTTCCTTTTACCGCAAACAATATTGCTAATACCAAAACCATCAATGATAGCATTAGTTCCGGATTGGAGAAACTTACACCCAGTTTACTGTTTACAAAAAAAATGGCCCCGGTAATAAAGATGATCTGAATAATACACATCAATCGTGTAAACAGACCTACAATGATAAAAAAGCCACCCAGCAAATTAAAATAGGTAATTATAAAAGCCAGTACCTGGCTGTTGTTGCTCAACATTGCGATGCCACCGGTTTTTAGCATAGACGTTACTGCCACCGTATCTTTAAAAAATACAATGCCCTTCCATAAAATAACTAATCCCAAAATAATGCGGAGAATTGTAAGCCACTTAGGCTGTGGTATGCTGTTCTTTAGCAAAGGAATACTTGTTTCCATAACCGATCGATTTAATGATGATAAAATAAATTCAGCAACAAAAAACAACCCTTGGTTACAGGGGATAAAGACGTACAAATATAATTATTCTTTCACAGAAAGTACTGTTTCAAATCCCTAAAAATGATTTTGCACTCATTTTCAGTATCAATTAATAATGGCCTGTTTGTATGCATTGATCCGGGTTTGAAATTTCGATTTCTAATTCGTAACAAGGCAAAGTTTAAGCTAATAATGGCGAATGCGATATATTGGTTTCGTCGCAGTTTTTGTACTATTCATCTCATTTATGCAAAATGATTTTTTGTAACAAATATTTTTGTAGCATAAAATAATATAAAACAAAAGCACCTGGAAGTCAAATTGCTTTTAATATATAAACAGTCAGTTTCTTTAAAGTATCGCAAAATAATGTTTTAGTATAGCAGCTAAGTTTATGTGAATACTTTTCCCGACGTTTTTCCAAGCGCCGGGTTTTTATTTTAAGGGTGTTTAAAAATAAGTACAGGTTTTTCATCCTGGTATAACAAAACAGAGCAGTCATTCGACTGCTCTGTTTGTTTTTCTGTACTATTAAAATCGGGTAAAAAATTGATTACATCCCGTCCCTGCTATTAGGCGTTAGGGGTCTTTTTTTTCTTTGCTGTTGTGGCGCCTTTCGATGATGTTTTTTTATGGGTAGACTTTTTTGCATCACTACTTTCAGCAGCCGGAGCTAATTCAATGAACTGACCGTTCTTCAGTTTTACACTTTTACCACCTGGATATTTCACCATTCCATCTGTAGTAATTACCGCACCGCTTTCTAATTTGTAGTTTTTGTCAAGCAAAGATGATTCATTGTTTTTAACCATAAACATCTGGTCATCTTTCATCATTATTCTATCTGTTAAAGTAACCGTATCAGTTGCTTTATTGTCAGCAGCAGTGGTGGTTGATTTTTGACTTGACGTACTAGTACTGGTATCCTGGGTGCTGCCTGTTTGTGAGCCTGATTGGTAAGTGGTATTAGTGCTGTCAGTCTTCATGTTTCCACTGTGTTGTAAAGTGCTATCTGTATTGGGCCACGTCTTTTTATTTACAGAATCTTTAGGCCATTGTGCTTTTGAACTAAAACTCGTGTCTTTTTTATTCCACGCACTATTGCCCGGTACTGTATCGCGGTTATTATTAGGCGGGAAATTATTTTTTCCTGCCGTTGTATCCTGTGCAAACACAACAATGCCACACATTACTGCTACGTATAAACTAATTGCTTTTTTCATTTTTTAATTTTTAATTTTTAAATCTGGTTGTCTTACGTTTTTTGTGATCTTTCGATCTTGTTATCATTATGCCTCTTACAATTCAAAAACCAAACCATTCAAAAATTAACCGGAATATTAAAGCAAATTGTGGAATGATAACTCTAATTGGGAAAATTTAGAGACAATAAGGGGTCAACAATAAAAGGGTACAAAAGCAACTTAAAATCAGAGTGTTACCAGTTATCGTTAAAACATAGTGCGTACCAAAAAGAGATTAATAGAGTAAAATCAAAATTATGTTAAAGCATTGCCGTACGTTTTAGAAGGGATACTATTATAAAAGCAAAATACATTCACCAGTATAATTTTCCGGCCTGTTTTAAGGCATGCCAAATTAAAATGCAAAAAATAGTTGCCTGCATAACCTGCCAAAATAGCCTTATTATGGATGGCTTTTTGAGTTGCAGTTTATGAGATAGGAATATATATACAGACGTTCTTTTTTATTGATATATTTATGCCGCCAATTCAAAGATTGCACATTACAATTTCATTTCTTCCTTAAAATCTACAAAAAAATGACACTTTCAAGAAGAAAATTTTTAGCAAAAAGTTCACTGTCGCTGGCAGGAACAATGTTTTTATCGAACCAGCTTTTTGCGGTTCCAAAGGCAGGTACTACAATGGTAGGTATTCAACTCTATTCTGTTCGGGATGAAATGAAAGCTGATCCTTTGGGAACATTAAAGCAACTGGCAGCAATGGGCTACAAAAATGTAGAACATGCCAATTATGTTGATCGCAAATTTTATGGCTATTCTGCTACCGAATTCAAAAAAATATTGGATGATCTTGGCTTAAAAATGCCGAGCGGTCACACCGTAATGGTAGATAAGCATTGGGATAAAGCTGCCAATGATTTTTCTGATTCATGGAAACAGACAGTAGAAGATGCTGCTACTTGCGGCCAAAAAAATGTAATTAGCCCATGGCTTGATGAGAGCCTTCGCAAGAACTATGATGATTTGTTAGGTTTCCTGGATATATTCAATAAGTCAGGCGAACTCTGCCAAAAGTCGGGAATGAAATTCGGCTACCACAACCATGATTTTGAATTTAAGTACTCATTAAATGGGAAAAAAATATACGACATCATCTTGGAACATACCGATCCTAAACTTGTAATACAACAAATGGACATTGGTAATATGTATGGTGCTGGCGGAAGGGCGCTGGACATTTTAAAAAGGCATCCCGGGCGTTTTGAAAGTATGCACGTGAAAGATGAAATAAAATCTGCTACAAAAGGAGAGATGGACAGTGCGTATGAAAGTACGATTTTAGGAAAAGGAATTTTGCCTGTTAAACAAATTGTAGACCTCTTTAAAAAATCCGGAGGCACTACCGAATTTATTATTGAGCAGGAATCTTACCAGGGCAAAACGCCGTTGGAATGTTCAAAAGAAGATTTAAAGATTATGAAGACCTGGGGATACTAATTCATTGCCACCATAATTTAGTTTGGATTCAGCCCCGGTACTCGCCGGGGCTATTTTTATAATAGTGCAATCTCAAAAATTATTTGCGTTCCAATTTTATCAACGTTGTTCTTCCTTTTTTTAAAATCATTACATTGCCGGTTACGGAATATTTGTCAACGTCATTCAATGCACTTAAAAAAGTTGTTTCAAACGGAACATCCGGACAGCCCGATAATTTGGCCGACAGCGCCATAAATTTTATTTTACCACTGTTAATAGTATAGGAGCCATTGATATTATTACATCCGCCAAAACCCCGGTAACTTTTTGATGCGGTTTCAAATATTAAGTGTGCATTTTTAGAAGGATTGCCGGTGATTTGCACAGGCACTTCTTTTAATTCGGTTAATATCCATTTGCCAATGGCCCAGTTATTATCCGGAGGTAATTTAGGACTGCAGGAAAATAAAAACACTACGGTTGCAAAACAGCAAAATAATTTCATAACAACATATTTTGTATCTAAGTTAATTAAATAACACTGTTTTATTGCTATTTAAAAAGAGGTGTGAAACTGACCGGGTTTTAAAATTAATTGTTAAACAACTTCTGAAATGAGATTTTTTGAGAATAAAAACCGCGGCTAAAAATGAATTAACCTATCCAAAATTTTTTCACCAAATTGCTTTACCTTCCTTTTAAATTTTTTACCATGGCTAACAGACGGACTTTTATTCAGCAAATAGGACTTACGGCGGGCGCCTTTTCAGCAAACAGTTTATTTAACCAGGCACATGCGGCAGAATTTTCTGCAGCCAGTCAACGCATACAATTGCTATCACCTTTAGACGCAGCTGCAGATGAAGATTACTGGAGTATCATTCAACAATCTTTTACGGTAAGTCCAAATATCATCAATCTTAATAACGGCGGTGTAAGTCCATCACCAAGGGTGGTACAGGAAGCTGTCGCCCGGTATAATAATTTAACCAATGAAGGGCCGTCGTATTTTATGTGGCGCATACTAGACCAGGGAAGAGAGCCACTTCGGGAAAAGTTAGCGGCGCTCGCTGGCTGTGATAAAGAAGAAGTTGCCATCAACAGAAATGCAACCGAGGCGTTAAACACGGTTATTTATGGTTTGTCATTGAAGGCTGGAGATGAGGTAATTGGAACCAAACAGGATTATCCAAACATGATAAATGCCTGGAAACAAAGGGCTACCCGGGAAGGGATTGTTTATAAACAAATCAGCTTTATGTTTCCGATAGAAAATGATGAGGTAATTGTAGAAGCATACGAAAAAGCCATCACACCTAAAACTAAAATCATTCATGTAACACATGTTATTAACTGGATAGGGCAAATAATGCCGGTGAAGAAAATAAGTGATATGGCACACCGGCACGGGATTGAAGTGATTTGTGACGGCGCACATTCTTTTGGACTGATGGATTATGCAATACCGAATTTAGGTTGCGATTATTTTGGTACCAGTTTACACAAGTTTTTAAGCGCACCCATAGGCAGTGGTATGCTTTGGATAAAAAAAGAAAAGATAGAGAAGATATGGCCGCTGGTATGTAACGATAAACCCCAGGGAACGGATATAAGAAAGTTTGAAACACTTGGTACCAGGAGTTTTCCGATAGAGCAGGGGATAGGAGAAGCCGCTAATTTTCAAATGGCTATTGGCAGCAAAAGAAAAGAAGAGCGCATTCGTTACCTGAAAAACTATTGGGCTCAAAAAGTAAAAGATATACCTAAAGTAAAAATTCATACCTCATTCCAGGCTGCGTACAGTTGCGCTATCTGCGGTGTAAGCGTTGATGGAATGACGCCGGGTGAAGTAGAAACCGCTTTGTTTAATGATTATAAAATTCATACCGTAGGAATTGTTTGGGAAAATGTAAGCTGTGTGCGCATTACGCCGCATGTATATACCCGTTTGCAGGATCTGGACAAACTGGTTAAAGCAATTGAAACCATCGCTTCAAAAAAATAATTACTGTAATTTTTTATAAAGAAAAATGATAGGGTTGTTTGCTATGCGGCCACAACAAATATTCTAAACTCAACATTGAAAACTGGCGGTAATAAAAATATTCAACTAATAATTGCGGGGATTTTCTTTGCGATATTATGGCCTTCTGCTTCGGTTACTACCAAAATAGCGCTGCAGTTTGCACAACCTTTTACCATCGCAATCATCCGGTTCTTTGTGGGTGGTGTAATCATGCTATTTGTTGCGCATGTTATTTTAAAACAAAAATTACCTCAGCAAAATCAATGGAAACAACTGGCCATTTATGGTTGTATGAATATAACCGTTTACCTGGGTTTGTATGTACTCGCCATGCAACATGTTTCAGCCGGGCTGGGTTCCCTGTCAACCGCTACTAACCCGATTTTTATAAGTATAGTCAGCGCTTTGTGGTTTAAGCAGAAAATAAAACGGGTCGTTATTATTAGTTTGTTGCTTTGTTTTTCAGGTGTGATTATCGCAGCCTATCCACTCTTACTTCATAGCTATGCTACACCTCTTGGGTTGCTCTTATTAATCATAAGTATGTTATCGTATTCTGTCGGAGCCATTTATTTTTCAAAAAATAAATGGGATAATCTGCACACGCTTACCATCAATGGGTGGCAAACTATTTTAGGTGGAATATTGCTGTTGCCGTTTGCAATTTATTTTTATGATGGTACAAAAAATAATTTTACGTTCGGGTTGATGGGATGTATTTTGTGGCTTGCTATCCCTGTTTCCATTGGGGCGGTACAGTTATGGCTTTTCCTTTTAAGAGACAACCCGGTTAAAGCATCCTTCTGGCTTTTTCTTTGCCCTGTGGCGGGGTTTGCATTAGCGGCTTTATTGATGAAAGAACCCTTGAGCTGGTACACATTGTTAGGTGTATTACTGGTAGTTGGCGGCTTATATCTTGTTCAGAAAAGTAAGCGGACATAGTGCAGCAACTATGGCTGGGTCACAATCGCAATGCCACCAAACCTAATCACCAACAAAATAAAGATTTTCAAAAAGCCAATAAAATTCAACTCAATAAATAATTCTATTTACTACGGATAGCCTCTACTGGATCCATTTTAGCAGCTCTTGAGGCGGGGAAAATACCAGCCAATACGCCTACGACCAGGCAAATAATTACGGTGCCTATTAAAAGCGGAATGGAAACAAAAACGGGAAAATCAAACATCTTTGTAAAAACTACTGTGAGAATGTACACCAGCAATAAACCGATGGCACCACCCATCAAACAAAGCATGGCAGCCTCCAGCAAAAATTCAAACAATATGCTGGAACGTTTTGCCCCGATGGCTTTTTTAAGGCCAATCATGCTGGTTCTTTCTTTAACGGTAACAAACATAATATTGGCGATGCCAAACATACCCACAATCAGGCTGATTATTCCAATCAGTCCGCCTACAATGTCCACAGTGCCAAACAACCCGCTGATGGCTTTACTAAATGCTTCCACACTGTTTAAAGAAAAGTTATCTTCCTGAGTCGGGCTCAGTCTTCTAATCTGTCGCATGGCACCTTGTAGTTCTACACTCAGTTGCGTGGGAGTTACATTGGCTTTTCCTTTGGCAATTAAAACCGGGTTACTAAAATCTTCTGCAATAATTTGGCGGGCGAATTTGTAGGGTAGCATCACACAATTATCGTAATCCCAGCCGATGAAATTTTTACCTTCTTTTTTTATTACACCTACAATCGACACTCGCTTACCTTTTGTTTCAAAGGTTTTTCCGAGTGCCCTTTCTGCAGTGCCGTATAATTTTTCCGCGTTGTCAAAACCTATCAAACCCACGGCGCTACCGCTGTTAAATTCCGCGTCTGAAATAAAACGTCCGAAGGCAAACGAGATGGGCTGTACACCCATTTGGTCAGCCGTAATACCATATATTGAGGCATTATCAATTACATCATCATTGTAAGAAATACTACCGCCGGAACGCATTAAAAAACTAATATTTTCCACCAATTCGGAGCGTTGTTTTAAAAGCGCCACTTCTCCATACTTCATTGTAGGTCTTGCACGATATTTCCAATAAGGCCTGTCAGGGCCACCGCTGTACTCCCATTTATCAATATAAATAGTATTACTGCCTAAACTATTTACTTCATTCTGAATATTATATTCCAGGCTGTTTACAGTGGCAAGTACTCCGATGATACAAAAAATTCCAAAAGCCACACCGGTAAGACTAAGGCCCGTACGCAATTTATTAACCCTCAACTCCTGCAAAGTGAGTCGCAAAGAATTGCCAAGGATTTGAAGTGATTTTTGCATACTTCAAATGTACAGCATGGAATTGTAATCCTTATTAAAAATTGATAAATGGTGAAGATGGGGTTATTTTTATGTAAAATACAGATTGAAAAACCAGGGGCGTCTAGGATAGAAATAACAGTAATGCAATGACCAATTGTTGCAGGCTGCATTTGAGCCCATCAATTTTACACTGATGCATAGTTTTGAAATAGTAATATTCATGATGGCTGTACTGATTGGTTTATCAGCCATTGCAGATAAAATAACGCTTCCTTACCCAATATTATTGGTTGCAGTGGGGTTGGTTATTGGCTTTGTACCCGTGCTGCCAGACCTGGCGCTTGACCCTGATATTATTTTCCTTATTTTTTTACCGCCGCTATTGTATGACGCAGCCTTTAAAACTTCGTGGCACGAATTTAAAACGGCTATCCGGCCTATTTCAACACTGGCAATAACGCTGGTATTTTTTACAACGATTACAGTTGCCGCCGTGGCGCACTGGCTGGTACCTGGCTTTAGCTGGCCGCTGGCTTTTGTATTGGGTGCCATCGTTTCGCCGCCCGATGCAGTAGCAGCTACAGGTATAACAAAGGGACTTGGTTTAAATAAAAAGGTAATCACCATTCTTGAAGGTGAAAGTTTAGTGAATGATGCATCAGCCCTTATTGCCTATCGGTATGCAGTAGCTGCTGTAACTACGGGCGTTTTTGTTTTATGGAAGGCGAGCCTTGAATTTTTGTGGGTGGCAGGCGGCGGCATTGCGGCGGGCATCGTGATAGGGTATGCCTTTATCTGGATGCATAAAAAAATTACGCACAATCCAATAGTGGAAACCAGCCTTACTTTGCTTGCTCCTTATATTGCGTATTTAATTGCCGAACGTTTGCATATCTCAGGAGTTTTATCCGTTGTGAGCGCAGGTTTAATGGTTACCTGGCGGGCGCCTGAAATTTTTTCTTATCAAACCAGGATGCGGACAAGAGCCGTATGGGACACTGGCATCTTTTTATTAAACGGCATTGTTTTTATTTTAATTGGCCTGCAGTTACCTGTAATTGTAACCGGTATAAAGGGCCATTCTTTTATTGAGTTGCTGGGGTATGGTTTAGCCATCAGCCTCGTTACTATCCTTGTACGCATCGTGTGGGTTTTTGTCGGTGTGTACAATCAAAAAATATTTTCTTTTAAAAAGAAAAAAAATGTTTTGCCCGGGGAAGGAGCGGATGCAGCTACGGAGACACCTTGGAAAAACGTGCTGATAGTGGCCTGGACGGGCACAAGGGGTGTTGTATCACTGGCAACAGCACTGGCTTTGCCTTTAACGCTGAATAACGGTACTGCGTTTCCATCGAGAAACATTATTTTGTTTTTAGCTTTCGTGGTTATTTTTATTACACTGGTAGTACAAGGTTCTACTTTGCCGTTGCTGATAAAACTCCTGGGCGCTGGTAAAAACACCACTTTTAATAAGGAAGATAAAGAGCTTGAATTAGCAATGGCTCACCAGGCAGTTGATTTTGTTGAAAAAGATTTTCCGATAGAGCTTGAGCCAAAACTGATCAACCAATTGACGAAAAGATACGACCTGCAAATTGATCGGCTAAATAAAGATATCAGCATGATTGAGCAATCTAGAAGGCCGGCAAAAAATAAGCTGGCAACGCCTGTAGGGCAATTTTTACTGGCTCAACTGGAGATAACAAAATTTCAGCGGGAACTGCTGATAAAATTTCATAAAGACGGCAGCTTTAGTGATGAAGCCATCCGGCATGCAGAGCGGGAGCTGGACGTAGAGGAAATGCGTTTGAACGGTTTAATTAATAAAAATGAAAACTAACATGTGCTATAAAACTTAGAAAACTTTTAATCAATTGCCTTTTAATTACGGCACGATATTGTAAGATAAAAATTACTAATAAAACGAAACCAACTTTATGATGAAGACGCTCACCAGCCAGGCAGGTCCTTTCTATACTAAACTGGCCATGATTATCCTTATCCTTATTGCCGGAGGATATTTATGCATATTAGGTAAAGAAGTATTGAGCCCGCTGCTGTTTGCCATGCTGATAGCTATTGTGTTGTTGCCCATCGCCAGTTTTTTGGAGCGACGTTTTAAGTTTCACCGCAGTGCGGCAGCAGGTGTTTCAGTTGTATTAATGATTGTTTTTGTAGGGGTGATATTTTACCTGGTAGGAGCACAAATGGCAGACCTGGGCAATGACTGGCCACAATTTAAATTGCAGTTGGCTGCATCCTTGAAAGCGTTTCAACATTGGATCAGCGCTACATTTCACGTAAATATGGCTAAACAGACGGCGTATGTAAATTCAGCCACTTCTGATTTGTTAACTGAAAGTACGTCTGTTATTGGTGCTACCGTTTTATCTGTTTCTTCCATGTTATTGTTTTTGGTTTTTACCCTGATCAATACTTTTTTCATACTTTTTTACCGCCGGCACCTGGTTCGTTTTTTGGTGGTTGTTTGTTATGAAGAAAATGCAATGATTGTGTATGATATCATAGCCCAGGTGCAATACATCATCCGTAAATATATTGTAGGATTATTATTGGAAATGGCTATTGTAGCCACAATACTCTGTATTGTTTTTTGGCTGTTGGGCATCAAGTATGCAATGTTGTTGGGTATCATTACCGGGCTTTTTAATATTATTCCTTACATAGGAATTTTTACCGCCCTGCTGTTTAGTATACTGGTAACTTTTGCCACCGCAGCCGGTACCACCAAAATTGTTTTGGTGTTGGTAGCGGTAGTAATTATGCATTTAATAGACAGTAATGTATTGCTGCCGTTGATTGTGGCGAGCAAAGTAAAAATAAATGGTCTTATCACTTTATTGGGCGTTGTTATAGGCGAAATGATGTGGGGTATACCAGGCATGTTTTTATCCATACCGGTGATAGCCATCGCAAAAATTATTTTCGACCGGGTAGAAAGCCTGCATCCATGGGGATTTTTGTTAGGAGATGAAAAAGACGAAAAACAACCGCCTCCGCTAAAAGAAGAAATTGCGGCAGAGACGGATATTACGCCCGCATGATGACGTCTTATCTTTTCAATGGTATGTTTTTTTAATGGCAAAAGGCTTCGTGTCGGCTACGCTTAGATAAAGGCTTAATTTCTGTACTGCCGGCGAACGGATCCGCCGCCGCGGATGATGCTGCTACAAGGTACTCCGGCTGGTATTATTGTTTTTTTATACTGCTTTTGCTTTAAGATTTATCAAACCGTACCTTTGCGCCTCAAAATTATAAACACAAATTCCCATGCATGGGATAGGGCATGAAGTACAGCAACGAAATAAACAGGCGCAAAACATTTGCAATTATATCTCACCCGGATGCCGGTAAAACTACACTAACAGAAAAATTTCTGCTTTTTGGTGGCGCCATTCAAACTGCGGGCGCAGTTAAAAGCAACAAAATAAAGAAGCATGCCACGAGCGATTTTATGGAAATTGAGCGTCAGAGGGGTATTAGTGTGGCCACCAGTGTAATGACTTTTGAATATGATGGACACCTGATAAACCTGCTGGATACGCCCGGCCATAAAGACTTTGCCGAGGATACCTACAGAACCTTAACAGCGGTAGATAGCGTAGTACTGGTAATTGACAGTGTGAACGGGGTTGAAGCACAGACAAGGCGCCTGATGGAAGTAATTGCCATGCGGAACACGCCGGTGATTGTATTTATCAACAAAATGGACCGGGATGGTAAAAACCGGTTCGACCTGATGGAGGAGATTGAAAATGAATTAAAGATTCAGTTACATCCCATGACGGTGCCTATCAATAGTGGTAAAGATTTTAAGGGCGTGTATGACCTGCATGAAAAAAGCCTGGTGTTATTTGCGGCCGGTACCAAAGCCACTGGCGAAGAAGTGGTAGAAATAAAAGACCTGAACGATAAAATTCTGGATGAAAAGATAGGAGAAAAAGATGCGGCTACACTTAGAGAAGATGTAGAGCTGATAGATGGCGTGTACGGCGAATTAAATACCGCAGATTACCTGAGCGGCAAAACTGCGCCGGTATTTTTCGGCAGTGCCGTAAACAATTTTGGTGTAAAGGAGATGCTGGATACATTTGTGCGCATAGCACCAACCCCACGCCCGCGACATACAACCACCAGGGATATCAATCCGGAAGAAGATAAATTCAGCGGTTTCATTTTTAAGATTCACGCCAATCTTGATCCCAAACACAGGGACAGAATCGCCTTTTTACGGGTGTGTAGCGGCAAGTTTGAACGCAGCAAATATTACAACCATGTAAGGCTGGAAAGGGATTTGCGTTTCAATAACCCCTATAGTTTTTTAGCCCGCCAAAAAGATATTATTGAAGAAGCTTTTCCGGGAGATGTGGTGGGTTTATTTGATACCGGCAACTTTAAAATAGGCGATACACTTACAGAAGGAGAAAAATTTTATTTCACAGGGATTCCATCTTTCAGTCCGGAAATTTTTAAAGAGGTAGTCAACAAAGATCCAATGAAAACCAAACAGTTGGAGAAGGGACTTTTACAGCTGACAGATGAAGGTGTGGCGCAATTGTTTACGCAATTTGGCGGCAATAAAAAGATTATTGGTTGTGTAGGTGAGTTGCAGTTCGAAGTGATTCAATATCGTTTGTTGCAGGAGTACGGCGCCTCTGTGCAAATGAACAGCCTGCCATTTTATAAAGCTTGCTGGCTTACCAGTAAAGACCCTAAAAAGCTACAGGACTTTACAAAATTTAAACAAGCGAATATTGCAGAAGATAAAGATGGTTACCTGGTATACCTTGCACAAAGTGAATGGTTTTTAAATACCGAAAGACAAAATAATCCTGATATTGAATTTCATTTTACCAGTGAGATACATAAATAAATAATTGGCTAATGTGCTAATGTGTAGCCCTCTTGCGAGTGACGAAGTTTTGACCGTTTTCCTTAATACATTTTGCCCTAATTTTATTCAATGGAAAATTTTGAAATGGATAAAAATTCCTTTAAGGCGCAGACTTTTGCAGAAGCAGAAAAAGACAAAATATTTAAGCAGGATGTACCCATTGGTAAACGTTTAAGCGAAGCATGGTGGCTTACATGCATGGCTTATAAAATAGATCCTGCCAACCCGCCTAAAATGGATAAACAGTTTTTTTGTGCAAGACAACATAGTTGTTAAAAAAGCCTGGGGTTACTTTAAAGACCTCGATGATATCTAAAAATTGACCGGTCAGTAGATTACCGAGTTGTTTTACCTGACCAGTAACAAATTTCCCTTCCTAAAGAATTTACTACAATTGTCTTCGGCCTTAATAAAGTAAACATAGTTGCCAACATCGGCGGGTTTTCCCCGATAGTATCCATCCCAGCAAACATTGTCTGTGGTGGAATGAAAAACCATGCTTCCATAGCGGTTAAAAATGGTTACCTCAACCGATTTCATGTAAGTAAAATGGCTCACTTTAAAACAATCATTTAAGCCATCACCATTCGGTGTAAAGGCCGACGGGATGAAAAAAGAAGTAGCCCCAATTTTATTTACCACTACTGTAATGGTATCTGTTGCAACACAATTGGTAGTAAAGTCTACGGCACTTACTGTATACAATGTTGTGGCATTGGGCGAAGCCAGCGGATTGGCTACTGTGCTGTTATCCAGGCTGCTGGCGGGTGACCAGGAAAACTGGCCTGTGCCTGTAGCCTGTAGCTGAGCAGCTGAAGTACTACAGTCAATATCATTCAATTTAGTTGCTTTAATGCCGGGCACTGGCAATACAGCTATTGATGTAGTTAATGTGGCAGTGTTATTACAGGTAAGTTCTTTAATCACTACCGTATAAGTTGCACTGCTACTGGCAGTAGTGGTAGGGTTTGCTATGTTGGGGTTACTAACAAGTGAGGCCGGTGACCATGTATATACGTCTCCACCTGTAGCCAGTAATTGGGCAGATGTGTTGAGACAAGTAGTATCTGCTGCGGATATTGTAAATACAGGGTCAGGGTTGATAGCGACTTTTACCGAATCGGTAGCAGTGCAGCTATTTGCTGCGGTTACAACAACAACAAATGTGGTAGTGGTTACGGGTGAGGCAATGGGGTTAGCAATGGAGGCATTACTTAGTCCCGAAGCAGGAAGCCATTGGTAAGTACTGCCACCGGTGGCTTGTAATTGTAGCTGGGTATTTTTACAAACGGCCGTACCCGGAGTAACAGTAACAACGGGGAGCGTCTTTGCAGTAATCGTAACGGTATCTGCAGCTGTACATCCTTTATTGTCGGTGCCGGTTACAATGTACTGTGTGTTTACAGAAGGCGTTGCCACCGGGTTGGCAATCGTTGCATTTGAGAGCCCAGCTGCAGGAGACCAGTTGTAAGATATGCTGCCGTTTGCGCTTAGTTGTACTGCTTTGCCTGCACAAATAGCGGTATCGTTACTTGCCTTTACCAAAGGGCGGTCAACTGTAATAATGACGCTGTCACGTTTTATTAGTACTGGTGCAAAAGAAATGTCATCCAGTGCAAAATCGTTGCCTTGTACAAAAGTATTTTTATTTACAATGGATATTGTTGCTGAAGTATTGTTACCGGAGTTCCACGTTGTGTAAAACTGCGTCCAGGTGCAGGTAGGTAAACTGGCAGTTATCAAGTTACCAAGCGTTCCGCCATTGATAGAAAAACTGAGTTGAGCAGGGTTGGGCGGCCATAGCGCCTGCACCCAGGTTGAAAAAGCATAGTTGCTATTGGGTACAACAGTAACCGTCTGCGTCCACACATTAACGTCTGCAACAGGCGCTCCATTTACCAATAACATGTTACCGTTGCCGGTTGTATGGTCAGCGCAGGCACTCAATGCAGCGTTCCAGTTTTGAGGGTTTGGCCCAACAAAATATTGTCCTTCTGTTACATTGGGATTGGCGAAATTATATTGAGAAGTAAAGCCTGTATTGCCTGCACTAAAATCTCCATTGACAATGGTATTAACGCCGGGGATTTGTGCAGTTAAGAAATAGGTAATAGCAACCGGGGTATTTGTGATGGGATTTGCGGATAAAGGATCGTCCAAATAAGTTGTGGGAGACCAACAAAAGTTTAATGAAGGTACGGTCAGCAATTGTTTAGCCGTGCCAAAACAAATGGTGGTATCCTTAGTAAGTATAATATCCTGGCGTATAATATTAACGGAAATATTTTTGGTAATGGTATCATTACAGCCACCGTTTTGTGCCGTATATTTTACAATGTAGGTACCCGTATTGCTATAAAGGTGAGTTGGTGTCGCACCTGTTGCCAGTCCGCCATCTCCAAATATCCACGCCGGGTTTACAGGGGTGTTTCCAATGGCTGAAAACTCAATGCTGAGCGGATTACAGCTATTCTGGTTGTATGAAAAATCAATAATAGACCCTATAGTTGTAACGGTCGTTTTTACACTGTCTGTACAACCACTGTTGTCGGTTACAAGAAGGGAAACTGTATGTGCGCCAATGGTAGCAAACGGATGCGTTACAACGGATGAGCTTGCTGTTGTACCATCGCCAAAGTCCCAATGCCAAGTGTTGATGGCCTGGTTTTGAATGTAAGCCAACCCAACAAAATCAAAAGAATTACAGGCCGCTTGTGTAGCCTTTATTTTTACAGAATCGATATTTTTTTTAAAAAGTTTTGTATCGAATGGAATCTGTAGATTATAGAGGTTACTACCGGTTTTGCCAGCGGTACTACCCCACGGATTGTTGTTGTCTGCTGGTATCACACCATTAATTCCTCCAGATAAAACAGTGGTAACAGGGCCGGGAAGTGAAGCATTGCTAAGCCATGTAACACCTGCCCCGCCGCCGCCGCCGGGTCCGATTCTGCCTGCTCCGCTAGCCGGATCAAAAATAGCAAGATCGGCCCCTTTTCCACCCACGGCATTCAATTGCGAAGGAGTGAGATAATTATTAGTACTGATTAAAATAGTTCCACCGCCACCGCCACCGCCACCACCATCATGGCAGATACTGTAAGGTGGCGATGAACACTGGGGTGCATCGCCACCGTTTGAAATGATCTTAAAGGCATTCGTCTTTAAATAATTTGAACGTATGATGATAATCCCTCCACCATTGCCCCCTTGCATATCCGATCCACCAGCATTATCAACATGGCCTGCGCCACCACCGCCACCCATAAAAATTTTATTTTGGGCATTGCTGTAAACAAGTTGGTTTGCTCCAATACCCCGATTATCGAACGGCGCACTTCCACAGGCCTCTAACTGGTATCCGCCCAGCCCACCTGCACCTCCATTAGAACCACCACCACCACCCGAATTATGCCCGAGGCCACTACCTCCGGCATTGGCAGCAAATCCTTTTCCCCAGGCAATACCGCTTCCAATCAAAGCAATGCCTTCTCCTTTATCCGCCGCAGTCAATGACCCGGCAGGATAACTGTAATTATTTTCAAAACAATACAGTGTTTGAGAACCGGTATTCGGGCTGATCCCGCCTCTAAATCCTTTACCCGTCAGGTTTATATCGGCTTGCAGGTTTACGGAATCTTTGGCATTTAAAACAAGCACTCCGCCCTTACTGCCATCCCATGGAAGGCATGTAATTGTTGCAGCTATGTTGGTGCTGTTGTAATAGGGAACCCTAATCAGCTGCACTTTTCCATTGGGAATATCGTAGGCTCTTGTAAGGCTGTCTTTCAACTCAATAATATTTCCGGCTTTGCTCTTTACATAATTAAATTCATAATTGCCTGCATTTTTATAATTGGTAACTGTGCCAAAGGCAGCGGTATTCGAAGAATCAATAACTGCACCCTTCATCTGTATCATTAATACGGTATCACCAATATTAAATGTGGAAGCGTCTTCAACAGTGATTTTGTTTTCGCAGGGATTGAGTGCCAATACCGGCGTATACGTGTTAATGATCAAACTGTCAGAAATAATTTTGGCACAGGAATCTGCGATAAAGGCGCAATTGGGATTTGTTGCATTGATAGAAGCACTGCCACCTAAAACACCATTGTAAACAGTGTTGCCCTGCTTATTAATTAAATTATCAAAGGTGTAATAAGCCAGTAATCCCGGTTGGGTAGTTGGGGATGGCAGAGATGAATTCATGTAAGTTTGTATCTGGCTTTGTGACCGTGCCACATTCCATATACGCACTTCATTTATGTAACCAATTAATTGCGTTGTATAAAATGAGGCATCATAAAGACCAAATCTCGCTTTCCAGTTATTTTGAATGAGGTTACCGGTTGCGTTTACCTGGCTCATCAAAAATCCGTTTCTGTAAAATTTTAATGTACTTCCATCGTATACCATTGCAACATGATACGTTTTGTTCAATTCAAGATCGCAAATATCCGGAGTGCCAAAAAAACCATTGGTTGTTGTAATGTAACCATGGTTGGGCCTCAACAAATAATTTACATCAGAAAAATCATTGTGTTTGGAAACGATGTCGCCTTCTGTGTTATTTCCGCCACCCGGCAAATAAGGAGCAATTCTGTTAATATTCGCCTCAACCGTAACCTGGTTGCCGGGTATATTAAGTTGTCCGATATCAACAAAAGAACCGATTGAAGGTGTGCTCAACCAATTATTGCAGCTTTGCCCATTACATAAAAATGACGAGAGGTACAATGCTACCAGGGTAAATAAAACTTTCTTCATAAGGAGCGGTAAGCTTTAGATTGCTAAACCATATGAAAATAGTGATTAATTATACACCAGTATAATTATACGGGGTAATTTTTTTTAATTCATTTTTTAAGGATGAAGAAATTTTTAGCGTTGTAATAAACTGATGAATCGCTTGTTTATCAATTGCATTTTTACCCCGGGTTAATTCTTTCAATGCCTCATAAGGCTGCGGATAATTTTCTCTCCTCAATACAGTTTGTATTGCTTCGGCAACTACCGCCCAGTTATTATCCAGGTCAGCTTTTAATTTTGCTTCATTCAGCACAAGTTTGTCAAGGCCTTTCTCTATGGACTTAAATGCAAGAATAGTGTGGGCTACAGGTACGCCTATGTTTCTCAATACCGTTGAGTCTGTAAGATCTCTTTGTAATCTTGATACGGGCAATTTGGCTGAAAGATGCTCCAGCAGGGCATTTGCAATACCCAGGTTACCTTCGGCGTTTTCAAAATCAATCGGGTTTACTTTGTGTGGCATTGCCGAAGATCCTATTTCTCCCTTCTTTGTTTTTTGTTTAAAATAATCAGCACTTACATAAGTCCAGATGTCCCGGCAAAAATCTATGAAGATGGTATTGATGCGTTTAATGGCATCAAAATGTGCGGCTAAAGTATCGTAGTGTTCTATCTGTGTGGTGTATTGCTGGCGCTCCAGGCCCAGTTTTGTTTCTGTGAATTCATTGGCAAACTTTATCCAATCGTATTTTGGATAAGCCACATGATGTGCATTAAAGTTGCCGGTAGCGCCGCCAAATTTTGCCATAAATGGAATGTAACTAAATAATTGCACCTGGTTTTCCAACCTTTCCACATATACCATCATCTCTTTACCTAAGCGGGTAGGGGAAGCTGCCTGACCATGCGTACGAGCCAGCATGGGTATATCTTTCCATGCTGTTGCGAGTTGTAATAACTGCTGTTGCAGGTTAATAACGGCAGGCAGGTAATCGTGTTCCACCGCATGTTTCCAGCTTAATGGGATGGCTGTATTGTTGATATCCTGGGAGGTTAAACCAAAATGGATCCATTCCTTTAATGAAGCAGCATTGCATTTATCCAGCTCTCCCTTTAAAAAATATTCCACCGCTTTTACATCGTGGTTGGTGATTTTTTCGGTTTCTTTTATCACGCCTGCATCTTCCAGGGAAAAATTGGCGGCGGCATTTTGAAGGTGATTTTTTACACTGGAAGGCAGCTTAAAGAATTTTTTTTCTGCAAGAAAAATGAAATATTCAACTTCTACCAGCACGCGGTATTTTATCAGGGCATACTCACTGAAATATTCATCCAGTTGATGTAATTGTTTACGGTAACGTCCGTCGATAGGGGAGATAGCAGTAAGTTGATTTAAATCCATGGTGATGCTGTAAATTTGCAGCCAAAATTATACTAAAGCAATTGGACAGAAAAATAAGAGTAGGAGCTGTAAGCTATCTGAACACAAAACCGTTGATTTTTGGAATTGAAAAGGGGATGATGAAAGAAACAATAGATCTCGTAATTGACTACCCGGCAAATATTGCAACACAACTTATCAATAATGAAATTGATATCGGGCTTATTCCTGTAGCGGTACTTCCTAATTTAAGAGAGCACCATATCGTTTCTGATTTTTGCATAGCTTCCGATGGAGCGGTAGCCAGTGTCTGTTTGTTTAGTGAAGTGCTATTGAATGAAATAAAAACAATTTTACTGGATTATCAGAGCCGAACTTCTGTAGCATTATTAAAGCTGCTTTTAAAAGAGCACTGGAAAATTTCACCTGTTTTAGTGCAGGCTTCAGCAGGTTATGAAGATGCTATATCTGGCAATACTGCCGGGCTGGTTATCGGAGACAGGGCTTTACAACAACGGCAAAAATCGACATTTATTTATGATTTAAGCCTTGCCTGGAAGGAGCTGACCGGCAAGCCGTTTGTGTTTGCAGCATGGGTAAGCAATAAGCAAATGACCAATCAATTTATAGATGAGTTTAATCTTGCAAATAAATTTGGTGTGGATAATTTAGAACAGGTGGTGCAGGAAAATCCATACAATGCCTATGATTTACATCGATATTATACTGACAATATAAAATTCAAACCTCAATTTGACAAGCTTGAAGTAATAACTTTATTTTTGGATAAAATAGGGTCCAATAAGGTATCCGTATTTGATAATTTATGAGTAAAAAGGTTACTGTAGTTATACCATGTTATAATCAGGGGATTTTTTTAATGGACGCATTAAAAAGTCTGCAAACATGCGATAATAATCTTTTTGATTTAATTATTGTAAACGATGGGTCAATCGAAAAAGAAACGAAAGTAATTTTGAAAAGGCTTTCTGATGAAGGGTTTAATGTTTTTAATCAGGAAAATAAAGGATTAGGTGAGGCAAGAAACACAGGGATAAGATTATCGAGAACTGATTATGTTTTGCCACTCGATGCAGATAATAAGATATTGCCAATTTACCTCACAAAGGCGATTCACATTTTAAATACGCAACCTGAAATAGCAGTAGTGTATGGAAATGCAAAACTTTTTGGGGAAGAAACAGGCGCATTAACGCCGGGCCCATTTAACCTGCAGCAATTGATGATCTGCAATTATATCGATGCCTGTGCCGTTATCCGAAAATCGGCAATTGAAGCAGTTGGTTTGTATGACAATATGAAGATCATGGGCTACGAAGATTGGGATTTGTGGCTTCGGTTTGCATTTGGTGGATACCAGTTTTACTACCTGGATGAAACGCTTTTTGAATACAGGGTAAGAGAAAATTCTATGCTTAGGAGCCTTAATCAGAATATACAAAGGCAAAATGAAATAGAGGATTATTTTTCAAAAAAATATGCTGATAAGCTAGATTTTGAATTTGTTGTAAACCGTCTTTTATACCAATTTAAAAAAAGACCTTTTAGATTTTTACACTACTTGCTCATGAAGAAGTTTTTCCCAAACCATTTTCAAAAACTGGTAAAGCAAAACAAGATTTATAAAAATTTTATTTATGGTTGAAACACAGCAATACACAAAGAGTTTTTTTACAGAGCTCGAATCCAATTCTTATAAATCGGCCAAACTTGTATTGCCCTTTGTCAATGATATTCTGCATCCTGCATCTGTTATAGATATAGGTTGTGGCACGGGCGAATGGTTGAAAGTGTGGAATGAAGATTTTGGAATTGAAGATATTAAAGGTGTTGAAGGACCTTACATAAAGCGTGATCTTGTAAAAATAAACCCTGATAAACTTGCTATTCACGATTTAAAATTGAGTTATTCAGAGACCAGGAAATACGATCTTGCCATGTCTCTTGAAGTAGGAGAACATCTTCCAAAAGAATCCTCAGAAGAATTCATTAAAACGCTTACTGGTTTAAGTAATATGGTACTTTTTTCGGCGGCCATTCCGGGGCAGGAGGGTACTTATCACATTAATGAACAATATCCCGAATACTGGGCATCTATCTTCTATAAATTTAACTTCGTTCCTATAGATTGTTTTCGGGAGCTATTGTGGCGGGTGAACGGGATTGAGTACTGGTATAAGCAAAATATAATTTTGTATATAAGAAAGGATGTTTTATCCTCTTATCCGGGTCTGTTAGAAAAAGGCAGGAATGTCAATCCTGATTACCTGTTCAGGCTACATCCTGATTTTTATGAATTAAAGAATGCCAGAATAAAAGAGACGAGTACTTTTTGGGGCTTATTAAACTGGAAATGGGTTAGGTTTAAATATAGGTACTTAAAAAAACAGGGATAAGTTTATGAGAGAAGAAGGTTTAAAACGATTGAGTGATTTTAAATTAAATCCTTTCGACCAACATTATATTGTAAATTATTTTTTATTCAATGATATAAAAGATACGGCCAGTAAATTTGCTTCGGGAAAAATGCTGGATATTGGTTGTGGTAATAAACCTTATCAAAGATTGTTTGATAAAAAAGTGACTGATTACACCGGCTGCGATATTATTCAAAGTGATCAAAATCTTGTAGATGTTATTTGTCCTGCTACAAATCTTTCGTTTGAAAATGAAATTTTTGATACTGTTTTTTCAACACAGGTTATCGAACATGTAGAAGACCATAGGGCAATGCTGGCAGAGGCTTCACGGGTTTTAAAACAAAATGGCGTTGCCATTTTTACAATGCCATTTAGCTGGGCGCTTCATGAAGAACCATATGATTTTTTTAGATTCAGCAAGTATGGAATAAGATTTTTATTTGAAAAATACGGCTTTGAAATTGTTTTAATTAAAGCCAACGGCGGTAAATGGGCGGCTATAGCTCAGCTTTTTTTAAACACATTATTTTCTTCCCGGAAATATAGAACCTGGAGATCGTTTTTAGTAAAGCATTTCTTTGTTACACTTAAATTTATTTGGATCTATAATAAGTTTTCTGTTTGGTTAGATGAAAGATACACAGATGAAGAACTGACATTGAACTATATTGTAGTTGCAAGAAAAAAGGGTTAACGTACTATCAAAATAAGGGATTGAAAACAAGTCGGAAAGATTATAAAACTGAGTAGCTGCTTGATGAAAAAAAGTCTTAAATGGAATATGAAATATGTGTCGCTATTTATAACCAGTATTTCTTAGCGACGAACATCGTTACCCTGAACTTCTGCAATCAATGATTGTGATCCTTTCTTAAAAGCATTGCACACATAACTACTATTGCTAAAAATGTTACACTTATTCTCAAAATGGTTACAACTACAGATTAAATCTCTGGTATAACTCTAAATCTCATGTTATTGATTAATTTCGCTCAAACATTATTTAATATGAAAAAGATAATTCTTGCCCTTTGCTTCCTGATTTTTCTCCTTTCCTTTCAAACAACTTTCACATCTTGTAAAAAGGAAACAATTGTTCACGATACTCTTACTATCGTAAAAACCGATACACTGATTATTAAAGATACGGCCATCTCTCTTGGCTTAATAACAGCTAACTCCTGGAAATTGATGTATCTGCAGGGTGTTGTTGGAAATACAATTTACTTTTATGAAAGAGGAGGCTCTAATAACGTAATAAATTTCGATAACGAATATCTTGCTTTCAACCAAAATAAAACCGGGATATATTTTGATGCCAATAATGCAACGCATCAATTAACCTGGGATTTTATGAACAGTCAAAATACAACGTTAACTTTTACTGTAACTAATCCGTCTCCAACTCCTTCCCAAGTTGTAATATGGGATAACGTCAGATATAAAAATGGAGCTCTTTTATATGATGAATATTGGTCGATGACGGGCACAAATTCTCACAGTCAGGGGATTAGAATCACTAAACAATGATATTAAAAGCATTTATTGTCAACTTAATAAAACTTAAGGCGGATTTAGAATTGTCGGCCTCGGTCAATACCGACCAGGGTTGTCAATTTACCAGTGGAATATTTACGGCCTTGCTGACGGATAATAAAATACAAATCAGTATGGATGTTAAAGGCCGGGCAATTGACAATATTTTTATTGAACGATTATGGCGCACCGTTTAATATGAACACATTTATTTGCACGTTGCCGATGATGGCTTAAAATTGTACCAGGGCCTAAAGGACTATTTTATATTTTATAACGAACAACGACCTCACTAATCTTTAAAATATTAAACCACTTCAGCCTATTCAACACAAGCAAAGCTGCTTAACACTGCAATTATCCGCATTTCGACTTGGTACTAAAAGAAAGAAAGATAGTAATAGTAGTTCTTTATATCTTAGTTATACACATTACCTGTCCTGCGGACAGGGTACATCATAAAAAGCAGAAAATGAGAAAAATTTTCATGGTTTCAGCAGCATTAACAATTTTTGCTTTGGCGTCACTATTGTTTCAGATGACAAGCTGCAAAAAAACAATAGCTCAGGCCACAGATAATTGTCCCCCCGCAGTTTATCCCATTACAGGACTATGGGAGGGTACTTACCAAACCGACCAGGTAAATCATACCCCAACTTATTGCGCCTTTATTATTTATCCTGATGGCACTTTTATGAAAAGGGCTCAAGTTGTATCTTCAACAGAATATGAACTTACCAGGGGAACATGGAAACTAAACGGAAACTTATTTGAATACCAGGATACTTCAATGCTTCCGTATAGTGGCGGAAGTATAATTAATAAGGCTAAATTAACATTTAGCAATACAGGTACTTTAACGGACGCTACCTGGCAAGATTTAAGCGGACAAACTTACACCGGAACATTTCAAAATATGCAAAGAAATAAATAGGCGTCCGCTTTTTATGTTTGAACGTTTCGATGTTGTCAATAAACTGTAAACGTTTTCAGTTGGTAAAAAAGCCTGGCTATCAAGCATCAAATCAAGTTGCCCAAATTTTATATAAGTTTGCATTTTAGAGGCATGAAATAAAATTCAGGTTCGTTAGGTTAATTGTTTTTTGATACCGGTTTGCATGTTCTACGGTCCGGAGAATGCGGATATAGATAACATCATAAAAGCAATTTTATTAAATCCAATTCTTTAAATCAACAAACTAAATGTCGGGTAATTCTTTTCTTCAAAATATATCAAAGGGTATCAGTTTAAATTTGAAACGGTTATCAGCTAACCCGTACAAAAAAATAAATTTAAACTGGTTTAAAATAAAGTACTATAAACATTTGCCGGCCGGTAAAATGAAATCGCATCTGTTGTTTGGCAAGACGCTTTATTTTACTGATTCAATTCAATTGGTGAATGGCCTGAAAGAAATTTTTATAGAGGAGATGTATCGTCAGGAGTTAAAAGCCAATCCTTATATAATTGATTGTGGTGCCAACATTGGTTTGAGTATCATCTACATGAAACAGCAATATCCCTATGCTGAAATTGTGGCTTTTGAACCCGATGAGACCAATTTTCAGCTGCTGTCAAAAAATGTCAACTCATTTGGATATGGCAACGTGAATCTTTGTAAAGAAGCCATCTGGATTGATAATACCACACTCCGGTTTTCAAGCCAGGGAACTATGACCAGTAAGATTGAGATGGGAGCAGGGGCCGGCACAATCGAAGTGAAGGCCATCAGGCTTAGAGATTTGCTGAATCGGGAAGTTGATTTTTTGAAAATTGATATTGAAGGAGCTGAATATAAAGTGCTGTGTGATATTGCCGATAAATTGTTCCTGGTTAAAAATATGTTTTTAGAATATCATGGCACGTTTGCTCAAAACAAAGAATTAACTGCAGTGTTTAAAATGATTAGCGATGCAGGTTTTAATTATTACATAAAAGAAGCAGCCACACTTTTTGACTACCCGTTTCAAAGAACAAAAAAATCTGATATTGGTTACGATGTGCAGTTGAATATTTTTTGTTTCCGGATGTAATTAAATCGACTAAAGACTTTCCATGTATGATCTCAGTTGTTATCTGTTCTGTCAATAAAACGCTTGTCGCACAGGTGCAAAAAAATATTGCTGAAACCATTGGCGTTATTTGGGAAGCCGTTATAATTGATAATACAATCGCTCCTCAAAGTATTACACATGTATACAATATGGGTGCCGCAAAGGCCGCCCATGATATCCTTTGTTTTGTGCATGAAGATGTGATTTTTACAACACAAAACTGGGGTTTGAAATTGCTTGATTATTTTAAAAATGATACCATGCTGGGCCTGGTTGGTGTTGCCGGATGCAAATATAAAAGCAGGGTACCATCTGGCTGGGCAACGGGTATAGCCGAAATTGATTGTTGTAATATCTTGCATTTAGACAGTAAGGGCAATCAGCACAAAATGTATTTTAACCCCGTCCCAGGTTCACTTGCCCAGGAAGTGGTTGTGCTGGATGGTGTGTTATTGTGTTGTCCCAAAAAGGTTTGGAAAGAGGTTAGATTTGATGATGTTTTGTTGAAAGACTTTCACCTCTATGATTTAGATTTTTCGTTGAGAGTTGCTGAAAAATATAAAGTGATGGTTAGTTTTGAAATTGACATGATCCATTTAACTGAAGGAGGCAATTTCTCTGATAAATGGCTGGAGGCTACATTGACATGGCATAAAAAAATGAACGCGAAATTGCCAGCTTATGTACAAGGATTTTCGTTTAACAAAAAACAACTGGAAGATAAAATTGTGCGTGCCTGGCTAATACGTTTAAAGCATGAAAATATTGGGTTTTACAATCAGCTGTACTGGTTAATGAGCGCAAAAATTTGGGAACATTTGTCAGCATGGCCAAATGTATTGTTGTTTATGATGAAAAAATATTTAAAAAAGCGCAGGTAACTCATGAATAGTACACCCCTAATCTCTATATGTATACCAGCCTACAAGCGGATCACAGATCTGAAAATATTACTAGATTCCATTGGCAACCAAACGTTCACCAATTATGAAGTCATATTAGCAGATGATAGTCCCGATGATACTGTTAAAAATTTTTGCGACACTTATCCGCATACATTTAAACTGGTGTATTACAAAAATTCGCCACAACTTGGCACTCCGGAAAACTGGAATGAAGGGATACGTAAAGCGACTGGTACATGGGTAAAGCTGATGCATGATGATGATTATTTCGCGGCAAATGACAGCCTTGCTTTGTTTGTAGCAGCCATAGAAAGCAACAAACAGGCGCAGGTATTTTACAGCGCATTTATTTTTGAGGATGCCGCCAATAAAACAAAAAAAATTATCACGTGCAATTGGTTCGATCGTTTCTTTTTAAGTCTTTCTCCATACCACATGCTTCAAAGAAATTATTTTGGCAACCCAAGCTGTATTCTTGTAAAAAAGGACGTGCCTTTTTTGTACGATAACCGCTTTAAATACATTGTTGATTTTGCTTATTATATTGAGCTGCTGCAAAACAGGATTGAGTGCCAGTATATCAATAAAGTGTTGATTCACGTTGGTATTAATGAGGGCCAGGTTACCAATTACACTTATAAAAACAAAGCGGTTCAAATGTATGAGAACCATGTTTTGTTTGAGCAAATCGGCGCCACGGCATTACATAACATTATTGCATTTGATTATTACTGGCGCATATACAGAAATTTTGAAATTAAGTCAGTGGAGGACATTGCCCCATTTTATACAGGTGAAATTGCGGCTGTTTTGAAGCGAATGATTGCCTTCCAGCAGCAGGTTTCGCCGGCCTTACTAAAGAAAGGACTGACTTCAAAAGTAGCCATGCTCACTTGCTATTGCCTGCTACGATTGAAGGGTATTTTTTAGCCATTTAGACATTGGCTTGTTGCAAAAAGCTATTTAAAGATTTTAGCCGCCCAAAGTGCCCCGTACTGTTTGGTATAATAAATAGCGGCAAAAATATACCACCTGACGTCCGGGTAAAACTTTTTCATAAACATGGCGTGGTTGTGGATAGAGGTTGTGCGTATCTTCAGCCACTTGTCTTTGCTTACGCTGCCTTTATGTACATGCATTACTTTTGCCTGCGGCAGAAAATGTATCTGGTACCCCAACTGCTTAAAATCCCAGCACCAGAGCGTGTCTTCACAATACATAAAAAAATCGTCGGACAATTTTTTCTTTGGCAACTGTTGTATAATGCTTTTGGGAAACAACATAAAGGCGCCCCAAACCCAATCGCAATTGGCAAAACTTTGGTGATCAAAATAATGATGCAGCATCAAAGCCTCCCGTTTAGCCTTCGGTAAAAATTTATACAATGGAAATACTTCCAGCAACTCCCAACTGATGGTTCTGAAACGGCGGCAATTGTATTGAACCCGCCCATCCGGATACAATAACTGGCAGGTGGTCATGCCCACTTCCTTATGCTGCAATAGATGATCAAGACAAATTTTCGGCGCATTGTTGATGAGTTCTGTATCGCTGTTTAATAGTAACAGGTAATCGCCTTTTGCATGGTCAACGCCCAGGTTATTGCCGCCTGTAAATCCGCTGTTGACGGCGCTTATAACCAGGTTGATGCCTGGGAATTTTTGCTTGAAAAGCATGGGATCACATTCAACAGAAGCATTGTCAACCAGTACAATTTCATAATCAACCTCCACCAGTTTATCATAAATGGATTGTATACAATTACAGGTAAGTGTATATGTATTATAATTGATGATGATTATGGATAACTGCATTGTTAAGCTACTTTATAGAAATGAGGTTTGTTTAAAAGAATTTTAAAACAGTAGCGCAATAGTACGCCCATATTTTCTACATAATTAATCCAGTTTTTAAAAGTATATGTTGCTTTATTGAAGGTGAAAACTTTGTGCAATAGTAAGCAGGTAAAAAATATGGGGATCTCTATAAAATAAGTGCCTGCTATGATTAAAAACCAGCCTATACCAAATTGTTTCCTGATGCGTAGCATATTGGATACAATGATCTGTCTACCTTTTTTATTCCACAAATTTTTACTGTTTTCATTTTCTGTTGTGGTATAGTAGTCGCTGCTTGTTCCACCACCGATATGAATTACTTTGGGCTGGGCAAAGAGGTATAGCTTTCCCTGTTTGCGTAAGCGGCTGCACCACTCAATTTCTTCGGCGTACATAAAAAAATCTTCATCCATCAACCCAGCTTGTTGCAGTACTTCTTTCTTTACTAAGATATAGGCACCCACAACCCAGTCTACTTCAATTTTATCCTCAATTGTTTGCACACTAGGCACGGTTGATTTAAGCCGGTAGCCAAGATAACGAATCAATTTGCCGAGGTAGGGCAGGGGAAGTAAAGTATTCAATCCGCCCTTAACAAAATGTGCCCCCGATATCTGGTTGGTACCATCGGTATTGAGCAGCTGTACACCAGAACCCACAGCAGTTGGCTCCTGTTTTATTAATGCAATATTTTTATCTATAGCACCTGCTGTAATAATGGTATCTGCATTTAAAATCAGCACATACTCTCCCTTTGCAATGCGTATACCAGCATTGTTGGCTCTTGCAAACCCTGCATTGTAGCCAGTTTGCAACCAGCGGGTGGCAGGAAAACTGACCCGCAATGTTTCTTCCAGCCCATCCTGGGAATCATTATCCACCACAATTATTTCAAAACTGCACTGGTGCGTTTGCCCGTAAATACTCTTAATGCAGTCCATCACCAGGCTGGCAGATTTATAATTGATTATGATGATGGATACATCCATGAATGCGTTTGAATTTTAGTATTTATGAGTGACTTCGATTAATCTATTTTTTCATTGGCCGTTAAGGCGCTAAGATGTGTACAGTAAAATATCAACGCCAAAATGTCTAAACGTTTTAACAACTCAACGGCTATTTGCTGTTGTTGAATATGCAATAATATTTACAAAAGGTGAAAATAAAATGCCTTGTTTCCCGGTTATTAGAATGATTTTGTTCAATAATTTTGCAAGCAGGTTCATAAGACCTGATTTATAATGTGTATCCCAGTAACCGGCCGTAAAATCCATGTTATAGCCGGCTTGGCGTACAATGCTGCTGTATTCGTTCTTAGCCAGCAAATGCTCACACCAATAGCCATAAGTACAGATACAGGTATTGCTTCGTAAAAATTTTACCGGTGTAACCGGTTTGTTATTTTTATAATCATCGATGGCATTAGTAAAATCTTCATTGGCTTTACCCCTGGTTAAATCAGCCAGTTTTTGTAGTTGTTCGTCCGTAATTTCAGGCCAAAGTTTTTGCAGTTCCTTTATCCGCAGTGGCCGGTATTGTTCTTTTTCAATTTTTTTATGCAGCAAATAATGTTTCAGTCGCATTGCCGGATTATGAAAATTGGCTGAAGTGGTAGAGAAAATTACAGCCATTGTATTGTGTCGATATATTTCTTCGTAAAAAAAATCAAGGCTATAAATGTGTTCAATCACGTTTCTCGAAGCAATGATATCAAATAAGAAATTTTCTGCCGACGCAAACTTTGTTACCGCATCAATGTCACCGGTAACAAATCCATCTACCTTAATTTGTAACACTTTACTAATGGCAACCGCAGTGTCTTTCCAGTCTGGTAAATAATCGTTGTACACCATTCTTTTAAAACCTATCATGCCACCCAGCAGGTACAGGGTACCCAAGCCCGCGCCATAATCTGCTATATTGATTTCTGATACCTGCTTACCGGTTTTTTTTACCGCTTCGTAAATAATATGAGCGCTGTTTTGTATAGAAAAATAGAGGCGCCGGCCCAGGTGGTGCTGAATGAAATAATCTTTAAAATGGTCTTCAATATCAAGGCTTGCCGCATCAAAGTTTTTCAAAAGCCTGAATAACAGAATGGCTTTATGATTGATAGTGACAGCCAGGGCATCATTGCCTTTCAAAAAAATAAAATCAGTTTGCTCACCAGCCATTATTGCTCAATTTGCTTGCTGCTTTGTTTAAATGAATACGCCGCGTAACCAATCAATAAAACAACCAAAAGCCAGGTAGCCAGCAAAGAAATGGTATAACTTGTTTTATACACTTTTGGCTCAAATTTAAACTCAATGTTGTGCTTACCCGCAGGTACCAGCAGCGCTCTTAGAACATAGTTTGCTTTAGCGATAGGAGTACGTTTTCCATCAATATAAGCATTCCAATCTTTGTAAAATATCTCGCTAAAAACAGCCACATTAGCTGCATTGCTGTTGCTTTCATATTTGATAGCCATATTTTCGAAAGCGGTTTGTTTAATACTTGCGGCGCTGTCTGCCGGTGCATATCCGGTAATGATGTTTTTGTAACTGTTATCGATGATGGCTGTGTCTTTCGGGTCAAAATTATCAAGCGCTTTCATTTCTTCCACCGGTCCATTTACAAATTTTACGCCCTTTACAAACCAGCAGTTGCCAAGCGCCTGCATGTTAACCTGTGCAGTGGTATTGTCGCCTTTTTGGTTTGGCTCAATAATGTATTTTGTATTGAGCATATTCAGCACCGAAATGTTTGGCTGACCGCTTAGTTGATAAGTAATCAAATCATCGTAGATGCCCAGTTTTGCCGGATGATAACCGCCAATTGAATTATGGTAATAAGATGTTTTAGCTTCCTGGAACGGATCATTGCCACTTACATTAAATACCCTGAAATTTGGATCTTTGTCCTTTAATATAAACATGTCTGCATTGCTTTGCGGAAACTCACTGGCATGATATTTTTCGGCATTGTCAAAACTTTTCTCGTTGATGTAATGGGTATCGAATGGAATAAGATCCAATACCGTCAGCAATGGAAGCCCAATTAAAACAATTACCTGGTTGATTTTTTTATAAACAAACAGACCAATAATTGCAATCGTAAGTACAACAAACAAAAGGGAATGTAAAATATCACTGCCCAAAAAGTGTTGCCTGTCATTGCGCAAGGCAGTTACAACGGCACGTGCCACTTTAGTATCACCCTTGCTCTGCTGTAAAAAATTCTCATATACTTTGTTGTCCACAAGGGATTCAAATTTTTGGTTGATCCCTTGCATTCTTGCACTAAGCGTACTATCCGGTGTGGCAAAGGCAGCATTCACCGCAGCGGTTCTTTCTTTATTTTCTTTACTGTAATCAAGTGTAAAATATAATAAGCCTGCAATTACAAAAATGCCTGCCATTGTAAACACACTTAACCTTAATTTTTTAAGCATCAGTGGGTCATCATTGTCCAACACTTTTTGCGTTGTAAGTACGGCTAAAATGGGAAACAAAATTTGCGGAATTACCAGCGCCATTTCCGGCGTTCGGAATTTATTATAGATCGGTAGGTAATCAAATAAAAAATTATTGATCAATGGCATATTTTTACCCATTGCCAAAACAATGCCCACGATGCTTGCCGTAAAAATCCACCATTTATGTTTGTTGTCCAGCAAAAACATGCCTAAAATAAACAAGAAACAAATAGACGCACCGAGGTAATTGGAACCAGTGGTGAAAGGTTTATCGCCCCAGTAAATACTGCCCGAAAGATTGGTTGTAATGTTGCCTGCCTGGTCTTCGGGCACATTTAACGTCTCCTGCAAATACTTGCTTACATTAGAGGTTTCGGCCAGTTTTGGAAATATGCTGTACTCCTGGTCCCGTTCGCTAAAATGACTACCATATCCGGTAATTCCGGGAAACAATAAACTCAACGATTCCATTTTACCATAGCTCCATTGAAAAGCATAATCCCTTGAAAGACCACTGGTTTTATTTTTATCTGCACCGGCTGTTTTACCCTCTGTTTTACCATCCATTACTAAAACGCCACCCCGTTTGGAATCCTTGGCATAATCTATAACTGGTAATAATAAAATAGCATTGATCATAGCACCAATTGCCGCTGCACCCAGTGCCAGTGAAAGCGCTTTCAGCATATGCTTTGTATCTTTTGCTTTTACCCATTTTACTGCGAAAAAAATAGTCATGATGGCAATAATCATCAATGTATAATAACTTATTTGCTGGTGATTTTGCATCAGGTGCATAGTGGCGAAAAGCGCCGTAAAAATAAACCCGCTGACGTACCTTTTATTGAATAACAAAATAACCCCGCCAATCAGGGCTGGTGCATACGCCAATGCAAGTAACTCCGTATCGTGGCCGGCGGCAGCAAGTATGGGGCTAAAGGTACTGTAGGCAAAGGCCAGGCTACCCAGTATGGCCACGTATGGCCTTATGCGCAAACACATGCACAATATGTAAAAACAAATACAACTTAAAAAGAAAAAATTCAGAGGTTTCGGTAACCAAAATTGAAATGCTTTGTCCACATAATAAAACGGCGACCAAAAGCCTTCGTAAATAATATTGTAAGCCGGCATGCCACCAAACATGCTGGTAACCCACAGGGGATAAGTACCATGTGCTTCTTTATACAAAACACTCTGGTGTTTCATGGCATCCGCCTGTGTAAAATCGCTTTGCTGCATTACTACACCCGGTTCAAGGGCTGGTTTACAAAAAATTACTGCAACCAATAAAAACACCACAATGGCAATCACATGCGGCAAAATCTTTTTTACATTTAAATTCTTCATCTAACGCTTTTGATTATGAGGCAGCAAATTAACTTAAAATATTGTAAGCAAAAAAGCGGCACTTTTTAGGAACCGCTTTTTGTATAAAAAATATTGTCCCGGCCAGAAAGTTATGCAGCACTTCAGTGACGTCGCCCCCTTCTACGATATATTTTCAGACATCTTTTATCGCAGCGTAGATAAGCGTTTAAAAAGTGTTGAATCAAAACTGTGCCTACTATTAAATCACCAACAGTTCAAGTTATGAAACGGCCGCTAAAAGCGGGGTTCACAAATACGAACTTTTGTGGACGGGGGTTATTGACCGTTTGCTCCCTGTTGACTATTCTGCATATTTTCCATTTCGCCCTTTATATTTTTGCGTTTGAACAGGCTGGCATCAATTTTACCAAAACGCCAGTTGAAATTGAGTCTGAGAACCTGCGGATCTCTTCGACGATCGTAATTTTGTTCAAAATAAAGCGATGAAGAATAAGTACTGTTAAGCCTGGTTCTGAATATATCGCTGAACTGCAGCGTGAGCGAAGCGGCATTGTTTTTAAGAAAATCTTTTCGGATGGCTATATCAGCACCATACAATGGCTTGATGTATCCCTGTGCATTTGGAATATTGCCACCGCCAAACCTGCCACCACCACCGTCACCACGTCCACCCGCAGCCACCAGCGTTTTGGCCTGGTAGTCACCGCTGAGTTGAATGGAATAGTTTTTTGGTAATTTGAAACTATTATTTAGTTTGGCAAACCAGCTCACCTGGTTGCTGTTTACACCTCCCACCAGGTTACCGGCATTGATGGTTGACTGGTAAAGGTTCAGGTTACTTGTAATGTCCCACCATTTGGCAATTTTATCCCGACTGATGACTTCCAGCCCGTAAGTATATGTTTTTGAAGCGTTGGCATAGGTACTGATAATAACACTATCCACTTTAGCAGGATTGGGATTCAATTCCTGTGTTTGATACCGTGCAATCAGGTTATTGGTATTTTTAAAATAGAGTGTGGTAAGTAATGTATGGTTATTATTGAGCTGATTCTGGTAAGCCAATTCGATGAGGTTAGTAAATTCCGGTACCAGGTCAGGATTACCCCTGCTCAAATTGAGCGAATCAGTATAATCAATGAATGGAATCAGTTGCCAGAAATTCGGGCGGTTAATTTTCCGGGAATAATTCAATTGTACATCTTGTTTATCAGTAAGTTTATAAGTTGCAAATGCACTCGGAAACAGGCTGAACGGGTACTGATTGGAAAAGGTTTTACCTGTTGTCAGCAATGTGCCATCGTACCTGGAGCTTTCGAGTCTTAGCCCTACGTTATAACTAAACTTCTTTATTTCCTGTGAAAAAGTAGCGTAGGCAGCCAACACCCGGTCTTTAAACTGGTAGCTGTTATTAAGGGAAGGTATTGAAATAAATTCACCGCTCGCCGGGTCCTGGTAAAAATTATCATTGGAGCTATAGAAATTTCTGATGGCTGCCCTGGCACCCATTTCCAGTTTGGTGGTTTTGCTTATCGGGTCAGAATAATCGGTTTGTGCAGTAAAGTATTTGCTATTACCGCCTCCCTGAGAACGTTGAAAAAGTAAGGCCGTTTTTGGCGTGGAGTTGAGATTAAAATACTGGGTATTCAAATCATTCTGATTGCCGTTTTTACTATAGTTATAATTTACATCGGCAGTAATGTTTTTATTGGGTTTTGCAAAATTGTGCTTAAAGCTGAGTGATGAACCATAGTTTCTGAAATTGAATGAGCCATCCGTATTGCGTTTACCGTAATCCGAACTGGTGTAGCTGTTATAAATGGTGTCCCGGTTAATATTAAATATATCTACATTATTAAAATGCCCTCTTGCATAGCTTCCTGCAAGTGTGAATGTATTCCTGTTATCAACCAGGTAGTCTATACCCATCCTTCCAAAGCCAAAAACGCCCTTGCCAATAGGCCCATCTGTTTGAAAAAGTTTGGCTGTTGCACCTTTTAAAAAATCAGTTCTGTCGGTAGTAACTGTGCTGATGCTCTTTCTAAAACCAACCTGTCCGCTGGTAAAGAAATTGATTTTACCCTGTTTGATGTTTATGTCACCGCCAAAGCCCGGCTTACCTCTGCTATCAAGGCTGGCACGTATATTTCCGTTGTAACCTGCTTTGCGGTTCTTTTTTAAAACAATATTCAATATACCTGCGCCACCGCCGGAAGCATCAAATTTTGCCGATGGATTGGTGATGATTTCTACAGTGGCAATATCGTCTGCAGGTATTTGGTCCAGCGTCATCGTGGTTGGTCTGCCATCAACAAATATTTGTGGTGGAGTATTGCGTAATGTTACATTTCCATCAATGTCAACATTCACACTGGGCACATTTTTCATTACGTCTACAGCGGTTCCGCCTACACTTGCCAGGTTTTTTTCAACATTAAAAATTTTCCGGTCTATACCCATCGTTAGCAATGGTTTGGTGGATGTTACGGTAACGTCCTGTAATTGCCGGGCATCCAGCTGCATTTTTATATTGCCAAGGTCTTTGTCAATACCGCTTAAAAGGCTGCTGTAATCGCCGCCTTTCGCCGCCTGCATATTAATTTCAAAAGCAATTTTTTTCTCAATGCTTTTATAACCGATGGCAGTAATTTTTAAAATGAAGGATCCCATTACGGGCAGGTTCTCTAAAGTAAACTCTCCTTTTTTTGTGGTTAACATACCAGAAACGATGACATCTTTGCGTTTTTTTGTAACCGTATCCAATTTGTTTTGTATCAGCTGAATACTTGCAGCGTCAATGCCTTTGTTGGTGGTCGAATCAACCACCTTACCGTAAAAGTGGCCCATATTCATATTTTGACCGCCGCCACGGTTTCCTGCACCCGGAACCTGGCCAAAGGCAACTGTTGAAAGAAGTAAAAAAAAGCTAAGGGAAAAAATCAGGTAGGTTTGTTTCTGCATTGTATTGAATTTGATTATGTATAACCGGCATGCAAATTTCTGCCGCAAATGTTAAAAAAACACAGGGATGTGATGAGTGGTAACAGTTTTACCGGAGTAATGTTTAATCTATGAAAATCAGTTTGTAAAAAAGTGCACAGCTACTTCGATAATTCCAATAAGAAAGCCAAAAAAGCCGCCTATAAATTCAAGGAATTTAAATTCCCGTTTTGTAATCTGGTTTAATATATCCTCCAGTTTTTCGGACGAAAAGGAGGCGACCTTTTCTGTAACGATTTTTTCAAGATCCAGATCTTCCTCGAGCTTGGTCATATAGCTTTTCATCAGTACGGGGAAAAGGGTTTCCAGTTCTGCCAGGAAAGCGTCTTTTAATTGCAAAATTGTTTTTTCACCAATCAGCATAGACAACATGGGAAACACCTCCGTTAATTTATTGCGCAAAAAATGATCGATGTGGTGTTCTATATCAGGCCTAAGTTTCTGTAAATTTTCCGGGTTGGTAACTTTCTGTTCAATTTCATCAAAGCTCAGTAGTTCTTTTCCTACTACCTGCCCCAGTTTTTCAGCAATAAGCTTCTGATTTTTAGGAAAAATGCCCTGGATGGAAATCCCCAATATGTTGATGGGTTTTCTTGGGTGAAAAAGCATTTTGATAGCAATCCATGTGGTAACCCAGCCGGTAAAAGTAGAAAGTAAAATGGTGATGATAGTTCCTGTCCAGTTCATAATTTAATTTAGAAGTGCAAAGAAACAGAAATAATAATCAACAACATCTATCCAATATTGAAGATTGAAGTAAGCCGGCTGCAAGGGTGGCACCAGTATGCGCTAACATCGGATGATGAATAACACGTTCTATGACCTAAAAAGAAATTTGCAGTTTTTTTAAATGTAATTTTGAAGGAGCGGCAATTTTTGCTATTTTTGCCCTCCAATAAAAAAACGGTAGTCGTAGCTCAGTTGGTTAGAGCATCAGATTGTGATTCTGAGGGTCGGGGGTTCGAGCCCCCTCGATTACCCCAAAAAAAGGACAAAGTGGCAAATGCTGTTTTGTCCTTTTTTCTTTAGTCCTGGTTTCGTTTTGTATCGTCTTTAATTAAGAAAAGCCTCAACGCATCTATTCAGCTAAGCATCCTTCAGTCTGCATCCAAATCCCGCTTAGATAAAATTTGTAAATAATCAGCCATTTTCTATCAACTGTAATTTATTTTCAACCACTACTTTTGTAAAACAATTTAAAAATTTTACTGTATGATACAACCTGCATGGGAAGGAGTTTACCCGGCAATGCTCACTCCGTTTACAAAAGATGATGCCATCGATTTTGAGATGTTTAAACTGAACGTGAATGCCCAGCTGGATGCGGGTGTAGATGGCCTGGTGGTAGGCGGCTCTTTGGGCGAAGCCAGCACCATGCTTGCAGAAGAAAAGTGGGAACTGCTGCGGTATTGCAAAACCGCTATGAACCGGCCTGCACCGGTAATTGTAAATATTGCAGAACAATCTACAAAAGCAGCCATCCAGATTGCAAAAGACGCCGTTACCAATGGCGCGGATGGATTGATGGTGTTGCCGCCCATGCGCTACAAAGCCGATGATCGTGAAACAGTGGAATATTTTAAAGCCATCGCAACCACTACAGATTTAACCATCATGATTTATAATAATCCGTACGATTATAAAATTGAAGTAACATTGGCCATGTTTGAAGAACTGGCAAAAATGCCTACCATCGTAGCGGTAAAAGAATCTACCCGGGACGTATCAAATGTAACCCGGATGAAAAATCATTTTGGCGACCGGTTTAAAATTTTGTGCGGGGTGGATACACTGGCATTGGAAGAACTGGCACTGGGTGTGGATGGATGGATTGGCGGGCTGGTAGATGCTTTTCCTGCAGAAACAGTGGCTGTTTACAAATTAATGAAGCTGGGTCGTTATAAAGAAGCCCTGGAAATATACCGCTGGTTTTTGCCTTTGCTGGAACTGGACATTCATAGCAAACTGGTTCAGTACATAAAACTGGCTGCAACACAAACCGGCCTCTGTACGCCATATGTACGGGCGCCCAGGTTAATGCTTGAAGGAAAGGAAAAAGAAACCGTCCTTTCAATTATCAACAAGGGTATTGCTACAAGACCAACTTTGCCGGATCTGTCAAAATAAATATACAAAAGGCAAAGAGCCGCTCTGGTAACGATCCCAATTAGCATTGACTGGTGAAATCACTCAACGCCACAATTTGTAGTAGTTTCACATCGGTTTCATAAAGCAGTTGTCAATAAAGCAACTGCTTTATCTATTATATAAAATTATTTGGTCCGGGCCAAGAAGCCATGTGGAGCATTGTTGCGTCGCCCTCTTGTACTTTTGCAGCAATGTGGTACGGTCACCGGTAAAGGTATTGTTTCAAAAAAATGTCGGGTGACCTGTTGAAATAAAAAGTATTCGAAATCAGGTAAAATATTTTATAAAGAATAACATTATCCAACATATGCTTTCAAAAAAATTCTTTTGTATAGATGCCCACACCTGTGGCAATCCCGTAAGATTGGTAGCCGGCGGTGGGCCATTTTTACAAGGCAATAACATGAGTGAAAAGCGGCAGCATTTTTTAAAAGAATACGACTGGATACGCAAGGGCCTCATGTTTGAACCCCGTGGCCACGACATGATGAGCGGCAGTATTTTATATCCGCCTCATGATCCCGCCAACGATGTAGCTGTGTTGTTTATAGAAACCAGTGGCTGTTTACCGATGTGCGGCCATGGTACCATCGGCACCATCACCATCGCCATCGAAGAAGGATTGATCACGCCAAAAATACCGGGCATCATCCGCATGGAAGCACCGGCCGGCCTTGTCTTGATCAGCTACACACAGGAAGGGAAAAAAGTAAAAAGTGTAAAGCTTACCAATGTTGCCTCATACCTGGCAGCCACAGAATTAACGGCTGAATGTCCGGAATTGGGTGAACTGGTAATTGATGTTTCTTATGGTGGTAATTTTTATGCCATTGTTGATGTACAGAAAAACTTTAAAGGCATCGAACATTACAGTGCTGATAAATTAATTGCATGGGCAAGGGAGTTGCGCAAACGCATCAACGAAAAATATGAGTTTGTACACCCTGATAATCCAACCATCAACGGCTGCTCACATATTCTGTGGACAGGCGCTGTGCTGGATAAAACTTCCACCGCAAGAAATGCTGTTTTCTATGGCGATAAAGCCATTGACCGCAGTCCGTGTGGTACAGGTACTTCCGCACGCATGGCACAGTGGTATACAAAAGGAAAACTTAAAAAAGGCGATGTATTTATACACGAAAGCATCATTGGTTCAAAATTTAACGGCACCATTGAAGAAGAAACAACTGTAGCAGGCCAACCGGCCATTAAGCCCGGTATAGAAGGCTGGGCAAGGATCTTTGGGTACAATACCATCAGCATCGACGAAGCAGATGATCCTTATGCATTTGGGTTCCAGGTAATTTAAATCAGTCAGTAACAAGTTTAATAATCTTATGAAGGCAATAATTATTGGCGGAGGTGTGGTTGGCTTAAGTTCAGCATACTATTTAAAAGAGAGCGGTTGGGATGTAACGATCATTGACAAAACTGATTTGTCAGACAGTTGCTCTTATGGAAATTTAGGCATGATAGTGCCAAGCCATTTTGTTCCATTGGCCATGCCGGGAATGATATCACAGGGTATCAAATGGATGTTTAACAGCAGAAGTCCTTTTTATGTAAAACCTTCGCTTAACTTTGATTTGATTAACTGGGGTTTAAAATTTGTAAAGAGTGCGACCGATAAAAATGTAGAACAATCGGCGATTCCCCTTCGTGACATTAACCTGCTGAGTAAATCGCTGTACGAGGCATTGGCAGCAAAACCCGGTTTTGATTTTGCCCTGGAGAAGAAAGGCATTATGATGTATTTTAAAACACCAAAAGTTGAAGAAGAAGAAATACATCTTGCACATAGGGCCCAATCAATGGGCCTGGATGTTGAACCGCTTAGTAAACAACAGGCGCAAGCCCTGGAGCCGGCAATCGACCTCGATATTTTAGGAGCGGTGCATTACCGTTGTGATGCCCATTTGTATCCCAACAAACTCATTGCCCAACTGATTGACTATTTAAAAAATGCGGGTGTAAAATTTGAAACCAACAGTCCTGTTGAAAAGATAATAAAACAAGGAGGTGTTATAAAAAAAGTGATTACTGCAAACGGTAGTTTTGAAGCAGATGTGGTGGTAATGGCCGCAGGTTCCTGGTTACCACAGCTCACAAAAATGGTGGGCTTATCCATTCCATTAATGCCAGGCAAAGGCTATTCCTTCATGCAAAACAATCCTGCAAAGCAACTCAATATCCCATCCATCTTTTGCGAGGCAAGGGTAGCTGTTACTCCTATGAATGGTGGCATACGCTTTGGCGGTACTATGGAAATAGCGCCTGTAAACAGTAAGGTGAATATGAAACGGGTAGAAGGGATTATAAATTCAATTCCCAAATATTTTTCCAATGTGCAATTAGATTTGCCTCAAGAAAAAGATGTGTGGTATGCCTTCCGGCCCTGCACACCGGATGGAGTTCCTTATATCGGTTCGTCAAAAAAAATAAGCAATTTATTCATCGCCGGTGGTCATGCCATGAGTGGTTTAAGTCTTGGCCCGGCCAGCGGAAAACTAATTGCAGAATTGGTAAATGGTCAGCAGACATCCATGGATATTAAGGCTTTTGATCCGGAGCGTTTTTCATAATTATTTGATCACTTTACAATACCAATTACCTGTTATGCGTAAACTAATTTTTATTGCCGCTTTATTTGCCGGGTTACCTTTTTCTCCTCATGCACAAATGAGTTCAACATATGTGCCTTGCAACGAGATGCCCAATATCATGCAAAGTTATTCTGCAGATGTTACGGCATTAAACAGGGTGTACATTGTAGAAGGTTCGCCGGAAAAAAGGGAACGCTACAAAAAACTGGCAGAAGATTATATCAGCAAGTTGAATAAAATATCTTTTAGCGCATTACCGGAAGGTTGTAAGGCAGATTATATTTTATTTAAAAGAGACCTGGACGAAAATGTTTTCCAGGCCAATACAGAAGCTAAAGAATATGCACAGGTACAGCAGTGGTTTTCTTTTGCAGATTCTGTTTATGCTTTTGAAAAAATACGGCGCCGCGGTGGTGCAATAGACGGTAAAAAAGTAGCGGCTGATTTTTTTGCCATCAGCAAACAACTGCAGCAATTGAAAACAAAACTCACAGCCGAAAAGAACATTACAGTCAGCAATGGCCGCCGTGCTGCTATCATCATCAGGGGCTTACAGATTGCCGCAAAAAATGTATTCAACTTTTACAATGGGTACGATCCGTTGTTTACCTGGTGGGTGCCGGATACCTATAAAAAATTAGATAGTTCACTGATAGCATATACTGCTGCCTTTAAAGCCAATGCTGAAAAAAATGCGCCTAATAAAGATTCAAGTGGCATTGTAGGTTATCCTATTGGCCGCGATGAAATTGTCCGGCAGTTGGGTTACGAAATGATTCCCTATACGCCGGAAGAATTGATACAGGTGGCCAATAAAGAATTTGCCTGGTGCGACAAAGAGATGCTGAAAGCCACTGCTGAAATGGGTTTTGGAACTGATTGGAAAGCAGCCATGGAAAAGGTAAAGCAAAGTTTTGTACCTGCGGGTGAGCAGGCGCAGGCCATGGTTAAACTATATGATGAATCCATCGCCTTTTTAAAAGCCAAAGATTTGATTACCATTCCGCCACTGGCTGAAGAAACATGGCGCATTGCCATGATGACCCCGCAGCAACAACTGGTGAATCCATTCTTTTATGGTGGCGAAGAGTTTGCCGTTTCTTATCCTACCAACACGATGGAATATGATGCAAGGCTGATGAGCATGCGGGGCAATAATCCTCATTTTTCAAGAGCCACGGTACACCATGAATTAATTGCCGGGCATTACCTGCAGCAGTTTATGAATGAACACGTGAATACTTACCGCAATTATTTTACACCTTTCTGGACAGAAGGCTGGGCCTTGTACTGGGAAATGGAATTGTGGAATGAAGGCTTTCCTCAATCGCCTGAAGACCGCATTGGTATGTTGTTCTGGCGCATGCACCGTTGCGCCAGAATTATTTTTTCGCTCAATTACCACATGGGTAAATGGTCGCCTCAACAATGCATTGATTTTTTGGTTGATCGGGTAGGCCACGAACGGGCCAATGCAGAAGGAGAAGTGCGCCGGTCTTTTGTTGGTGGTTATAGTCCGTTGTACCAGGTAGGTTACATGATGGGCGGGCTGCAGTTTATGGCGCTAAAAAATGAAATGACTGGTGAAAATAAAATGAGCCTTAAACAATTTCACGATGCGGTGTTACAACAAAATTCAATGCCGGTAGAAATGCTGCGTAATATTTTAACCAATCAACCGCTGAAGGAAGCATATAAAACCAACTGGCGTTTTTATAAACTGCCGTAAAGAGAAATAGGCTGGCATTCTTAAAAAGGTGGTTTAATTTTAACCAGTATATTTTTTATAGCTGTTGAAAGATAACTGTTTGATTCGGCAGGTATGGTGGTTAAAGATCCACATGGGTATGCGGTACAAGTGAGTGACACAACGATGTTGAGAAAAGAAATATAGCCTGTGCGAAAAATAATTTTATTAAAACTGTTATATAAAACTGTATGAAAAAAACTTACCTTATTTGCGCTGTTTTGTTTGCCTGGTGCCCGAATACATTTAGCCAGAGTTATGTGCCTGAATGGCAAGACGGCAAGATGAAAGTAAAGCCTGTAGTGGATGTAAAAGCCTATGCTTTTAATGTAAGTGATGTAAAATTATTGGACGGGCCTTTTAAAGCAGCGATGCAGGCGGATGTAAGTTACCTGTTGAAAATAGAACCGGATCGCCTGCTGTCAGATTTCAGGGTGCACTCCGGGTTAAAAGCCAAAGGCGAAAAATATGGCGGATGGGAAACATCGGGACTGGCAGGCCATACATTGGGCCATTATTTATCTGCACTGGCTTTGCATTATGCGTCAACCGGTGATAAAGAATTTCTTAAAAGAGCCAACTATATTGTTGATGAGTTGGATGAATGCCAGCGTGCCAGGAAGACAGGTTATATTGGCGCCATCCCCAATGAAGATAGTTTATGGCTGAGTGTTTCAAAAGGCAATATCCGTTCAAGGGGTTTTGATTTGAATGGCGCCTGGTCGCCCTGGTATACCGTACATAAAATTATGGGTGGCTTACTGGATGTTTATTTATATACCGGTAATAAAAAGGCTTTGCAAATTAACGAGGGGATGGCTGACTGGGCCGGCAACATCACGAAGAATTTGAGCGATACGCTTTTTCAAAAAATGCTGGTTACAGAATATGGCGGCATGAACGATGCATTGGTAAACACGTACGCCATCACGGGCAATAAAAAATACCTTGATCTTTCTTATCGGTTTTACGACAAAAGGTTACTGGATTCTTTGGCAACCGGTAACGATGTGCTACCCGGAAAACATTCCAATACACAAATACCAAAAATAATTGGGAGCGCCAGGCGATACCAGTTAACGGGAGATAAAAAAGACAAGGCCATTGCAGATTTTTTTTGGGAAACAATTGTAAAGCATCATTCCTACGCAACAGGCGGCAACAGCAATTATGAATATTTAAGTGAGCCGGATCAACTGAATGACAGGCTAACCGACAATACTACTGAAACGTGTAACACTTACAACATGTTAAAGTTGACCCGTGAACTTTTTGTAACCAATCCTTCGGCAGGGTTAATGGATTTTTATGAGAAGGCATTGTACAATCATATCCTTGCGTCACAAAATCATGCAACCGGCATGGTTACTTATTTTGTATCGTTGAGAATGGGAGGTAAAAAAGAATACAGTGATGAGTTCAATTCCTTTACCTGTTGCGTGGGAACAGGCATGGAAAATCATGTTAAATACGGAGAAAATATTTACTATCGTGGTAAAGATGGCAGCTTATATGTTAACCTTTTTATTCCTTCTGTTTTGGACTGGAAAGAAAAAAATATTCAGTTAAAACAAGAGACTGGTTTGCCTTCAACAGATAAAACTGTTTTCACAATTTCTGCAAAACAGCCTGCCAGTTTTGCCATCCGCCTCCGGAAGCCCTACTGGGCTGAAAATGTTACGGTAAGCATTAATGGGAAATTGCAAAAAGTAATGGCTGATAAAGAAGGATACATTGTGCTAAACAGAAAGTGGATCAACAATGATACAATTGAATTGATTACCCCATTGCATTTTTATACGCAGTCAATGCCCGACAATGCCAACCGTAAGGCGGTGTTTTATGGCCCTGTTTTGTTAGCCGGCGTTTTGGGCGAGAAAGAACCTGACCCATCTGAAATACCGGTTTTTGTAACCGCCGAAACTGACCCCGGTAAATGGATAAAGCCTGCAGCAAATCATTCGCTTGTTTTTACAACTGCAGCTACCGGCAATTCAAAAGAAGTACAACTTGTTCCTTTCAATACAACCGCCAATGAACACTACACCGTTTACTGGGATGTATTTACGCCGCAGCAGTGGGCCGTTCAGCAGAAGGTATATGAAGCGGACAAACAAAAGCAACAGGAGCTGGAAGCAAGAACAGTGGACAATTTACGCATCGGCGAAATGCAGCCAGAAAGAGATCATGAGTTAACGGGTGAAAAAACTGTTACCGGCGATGAACACAACCGCAAATGGAGAACAGCAGAGGACAGTGGTTATTTTTCGTTTACATTAAAGGTAGATCCGTCGGCTAACAATACATTGGTGTGTACGTATTGGGGTATGGATAACAGGGGCAGGGCTTTTGATATTTATGTAAACGATGTTAAGATAGCGAGCGAAGATTTAAATAAATATAAGGCCAGTAAATTTTATGAAATAGCCTATCCGATTTCACTTGATTTAACGAAGTATAAATTGACCGCAAAAATAAAGTTTGTTCCCAAAGCACAAAATACAGCGGGGCCTGTGTATGGTGCTAAAATTGTGAAAGGCGATGTGAGCGGTTTGATTCATTCTAAATAACTAAAACACCATCCGGTTATGAAAAATATAATGTTGCTGGTAGCAATGTTGTCATGCATATCAGTATATGCGCAGCGAAAAGATTATCCCATACAGCCGGTAGCATTTACGCACGTACACGTGAATGACAATTTCTGGAAGCCGAAGATGCAGGTGAATGCCAATATCACCATCCCATACATTTTAAAAATGTGCAGGGAGCATGGCAGGATAGATAACTTTTTAGCAGCCGCAGGAAAAAGAGAGAATAAGGTCTGTTCAGAATTTCCATTTGACGATACGGATGTGTATAAATGGATAGAGGGTGCTTCTTATGCATTGCAGGTATCGCCCAATAAAAAATTATCACTGTACCTGGATACGCTGATTGCAATTATTGGTGACGCCCAGGAAATGGATGGATACCTCTATACTTTTAGAACAATTAAGCCAGCTGTATTGCACGAATGGTTGGGTAATAAGCGTTGGGAAAAAGACTCTATTTTAAGTCATGAATTGTACAACGCCGGGCATTTATATGAAGCAGCTTTTGCTCATTATAATGCTACTGGAAAAAAGAATTTATTAAACATTGCAACTAAAAATGCAGACCTGCTGGTAAAAACTTTTGGCTGGGGTAAAATAGAAGAATATCCTGGTCACCAGATTGTAGAGATCGGGCTTGCCAAATTGTATCGCATCACGGGTAATAAAAAATACCTTGATCTGGCTAAATTCTTTTTAGATGTGCGGGGGCCCAATGGAGAAGCTTATAACCAGGCAAATAAAAAAGTAATCAATCAAACAGAGGCCGAAGGCCATGCTGTAAGAGCGGCTTACATGTACAGTGGCATGGCAGATATAGCCGCATTAACCGGCGATAAAAAGTACCTGTATGCAATTGATAAAATTTGGGATGATGTGGTAAATAAAAAATTATACATCACCGGCGGCATTGGCGCAACGGGCAACGGCGAAGCTTTTGGAGAAGCATACGACTTACCAAATATGAGTGCCTACGCAGAAACCTGTGCAGCCATTGCCAACGTGTACTGGAACAACAGAATGTTCCTGTTGCACGGTGATGCCAAATACATAGATGTGCTGGAACGTACGCTGTACAACGGTTTGCTATCGGGCATGTCTTTAAGCGGTAATAAGTTTTTTTATCCCAATCCACTGGCATCTGTTGGTCAGCATGATAGAAGCGGATGGTTTTCCTGCGCCTGCTGTATCTCTAACATGACTCGTTTTCTTCCCTCTGTTCCGGGCTATGTGTATGCACAAAACAACAACGACCTGTATGTAAATCTTTTCATGAGCAACAGCAGCGACATCAAATTGACCTCCGGAAAAGTAAACATTGTGCAGACCACCAATTATCCATGGAATGGTAAAATTGACATGACTATAAACCCTGAAAAAGCAGGAAGCTTTACATTACATGTACGGATACCCGGATGGGCACAGCAACAAACATTGTCCGGTGACTTGTATACTATCAACAGCAACAAGATGCCTGTTACCATTATCATCAATAGTAAACCATATACGTACAAAATTGAAAAAGGATATGCAGTAATAAACCGTTCCTGGAAAAAAGGCGATCGGGTTTTGCTTGATCTGCCGATGGAGCCTCAAAAAATATTTGCCAATGAAAAAGTAAAAGCTGATGCAGGCCGGTTTGCCATACAATATGGCCCGGTTGTTTATTGCCTGGAAGGCCCCGACAATAAAGACAGTATTGTACAAAATATTATTGTAGATAAAATGGCGCCGATGCAGGTTAGTTACAAGGGCGATTTACTAAATGGCATCAATGTAATCACAGCAGATGGCGAAGCCAGCAAACGCCAGTTAAATACCACCGACTTAGTCACCACTCAACAAAAAGTAACAGCCATCCCTTACTATGCCTGGGACAACCGTGGCTCCGGGGAAATGGAAGTTTGGATTCCTTACACCGCCATGGCTGCAAGACCGAAACCAGCCGCAACCATTGCCAACACCAGCCAGGTTACAGCTTCCATAAAATCAAAATCAATCAAAGCAATCAACGACCAGTTTGAACCGGCAGGTTCAGGTGATAATACGGTGCCATATTTTCATTGGTGGCCAAAGAAAAATACCACCGAATGGGTAGCCTATGATTTTGATTCAGCACACACTGTTTCGTCCTGCAAAGTATATTGGTATGATGATGGTCCGTGGGGCGGTTGCCGCATACCGGCAGCCTGGAAAATTTATTACAAAAAAGATGGTGAATGGGTGCCCGTAAAAACTATCTCCGAATACGAAATTGCAAAAGATAAATACAACAGTGTAACCTTCGAAGCAGTAAAAACCAATGCATTGAAATTGGAAGTGCAACTTCCGGTAGATAATGCAACCGGAATACATGAGTGGATTGTTGAGTAGTTTAATAATTTTTGTCCGGGCTAAGAAGCAATGTTGAACATTGTTGCATCGCCCTCTTGTACAAAAACAGCTTTTTGAAACTTTTTACCAAAGCGTATGTGATAAAGGGTAAAAGGTTTCATGTATCGTTTCGTAGGAACGGTATGTGGGGGGAAATGAACCAACCATGTCAACGTCGTTCGCGTAGAAACGATAGGTAGGTAGAAAAAAAGTGTTCGGTGTACATTCAATCGTTCAGTAGCACCGATATGTGTACAAAATGAATGCAACATCCCAACGTCGTTTCGTGGGAACCATATGTAGGTAGTAGAAAATAAAATGTTCGGTGTACATTCAATCGTTCGGTAGCAACGGTATGCGGATAGAAATTCATACCAAGAAAATGTCGTTATAATTTTTCAAAATAGAATCTGTAAATTATATCCCCGGGACGGGAGTAAACACATGAAAAAATATTTCTTTCTGCTCGCCATAGCCACATGTAATCATGCGGCATTCAGTCAAAATAAGGCCACCATTACAATCGATGCTTCCAAATTGGAAAGCAAAGTATCTCCTGATTTGCATGGTATTTTTTTCGAAGAAATCAGTCATGGCGGCGAAGGAGGATTGTATGGCGAACTCATCCAGAACCGCGGCTTTGAGGAAAGCCGTTTGCCATTGGCTACAACATTGATTGATAGTTTTATTGTGCCGAAAAGATCACCTCATTTTATGTTGCCAAACAATGCGGCCAGCGATTGGAAAATGGAATGGAGTGTAAAAAGCCCCTGGCCTGCATGGAGCCTGCAAACAAGCGGCAGCAGTAACATTTCCCTGGCGCTATCGCGACAAAACCCACTGAACAATGCTACCCCAAATGCATTGCAGGTTACAGTGAAAAAATCAGATCCCAATGCAAACAACAATTTAGTCAACGAGGGATTTTGGGGAATCAATACGGTAAAAGATGATGTATATAATTTGAGTTTTTTTGCACGTACAGATAAGTTATATAAAGGGCCAATAACAGCATCGCTGCAATCTACAACCGGTAACATCCTGGCCACTTATAAATTCGCATCTGTCAGCGGCGCTTCATGGAAAAAATATACTTGTCAATTGACGGCAAAGCAATCAAGCGGCAAGGCGAAATTTGTATTGTCATTTGGCGGTACGGGTACCGTTTGGCTGGATATGGTTTCGCTTTTTCCGGCAAAAACATTTATGAGCCGGCCCAATGGTTTACGGTTGGATCTTGCCCAATACATTGCAGATTTAAAACCAGCATTTGTCCGCTGGCCCGGTGGCTGTTTTGTAGAAGGCATCAATACAGAAAATACGCCCAATTGGAAAAAGAGCATTGGCCCTGTTGAAAAACGTCCGGGTACTTACAGTGTTTGGGGGTACTGGAGTACAGATGGTTTTGGTTACCATGAGTACCTGCAGTTTTGCGAAGATATTCATGCAGCGGCATTGTATGTTTTCAATATCGGTATATCCTGTGAATGCAGAAGCGGCAGTTTTGTGCCAGATGAAAAAGTAGATTCCATCATAAAAGATATACTGGATGGGATTGAATATGCAGTGGGGCCGGTTACCACTAAGTATGGAAAATTAAGGGCGGCCAACGGACATCCGGCACCCTTTCCATTAAAATTTATTGAAGTGGGCAACGAGCAATCCGGTCCTCGGTATGCTGCCAGGTACAACCGTTTTTATAAAGCCATCAAGGCAAAATATCCGCAAATAAAAATAATGGCCAGCAGGGGTATTGGTGATGTAAATAAACGCACCACTGACGGCATGCAAGGTATTGATATAGTAGACGAACATGCGTACAAATCTGCAGGCTGGGCCATGCGTAATTACAATCATTTTGATACATACAAACGGGGCGATTGGGATATGTATGTAGGAGAATACGCTACGAACAGTGGAGTGGGAGCGGGTAATATGAATGCTGCTTTAAGTGATGCAGTGTATATTATGAGCATGGAAAAAAACAGTGACCTCGTAAAAATGAGCAGCTACGCACCGTTACTGGTAAATGTAAATGATATTGACTGGCCGGTTAACTTAATCAACTTTGATGCATCCAAAAGCTTTGCCCGTATCTCTTACTATGCCATTAAAATGTTCAATGAAAATAAGCCAACTCAAAATATAAATACTCAAACAGCTATCCTGCAACAAAAAACTAAAACGCCCTTGTTCAGTGGCAGCATTGGTTTGGCCACCTGGGACACGCAATCCGATTACAAAGACATTGAAGTGATACAAAATGGAAAGGTTGTTTACAAAAGTGATTTTATTGATAAGCCTGAAGAATGGAAACTGGTTCGTGGCAACTGGAAAGTACAGGACAGTGCATTGAGCCAGACAGTGGAAGGCGAGCAACGGCTGGCCTGGTTAAAAGACAAGACATTTGATACCTACACATTGAAGTTAAAAGCCCGGAAAAAATCTGGTTACAATGCATTCATTATTCCTTTTGCTGTAAAAAATGACAGCACCCAATTGCGGGCTCATATTGGTAGCTGGTTAAACAGCAATACTGTATTTGAAAGTGTTACCAATGCATTTGATATCGCCGCTATTTCTGAGTCAAAGCGATTGGAAAAGCCCATTGAAGCCGGCCGCTGGTATGATATTACCATCGAGGTAGGTATGGATCAGGTTGCTTGTTACCTGGATGGCGAATTATTAATGACTTACAAAGAGCCACAACAATTTTTCAGCATTGCAGGTAAAGATGAAGTTACCGGCGATATCATTGTCAAAGTAGTGAATGCATCTGCCAATCCATATCAAACCAGCATTTCAGTAAACGGCGTTCCTGGTTTACATTCAACGGGAGAACTTATTTCATTGCGGGCTGCTTCACCGGAAGCTGAAAATTCTTTCGCCGAACCCATAAAGTACGTCCCGCAAACACAAACTGTTGGCGGTATAACATCCTTCTTCGAAATCAGTTTTAAACCCTATTCCATCAATGTACTGCGGCTGCAAACAAAATAATGTATCAGGATAATGAAGCCTGCCTGATAGCCTCAATGTCGGCTACTGTTCTTGGTAAAGAAGTACTCAGCAACTCGCTGCCTGTTGATGTTACCAGGTAATCATCTTCAATACGAATGCCGCCAAAATTTCTAAATGCCGGTAATTGATCGTAATTAATAAACTGGCTTAGCTTTTTTTCTGCAGCCCAAATATCCATTAGTTCCGGAATAAAATACAACCCGGGTTCAACAGTTACCACATAGCCTGCTTCCAACGCCTTGCCTAGCCGCAAACTCTTTAAACCAAACGCTGTACTTTTTTTCATGTCCGGCGTATAGCCAACATATTGTTCACCCAGGCTTTCCATATCGTGTACATCCAGTCCCATCATGTGGCCCAGCCCGCATTGAAAAAACAACGTGTGCGCACCGGCCGCAACGGCTTCTTTGGCATCACCTTTCATCAGGCCCAAAGAAGTTAATCCTGCTATTAATTTCTCTGCTGCAAGCAGGTGAACATCTCTAAATAATTTGCCCGGTTGTAAAGCAGCTGCGGCGGTTTGCAGCGCATCCAATACAATATTGTACACATCCTTTTGCAGAGGTGAAAATGTGGCATCTACCGGAAATGTTCGGGTAAGATCGCCGGCATAGTGCATCGCGGTTTCTGCACCGGCATCCAACAAAACCATTTTGCCAGCAGGTAAAATATGGTTGCCATAGTGGTTATGCAAGATTTCGCCATGGGTAGTTAATATGGTAGGGAAAGAAAGATTACCGCCGCCACTTATAGCTACAGCCTGTACCAATCCGGCTACATGTGCTTCTGTTAAACCAGCCCGGCTTTCCCGCATACCAGCAAGATGTAGCGCCTCAGAAATAGCTACCGCTTTTTTTATTTCTGCAACCTCTTCCACACCTTTTACAGAACGGAGTGCTACCACCGCTTTGATGAGATTGGGTGATACCATCTCTGTAACATAGTGGAATGGAATGGATAATAAATGGCTGAGCAGCAAGCTATGTTCCGGCCGGTAAGGAGGCAAATAATGAATGGTCTGTTTGCGCTCTTTGCCATTTTTAATAAAAGCCTTCAGGTCATTAAAAGGCGTGGTGGCGCTGCATCCGGAAAGTTCAGCCATCTCCTGCAAAGATGGCGTGTGCCCGTTCCAGATAATATCGTCTACACCTGATTCTTCACCAAAAATTACTTCGGTATTATTATCAATGTCAATAATTGCTGCAATGCCAGGTGTATCCAGACCGGTAAAATAAAGAAAGGAACTGTCTTGCCTGAAAGGATACCAGTTGTCTTTAAACGACATGCTGCTCTGTTCATTACCAATCAATAAAATAATGCCGCTGCCAACAAGGCTTTTCAATTGGTTGCGCCGGTTGATGTAAATTTCTTTGCTAAACATTGTTGATGTATTAAGAGTTGATTCTCCCCAAAAGGACGATATGCTTTAGGGCTAAATTTTTTGAGCCATAAAGTTATGCATTGTACACCTTTTATTTCCGGGTATACAACACTTTCAGCAAAGTTTAAATTGGTTAATAATTGCTAATACAAAGTTAATATATGAATGTACCGGTATTTTTATAACGGGTAAATTTGAATTGTCAAGATTACAAATATTACAGGAGCGGCGGATAATGAAAGCTTCGATAAAAAATATTTTTATTAACACAAATACTGTCCGGAGCTATAAATACTATCCATCTATTGCCATTGATAAGGCATACTTACTTCCTTTTTTATGAAAGGGCAAAATAAAATAAGGTGAAAATATATTGGTAACAAGGTATTGCCTTTGTACCTGAAATATCACCGGAATAATTTCAATTGCCAGTGTATGAATGTAAAGTACTCAACAGATTTTCCTGTTGATGCTATTGTATTTTATACCCTGTTAAGATAATAGTAACTCAGATTCAATCATTAACCAAAACCAAAACTATTATGAAACAAACTATGTCGGGCTACCTGGTGCTGTGCATATTACTATTGATGAGTTGTGTGGTACAGGCACAAAGCACCATCGTAAAAGGTAAAGTAACAGACGAAAATGGAGCGGCTGTTTCCAGCGCATCCATCCGTTTAAAAAACAGCAAAAAAGGTACCGTCTCCGGCGAAGATGGTATTTTCAGTATTCAGACAAATGGTAAATCAACCATCGTAGTATCTGCGCTTGGCTACCTGCCTAAAGAAATTCCGGTAACAGGAACAGACGACTTATTGATCACCATCACAAAATCTGATGTTGCATTGAATGAAGTAGTAGTTACTGCGTTGGGGGTAAAAAGAGAAAAAAGAAACCTCACTTTCAGCTCTCAGGAAATTAAATCGGAAGATCTTGTCCGGTCGAAGGAACCCAACCTTATCAATGCCATTGCCGGTAAAGTAGCCGGTGTGCAGGTTACGAGTTCTTCTGGTACTCCGGGAGCTTCTTCACGTATTGTAATAAGAGGTATCACTTCTATTTTTGGTAATAACGAAGCCTTGATAGTTTTAGATGGTATACCTATTGACAACTCTGAGACAGGTGCTGTAAATGCAGGCCCCGGAAGTAACCGCCTGGTGGATATCGACCCCTCAATTATTGAGAATGTAAATGTTTTAAAAGGCGCAGCAGCTACCGCTTTATATGGATCGGCAGGTGCCCGTGGTGTTGTTATTATTACCACAAAAACTGGTGCTGGAAACAAGAAGCCGTTGATCAGTCTTTCCTCTGACCTTTCAATGGAGAACGGGCTTTTCCCTCAGATACAAAGTAAATATTCCCAGGGAGACCGCAGGGTAATTGATGGCATAACCTACGACGCACAATATTACAATGGTGAAGACCTTAAAACCAGTAGTTCATGGGGAGCTTTACTCGACACTTTAAAAGTAAATGGTCAGCCTGTCGAAAAACACAACCAGTTAAAGGAGTTTTTTAATACCGGTATTACCAGTAACACTACACTTGGTATAGGAGGCAGCACTGGTGCAGGTTCCAGCTATTATATCTCTTACTCTTATTTTGATCAAAAGGGTATTGTGCCAACAACTGATTTTAAAAGGCATTCTTTTTTCAGCAAGTACACTACAAAAATTTCAGATAAAATAACCAGTACTTTTCAGTTGAATTATGCCAACTCACAAAGTAACCGTTTACCGGAAGGGTATAACCTGGAAGCACCGGTGTGGACAATTTTTACGGCACCTATTTCTTATAACCTCAAACCATACCTCAATGCAGACGGATCTCAACGTTTGTATCGTTTCTCCCGCAACAATCCATACTGGGTACTGGATAATATTTATACACATGGCACAGTGAACCGCTTTTTACCAGTAGTAACATTGAGTTACAATCCATTAAAATGGTTGACTGTTACCGAAAGAGTAGGTGCAGATATCTACAGCGAACAGATTAAATATTATGAGGCAACAGGATCTTCTGCAAATGCAAAAGGTGTTATTGTTGACAGGTTCAGTAACTTTCGCCAGTTTAACCACGACCTGATTATACAGGGCAGGAAACAGTTCGGTAATTTTGATGTTGACTTATTGATAGGCAATAATATTTTATCAACTTACAGCCAGAGTTCGCAGGCAAGAGGTGTTGGTTTATCTATTGGTGGTGCTTTTGATAATGTATCCAATGCATCAACACAAACCTATAGTGAAGGACATTATTTAACAAGAAAAGTAGGCTTCTATTCGCAGGCCAATATTGAATATAAAAGAATATTGAATCTTGCCATTACCAGCCGGTATGATGGCAGTTCTGTTTTGTCAAAAGATAAAAGTTTTTATCCTTATGGTTCGGTTGCAGCAGGTTTCATTTTCTCTGAGCTGATAAAAAATAAATCTTCTTTTTTCAATTTTGGAAAACTGCGTTTGTCTTATGCCACTGTAGGCAACGACAATGTAGGTGCCTATTCACTTAACACACCTTTCTACAGCGCCAACACGGGAGGGATTTCTTTTCCGTACCAGGGACAAAGTGGCTTTTTGTTAAGCAGTACTTTGGGCAATCCGCAACTTAAAAATGAACTGGCAAAAGAATTTGAAATCGGGCTTGAAACAAAAATGTTTAACAGCCGCATTGGCCTGGAAGTTTCTTACTTCAATAAAAAAATTGAAGATGGTATAATACCAGGTGTTACCATTGCACCCTCTACCGGTTATACCGGTACAACCGTTAATAGTGCCAGGCTACAGACAAAAGGTATAGAAGTGTTACTAACGGCCTCCATTGTAAAAAGCGGCAAATTTAGCTGGGATGCCACCCTTAATTTTACTAAATTAAATAATAAAGTACTGGCACTCGCCAGCGATTTACAGCAAATAGGAGTGGGCTTTACACAGGCTATTGTTGGCCAGCCTTATGGTGTAAAATTTGGTTCAAGGTATGCCAGAACAGCTTCGGGTGAATTGCTGATTGATGCAGGAGGACTTCCTTTTGCAGATGCTGATCAAGGCATTGTGGGTAATATATCTCCTGACTGGATGGGCGGTATCAGCAATAACATACGCTATGGACAATTTTCGTTGAACTTCTTTTTTGATGTAAAGAAAGGCGGCGATATTGAAAACAACGTTGATGGGTATGGGTACTTTTATGGCACCCCTAAAGTTACAGAAAACAGGGGCTTAAGGGTAGTGCAAGGCATCAGTACGGTGGATAATAAACCCAATACCATTGCAGCAAAAGGACAGGATTATTACAGAAGACTTAACACCATGCTGGAGCCGGTAATACAGGATGGTTCTTACATAAAGCTCCGTAATGTAAGTATCAGTTACAATATTAAAACCAGCGTGTTGGCTAAGACACCATTTAAATCTGCAGCCATAACATTTACAGGAAGAAACCTCTGGATATATGCGCCACATTTTACAGGTGGCGATCCTGAAGTAAGTTCTTTCGGTTCTTCTAACGGGGCACAGGGTATTTATTCTTTCTCAACCCCTACTTCCCGTTCTTTAAACTGCAGTTTAAAATTCACTTTTTAAATGAACTAATCACAAAAATTTTAACTCAATATAAAAGTTATGAAAAAAATTATCTGGCTGCTGTTACTTACAACAAGCCTTGGGGGTTGTAAAAAATTTATTGATGTAAATAAAGATCCCAATAACCCGGTAGATGTGCAGGAATCACTGTTATTGTCACCGCTTGAAGTAAACATCGCTTCCGTAGTATCCTCCCTGGGTACGGTACCCATACATGTGAACCATTTTATGCAGAACATAGCGCTTAACCAGCCTGTGCCCAACACCGGTACTTATACAGTAGTAAATGCAGAAATGGATGGAGACTGGAGCAATTTGTATGTAACGTGTTTAAACAACCTGCGTATTTTAAATACCAAAGCAGAGACGGATGGATTGCCTAATTATTCGGGCATTGCAAAAGTATTAACAGCTTATTGTCTTGGCACTGCAACCGACCTTTGGGGTGACATACCTTATACTTCCGCACTACAAGGCAGCACAGAATTTCTGCCGGTGTATGATAAGCAGGAAGACATCTACAACACTGTTCAGGCAATGCTTGACAATGCCATTGCAGACATTGATAAAAATACAGGCCAGGTGCCCGGTGGTGACGATTTCTTTTATGGGGGTGATATGAGCAAATGGAAAAAACTGGCCTACACTTTAAAAGCCCGCTATTTTCTGCACCTCACAAAAGCACCGGGACATACTGCTGCGGCACAGGCTGATCTGGCATTAACTGCTTTGCAGAACGCCATGCTTTCCAATGATGATGACCTCAAGTTTTCTTACACTGGTGCCGCAGGGCAGGAGAACCCTTACTACCAGCTTTTTCTTCCTATTTCAACCGTGGTACTTTCTTCTAACCTGGTAGATAGCCTGGTGGCCCGCAATGATCCCCGGCTTTCAAAACTGGTAGCGCCTGCATTGCAAACAGGACTGTACAACGGAAGAGTGATCGGGTCAGTAAATGTGGGCAGCCTTGAAGAATATTCTCTTGGTGGCCCTGCTTATGCAGATGCAGCATCCGTGCATTTTATTGTTAATTATTCAGAAGCGTTATTTATAAAAGCAGAAGCCAGCTTGATTAAGAGCGGTGTTTCAGCAGCGCAGGATGTGTACACTGATGCAGTAAAATCGCACATGGAAAAATTAGGTATTGCTACAGCGGATGTAACTGCTTATTTAAGCAGCCGTGGAACGCTGACTTCAGAAAATGCATTGCAAAGAATCATTGAAGAAAAAAATATTGCAAATTACCTGTCTCTTGAAAATTACAATGACTGGAGAAGAACCGGTTTTCCGATATTGACAAAAGTACCCAATGCAGCATCAGATATTCCAAGGAGAATGTTATATCCTCAGGTAGAAATATTGTCTAATCCACAACCACAGCAAACTGCAAAACTAACAGACAGGGTTTGGTGGGATAAGTAAAATAGTTTTTTTAGTATAGTAGTTTTAGTAGCAAGAGCCCCTTGGAGTGGGGCTCTTTTTATTATGCATTATTCAATTAGCATTACTATTCCTTTTTGTGGTATTCTTTAATGTACTCCCGCGGAGCCTTGCCGGTAATGCTCTTAAATACCCTGTTAAAAGTAACCACATTGTTAAAGCCTGACTGGTAAGCAATGGTGGAGATACTGTCAAAATCCATTTCCATCATTCTTTTGCAGGCTTCATTTATACGTACTTCATTTAAAAAAATAATGTAGGTTTTGGAAGTATGTTTTTTAAAATAACGGCAGAAAGATTGTGGTGTCAGGTATACAACAGCAGCTATTTGTTCCAGCGTAATATTTTCTGTAAAATGATCCATAGTGTATTGGTAAATATCATTCATACGCAATCCTTCAGAGTCTGAGATGGTAAATTCAAAAGATTCTGTAGAGAGGTATTTCCATTTTTTTAAATTGGCCATCACCTGTAGCAATTCAATAAAATAGGCCAGGCGAAATCCTGCGCTGCTGTTCTTTATTTTTAGAAAATGCTCGGATAGTTTAGCCGCGTCTTTTTCAGATGCCTGCATACCAAAGCCGCTGGTGACTACAAATTTTTTTATACCACGCATTTCCGGAAAAGCAAGTAATTGCGCAATGAAGCCGGTGGGATTAAAAAAAATATTCAGCGAGTGAATGTTCTTTCGGTTGGATTCATCAAAATAAGCAGGGTCGCTTTTAAATAAATGTGGCTGGTTGGCGCCAATAACAAAAAGATCTCCTGATTGAAACCGTTGCATCGTGTTGCCTGCAATCAGCGTGCCCTCGCCACTGATCACCCAGGTAATTTGTGTTTCGGTGTGGCGGTGCAGGTGTTCATAAAAATGTGGCAACCTGTCCTCCTGTAAGTGGATAGAATTATCAATTTCAACCGGAATGGTAAACTGTACAACTTTCATTATAACAATATTACGTTATTTTTTTACCGGCATTTAAAACGGTGAAAATTGGTAAACTATAAGACAAGAAAGGTATATTACTTGTTTATAAAACAAATAGTTTTGATTGAACCGGCGAATTAGCTGCAACTGCAATTTATTTTTATGAGTACAACTTCCTTTAAACCCACGCTGGGATTGCTTGATGCCACCATGGTAGTAGCCGGTAGTATGATTGGTTCAGGAATATTTATTGTGAGTGCTGATATTACCCGGAACACCGGCTGCGCAGGCTGGCTTATGCTGGTATGGATCATAACCGGCTTTATGACGTTGATCGCGGCATTGAGTTATGCGGAATTAAGTGCCATGTTTCCAAAAGCAGGTGGGCAATATGTTTATTTGAAAGAAGCTTACAATCCCCTCATCGGATTTTTATATGGCTGGAGTTTTTTCTCCGTTATTCAAACTGCTACCATTGCTGCGGTGGGTGTGGCATTTGCTAAATTTAGCGCTTATATCTTCCCGGTATTCAGTGAAGATTCGATTGCAGTCAACCTGGGTTTTATTACCATTTCACCAGCGCAGCTGCTCTCCATTTTTGTAATCGTTTTATTAACGTTTATAAATTCAAAAGGAGTTAAAAATGGCAAGCTCATACAAACCACTTTCACGCTGGCTAAAATAATCAGTTTGTTCTGTCTTATTGTATTTGGGTTGAAGGCGGCCAACAGTGGCGTGTGGCATAGCAACTGGCAGAATGCCTGGCACCTGCATGGCCTGGGCGTGGATGGTTCCTTGAAAGAGTACACCTGGATAATTGGCGCGGGCGCAGTTGCATCTGCTATGGTAGGTTCTGTTTTTAGCAGTGACTCCTGGAACAATATAACTTTTATCGCCGGGGAAGTAAAAAATCCGCAACGAAATATTGGTCTCAGTCTTTTTCTTGGTACATTAATCGTAACGCTGATTTATGTAAGTACCAATCTTGTTTATACAGCTGTATTGCCATTGCAACAAATAGCAGCGGCTCCAAAAGACAGGGTGGGCGTAGCTGTGTCCGAAATGATATTTGGTACGTCCGGAACAATTATCATTGCTTTACTTATTATGGTATCTACGTTTGGCTGTAATAACGGATTGATACTGGCAGGTGCAAGGGTGTATTATACCATGGCAAAAGACGGGTTGTTTTTTACCGGCGCAGGTAATCTTAATAAGTATGCTGTGCCGGGGTATGCATTGTGGTTGCAATGTATATTCGCCTGTGCCTGGAGCCTGAGTGGCAAATATGGCGACCTGCTGGATATGATCTCATTTGTGGTAGTTTGTTTTTATATGCTCACCATTGGCGGCATCTTTATTTTACGAAAAAAACAACCGGACAGGGAGCGGCCATACAAAGCGTTTGGCTACCCCATATTACCCGTTATTTATATTATTATGGGCATTGCCTTTTGTTTACTGTTAGTGGTATTTAAACCTAAATTTACCTGGCCGGGCTTGTTGATTACGCTGCTTGGCATACCGGTGTATTACCTTGCTGTAGCAACAAAAAAAAATAGCGCAAAGCAAAATGATGAAAGCTAAAATTGATTGTGCTTTTCTTTAGGCAGCCTCATGTTATCTGTCCTCAAAATTTACATCTGCGTTTATTTATCGGGCATCTTATAATAATTAATGCTGCTTTTTTTTAATCTGTTTTTCAAATCCTATTGATTTAAAAGAACACGTACTCAATTGCCCGACCTGTTTAAAAATCTCACCTTCATCAAACTGGTTGTTAACAAATTTTATCTGCCAAAATATTTGAATTAGGAAAATATTGTTCTATCTTAAAACTCTTGCATTGCAAGGTTTTACAATTACTTACCTCCCCCTTCTCCAGGAAAAATAGCTGATAACTTCATTATCCTTTGATAGAGCTCTATTCATTCATACTGTTTATTAATGTGCAGTTTTTAGTAATCAACAACTATTTTTTGCAATGGATAATCATCGTGCTTCCAACTCAGACGAAACAAATAAAAAACTTGGCATAGGTTTTCAGCCGAATAAAACAGCCGATAATTTTGTAATGCAAACACCTGCCTTAACCTTGCCAAAAGGTGGCGGCGCATTAAAAAATATTGACGATAAATTCAATGTAAATGCTGCCAATGGTACCGCTGCAGTTTCCTTCGCCGTACCGTTTTCTACAACAAGGAGTAATTTCGTTCCGGCGATGTTGCTGAATTATAATTCGGGTTCCGGTAATGGTGAATTCGGGTTGGGTTGGGCGCTTGACCTTCCTGCAATACAACGAAAAACAGACAAGCGCTTACCTGAATATAAAGATGCCGGGGAAAGTGATACATTTATGTTTACCGGTGTGGAAGACCTGGTTCCGCAACTGAAAACGGATGGCGCAGGTAACTGGCAGCCAGACGAAATTACTGACCCGCTCACAGGATATACAATTAAAAGATACCGGCCCAGGATTGAAGGAAGTTTCCATCGCATTGAACGCATCACGCCAAAGGATTCATCCACATTTTACTGGAAGGTGACGGATCGCAATAATATTGTCACAATCTATGGAAGATCATCTGCCGCACAATTGTCCAATCCTGCTAATCCGCAACAAATATTTAAATGGTTACCTCAATTGAGTTATGACGATAAAGGGAATTGTTTTGAACTAAACTACCTGGAAGATGACTTTATAAACGTACCAACTATTTTATCTGAAAACAACCGGTTAAACGGAAATGCACGCTGCACCAACCGCTATCTTAAACAGGTACTATACGGAAATGACAATCCTTATTTTCCCAATTTGGCCAATCCATATGACCCGACATTTCCTGCCAATCCCAATTATTTTTATGCTGCTGTATTTGATTTTGGTGATCATGATGAATTGATTCCAATGCCAGCGGTACAACTGGGTTGGCCTTGCCGCACCGAGCCTTTTTCCCACTACAAAGCAGGCTTCGAAATCCGGAATTATCGGTTGTGCCGGCGCATACTGTTCTTTCATTTTTTTAAAGAATTAAATGACGGCATCAATGCGGCGCCTTGCCTGGTGCGTTCGCTTGATATCGGCTACCAGCTTTTTCAAAATCCTTCAGCAACGGCAGTGCAAAAAAGAAACGCCGAAGCAGATTTTATCATCTACCTGCGGGAAAGTGGCTATATCAAAAAGCAAAATGGCTATTCAAAAAAAAGTATGCCGCCACTGGAATTTAATTACCAGGAACTCAATTGGAATACAACCATTCAAACCATTACACCTGAAAATCTCGCCAATGATCCCGCGGGTTTAAGCGCCGGTTATCAATGGACAGATTTATACAACGAAGGCATTGCAGGCATCCTCACAGAACAGGCCAACGCCTGGTATTACAAAAGCAATTTGGGTGATGGAAACTTTTCAACTGCACAGCCGGTTGTTCCTAAACCTTCTTATACAGGCATTGGCAATGGCCCACTGCAATTGCAGGACCTGGAAGCAGACGGCAGAAAATTTGTCGTGAGTTTGCAACAGGGGTCAGTTGGTTATTTTGAATTGAATGATGCCGCCGAATGGCAACCCTTTCGTTCGTTTCAACAAATGCCGAATGTTAGTTTCACTGATGCCAACACTAAGTTGATAGATTTGAATGGCGATGGCCGTGCAGATGTAATGGTATCAGAAGAAAACGTGTTTACCTGGTATGCCAGTAAAGGTATTGCAGGCTACGACGCCCCGGAACTTGCAACAAAAATGTATGATGAAGAACACGGCCCTTCATTGATTTTTACGGATAGCACCCAAAGTGTTTTTCTGTCGGACATGACGGGTGATGGACTTACTGATATTGTACGTATCCGCAACGGTGAAATTTGCTACTGGCCCAATATGGGCTACGGAAAATTCGGTGCTAAAATAAATATGAATTTTGCTCCCATCTTTGATGCTCCCGATCAGTTCAATGCTACTTACCTGCACCTGGCTGATATCAGCGGCACCGGCGCAACCGACATTATTTACCTCGGCAAAAATCAATGCAGGGCCTGGATTAACCTAGGCGGAAATGCTTGGGGCGAAGCACAGCAATTAGATGGTTTTCCCACAACAGAACAACCGAATCAAATAGGTGTAATGGATTTGTTGGGTAATGGTACCGCCTGTATTGTATGGTCGTCTCCGCTACAAAAATATGCGGCTTCGCCCATGCGCTATATTGATTTAATGGGAGGTAATAAGCCTTACATTATGAAAGGCTACAAAAATAACTTTGGCAAAGAAACCAGCTGGGAATATACAAGTTCAACCAGGTTTTATTTGGCAGATAAGCAAGCAGGTAAGCCCTGGATTACCAAACTGCCGTTCCCGGTCCAATGTGTTGCTAAAACAATCATTCAAGATGCGGTGGCGGGAACCTTATTTACAAATGCATACTCCTATCATCATGGCTATTACGATCACGCAGAAAGAGAATTTCGTGGCTTTGCAAAAGTGGAGCAATTGGATACGGCGGATTTTACCAGTTTCAAATTATCCAATGCCAATAATGTAGTAGAAGAAGATCTGCATCAGCCACCTGTAAAAACAATTAGCTGGTTTCATACGGGTGCATGGATAAATGAACAGAAAATCCTGGATCAACTGGAGGGGGAATACAACAAGGGACCGTTTGAGTTTGATTTGCCAAAACCACTTTTGCCCCAAGGTTTAACTACAAATGAAAATCGGGAAGCATTACGGGCCTGCAAGGGAATGGTATTGCGGCAGGAAATATATGCCGTGGATGGAACGGTGGATGAAGACAAGCCCTATTCAGTAAATACGCACAATGTAAACATCAAATTGCTGCAGCCTGCATCGGCCAATAAATTCGCTGTTTTTTTAAGCCATGAAAGCGAGGCTGTTGCGATTAGTTATGAAAGAAAACTAGATGACCCCAGAATAGCCCATTCACTAAACCTGGAAACGGATGATTTTGGGAATGTGCTGCAATCCGCATCCGTTGTGTACGGGAGAAAATTGGTTGATGCCCAATTGCCCGCTGATATCCAGTCAGAGCAAAATAAAGTGCATGTTATTTACACAACCAACAATTACACCAATTTGTTTGATGTGCCGGAAACATACCGGTTAAAGGCATTGGCCGAAACAAATACCTATGAGCTCACTCAAAATACTTATAATGCTGTTTCAGCTTTTAGCATTCATCATTTACTGACTGACTTTACTGCCGCCGCTGTTATTGCTTATGAAACAGCTGCCAACGGAACGCTGCAAAAAAGATTGATTGAAGATGTTCGCATAATCTATCTTAATAACGATCTTGTAACGCCCTTGCCCTTGCTACAAATAGATACATTGGGCTTTACCAGCCAGACTTATAAACTGGCTTTTACACCTTCGTTGGTTACCAGTTTGTATGGAACAAAAGTCATCAATCAAATGCTGACGGATGCAAAATATGTTCAGGCCGATGGCATCAACTGGTGGATGGCATCTGGTAGCAATATTTATCTAACTGGTATTGAAACTGCTGTCAATGCAAAGCAACGCTTCTATTTACCGGTAGCTTTAAAAGACCCCTTTGATATTGAAACGAAATTATTTTACGATAGCTATCATTTGATCATAACTAAAACAATAGATGCATTGCAGAATACGGCATCGGTTGAAACCCTTGACTATCGTACGGTTCAGCCGGTTATTTTAAAAGATCTGAATAATAACATCAGCGAAATTATTACAGATGAACTGGGAATGGTGATAGCAACTTCCCTGCATGGATCCGAAGGAGACGGTAACCATGGCGATTTGCCGTTAACCAGTTACAACGTTTTACTTCCGGCTGATTTAAACGAAGTAATCAACAATCCACATCAGTTTTTGCAACAAGCCACCACTTTTTTTTATTATGATTTACAAGCATGGATGAATCGCAACCAGCCGGTGTGTTCTGCCAATATTGTAAGAGAAACTCATGATAGTGAATTAAGCGGCGGCAACCAATCGAAGGTTAGTTTAAGTGTAGGCTACTCAAATGGCATGGGTAAAAACCTGCAAACAAAAATTCAGGCAGAGCCGGGAAAAGCCTTGCAATGGCAGGGCAATAATTTAGTGACAGTAGATACGTCGCCCGGGCTTCGTTGGGTAGGTACTGGTCGCACCATTCTTAATAATAAAGGCAACCCGGTAAAACAATACGAACCATTTTTTAGCACCACGTTTGAATATGAAAGTGAAGCCGCGTTGGTTGAAATAGGTTTTTCATCCGTATTATATTACGATCCCTTAAACAGGAATATACAAGCGAAACATGCCAATGGAACTTTTTCACGAACAGTATTTGATACCTGGAAACAATTGACCTGGGATGAAAATGATACCGTGCTGGAAAGCCAGTGGTATACAGACCGCGGCAGTCCAAACCCTTTAGGGCCCGAGCCATCTAATGCAGAAGAACGGGCAGCGTGGCTGGCGGCCAAACATGCTAATACGCCGGCCCAACAACACGTAGATACATTGGGCCGAACCATTTATACACTTGCCGACAATGGCATTGCTGGAAAATACGCCACCGTTTTTATCCTTGATATTGAAAACAATTTGCGGCAGGTGAAGGATGCCCGTAACAACAGCGTGATGCAGTATGGTTATAATATGGTGTCGCAGCAACTTTATCAAAACAGCATGGATGGGGGAGAACGATTGATTTTTAATGATGTACTGAATAAATCAGTTTTTAGCTGGGACAATCGTGACCACCGGATAAAAACTGTGTATGATGTATTGCACCGGCCTTTACAACAATGGTTGAAAGAAAACGTGCAGGATATCAACCCTGAAAAATTAATACACTTCAGCATCTACGGAGAAAATCAGCCCAATGATCAGCAACTAAATCTTCGTGGAAAATTATTTCGCTCCTTTGATCAAAGTGGTCTTACGGAAACAACCCAATACGATTTTAAAGGCAATGTAAAAATCAGCAATAGAAAAATTGCATCCGAATATAAGCAAGTGGTGGATTGGAATGTAGCCGATCGGATGCTGTTGCTGGAAACAGATAATTTTGGCGGCGGCGCTTTATTTGATGCATTGAACCGTGCAACCGAAGTTCAATTACCAGATGGCAGTAAAATACATCCTGCATATAACGAAGCAGGATTGCTGGAGCAGCTGCATGTTTTTATTCATAACCAAAATCAAAACATTCCGTTTGTTCAAAATATAGATTACAACGCAAAGGCTCAACGGGAGCGGATATTGTATGGTAACAACACTGCCACCCGGTATGAGTACGATGAAAAAACATATCACCTCACAAGGTTACTAACCACCCGTAACAATGGGGCCGACACAATGCAGGATTTGAATTACACCTTTGATCCAGTCGCGAATATTACCACCATTACAGACAATGCACAACAAACAATTTATTTCAACAATGCGCTGGTAGCAGCCAATAATAAATTTGAGTACGACGCGGTGTACCGGTTAACTTATGCACAGGGGCGTGAACATGCAGGCCAGAATGCGGCCAGTGATCAGTTTGATGCAGACAAAACCCAATTCAATAACCAACGCCTCACCTTGCCGGGCGACATGAATGCTATGCAGCGGTATGAAGAGCAATACACCTATGATGAAGTGGGGAATATGATCAATATGATTCACAACGCAGGCAACGGTGTGTTCGCTAACAAATGGACAAAAATATTTACCTGCAATGCCACCGATAACCGGCTTTTACAAACACAGGTTGGGGTCAATATCACCAGTTACAGTTATGATGCGCACGGTAATTTTCAAAATTTACAGAACGGCCATTTCGGGCTTGCATGGAATTATGCAGATCAATTACAGCAAGTGGATTTAGGCGGAGGCGGTATCGCTTATTATGTATACGACAGCAACGGGCAGCGGGTAAGAAAAGTAATTGAGAATGGAAACCTGGTGAAGGAAAGGATCTATCTCAGCACGTATGAACGCTATCGGGAAAAACAAAATAATGTGGTTAACATAACAAGGGAAACGCTGGACATCATGGATGACAAACAACGCATTGCTTTGATAGAGACCCGTACAATTGGAGCAGACAATGGCCTTCCTTTTTTAATACGCTATCAATATAGCAATCACCTTGGTACCGCTTGCCTGGAGCTGGATAACAATGCTGCCATTATTTCTTATGAAGAGTATTATCCCTTTGGCAGCGCTGCGTTTCAGGCCATGCGCAATCAAACAGAAACGGCCAAACGCTACCGGTACACCGGCAAGGAACGGGATGAAGAAAGTGGTCTTTATTACCATGGAGCAAGGTATTATGCGCCCTGGTTGGCGAGATGGACAGCAGTGGATCCGACGGGTATAAAAGATGGCATCAATGATTACGTGTATTGCAGCAATAACCCGGTATTGAAGAAGGATCTAAACGGGATGGATGGTGGTACCTGGTCGACTACATATGATGGCAATGGCCAACGGTTATATACTTCAACTGGTGGACAGGCATCCAAGGATTTTGGAACTGTGGGCTCAACAGTTGGGAAATTAACGTTGGATACAGAGCTGTTTAAAGGCCTTAAAAAATCATTGGTTGATCCGAGACTAAATGAACTGACCACTTCATTAAAAGCAGACTGGGATAAAGATAAGGCACCATTGGTTGTAGGTGGTGTGCTGATACTGGTTCCAACGGCAATAGCGCTTGGCTCCATCGCTGTTAAAAACCCAAAACTGGATGTGCCCATCGTGGGAACCTTTTATCCGCGGCAGGGTGTAACTGCTTTGGCCTCATTGGGTGTGGAAACGTTGACCAGCAAATTAACAGATGACCGCTTTAAGCTCGGATTTAGCTACGAGAAAAAAGATGACAAGACGGATGTGTATGGTTTTGAGTTAACGCTGAGTGGCAAAAAGCCTCCCGAAGATGATAAAAAAGATCAGCCCGATGAAAAAAAATCACCCGAGAAACCAGACCCGGCCGTGGGGGGGACAACAACAAAAACCAACGAACAGAAGCATCAGGAAGCATTGCGGAAAGAAATTGAGGCACCGGCCAGTTTAACCGTTGGGGCTAAGTTCGGTGGCGGTGGAGGCGAAGGATCAATTAAGTTAGAAAAGCCAACAGCCATAGGTCGGTTTACTGTAGCACCTGCGTTAAAAGTTGCGCCACAAACGGCTCCTAACTTCACGACCAACCTTACATTAACCACCAGCCTGCTAGGTAACCGGGTTGAATTTGGCGCATCGCTGTTTGTAAATAACCCGGCATCAAAAGATTCACCATTTGATGTGAAATATGATGACAAGACCAATTTAACAACGGTCACCACAGTACCACCGTTGCGGGGCACGGGCGGATTTTTGGGCGTGCAGGGCAGTTTCTAATCTCTTTTAAAAGTATAATACAGTATATAAAAACGTATAAATAGTAACCTCCAAATTTTGAACGATGAACACAACACCTGCATCTGCCCGTGGCGACAACGGTCGCTATTCAATTTCCGGAACTGTCAGAAATCAGTATCAGCAACCAATGCCTGGGGTAATTGTTACCGCATTTGATAAGGATATAAGGTCTGAACAAGTTTTAGGTAAAGCACAAACAAATGACCAGGGGTTTTATACCATTGCTTACTCCCAGCAACAATTTGCCGATACAGATAAAGATGCTGCCGATGTGTTTCTACGGTTATATAATCCTGCGGGCGCAGTGCTTAAACAAACTGATATTTTCTACAATGCACCTGCCCAGTTAACCATCGATATTTCGCTGGGTGCGCAACCCTATAAAGGAATTTCAGAACTGGAGCAGGTATTGGCGGTTGTAACTCCTTATACAGGGAAGCTTACGCTGGATGCATTGACTGAAAATGTGGATGTGCAGGACATCACCTTTCTGATCAATAAAACCGGCCTTTCCCGTGACAAGATAGAAGCACTGGCGATGGCCTACCGCTTTCAATCCCAAACCAAAATTTATGCAGCGGTATTTTATGGGTTGCTTCGCGAAGGTGTTCCCGGTGATACAACGCAACGGTTGTTACAAAATATTTCAGCACCCACTTTTGAACAGCTGCTGAATCAAAAGCTGGAAGGCATGATGTATGAAAACATCGACGTGCTGATGAAAAGCTTTCAGCAGGCCATTACGGATAATATCATCCCTTTTGGTTTAAGCGCAGAAGCCGAAAAAATAAAAGAGCAATTGATGCGGATTATGGTGGCATACCAAAAACAGCATCCTGAAACAGGCATTACGTCTGTTCTTTTTCAAAAAGTACAAGGCAGTGGCTTATCAGATGAAGATACAAAAAGGGTGATGGAAGATTTATCAAAACACCAGGGCGATTACCAGTCTTTTTTTGCCGCCTTAAATGACGACGCCAGTTTTTCGGGCAATACCGACCAGCTGGATACCGTGTTTCAATTAAGCCAGTTAACCGGAGATCATCTGCCACTGGTAAATCATTTGGTCAATACCAGGGATATAAAAAAAGTGGCAGATATAAAAAAGCTTGCCGCCAATACAGCGGGCGATTGGGAGAAGATTATCGCAGATCAAAAACTTGAACCCCCGTCTTCCATAGACAGTTCCGTATCAGAGCGCATTAAAAATTTTGCTAAAAAACTGGAAACAACCTTTACTAAAAAATTTCCTACCACGGCCTTTGCAGCTAAGCTAAAGAAGGATGATACAGCTGCCCCGGAACAGAAAAATAAACTGGTTGAATTTTTTGATGCACATCCTGATTTTGATTTGGAACATCACCGCATCGAAAATTTTTTATCTGCAAACCCATCCGCCATTGCATCTGAAGCAAAGCCGATGATTGCTGGCCAGCTGCGTCGTTTGCAACGGGTGTTTAAACTGGCACCAACCTATGAGGCATCGAATGCTCTACTGGATAAAGGCATCCATTCATCCCAGCAAATTTATTCCATGGGTAAGGATCGCTTTATGAAAAACTTTGCCGCTGATCTTGGTAAAAAAGAAACCCGGCAAATTTTTAACAATGCGGCAAAAATGTATGCCTCCACCATTGCTATCGCAGGCAACATGCATGGGTTAGCTACAGCATCCAAGTTGAGTGTATTGCCAAATTACCAGGAAATTATGAAGGCTTCGGCGGCTGCAAAAGAAATTCCCAACATGGATGTATTGTTTCAGCACGCCGATTTTTGTGAATGTGATGAATGTCGTTCCGTGTACGGTGCAGCATCTTACCTGACAGATATTATGCATTTTTTAAGCCAGCGCATGACGGACAGCACCGGCACCGTGCGTGACCGGTTACTGGCCCGCAGACCGGATATTGGAGACATTGATTTGAACTGTGACAACACCAATACACAATTGCCATACATCGACATCGTAAATGAAATACTGGAAGAAGCGATTGTGCCATCTGTGTTTTCTATTGCGACAGGTTTCAGTGCGAACCTGCCGGTATTTGTGCCGCTTGTAAATACAGAACCACTGCCCGATAAACAGCATGCCATCAATACTGTTTTATTGAATGAGCTTACGGCTCATACTGCAGACGTTCCGCACATTGATGTGTTGCTTACTAATGGTGCGATGGTTTCTGATGCTTACCAGGCAATGGGTTCTTCCTTAACCCAATGGATTATACGGGATAAATTTATTGTACTGAAACTCACTGCCAGCGCCACTAAAATAAATGTACAGCTGTTGCATCAAACATTGTTATCAACAGATGAACTGAGCGCAAACCCTGAATATACCAATGTAAAAGTGTATGATAATTTTTTGAAAACAGCCAGGCGCCCTTTTGGATTACCGTTTGATTTATTCAGTACCGAAGGAAATATTTATCTCACAAAACTTGGAATCGGCAAAGCAGACCTGGTAAGGATTTTTGCAAAAGAACATTTGCCCGTTGCCAATCCGCCGGCGGATGAACTGGACGAAGCCTTTGCTTATTTGGAAATAAGTTTTGAAGAAAGGGATTTGATCTTTAAAGAAGACCTCGTGAACACTACCAATTACTGGGGAACTTTGGCGGCTTCTGCTTCTGTAGAAGTAGACTTGTTTTTACAATACACCAGTCTTGAATATGCCGACCTGCAAACCCTGCTGAACCTGCAATTTATCAATCCCTTAAAAGACAGTAAAATTGATCATGATGATTTGTCCTGCGATTTAAACAAGCAGCATATCACCAATGTTTCCGCCACAAAGTTTGATCGTGTGCATCGTTTCCTGCGCCTGTTTAAAAAACTGTCCTTTAGCATGGAAGAACTGGATGCCTGCATTCAATGCCCGGCCATCGGTAATGGAAAGCTGGATGCCCTCTTTGTATGGCAGCTGCACCATTTACTTCAGTTAAAAAACAGGGTTGACATGGAGCTATTTCCATTGCTTGCTTTTTATGAAAACATACAAACCACGGGCGAAAACAATTTGTATAATTCCCTGTTTCAAAATAAGCAAATCACGTATCCGTTAAACCCGGATTTTGCGCTGGTAAATGTAAACAGTGGTATCGCTATTACCGATATTCATAAATCCGTTATTCAGTCAGCCATATTTATTTCCGGTGATGAATTAAATGTACTGCTTACCGACAATGCCATCACGACTTTAACGCTTGCCAATCTTTCATTGATCTACCGCAACGTATTGCTGATGCAATCGCAATCATTTATCGCAGCTGATTTGCGCATTGCCAAACAGGTAATCCTTGCGGATACTTTTGCATCGCCTGTTGATACGATGGATTTCATTGCTAAAAATGATTTATTAAATACAGCCGGTATCACGGTATGGGAGCTGAATTATATTTTACGCCAGCAAAACGATCCGGGTAATAGCCTTGTGCCCGCAGAAGAAATAATTGCAGCCAACCTGGGCGAACTACAGAATGCGTTGCTGCAAATACAGGCTGCGACTGCGGTTCAGCCGGATGCCAATGGTGAATTACTCACTAAATGGTTAAATGATCCGTTATTGAAATGGGATGCTTCCATCACTGCAAAACTGATCACTATTTTAAAAACAATTGACGATGATGCTTTTGTAAACAACATCATTCCGGCTAATTATACCTTCTTAAAAAATTTACGGGTACAGTATGATCAGCCTTTTCATGAAGTTACCCTTGCTAATTTAACACCGATAGAAACACTGTCACAACTCAGCGCCAATATTAATTATAATACAGGCACAAAGCAATTGGAATTTACCGGGGCGATGACGGCGAACGAACAAACAGCCTTGCTTGCTGCATTTGCTGACCAGGATTATGCGGATGCCGTAAACCAGTTGTTCACCGACTCCCAGGGAAGTGCGAATACAACAGCAGCCCTGGATGCGCTTCCGCTGCTGACTGCTTATACACCCGCAGCAGGACAACTTATTTTTGATTCCAATAAAAAAACATTGCGCTTTATCGGCTATATGGATGCTTCGTTACGGGATGCGTTGAAGAATTTTTATAACAATCCAGGCCCGGTACGAGATGCGCTTGATAATTTATTTAACGCTCAACAAACAGACAACAGCAGCGCTAATATTTTCTTTGCCAGCAATGGCGACGTTGATGCCAATTTAAAAACACAGGACTACATTCATATCGCCCAACGATTTGATTTGTTCCTTCAAAAAATCGCACCTTTTTATAAAAATATACAGCAGCAGTCAGCCATTCAAAACCGCATCAGTGGCTGGTTTTCGGTAGATAAAACAATCGCCTCACAATTGTTGGTTGCTCTTCCTGCCATATATTCCGACTGGACGAATACTGCATTTGTTCAAAAAATAAATACACTCGACAGCATCAATTATCCGGTGCAGTTCAACCAATATTTAAGGGTAGCAAAAATTAGCTTTGTTGTAAGCAAATTGAAAATAGATGCTGCTGCGCTGGATTGGATATTAACCAATGCTGCAACGGTTGCCATTACGGATCTAAATACATTACCACTGGCTGTAGTGTCAGCGCCTGTTTCTGCGAATGATTTCAACGCTTTTGAAAATCTCATTCACCTTTTCAACCTGCACCATAGTTATGCTTCGTCAATTGCCGGCTCAACTATTTTCTCTGTTTTACAAGATGTAATTGATGGCACAAAAACGGTAGATGATATTGAAAATGAACTCACCGTTTTGTATGGCTGGGATAAAACACAACTGAAAGCATTGGTGGAAGTACCTAATTATTTAAATCTTGTAACAGCCCCGCCAGCAAGCTCTGACTTAAAAAATATTCGCATATTGGTTCGCTTGTATAAATGCTTTTCGGCAATGGCATTGCTTGGAGTAACTGCTGAGGATTGCATCAGTTGGAGCAAGCCATCTTTAAGTTTTGATGATGCAACCAGGATTAAGCAAACACTAAAACTAAACTATGCAGACACCGATTGGCTGGACGTTACACAACCGCTGCAAAACAAATTAAGAGAAGCAAAACGTGATGCGCTGGTTACCTGGTTACTGGCCAATCCCGGAACCAATACCTGGAAAGATGCCAACGATTTATACAGTTACTTTTTAATTGACGTAGAAATGAGTGCCTGTCAGCCCACGTCCAGGATTGTGCAGGCAACCAATGCCGTGCAGCAGTTTGTGCAGCGCTGTTTCATGAGTATGGAAACGGATATCACCGTAAATGCGGATGACCCTGACCAGGGCAGTTTTGATAGTAAATGGAAGCAATGGGAATGGATGAGATATTATCGTTTATGGGAAGCCAACCGTAAGGTTTTTTTATATCCTGAAAACTGGATTGAGCCGGAACTGTTACCCAATCAATCTTCCTTTTTTAAAGATCTGCAAAATCAATTATTGCAAAACGAAGTCACACAACCCAATGCCGAAGATGCTTTTATGGCCTACCTGGAAAAACTGGATGGCGTAGCGAGACTGGAAGTGAAAGGTATGTGGTACCAGGATGACAATCAAACGCTGCATGTAATAGGCCGCACGTATGGGGGAGATCCTAAAATTTATTATTACCGCCAGTATGTTGAAAACAGGCGGTGGACAGCCTGGGAAAAAATAGATCTCGATATCAACAGCGATCATATTGTGCCGGTTGTTTTCAATCAGCGGCTGTATATTTTCTGGGCATTATTTACAGAAAAGGCAAGGGAAACACCTGATACATTGCCAGTACCAGATTTGAAAGAATCAGCCTTTCCAATTCAAAAGCCGGATAAATACTGGCAGATACAAATGGCCTTTAGTGAATATAAAAAAGGCAAATGGTCACCTAAGAAAATTTCGAATAATGATGCTTCCGGTATTATTGAAGTGAGCCAATATTATGACAAAACGCAAAGAGTATATACGCCTGCCAAATCTAAATTTCTGTTTACACCGGTAGATTTGCCACAGCCGGATTTTAGTAATCTTGCAGCCTATATTGAGAAGAAAGATATCAAAGGGTGGTGGGGTGCATTTTTAAATGACATTGAAAATTCATTGAAACAAAATGGCACGCTTAACATCAATTGTTATGTGGTGAATGACAATAATTTTTATAGTTACAAGGGCACATTCGACCTGGATCCCTGCCGCGGATACCCTGTTGTCACTTATAATTATGTTCAGATTAATCCCCATCTTTTTACACGCAGTGGTTTAGACAATATGCTGGATGATGAAAGCGGAAGTGACACTACCAATAACTTCCTTGCCTTTCCGGCACAATCTTCTATTTTAAATAATACACCAGGTTTATTCCGAAATTGCATGCCCCTGCAGGCAGGCTTTTTCGACCGGATGCTGTACCTGATGCAGGTAATTTTTAAAGCCAATCAATATGCTTTCAGTGATCGAAAATCCACCATCACCCTCGGTACTTTTCTACCTTTCTTTTACCAGGATGCTACTTACCAATTGGAAAAAACAGGGCGTACTTATTATGTGACTCCCGAATTCAGCGACAATGATTCGTTTGAATTATTTTATGCTGATATGGAAGCATGGTTTCTTCAACTGCTGGAATTGCTGGAAGCCATTATTGCCGGAGATACCGTAAAGGAAGCAGAGATCAAAGCCGCGATGCCACAGATTCCACAGGGAAAACGAATACTGGTGCTGTATCATTTTTATAACTTCTATCACCCCATGTCTTGCTATTTTATGCGGCAGTTATTCAACAAAGGCATTGATGGATTGATGAGCCGGCAGACCCAATTAAAGGGCGACATTGCTTATGATACCAATCCCGCCAAATTTAGCTTCAATACTACTTATGCACCACAATTCAATGTGTACAGGGGGCAACCCGTAACTTACCCCAACGCAGTAATAGATGCTACTCCGGGCTATCCACGGGAAGATGTTGATTTCAATATTCAATCGGGCTATGCCTTGTATAACTGGGAACTATTTTATCATGCGCCGCTGATGATTGGCATGCGCCTGAGTGAAAACCAACAATTTGAAGATGCGGATAAATGGTTCAAATATATTTTTAACCCGGCAGATGCATCGCCTTACCCGGCACCGGATAAATTTTGGGTAACAAAGCCATTTTTTATGAATGTGGTAAATGTTGCCGGTAAAACAAAATATGATTTGCAGCGTATAGAGAACATCATGTTTGGCATTGCCGACCCTGCTTCAGCACATCCGAGCGACTTGGATAAGAGTGTGGAAGACTGGCGGGTAAATCCGTTTCAGCCGCACTTTATTGCGCAATATCGTACCGTTGCGTATCAAAAAACTACGGTGATGAAATACCTCGATCACCTGATTCGCTGGGGAGATTATTTGTTTACACAACACACCATGGAATCTGTAACAGAAGCTACCCAGTTGTATGTGCTGGCAGGCCAGATTTTAGGCAACGAACCAAAAATTATTCCCCCTGCATACGAAGTGCCGGTAAATAATTATTACCAGCTTGAAAAAAAACTGGATACCTTTTCTAATGTGCTGGTGGAAATAGAAAACCTGCTGCCAATGCATACCTACCAGGGATTGGATTTCTCCAATCCGGATAATCCTGATCTTCCTTCACTGCAGGCGTTGTATTTCTGCATTCCTTTTAACGACAACATTTTGCAGTACTGGAAAACCATCGCCGACCGCTTGTTTAAAATCCGGCACTGCCTGGATATACAAGGCATATTTTCACCATTATCATTGTTTGCACCGCCGATTGATCCCGGCATGCTGGTGCGTGCAACAGCGGCAGGACTGGATTTAAGTAGTGTGCTGAATGATATGAATGCGCCGTTGCCATTTTATCGTTTTGTGATCATGATACAAAAGGCAACCGAGCTTTGCAACGAAGTAAAATCATTGGGCGCTTCGTTATTGGCGGCATTGGAGAAAAAAGATGCGGAGCATATTTCGCTGTTGCGGTCGGGCCAGGAAATTAAATTGCTAAGGGCTGTGATGAAGATGAAAGAGCTACAAATTGCGGAATCAGATAACCAGCTTAAAAATTTGTTTAAGCAAAAAGAACTGCTTACCATACGCAGGGATTATTATCAAAAATTACTTTCATCAGGATTAAACGATGCGGAGACCGTTGCCCTTGTGTTAAATAATGCATCTACAATAATTGATACCGGCATTGCTATTGGCTACGCGTTGGCTGGCGGGTTGAAACTAATTCCTGACTTTATCCTAGGAGCTTCAGGCTTTGGAGGTTCGCCCCATGCAACTGTGACTACCGGCGGGCAAAGTTTTGGCAACTCTGCTGAAGACCTTGTTAGAAACCTGCAGGCGATTGCAACCGCCCTGGATAAAAACGCATCGCTTATGAGCACCAATGCATCTTACCAACGCAGGGCGGATGACTGGAGGAATCAATTGAACAATGCCAATAAGGAACTGGAACAGGTAGATGTGCAGATTTTGGGCGCACAAATAAGACAGGAAATTGCCAACACAGATAAAGAAAATCAACAATTGCAGATCGACAATGCAAAAGAATCAGATGACTTTATGCATAGCAAATACACCAATGAAGATTTGTATGCATGGATGATTGGCAAAATTTCAACTACCTATTTTCAGAGTTATCAACTGGCTTACGATGCAGCAAAAAAAGCAGAACGTTGTTTCCGTTATGAGCTGGGATTAAATGATTCAAACTATGTTCAGTTTGGTTATTGGGATAGCATGAAGAAAGGTTTACAAAGTGGAGAATCACTGATGTACAACCTGAAGCAAATGGAAATGGCTTATTATGAAAAAAATAAACGGGAGTATGAGCTAACTAAATATATTTCGGTAGCACAATTAGATGCGGTGGCCTTGTTGAAATTAAAAGAAACCGGGCAATGTTTTATCAACCTTCCCGAAGAGCTGTTTGACCTGGATTACCCCGGTCATTATTTCCGCAGGATAAAATCAGTAAGTCTTTCCATACCCTGTGTTGCCGGGCCTTTTACCACCATCGGTTGTACATTGACGCTGATGAATAATTCTCTCCGTACAGATGCTACCAGTGTTGCGGATTCAAAAAAATATTCCCGCAAATCAACCAATGGAATACCGGCAGATGATCCCCGTTTCCGGGATAGTGCAGGCACGTCACAATCCATTGTGTTAAGCCATGGCCAAACTGATAGTGGCATGTTTGAACTCAATTTCCGCGATGAACGCTATCTGCCCTTTGAAGGTGCAGGCGCCATCAGCAGCTGGCATTTGCAATTCCCTTTTGCCAATACAAAAGATAAGAGTGGCACCAAAGTGAATACATTGTTGCAGCAGTTTGATTATAACACCATTACCGATGTTGTAATGCAGGTAAAATATACAGCCCGTGAAGGCGGTGATGCATTTAAATTAAATGCGTCCGATAGCCTGAACAATAAGATTAACCAAATGCTGGTGTCATTAAAGGACAAAGGTTTGACGAGAATTATCAGCGCCCGGCATGAATTCCCCAACGAATGGTACCAGTTTTTAAACCCTGTAGCAATCACCGATGACCAGGTGTTGTCCATCAATTTAACCAAAGACAGGTTCCCGTTTTTTGTTCAGGAAAACCAGGTTAAAATCAGCGTGATTGAACTGGCCGCAGACAGAACAGCAGGTAGTACATTAACCCATATTCCGGGAATAGTTTTGACACCTGCACCCAATCCAAATGCGGCGCAGGATCTTACAGCCGATGGTATTTATGGAAATTTATTACACAAGTCAATGAATTATGTGGCCAATAACCAGGTGCCGGGTGTATGGAAAATTACCAACCCGGTGGCCAATCCAAGACTAGCCGCAGCACAAATAAATGATCTGATGATTATTCTGCATTACTCGGTGAGTTAGCGTGGTATGAGGTTCCGGCAGACAACGGCTTAACCAGGATGGTATTGGTATTTTATGATATTGACATCAGCCTGGTTATGTAGGTTTGAGAAACAGCGGAATGCCTTTTTGGGTTTTATTCCGATGACTTTTAAGTAAAGAAATAGTTTACAAAGTAGCTTTTGCCAGCTTGCCCAACACCTTTAATCCATTTGCTGTTTGCTCATTCCATTCCAGTCCATAACTGAGGCGCATGCAATTGTTAAACTGTTTTTGTAGTGTAAACATGCTGCCTGGCGAAAAGGTAATTTTCCTGCTTACGGCGGCATTGTATAATTCAATGCTGTTAATTTGTTTGGGTAATTCAACCCATAGTGATAAGCCTCCTTGCGGCCTGCTGATTTTTGTACCATCGGGAAAAGATTCTCCGATCGCCCTTACATATTGCAGGTAGTTGGCGTGCAACGTTCTTCTAAGTTTTCTAAGGTGTGCTTCGTACCGGCCTGTTTCTAAAAAGTTGCCGATTACTTCATGTGTGATGGGAGTATTGCTCAGGCTATGAAATAATTTTATTTTAGTTACGGCAGTCATGAATTTTCCCGGGGCCACCCAGCCAACCCTGTATGCGGGGGCAAGTGTTTTGGAAAAAGAGTTGCACAATAAAACCATTCCGCTTTCATCATACGATTTGCAACAGGTGGGCCTTTTATCTCCAAAATAAATATCACCATACAGGTCGTCCTCAATCAGTGGTACATTGTACTTTTCCAGCAATTGCACGGCTGCTTTCTTATTTTCTTCCGGCATAAGGCTGCCAAAAGGATTATTAAAATTGCTCACAAATAAGCAGGCCGCAAGCTTTGTTTTTAATACAATTTTTTTGAGCGAATCCATGTCCACCCCGGTTTGTGGATTCGTTGGCAACTCCAAAATTTTTAAACCCAGGCTTTGTGCCAGTTGCAAAATGCCATAGAAGCAGGGGCTTTCAACCGCGATGGTATCGCCACGTTTGGTTAAAGCCATCAGGCAATAAGAAATTGCGGATATGCAACCAGCCGTAGTTAAAATATCTTTTTCACCAAGATTTCCTTTCCAGTTAAAAGACCACCTGGCAACCTGCGTTCTCAAATTTTCATTCCCCTGCAATGGCTCGTACATGGTGCCTCCGCCGGGCAGTGATCTTACGGCCTGCAGCATGCCTTTATTTAATTTTGCAATGGGGAGCAAGGCAATGGCTGGCACACCTCTTGAAAAAACAGTGGAATTTTTTTCTCCGGCATTATTAAAAGCAGTCTCAAAAATATCGGTTACATTCTGTACAACAGGTGTACTCACCGGTCTGCTTGCTTCCGGCATCGCCATTTTTTTTCTGAAAGAATTGCTTACATAATAGCCTGATTGTGGCCTGGATTCTATCAGCGACTTTCCTTCCAATTCATAATAGGCGAATTGTGCGGTGCTCATGCTTACCCCGTGTTGTCGGCATATCATTCTAATTGAAGGTAGTTTGTCACCCACCTTTAAAATATCCTTGTTGATTTGTTGCTCCAGGCTGTTGGCAATTTTTACATAGAGTAATTCCCTGCGGTTTGCTTTCTGTTTCATAAAATAAACTGTATTGGCCAAAAATACTAAAATTGTATCTGTGCTGGTAAAAATAATTGCTTCATTTTTGTAATCGCAAACAGAGAATTTTTATAATCAAGTAAAAATGAAAGCAATGGAAACTTCGGCCATTATTCCGTTTCAAACAATTGACTGGAGCTTAGTTGAAAAAACAGTTCATCCCGGTGAAACAGGAACGGCCTGGTGGCAAACTGTTGAACTGGCGGGTTTGCGTTTAAGAATAGTGGAATATTCGCCGGGATACGTAGCAGACCATTGGTGCCGGAAGGGCCATGTTGTTCATTGTCTTAGTGGCGGGCTAATCAGCGAGATGGAAACGGGAGAGTTGTTTACGTTAACAGCAGGCATGACGTATGTTGTTTCAGATAACCTGAGTTCACATCGTTCCATAACAAAAAAGGAAGTAAAATTATTAATCATTGATGGCGATTTTTTAAAGTAGCATACACAAATGGATAACTATCTACAGGCTGATTTAAAACACACTGCAAGTTTGCTGGAAAAAATAACAGTGCAGAGCATTGCTTACTTGCACGATATTTCCAATCGGTCAACCAATTCTGATGGGCATGTTGAAATAACAGATCAATTGAAAGGCGAAGGTATTGGTACCGAAAATGCCTTACAGCAATTCAATGAACGCTTTGAAAAAATAATGGTGGCTTCATCCGGCCCACGATATTGGGGTTTTGTTACAGGAGGTACTACGCCGGCCGCCATTGCAGGTGATTGGCTTGCGACTGTATATGATCAAAATACACAATCTGCAAACGGGCAAGGCGATATTTCTGCCATCATCGAAAAAGAAACCATTCAACTGTTATTGAACCTGCTTGATTTGCCGGCTGAGTTTTTAGGTGGATTTGTTACGGGTGCTACCATGTCAAATTTTACCTGTCTTGGTGTTGCCAGGCAATGGGTGGGTAAACAATTAAATAAGGATTTTGCAAAAGAAGGAGTAACACCAGGCGATATAAAAATATTGTCAGCCACTCCACATTCGTCTGCCGTTAAAGCATTGTCCATGTTGGGTATTGGCAGTTCAAATTGTATCAGGGTAAAAACCATGGAAGGCAATAGAGAAGCGCTGGATATGGATGATTTACAAAATGAGATAGATAAACTAAATGGAAAACCCTTTATACTACTATCCAGTGCCGGCACGGTTAACACGGTCGATTTTGATGATTTTGATGCCATTGCTCAACTCAGAACTAAGCATGCTTTTTTCTGGCACATTGATGCCGCCTTTGGTGGTTTTGCGGCTTGTTCGCCTAAGTACAAACACCTGGTCAAAGGATGGCAACAGGCAGACAGCATTACCATCGACTGTCACAAATGGCTGAATGTGCCTTATGAAAACGGCTGCTGGCTGATAAAGGAAAAATACAAATTGCTGCAAGTGGAAACATTTCAAAATTCAAATGCGCCTTACTTGGGCGACCCGTTGGAGCATTTTAGTTACCTCAATTTTTTGCCCGAAAACTCCAGGCGTTTGAAAGCACTGCCCGTTTGGTTTTCATTGGTTGCCTATGGCAAAAATGGGTACCTGGATATTGTGGAGCGGGGCGTAGCAATGGCTAACCTGTTCGGCGATTTTGTTCAACAGCACAAAGAGCTGGAGTTATTGGCGCCTGTACGATTGAACACTGTTTGTTTTACCCTTAGCAGAGAACAGGAGCAAGCTAAGGTGCAAACCTTCCTGGAAAATATCAACAGAACAGGTAAAGTTTTTATGACAGCCACCGTATACAAAAATCGCACGGCGATTAGAGCCGCGTTTGTAAACTGGCGCACCAATGCAGGAGATGTAAATATCGCGGCTGAGGTACTGGCTAAGGAATTACAAAAAATGTATAGTTAACCCCATAAATAATTGATATGAAAAAAGCAGTCATTATTGCATTCGACAATTTTACAGACATTGATGTATTTCTTCCCTGGGATTTATTAAACCGCGTGCGCCTGTTACAAAAAGATTTCGAGGTTAAAATTATTGGCACTGCTACAGAACACCGGTCTTCATGCGGTATCAGCCTTGCCATGCAGGGGCAAATAGAAGAAAGCCGGGAAGCAGACCTGGTGTTTTTTGCTAGCGGTTCCGGTACCAGGGCATTGTATAAAAACAAAATTTACCTGGATCGTTTTCAGTTGAACGCCGGCCGGCAAATTATTTGCTCTATGTGTTCAGGAGCCTTGTTGCTCGCAGGGCTGGGCTTACTGGATGGTATTACAGCCACCACTTATCCATCTGTGTTTTCAGAATTGAAAGCCATGGGTATTGATGTAATTGAAGATCATCACCTGGTTACGCACGGCAATATCGCCACGGCAGCAGGTTGCCTGGCGGCGGTCGATTTGCTTGGCTGGGCGGTGGAAAAATTGTATGATGAAAAAACTGCACAAGCCATGATAGCAGCTGTGTTACCCATAGGGCAGGGGCAGGTCTGTATTTACTAAGACTTGCAAAAAAAATTACCCCGGTAGGTACATCTCCGCCGGGGTAATAAAATAAATTTACTGTAACGCCTGTCCAATTTTATCATTTCCTTCACTAAATCAAATCACAGCTTTGGCAATTCATTAAGATTTGATCTGTTAATTTCATCCCATCAATACCAAATGGCTTTTGAAGACTTAAGGTTTACAGAAGCACACTTACCAACTTACTGCCTGCATTTTGAGAGAACCATTTTAACTTAAACTACAACGCCAGGGCACAATTTTACTGCACAAAGATTTACGGGAACACCATGTTTGCAATAACAGCTATTATGCTTTTTTGTTATTGCAGCTGATGAAATTACCAACAGTAAAATTAAAAATTAGCCCATGCACACAACCACAAAACCTACTTTCTGGCAGCGATCCGGGGTACACAACTGGTTCCTTAAAAAAGAAGCCGGTGTTACAGAAACATCTTCCATGACCCCGGACCTGGTATACAAATACATCATCGAAAAATTTAAGGATTCGGTTACAGAACTATCATTTGCAGACAGGATTATCTTTTATCATGAGTACATTATCTGTTTCAGTCCGCCCGATTACAATAAGTTTATGGACAATAACCGGGGTATCTTTTCTTTAATCATTAAAGAATCGGTAAAGGCTTTTTATACCATTTTACAGGAGCACCGCCAGAAAAATAAGAAGGTCACCGCGTCTGCCAACAAATGGGTTTTTCGTTTTGTATCTCACCCGGATTATGAAAAAGGCGACAAGAGTTTTATTGGAAAATTGTTGCCGGGAAATGTGCAGCAGAAAGAAGAAAATTTGAGACTGACTTTTATTCCCCGCCAAACCGGTATTGCGCAAACATTTGATATCGCGGACGAAATTTTAAAAGACTTTACTTTTTATAGTGATGGCTATTATGAAATTCCCTGGAACGAAGGGCTGGTACTGGGTGACGTGAATGATCCAAAAGTCCCCAGGTACCTTGCCCGCCTAGAGGCCACGCTTCCTGATAAACAGTTTGCCGGCAAAAAACTGGAATACCTTATTAAAGATGATCTCATTACCGTGGCCGGCATAGATGAAAAGCAGGGCCAGCCGGGAGTTTTTCGTGTTCCGTCCGAATGGGTTTCATCACCACATCTTTCTATTCGCTATGATAAACCTGCTGATAAATTTTTTGTTGCCTCTTTTGGTGAAAAGACCATTGTAAATGAAAATGAAGTGGGCAACAGTACCAGCGATGTGCCCATCTGGACAGAGCTTCCCATGAATTCGAGAATTGTTTTAAATGGCATTGTTTCTATCAACATATTTAAAGTATAACATGGATAAATTCTTAGCGATAGGATTGTTGGTGATCAGCCTGGTGTTACTGGTAGCGCATTTTTCTGACATTAAACAAACGCACAAAAATGGCTGAATACTTTTTTGGTATAACAGACAAGGGCAAGCGCCGGGAGAAGAATGAAGATACTTTCTTTGTCCGCGAAATCATCAATAAACGGTTTTTAGTAGCCTGTGTAATTGATGGTGTGGGCGGCTATAAAGGTGGTGATATTGCCGCGGCCATTGCACGATCTGTTATCATGAAAAAATTGGAAACCATTTCAGAAGATGTGATTGAAACCCTGCAGCAGGCCATCGTTGCAGCCAATACTAAAATCAACCAGCAAAAAAAGCCGGGCGCTAAAAATGAGCGGATGGCCTGTGTACTCACCTGCGCTGTGGTGGATATAAAAAATAGTAAATGCTGGTATGCGCATGTAGGCGATACAAGAATTTATTTGTTGCGTGACCGTTCGCTGATTAAGATATCAAGAGATCATTCTGCTGTTGGATTTTTGGAAGAGTCGGGCCGGTTATCAGAAGAAGAAGCCATGCGGCATCCAAGAAGAAACGAGATCAACAAGGCGTTGGGTTTTGAAGAAGACATCACTACAGCCGATGATTTTATTGAGACCGGTGAATCTCCATTTCTTTCAGGTGACCTGCTATTATTGTGCAGTGATGGATTGACAGACATGATCAGCTCCGGCACCATTATATCTGTACTGACTTCAGAAAAAAGCCTGGCTGCAAAAGGAAAGGCATTGATTGATGCAGCGAATGATGCGGGAGGAAATGATAACATCACCGCCGTTTTGGTAGAGAATAACAAAGAGCCAAAACTAAAACCCGAACCTGTAAGGGTGGAAAGAAAGAAGGAACAGATTGGGGCAGTCGTAGCTGCAAATGACGAGCTTCCTAAAAAGGATAAAATAACTCCAAAAAAAAATCGCCGAATCCGCATTGTATTGTTAACAATGCTTTTCATCGCCGTTGTGGGAGTTGCCTTGATGGCGGCTTATAAAAAAAATATTGTGCCAAAGGCGGTAATGCCTGCTCCTGTCGCTGCCAAAAAAAATGAATCGCTCAATCAACTGATAGCACAAATAAATGACTCAACCAAAACGGCAACGCTGCCTGCAGAAGGCACCTTGCTGGAAGTGGAGGCTCCCATTGTAATCAGTAAAGACAGTTTTTATTTAAAGGGCCATGGTTCTATCATTATGGCAGACAGTGTTTATAAAGGGCCTGCATTCATCATCAATTCATCCGCCAAACACATTGTGCTGGACAGCCTGGTATTTAAAAATTTTGATGTCGGTTTGATGTTGCAAAAGAACAACATCACCTTAAAAAATGTACGTTTTATCAATTGCCGTATACCGGTACAGTATGCTGTATTTTTTGCTGATTCACTTGTATCCGGAAAGTTTAAAGATTCCATATTTATCACGCATTCAAATCCTAAATAATCAATGGCGGAAAGCACTCAACCGTTTACAAACAGAAAGCTGGAACGACTTAGCCTGCTGCTTATTGGCGGTATTATGGCGATGCTTTTCTGGAAATTATATACTGTGTTGCAGCGTGATTTTTCAGATGTGAATACGCGACTGGAAAATGGAACTATGATCAACCTGAATGCAGGTAAGCCGGGTGAAAGCATGGAAGGTTTATTGAAAAAAGGATTGTATTTCGAAGATCCGAAAGACATCGCATTTGCTGCCGCGACTATTGATTCAAAAGATGCAGGTGCAGTGATGGATAATATCGGCGAACTCAACAAGAAAAAATATTTCGTCAACGCAGAAGATGCTTTTTTAAAGGGAGGAAAATCTTTTAAAAAAAGGGTGCTGCTATCAAGAAATTTACTTGGCTTCGCCGAAGCCGATTCTATCACATTTGAAAAAGAAAAATTACATCCCTTATCCGTTACGTCGCAGACAAATGTTAACCTCGGAAAGTATAGTATTACGGGTAGTATCAAAGGCCAAAATGATCAACCGGCTGCTGGTGTTTTGGTGAGATTAAAGTTGCTGGTACCACAGGATAGCAGCACTGCATCTGATCAACTGGAAGATGAAAATAATACCATTCAATTTAAAGACGGTGTAAGACGGATATATGTTCCTGATACAGCAAAGAATCTGCAATTACTTTCTTTCAATGCCTATGCCCGTACAGATGCTTCGGGTAAATATAACTTCTCCGGATTGCCGGAAAATAAATCGTATGAAATTATTCCGCTGCAACCCGGGTATGAATTTGGCCGTTCGCAGGGGATAGAAAAATTACAGGGCGACGTCCGTTTTAATTTTGTTCAATCGCCCCACAGCATGCGGCTTTTCGCCGCCAAAGATTTCGCCACTTTTAAAAAAGAAAAAGCATTTTTGGTAAGAACACCGGCCGAAGTAACCAGTTGGTTCTGGACAATTACCCTTACTTTTTTTGCAGCCTTCTTTTTATTGCACCTTATCTTTACCATTCGTTTTCCGGCCACCGATCAGTTGCTACTGCCGGTAATTATGATACTGACAGGTATTTCATTCATCACTTTGTTCAGCCTGCAGGATCCATTGCGTGATCGTTTTCTTGCAAAAAGCACCTTCATTTATTTCAGCATCGGTCTCGTTGGTATACTGGCACTGCAATTTATCAACCTTAAAAAGTTTACGCCGGATGCTGGTGTGTACCGTTTTTTTGTTTTGAAAAACGACCGGAAAGCAGCCAATGGCTGGCCATGGGCACTCGGTGCTGCAGGCTTATTATGTCTTACTATTTTATTTGGTACAGGCCCTGAAGGCAGCGGCGTTAAAGTAAATTTATTTGGCTTTCAACCAAGTGAAATTGTTAAATACATGGTGATCATTTTTCTTGCCGGCTTCTTTGCAAAAAATGAAAAATTTATTTCTGAGTATCCTTCCTTTAATAAAAGATTATCCTTTTTTATATTTGCAGTAGCCGCTATTGTTACAACTATCCTGTTGTTCCTGGCATTGGGAGATCTTGGCCCAGCCATCGTTTGCTGCTTTACATTTATCATACTTTTTTCTTTTTCACGGGGCGACTTTATGCAGGTTGTCGCAGCCATGGTGTTGTACGCAATCGCTACCTGGATATTTAAAAATCCCTGGTATGCAACGGGTATAACAGCGGCAGCCCTTGCGTTGTACATGCTGGTTGCTAAAAAGAAACTAAGTGAATCGGCTGTGATGGCATTGGTAGTAGTGAGCGGATTTTTATTGCTGGATAAAATACCCGTGCTGGCAAAAATAATTCCCGGGCCGATACAAAGACTCGTTGACCGCAAAGCTATCTGGGCCGATGCATGGAACAACCAGGTGTATGGAGGCGACCAGGTAGCCAACGGCATCTGGGCTATTTCAACAGGCGGTATCACCGGGCAGGGTGCCGGTGAAGGTTTTGCTAAAACCATTCCGGAAGCGCATACAGATATGATATTGCCAGCCATTGGTGAAGAATTTGGATGGGCTGGCATCACCTGTATTTTTATTTTATTTCTTATCTACCTACACCGATCCATCATTATCGGCAGGCAGGCTGGCGCACCCTTTTTATTCTACTTATGTGCCGGAGCCGGTATCGGAACCTTTGTACAATTTCTGCTGATTGCGGGAGGCTCAACAGGCGCATTGCCCTTATCTGGTGTGGCGTTGCCTTTTATCAGTTATGGTGGCACTTCACTATTGTGTAGCATGATAGCGGCAGGATTTTTATTGAGTGTATCACGCCAAAGCGGCACGCAGGTACAAATGAAATACATTACCCAACGGCAGGATAAAAATTTAATGCCGGCCTTGCTGGCGGCATGTATGGCGATACTGTTGTTGGCGATCAATGTATCTGGTTATACATTTCATGAAAAGAAATGGATTGTAGAACCTGCACTGGTAGCCGATCGCAGCGGTGCAAGAATGTATAGTTACAATCCACGGATCAATATTTTAATGAGCCGTTTGCAGGCAGGCAATGTGTTTGACCGCAACGGACGATTACTCGCTTCCAGTGATCCGCAGTTAGTACAGGATCAAAAAGATTCGATGATTGCACTTGGTATACCAACAGAAAATATACAATCACTGGCGTATAAAAGACTGGAACGCTATTATCCTTTTGGTGAGCACATGTTCTTTTGGACAGGCGATGCCAATACCGGAATTTTTGCCGGCGGCAGCAATGGTTATTTTGCAGAATATGCACACGCTGCCGAGTTACGGGGATTTCCGGCGCCGGTTGTTAAATACCAGGTGAGCGCCAACCGCTTTCGTGCAGAAAGATTTTTGCCCATGACGGAAACTGAAATGACCGTAACAAAAAGAGATTTTACAGCGCTGACTAATTTACTGGTAGCCGGCATCAACAGTGAAGAAGTGGCGCAGTTTAAAAAACGAAACCGCGATGTAACGCTTAGCATGGATGCTGCTTTGCAAACAAAAATTGAACTGGCTATTCAAGGCGATGATAGCGTAAACAGGAAACGGGTTTCAGTAGTTGTGATGGAAGACAATACAGGCGATGTGCTGGCATCTGCCTGCTGGCCTCTGCCACCGGTAAACGATTGGGAAAGGCTGAGTTTGTCTGAAAACGAAATCAATAAATTGCCCGGCTGGAACGTGAATACTGATATGGGTTTTACACATGCCACGCAGCCCGGATCAACAGCGAAACTGGTTACTGCTATGGCTGCATTCAATAAGCTGGGTATCGCTGCCGCTAAAAAAACAATCCGGGTGTATCCAAAAGATTTGATCAGGGTGACTGGACCGGAACCGGATGAAGCGGGTATTATTAACATTGAAAAAGCGATAGTAAAATCCAACAATTCATTTTTTATAAGGCTGGCCAATGAGGAAAAATTGCAGGAAGAAATGGCAACCTTATACATGCAATCTGGCATGTTTTTACATGGTGTAGGGGGCTATTATTTTGAAAACGAAACCAGCAACAATGCACAGCAGGAAAAGTGGCGGGAACTATGGAGAGCCACTGAATTTAAAAGTTTGCACCGCTACAATCCTGAAAATATCCGGCGTACAAGGGCCATTGGTATTTCAGGTATGTCATGGGGACAGGGCGAGTTGGTAGCAACGCCGGCAGCTGTTGCAAGGATTGCATCCGGCATCGCTAACAACGGCCTGATGATGCCCAACAGGTACGTACTAAATGTAAATGGCGAAGCCGTTGGTACCAGGCCAGGAGTTGCGATTGCGAAGGATTCATTGTATGCGCAATACATGCAGACCTACATGCGGGAACAGAGTGCCCCCAAGAAGCCAAAGCTGGGAATGCTGGTGGCAGGTAAAACGGGTACACCTGAAAGAATCGTTAAAGGTGAAAGCATCAACGATGGCTGGTATGTTTTTTTTGCACCTGAAACAAAGGGTACGGGGCATCTTGTTGTTTGCATAAGAATAGAAGGAGCCAAGGGTTCAAGCGATGCGGTAAGGTTGGCTGGCAGACACATTGTTCCCTTGTTGGTTGAACGTAATTATATCAAAAGTTTTGATCCGCTGAAAAAAATGGAAGGTTCAATGGCGAGTGATAATGGAATGAATTAATTAGGGCATTGACAAGGAGAATAGTAATAAATCATTTATAAAAAAAGTAACCCAAATATGTTTAAGTTATTTAAAGAACGTCCGCACGACGTAAAATCTATCCGCAATATTTTATCGCAGTTCATCAAAGAAAAATTGCAGCGGGCGCAGGGCGGGGAAGGCGCGAATATCATGGGCGTTTATATTTTTATAAATTGCAGCGATGCCGAAAAACATTTGTATGAAGCGGCAGTGTTTGCCAATGTGCCAGGCAAATTTAAAATAGAAGAGGTACAAAGAATGGCGGACGATTATGCCATCACCTTATCACCTTCTTTTAAATGTGATATTGTATTTACAGACAAGTTTCCGCCGCAGGCTGACCTTATCAATGGCATCAATGCAGCCGTGTTTATCTCTACAAAGAAATCAGGTCTTATCAACAAAAAGAGCCAGGCTTTTATTAAAGTATTGAATGGTGAGGCAGAGCAGGAAAGCTACGCACTGGATGCAGCGAACGGAAGAATAAATATCGGCCGGGAAGCTAAAGTGCAGGCCGCAGGTAACTACATGCGCAAAAACACAATCGCTTTTAAGCCCAATGAAATCAACCGTTCTGTAAGCCGTCAACATGCGCACATTGAGTGGGAAGCAGATAGTAACTCTTTCCTTGTATTCGCAGACGAAGGTGGCATTCCGCCGAACAATAAAATGAAAGTGCGAACGCCCGAAGGTGTGTTGATAAAAATGCAGGCGATAGAAGTCGGTCATCGGTTACAGGAAGGAGACCAGGTTATTTTAGGCGATTCGGCGGTGCTTGAATTTACTTATTCGGGGGGCAATTATTAATATGGCAAAAGTATTTACGATAACAGAAGGATTGGAAAATCTAGGCGCATTAAAATCGGGCGGGCAGGGCTCTGTGTACAAGGCAAGAAAGACCGGCGAAATCATCACGGCGATTAAAATTATACCAACCCCCATCGCCAGCGAAACGGAGGATGATAAACATTTTTCTTCTTTTCAAAATGAAGTGCAGAAATTAAAAAAGGTAAATGAAATTCCCAATCCGAATGTAGTCAGCATTATTGCTTCCGGTATCACCAGTTCAGGTAACCTGCCTTACATAGAAATGGAATACATTGAAGGGCCCGACCTGGCTGAATTATTAAAGCCTCCGTACGAACCCGTCTTTACCATCAAAGAAACCATTAAAGTAGCCGACCAGTTGGCGAATGCATTGGCGCATTGTCACAGGGCAAATATCAAACATGGTGATATTAAAAGCAACAACGTAAAATTCAACCAGCGCACCGGTAATTACATGTTGCTGGATTTTGGTTTGTCCGTAATGTCAGATGAGCAAAGGCGCACCAGCATTCGCTATGCCGGCGCTATAGAATTTATGGCGCCCGAACAAAGCAGTGGCGAAACATTGTTTGAAACGGATGTGTATAGTTTCGGTATCATTCTTTTTGAATTACTGGCAGGCATTGTGCCGTTTCCTTTAACCAACAAAGGAGAGATGGCCCGCAACGCAGTAATGCTGGCGCACATGGAAACCCTGCCGCCGGATATCATCACGTTGCGCAGAGATGCCATTCATGATTTATGGAACAGTGATAAGCAGGAAAGGGAAATGCAGATTCCACTATGGTTAATCACCATGATTTATAAATGCCTGGAAAAAAGTCCATTCAAACGATTTAAAAACGGTGGCGAACTACAGGAGTTTATTCATGAAGGAGCGCTGGCAGAAGAACGTAAAAAAAACATTCCTGTCCCGGTTATACATGCTCCCATAATGTCAACCGATGAGTTAACCTGGCGGAATCAAATCAACAAATTGCAAAACCAGCTGTCGGATAAAGAAGCATTGTTAAGCGAATTGCAGTACCAGGTTGAGGCAAAGGATAAGGAATTGTATCACGCCAGTATTAAAAAGAGAAGCGGTATTTCAAAGCCGTTGTTTTCCGTTGTGTTGCTGGTTGCATTGGGCCTTACTGGTTTTACCGCGTACAACAAATTCTATAATCCGGGCAAGAATAACCAAACTGAAGTTATTGCACAGGTGACTGATAAGCCGACTCCAACGCCAGTAGATTCATCGGCTGTTTCTATAAATAAACCAGAAAAAAAGATAAAGAATAAATGGGCTAAAAGCACCGGCGCAACAACGCCCGAACATCTGAAGCCCATGAAAAAAAACGGTGGCTCCGCAGACTCAAGTACCCATAAAAAGAAGCGCCATATAGTGAACGAATATGAAGTGACCAGCACCGCTTATTTTTACGACATGCCTGACAAAAACACTAGGCGCAATGTCTATTTAACTGCTGGCGCTGTTACTTTTAAAACCCTTGATGAAAAAAATGACTTTGTTTACGTGGAGATTACCGGCGATGACGGAACAACAACCAAAGGCTGGTTGCAGAAAAAAGATTTTACCCCTGTTAATGATTACTAAATATGGCTTGAAGGTAACCCCCAAGGGCCTTTGAAGGCTGGCGTTTTGCATCCGCAAAACGCTTTTTCATTTTCAGGGCAAAATCAATTCTGGCCGATATATGGCAGAATTATTGCCACTCATCAATTTTTAGGAAAACATTAGACCTTAATCAGTTGTTAATCCAATAAACACAATCATTTTTCCGTTAATTTTATATCATGCTTAAAATCCAGCAGTTTATTATGAGTAAAAAATTTTTACCGGTTTTACTGGTGTTAACGGTTGCAAGCCTCTTCGTAGCTTTTCAAACACAGGGACGTGGGGGAGGCGACAATCCAAAGACAAAAAATGAAAAGATATTGCGCAATGTGGGAATGTTGCTGGAACAGGGCCATTACAGCCCCAAAAATATCAACGACAGTTTTTCCAAACAGGTGCTGAACCGGTTTGTAAAAGATCTGGATGAAGATAAAAGCATCTTTTTGCAAAGCGATATTGATAGCTTTTCCAGGTTTGAAAACAGGATAGATGATGAAATTCACGGTGCTAAACTGGAATCTTATTATGCCATTAATGACAGCTATACCCGTCGTCTGAACCAGGCATCCCAGTATTTTACTGATATCCTCAGCAAACCATTTGATTTTACAAAAGAAGAAAACGTATTGCTCGACGGTGATAAACTAAATTATCCCAAAACAGAAGCTGATAAAAAAGAGGCCTGGCGCAAACGTTTAAAGTACATGGTATTGAGTAAGTATTCTGATATGCTGGATGATAGAGAAGCCAATAAAAATAAAAAGCCATCTACAACGGCGGATAGTGCAGGCGTTGCGGGAAAGGTAACTTCGAAAAAGTTTGTGTATAAAGCAGACTCCACCTTGGAAAGAGAAGCAAGGGATATGATCCGCAAACAAATCGACCGGTATTTTACTACGCTTAAAACCCACAATACCAACGATGAGTTGTTCAGCTCTTTTGTAAATGCCATCACTGGTGAAATGGATCCACATAGCAATTATTTTGCACCGGTAGATAGCCGTGGCTTTAATGAAATGATGAGCGGAAAATTTTACGGCATTGGCGCCCAGCTGAAAGAAGAAGAAAGCAAAATAAAAATAGCCAGCCTTATCACGGGTATGCCCGCCTGGAAATCCGGCGAGATAGGAGTGAACGACGAAGTAATAAAAATTGGCCAGGGCAATGCTGAACCTGTTGATGTTACCGGGTATGCTGTAACAGATGCTGTAAAGCTGATCCGTGGATCTGAAGCCGGAACCGAAGTTAGATTAACCGTGCGTAAACCAGATGGTAGTGTAAAGGTTGTAAGCTTAAAAAGAGGCGAAATAAAACTGGAAGATACATTTGCCAAAAGTGCTATCATCAAGGGTGAACACAAAATTGGATATATCTACCTGCCAGAATTTTATATGGATTTTGAAAAGCCCAACGGTGCAAAATGCTCTGAAGATGTAGCTAAAGAAATCGTAAAGTTAAAAGCCGAAAATGTAGAAGGAATAGTAATGGATCTTCGTGGTAATGGCGGCGGATCATTACCTGAGGTAGTGAAAATGGCTGGTTTGTTTATTGAAGATGGTCCTATTTGCCAGGTACGGGGAAGAGACGAAAAACAGCCTTATTTATGGAAAGACAGGGATAAGAGCATTTTATATAGCGGACCATTGACTGTAATGGTAGATGAAGGCAGTGCATCTGCTTCTGAAATTTTTGCCGCAGCCATCCAGGATTATAAGCGTGGAATTATCATTGGCAGTACATCAACTTATGGAAAAGGAACAGTACAACGTACTATCCCTTTAAACCCGGAAGCCGAAAATCCTGCTTTTGCAAAAAACTCCGAAGATTTAGGCACTGTGAAACTAACACTGCAGAAATTTTACCGCATCAATGGTGGCGCAACCCAATTAAAAGGTGTTACACCCGATGTAGTAATACCAGACCGGTATGAATTTTTTAAATCCAGGGAAAAAGACAATGATGCCGCTTTAAGCTGGGATGAGATTAACAAGGCTGACTATCATCCATGGGTAAGCACATATAGCTCAGATGCCGTTATTAATGCAGCGAAAGACCAGGTGAATACAAGCAGTACATTCCAGACAATGAAACAACAAATTGAATGGATTGATAAAAAGAATGACAAAGAGGTATCGCTGAATCTTGTAAAGTACAAGGCTGACCTTCAGCAGATGAAAACAGCCTACAAAAAGCTGGATAGTTTATATAAATTACCTAAAGAAATGACTGTACTTAACAATTCAACAGATACAACAGGTTTAAGCGCTGATAAAGATAGAATGGACAGAAACAAGCAGTTTTTAAACAGGTTAAAAGGAGATATTTATGTAGATGAAACCGTAAAGGTGATGAATAACATGATCAACCAAACCAATATTGCTGTAAATGCTGCAGCAGGAGCTAAGAAAGAAAATTAGTGCTTTGAATACCTATTTATACAAAGGCCGCTTCAATAGAAGCGGCCTTTTATTTTGTGACATGTTACATTCTAATCAAAATCATTTCTGACATTGGATTAATCTGAGAATTAATTTAGAATAATTAAATGGATGGATATAACAAGTATGGCATAAATAAAAAAACTTCCACAGCTACTAGTCTTCATAGTCTGTGGAAGAAACATTTTACTCGCCGGCGGGCCGGCATTTCAGGGATTTACTTTTTAGCGTGGTAAACGCTCCAGAAAAATCAGTTGAATGAATTGTCTGGTTTCAGCATTCGGTCTTTTGCCATCATCGCTTTTACGCATAGGCCAGGATATTGGTTCATTGGTTTTTGGATCATTATCGCCTTTTACAGCATAGTTCCTGGATATTGGTTTGTTGGCTCTTCATGTCAAATTTGCTTTTAGGCCATTGACAAGGATTTGGATTTAAAAATTTGGATCATCATCGCTTTTTACAGCATAGTTCCGGGATATTGGTTTTTGAGCATTTTCGCTTGTTACAGCATAGACTCGGATTTTTCGGGTAGAGGATTGTTCTTTTGTTTTGGATTGTTTTGGAACAGAAAGTCCTGATTTTTTACCCTGACTTTCTGATACAAATATCCGAACCTTTTAGGCCGCAAACAAGCGCACCAGTACTCAATTTTATTGTTGCACAAAATACATAGACGATCGTATTTTTCCGTAAAATTTCCGCGGGCTTTTACTACAAATTGCATCGGGATGGATAAAAAGCGGGCTTTAAAATAAAAAACTTCCACAGCTATCTAGTTTTTCATAGCCTGTGGAAGTAAGATTTTTTGCGTCAGCCGCAACTGACTGTTCAGGATTACATTTGCGGGTAAACTTCCAGAGAAATCGTGTTTAGTCAATTTACTGGTTTCAGTGTTCTGGTCTTTTGCCATCGTCGCTTTTAACAGCATAGGCTAGGATATTGGTTTGTTGGTTTTGGATCATCATCGCTTTTAACAGCATAGATCCGGATATTGGTTTTTTTAGGTCTTTCAAGTCATCATCGCTTTTAATAGCATAGACCAGGATATTGGGTTACTGGTTTTGGATCATCATCGCTTTTAACAGCATAGACCCGGGATATTGGTTTTGGTTTTTTGAAACATCGTCGCTTTTAACAGCATAGTTTCAGGATGTTGAATTTTGCAGTTTTCAAAGGAATTTCGATTACTGTTTTTTGTTTGTTTGGACCAGATTGTTTTGATCTTTCAACCATAACTTTCTGATACAAAGATGCAACAGTTACACATCGCTTACAAGAGCAGCATTACGCTATTTTTATAGTTCATAAATTACGTTGGGTAGCGTATTTATTCATTTGTGTAGTAGGATATCTACGTGAAAATCAAGTAATTTGCTACAATTCCTGCATTTAAACCAAAGGTGTGTCGCAAAAAAACTTCCACAGCTAATTTAGTTAAGCGTGTGGAAGTAAGATGTTTTGTCAAGCGAGGCCGGCAGTTTGGGGGTTACACTTTTTGCGTGGTTAGCGGCTCCAGGTCAAACCTTTAAATGATTTGGCTGGTTTCAGGGTTCGTTTTTTGAGTCATCTTAGCTTTTTACTGCATGGACTCAGCATGTTGGATCTTGCGTCTTCAAAGGAATTAGTTGTTGGCTTTTGCATTGGATATTGCAATATCTATTAGCTTGGACGGCGTAAAAAGGAAAAGAAGTTGACTGATATTGGATTAATTGGTTTTTCAGCGATTAGTTGGACTTTAGCTATTTTTTCGGTTTATCAGGATTTTTGGATAAGATTGATATTTAATTCCTATCAATCAACTTCTGATACAAAAATGCAAAAGATTAAGATACCAGACAAGCGCATTCTTGCGCTATTTTTTATGTACAGTAAATACTGTCGCCTGGCTATGGAAGCCGCAAAAGCCGAAAGGAGTAGTCCTATTGATTTACGTAAAATTACTATTATGATGATGTAAATTAATTCTATAATTTACTAATAAAATAGCAATAAGAATTAAATGTTTACTGTAAATCAATGCGATAAGGCCTAATTATTATATCGCGTTATTATTTAGTGAGGCTTTGAATAATATCATATTTTGTTACAATGTGTAAGGATCCGGCTTCGTCCCGACTTAATACAGCTCCATTTTCTTTGTTTATAAAGGCACTTAAACGTTCTACCGGGGTATCGAAAGCTACTTCAGGATAGGCTTTCTCCATTACCGAGTCTACTGTTTTCCATTTCACATTGGCATCATCTAAAATTTTATTAAACAAGCCACTTGCCGAAATAGCACCAACCGTAGCGCCATCTTTTAATACAGGTATATTTTCAATGTCATATTGTTTCATTAGGTCAATTGCTTCGCCTACTGTTTGCCCGGCACTAAGTGTAATTAATCGTTGCGTACCACGGCCATTGATAAGGTCTTTGAATGTTTTCATCTCTAAAAATCCTCTTTCAAGCATCCATTCATCGTTGTAAACTTTGCCAACGTAGCGGCTTCCATGATCATGGAATATCAATACCACAACATCATCTTTTTTTAGTTCATTCTTTAATTGCAACATTCCCTGGAGGCAGCTGCCTGCACTATAACCACAAAAAATACCTTCCTCTTTTGCTATTCGCCTTGCCATGATAGCGCCATCTTTATCGGTGACTTTTGTAAAGGCGTCAATAACGCTCATATCGTAATTGGCAGGCACAAAGTCCTCGCCAAATCCTTCGCTTATATAGGGATAAACTTCTTTTTGATCCAGCTCGCCGGTTTCAAAATACTTTTTTAATAAAGATCCATAACTATCAATGGCCCAAACTTTTATAGCAGGATTTTTTTCTTTCAGGTATTGCCCTGTTCCAACGATAGTTCCGCCGGTACCGGTAGCAACAACCAGGTGCGTAACCTTACCTTCGGTTTGTTCCCAAATTTCCGGGCCTGTCTGTTCATAGTGTGCCTGCCTGTTGGCTAAATTGTCATATTGATTTACATACCAGCTATTGGGAACTTCGGTTGCGAGTCTTTTGCTAACGGAATAATAAGATCTCGGGTCCGACGGGTCAACATTCGTGGGGCATACAATTACCTCTGCGCCAACTGCCTTTAAAATGTCGGCTTTTTCCTTTGACTGTTTATCGGTTGTGGTAAAAATACATTTGTAACCTTTTACGCAGGCTGCCAATGCAAGGCCCATTCCGGTGTTACCACTTGTACCTTCAATAATAGTTCCGCCGGGTTTTATCTTCCCTTCCTTTTCGGCTACCTCCAGCATTTTTAAAGCCATCCTGTCTTTAATACTGTTACCTGGATTAAAGTATTCCACTTTTGCCAATACCGTGCAGGGCAAATCTTTCGTGATTTTATTTAGTTTAATAAGCGGCGTGTTGCCAATTGTTTCTAAAATATTATTAAGCCACATAAATTTTATTTTGATGCTGATGTAATTTTAATCCGCGGGGGCAGCCAAAATACCGACAAAGGATTGAACTAATAGTTGTTGTACTGCTATCAAACAGTATGCTGAAAAAAGTATCCGTTTAAAATATAGTTTACCTATTTGGATAATAGCTCAACAGATTTTAAAACTGCTTTGTCTTTTGTATTCAGTATTTCATATAACCCTTCATTGCGCCATAGCTGCCTTGCGATAGAAGATTGAATGCGTGCGATAAGATTTGTTTTTTCTTTCTCGGAAATTGTGTCCAGCCGTATGGAATCCTTTGCGGCAACAGCCACAAACTGATTCCAGTTGTCTTCCGTAAAATTGAAATTTTTTATAAAGTCGGCAGTCGTTTTAAAATTGTTTAACTGCGTTGCATTTTGCAGGTAATAGTGGTAACCGAAATCGCTTACGAGACCTTTGTAAAAAACTTTGGTAAAAGCTATACTAAAATCCGCCGTATCCACAGGAATGAAAATATCCGGGGTAATACCACCTCCGCCATATACAATTGTGCCATTTTGGGTTTTATACATTTTAGTAGTATCGTGTTTAACGGAATCGGCAGAATTAACTTCCCCATCGTGAAACCGGTTGGCAACCTCTTCATAATAAGCTTTTCCACCATTGGTATATGGCCGCTGAATGCTTCTTCCAATAGGAGTGTAATACCTTGCGATGGTCAATCTTAAAGCGCTGCCATCACTCAAATCAAACTGCTCCTGTACCAATCCTTTTCCAAAACTGCGTCTTCCAACAATAGTAGCCCTGTTCCAATCCTGCAATGCGCCAATTAATATTTCACTGGCGCTTGCGGTGCCTTCATCTGCCAGTACTACGAGTTCACCATTTTCAAAAAGTCCAGGTCTTTTACAACGATATTCTTTTTTAGCAAAGTGAGTACCCTCGGTGTATACAATCAATTTATCGCCGTCTAAAAATTCGTCTGCAATAGAAGTTGCTTCATCCAAAATACCGCCGCCGTTGCCTCTCAGATCAAGTATTAATTTTTTCAAACCCTGTTTTTGCAGTGCTTCCATTGCCTGCATAAACTCCCGGTAAGTAGATTGAGAGAATTTGTTGAGCCGGATATAACCAATACCGTTTTCAATAATATAACTGGCATCCACACTGCTTACCGGAATCATGCCGCGGCTAATGGTAAAAGGTATTGTCTGGCTTTCACGCAACACCGTAATTACAACTTTAGTATCTAAGTCTCCCCTCAATAATTTCCTGATCTGATCGCCTGTGATCTTTTTACCAGCTACGGGCGTTTCGTTTACTTTAATAAATTTATCGCCGGTTTTTATACCCGCTTTAAAGCTTGGGCCGTCGGGTACTACATTAATTACGTTAATGGTATCATTGAAAATGTTAAACTCTACCCCAATACCAAAGAAATTGCCGGCGATATCATCGTTTACACCCTGCAATTCATCGGCAGGTATAAAGACAGAATGGGGGTCAAGTTTGCCAAGAATGGCGGAGATAGCTGTATCGCTTAATGCGGCGGATTGTACGGTGTCCACATATTTGGTTTCTATCAAATCCATCACTTCCTGTATGGTTCTTCTTTTATCTGTTGAAAAGAAATTTTTGCCCGGCATATTGTCTCTCATTTTATAGCCCAGCATCATACCTACAATCATCGTAATACTAAAAAGCAGTGGTAACCAAACCTGAATTTTCTTGTTCATATATACACTTATAAACACGAAAATAATTGAATTATAATGAATGCCGGCGTTGTGTTTTTTAATTAACTTGAGCTTTAATAAAGTAAACCTCCAAATAATAAATAATAATAATGGCAAATATTTTAATAGCAGACAGCGGATCAACCAAGGCAGAGTGGTGTTTGATAAACGGAGAAAAAAAGAAAAAATTTTTTACGCAGGGCATCAGTCCCTACTTTTTAAATACCAATGAAATTGAGCAGCTGTTGGCTACTGAATTAAAAAGGAAGTTAAAAGACAATGAACCTGATGAAATACATTATTATGGCACAGGGTGCGCCAACCCGGAAAATGTAAAATCGGTAACAAGAGCGTTAAAAGCAACTTTTCCAAAAGCAAAGATTAATGTAACCCACGATTTAATGGGCGCTGCAAAAGCACTTTGCGGAGATGAAAAAGGGGTTGCCTGCATACTGGGTACAGGCTCTAACTCGTGTTACTACAATGGAAAAAAAATCATCAAGAATAGTCCGGGGCTTGGGTATATTTTAGGCGATGAAGGCAGCGGCGCCTACCTCGGTAAAAAAGTTGTTCAGTACTATTTGTACAATACATTCGATCCGGACCTGATGGACCGGTTTAATGCGAAGTACAATACCTCGTCGATGGAAATTCTGGACGCTGTTTACAAACATGCGCTTCCTAACCGTTACCTGGCAAGCTTTGTACCATTCCTTGTAGAAAACCGTGGACACTTTATGATAGAAAATATTATCGAAGATGGCTTTAATGATTTCTTTTTTAATCACCTGTACAAATACAGGGAAAGCTGGATAATGCCTATTCACTTTATCGGCAGTGTGGCTTACGGTTTCAGAGATATTTTAAAAGAAATGTGTGACGCTTACGAGTTGCAGTTAGGCAGGGTGTTAAAAAATCCAATGGACGGTCTAATAAAGTACCACAAGCGAAAAATGATCGCTGGTTAATTAGACTACCTCTGAACAACCTCTCAAAAAGCGGCATCGGTATTTGTACACTGATAACGTTGAAAAAAAGCAAACATACAATGGCTGTCCAAAAAATAACTGAACAAAGCTCCAACTACCAGCATCTCGAAAAAATGCCGGTATCAGAATTACTTAACAACATCAATAAAGAAGATAAAACGGTAGCCACTGCTGTAGAGGCTGTACTGCCGCAAATTGAAACACTGGTAAAAGCAATTGCCGATAAAATGCTGGCGGGAGGACGCCTGTTTTATATAGGTGCAGGTACAAGTGGCCGATTGGGTATTTTAGATGCAAGTGAGTGTCCGCCTACATTTGGTGTATCGCCCGATCTGGTGATTGGTATAATTGCTGGTGGTTACAAGGCCATCACACAGGCAGTAGAATTTGCAGAAGACGATGCCGAACAAGGTTGGAAAGACCTGTTGCAACACAGCGTGAGCGACCACGATGTAGTGATTGGTATTGCTGCCAGCGGAACCACGCCCTATGTTATTGGTGCCTTGCAGCGGTGCAAGGCGGGCAATATAATTACCGGCAGTATTTGCTGTAATGTAAATGCACCATTGAGCGAAGTTGCCGATTATCCTATCGAAGTAATTGTAGGGCCCGAGTTTATTACCGGAAGTACCCGCATGAAAAGTGGTACGGCACAAAAACTAATATTGAATATGATTTCTACTACGCTGATGATTCAACTTGGAAGGGTAGAGAATAACACGATGGTAAATATGCAACTTACCAACGAAAAATTAATTGACAGGGGAGTAAGAATGGTGATGGATAAATTAAATATAACTTACCCGGATGCAAAAGCACTGTTGGTAAAATGGGGGAGTGTAAAAAAATCAATTGAAAATAGCACCTTCTGACTGGTTGTTTCTGTTTGTTTTTACTGGTATTTTGTTTAATTTACAAAGGCATTCTTCATCAACAAAAATCACCATTATGAAACGTACACTTTTACTTTTTACTGTTTTTTTTACGATTGTTTTTCTCAGTAAGGCGCAAAGTTCAAACAGGTCTTATGCCATCACAGGCAAGCAAAACAATAATTTCTTTTGGGCAGATATCAAACAAGTTGACCTTGCTACGGGTAAGGTCATCAGGACTTTGTTTGAGGCAGATAAAACACCTTTCAAAATCACGGCTTCCGACAATAACAGTGAAGCAAGAAAAGCTACCGCAAATCCTACAGGTTTTGGTGTTGCGGCCTGTGCACTTGATGTTGTACACAACCGCCTGTATTTTGCTCCCATCCATTTTTCTGATATTAATTATTTAGATTTAAATCAACCTGGTGCAACATTCACTACTGTTAAGGGTAACCTGCTTACAAAACCGGTTGGGGGTGCTTTTCAAACTGAAGAAAATCAAATCACCCGGATGGTGATTGCTGCAGATGGTTATGGCTATGCATTGACCAATGACGCCAATCACCTGCTGCGTTTTAGTACCGGCGGCAGCGCTACAGTGCAGGACCTTGGGCCCGTAATTGACGCGGCGGAAAATAAAGGCATTTCTATCCATAACAAATGCTCCAGCTGGGGAGGAGATATGGTGGCGGATGCTTTTGGCAAACTCGTAATTGTAACGGCAAGTCATAATATTTTTAGTATTGATGTAGCAGCCAGAACAGCAAAATTTACGGGAGGCATAACCGACCTGCCCGCTAACTTTACCACCAATGGAGCTGCAGTAGATGATGATGGCAACATGGTGGTAAGCAGTGCCAATGTTTTGGAGGGATTGTATAAGGTGAATATGAAAGATCTTGCAGCCGTAAAAATCGTAAGCGTGGAAAATCCATTCAATGCATCTGATTTAGCCAATGGCAATTTTTTATTGCAGAAAGAAGCTGACGCTGCAAAAAATTCACTTGTAAAATCGTCATTGCCTTTTACAACGGTTAGTGATGCCAAAATTTTTCCTAACCCTGTAACAGGTTCTCAATTCAGGGTTTTAATGTCGGGACAAAATGCCGGGCGGTATACTGTGATAGTTACAGATCTTGCGGGCCGCACATTGCAGTCCAAAGTTGTCAGTCTTACCAAAGCACCGCAAACAACTACCATTAATTTTGCCCGTCAGCAACCGAAAGGGACTTACATGGTGAACGTACTAAACGAAAATAAGCAGGTTACCTTTACAGAAAAACTGGTTGTTGAATAACGGATTTTATTTCATTATGTATATTATTAATCAGCTGCATCTATTGCAGCTTTTTTTATAAACAACCTATTTTATCAACACGATGATTTAATTTTGGGGTAACAATATTTTTTATTTTAGCTATGGCTGAGCAGTACTGTTTTATCGTATGCAAGATATAGAACCTTATTATAACTGGCGTCATTTATACATCGCTGAAGAAGACGAGCGGTCTCCATTTTTTGGACGGGAATACAGCGAATTTGAATTCTCTCTCACCGTTTATAATTACTACATACATCCGCAATGGGATGATTTTGGAAGCAAAACTTTGTATATGAAAATTTTGTTCGTTGACTACGATCAGCACTTCGCAATTATAGAATTATTGGGCGAATGGAATGATGCAATTGAAAACGATATCATGACACTGCGCCGTGAAATCACTGATATTTTATATGCCCAGGGTATTTTTAAATTTATTTTTATAGCTGAGAACGTACTGAATTTTCACAGCAGCGATGATAGTTATTATGAAGAGTGGAAGGAGCAATTGGAGGATGATGGAGGCTGGGTTGTGATCATCAACATGCCGGCTCAAAGCCAATATGATTTTAAAAAAGCCCGTCTTACCAACTATGTGGCATTGCTTGATTTTCCGCAATGGAGAACCCTGAAACCAGAAGTAATTTTTCAACAGGTAGATAACTGGATGATAAAACAATTAACTTAAATACTAACCAGATTGCCAGTTGTAAACAACAAAGTATTGGGTAAATAATTTCAATAAAATAATTTTTTGAGACTTACTGACGTACTTTTGCATCAATTTACTAAAATAACCCAAGCTATATGACCTGGAAATTATTCTTTACTTCCTCAATCGGCAAGAAATTTATAATGGCGCTTACCGGTATTTTTCTCATTACTTTTTTAATAGTTCACTGCGGCATCAACGCCATGATTTTTTTTAATGATAGCGGAGAAACGTTTAATCATTGGGGCCATTTCATGGGATCTAATTTAATCGTTCGCACCATGGAACTGGGTTTGTTTTTATTTTTAATAATGCACATTGTACAAGGGTTAACCTTATGGAGCCAAAATAATAAAGCAAGGCCTGTAAAATATACCGTAAACAAAGCAAGCGCAAACAGTAAATGGTATAGCAGAAGCATGGGCCTGCTGGGAACGCTGATTCTTATTTTTCTTGTACTGCATCTATATCATTTCTGGACTCCATCCAGGTTTGGCGGAATGGCTGGTATTAAGGCGCTGGATGAAACCAGCCTTGCTACCTACAATAACCAGCAAGTACATAATTTATATGCAGAGATGAAGCTGGTATTTCAAAACAATTTATTAATTGTTGTTGTTTATATACTTGGGGTAATATCGCTTTGCTGGCATTTGTTGCATGGTTTTCAAAGTGCATTTCAAACGTTTGGTGTTAACCACAAAAGATATACGCCTATTATTAAAGGGATTGGTGTTGTTTATTCTGTTGTAATTTGTTTGCTGTTTGCATTGATGCCGCTGGCTTTTTATTTACACTGGGTTGAATAAATGTAACATCAGGAAAATGAGTCAACTGCTATCAATTATTCGTGCAACCGTAGCAAGTAAAATAGTATCAACGCCTTCAATACCAGTAACACAATTGTAATACAAAACCTCGTAAAATAGTTTTAACCAATCACCTAATCAACAATACTATGTCTTTCGATTCAAAAATTCCTGCCGGCGAAATGAATGAAAAGTGGAACGATTATAAAGGGCACGTTAAGCTGGTAAATCCTTCCAACAAACGTAAGCTTGAAATAATTGTAGTGGGCACCGGATTGGCCGGGGCTTCTGCAGCCGCTTCGTTGGGCGAGATGGGTTATAAAGTAAAAGCATTTTGTTTTCAGGATAGTCCCAGAAGAGCGCATAGTATTGCAGCGCAAGGGGGCATCAATGCAGCTAAAAATTATCAGAATGATGGAGACTCTGTTTTTCGCTTGTTTTACGATACTGTAAAAGGCGGTGATTACAGGGCAAGAGAAGCAAATGTGCATCGCCTGGCAGAAGTGAGCAATGCTATTATTGATCAATGCGTGGCACAGGGGGTTCCGTTTGCAAGGGAATATGGCGGCTTGCTAAGCAATCGTAGTTTTGGTGGAACGCAGGTACAGCGTACGTTTTATGCTGCGGGTCAAACTGGTCAGCAATTACTGTTGGGTGCTTATAGCGCATTGGAAAGACAGATAGCTTTGGGTACTGTTGAAATGTATAGTCGCCATGAAATGCTGGATGTAGTAATGATTGATGAAAAGGCAAGAGGGATTATAGCAAGAAACCTGGTGACGGGAGAACTGGAAAAACATTTTGGTCATGCCGTATTGTTGTGTACCGGTGGTTATGGCAATGTATTTTATTTAAGCACCAACGCCATGGGCAGTAATGTTACGGCTGCATGGAAGGCGCATAAAAAAGGAGCCTTTTTTGGTAACCCTTGTTTTACACAAATTCATCCCACCTGTATACCTGTGAGTGGCGAATACCAGAGCAAGCTTACTTTAATGAGCGAAAGTTTGCGCAATGATGGCCGCATCTGGGTACCTAAACAAAAAGACGAAAAACGCAAGGCGGTAGATATTCCTGAAGAAGAAAGGGATTATTACCTGGAAAGAAGATATCCGGCATTCGGTAACCTTGTACCACGTGATGTTGCGTCAAGGGCAGCAAAGGAAAGATGTGATGAAGGCTATGGCGTAGGCACTACCAAGCTGGCCGTGTATCTTGATTTTAAAGATGCGATTGTAAGGTATGGTAAAATTGAATTCAGCAAACAGGGCAATACAAATCCTTCGCAGGAAGAAATCATCAAAGCAGGTAAAGCTGTTGTGGAAGAAAAATATGGTAACCTGTTTGAAATGTATGAAAAAATCACTGGTGAAAACCCATACGAAATGCCAATGCGTATTTTTCCTGCGGTGCATTATACAATGGGAGGCTTGTGGGTTGATTACGAATTACAAACAACAGTAAAAGGCCTGTACGCATTGGGCGAAGCCAACTTCAGCGATCATGGTGCCAACCGTTTAGGGGCATCTGCATTGATGCAAGGCCTTGCAGATGGTTACTTCGTAGTGCCTTATACGTTGGGTAATTACCTGGCCGATGAAATTCGCACGCCTGTAATTCCAACTACGCATCCGGCCTTTGCTGAAACTGAGAAAGCAGTAAGCGACAGGATCAATACACTGATGAATATTAAGGGTAAACAAACAGTGGAAAGTTTTCATAAACGCCTTGGTAAGATAATGTGGGATAAATGCGGTATGGCTCGCAATGAAAAGGGACTACAGGAAGCCATTATAGAAATTCAGGCATTAAAAAAAGAATTCTGGAGTGATGTAAGAATACCCGGGGATATCAACAACATGAATCCTGAACTGGATAAAGCTGGCCGTGTAGCGGATTTTATCGAGCTGGGAGAACTGATGTGCAAAGATGCGTTGGAAAGAAGAGAAAGCTGTGGCGGACATTTCAGGGAAGAATCACAAACAGAAGATGGAGAAGCAAAAAGGGATGATGAAAACTTTAGTTTCGTTTCTGCCTGGGAATACAAGGGAGAAAGTAACTGGCAGCTGAACAAAGAGCCATTGGAATTTGAGATTGTAAAACCAACACAACGTTCGTATAAATAGATTGTTGAATTGTTTAATCACGACGACTCAGCATACCAACCATTCACCATTACAACAATTTAACCATTCAAAAATGGAACATTACAATATGAATCTGACGTTAAAAATCTGGCGTCAAAAAAACAAACAGTCTGCCGGTTCATTGGAAACCTACCAGGTAAAGGATATTTCTTCTGAGATGTCTTTTTTGGAAATGTTTGATGTTTTAAACGAGCAGTTAATTGTAGCAGGAGATGATCCGATTGCATTTGATCATGATTGCCGGGAAGGAATTTGTGGCCAGTGCAGTATGCATATAGATGGAAGGGCGCACGGACCATGGACAAATAATACTACCTGTCAGCTGCACATGCGTGCTTTTAAAGATGGAGATACCATTGTGGTGGAACCATGGCGCAGCAAAGCTTTTCCCGTAATAAAAGATTTAATGGTAGACCGCAGTTCATTTGACCGCATCATCCAGGCCGGCGGCTATGTTTCCGTAAATACTGGTAACGCCGTTGATGCCAACTCGTTGCCGATTGATAAAAAAGATGCAGACAATGCATTTATGGCAGCGGCCTGTATTGGCTGTGGTGCCTGTGTGGCAACCTGTGTAAACAGCAGCGCCATGTTATTTGTGAGTGCCAAAGTGGCTCAGCTGGCACAATTGCCGCAGGGACAACCGGAAAGAGAATCAAGGGTGTTGAATATGGTGGCCCAGATGGATAAGGAAAATTTTGGTAACTGCACCAATACCTATGCCTGTGAGGCGGAATGCCCTAAAGGAATTTCGGTATCTAATATCGCCCGTTTAAACCGGGAATATCTTTCTGCCGGTTTAAGTACTGAACAATAGATTTATACGTTATATAGTAGCTAAACCTTCTTTAACCGGAAGGTTTTTTTATTTGTATCGGCTGATGCACTCCAAAGCCGTTGCGCAATAAATACTAACTTTAAATATCGAAATCTAAAAGCCTGATTTGAAATCTCCAAGGATATATCTGCTGCTGATCTTTCTGCTGACTGTACAATTATCCCAGGGGCAAAAAATAGTATCCCCGGTTTCCAATCTCAGAAGTAAAAAAATAATCGTCAGCCATACGCGTAACAGTTTCGACAGCCTTAGTATTGTTCCCGGCACATTCCACATCAAAAATGTATATCCTTCCCAATATTTATTGGATGAAATCAATGCCCGTTTAACCTGGATACAAAAACCAGATACAGATAGCATAGAAATTAGTTACCGGGTTTTCCCCAGCAGGTTAAATGCGGCTTCCAGGCATTTTAATTATGATAGCATCCGCAATAATTTCATCGCCGAGCGGCCCTATATTTTTAAAAGTGGCGGAAAACAGGCCAACGCATTATTCGATTTTGGCGACATCAATTACAACGGTAGTTTTGGCCGGGGAATTTCGTTTGGCAACAGCCAGGATGCGGTGCTCAATTCAAGTTTAAATTTACAGCTCAATGGTTTTATTGGCGATAGCCTGGAATTAACTGCGGCGGTTACAGATAATAACATTCCCATTCAACCGGATGGCAACACGCAGGATCTGCGTGATTTTGATAAAGTGTTTTTGCAGGTAAAAAAGAGAAACTGGCAGGTGAATTTTGGCGATATAGACATCCGCCAGAGTAAAAACTATTTCCTCAATTTTTATAAACGGTTGCAGGGGATGTCTTTTTTAACCGATAATAAAATCAGCAAAAATGTAAATAATTCGCTCTTGTTGAGCGGGTCTGTCGCCAAGGGTAAATTTAACCGGAATGTATTGGTGCCGTTAGAAGGAAACCAGGGCCCGTACAGGTTACAGGGCGCAAGCAATGAATTGTATTTTACAGTATTGGCGGGTACAGAAAGAGTTTTTATGGATGGCGAGCTGCTGGTAAGAGGCGAAGACCAGGATTATGTGATTAATTACAACACTGCGGAATTGACTTTTACACCTAAAAGAATGGTTACAAAAGACAAGCGCATTCAAGTTGAATTTGAGTATGCCGACCGCAACTTTTTAAACTCTAACCTGTACGTAAATGATGAGGTAACAATTAATAAAAAGCTAACGGTGAGTATTGGTGCTTTCTCTAACCAGGATGCAAAAAATTCGGCCATTAACCAAACACTGGATAGCAGGCAAAAACAATTTTTGGCAGATGTAGGCGATGGTATTGACACTGCTTTTTACAGGGGGGCAGTATTGGATACATTTGCAACAGGTAAAATATTATACCGCAAAATGGATTCAGTTTTTAACACCACGCAACACGATTCTATTTATGTGTATGATACTACTAACGCCAACACTTTGTACAACCTGGCTTTTACCAACCTCGGTGCAGGAAAAGGAAACTATGTGCAACTGTATACAGCAACCAACGGCAAAGTATTTAAATGGGTTGCACCCAATGCGGCCAATGTAAAGCAGGGCGATTGGGAGCCGGTTATTTTATTGGTTACACCCAAAAAGAAGCAATTGATTACGATGGGCGCCGAATACAGCATCAATGCAAATACGCGTATCAAAACAGAATTTGCAGTCAGTAACTATGATATCAATCTTTTCAGCAGTAAAGATAAAAGCAATGATAATGGCGTGGCTGCAAAAATACAATTAATACAGGATGGTAAAAAAGTACACCTGTTTAAAAAAGGGCTGGAGCTGCAAACCAACCTGGGGTACGAATATGTGCAGGGACGTTTTACGTCGCTGGAGCGTTTACGCAATGTAGAATTTAACCGGGACTGGAGTTTACCCTATACCGTAGCACCGGCCGACGAAAAGCTTGCCAATGCTGCATTTCAGCTAAGAGATAGTCTTGGGAACCAGGTAAAATATGAAATCACCCATTACGGCCGCAGTGATAATTTCAGCGGCGTGCGACAGGCCTTCAATCATTTTTCCAGCATTCATGGATGGCGGATTACGGACCAGGTTAGCATCACCAGCAGCAATTCGCCCTTACAAAAATTTAGCTACCTGCGCCCGTCGGTTGATTTGAACAAGCAGTTTAAAAAATTCAACAACCTTGTAATAGGCACTAATTATTCAGCAGAGCACAATGCGGTTACTAACAAACAGTATGACACGTTATCTCCTTTAAGTTTTGCTTTTCATACCTGGCAGGTGTATGTTAAATCAGATGAGGCGAAGCTAAATAAGTGGGGCATCAGCTATTTTACCCGTAGTGATTTATATCCAGTTGCAAAAAAATTATCAGTGGCTGATAAAAGTGATAATTTTAGTGTTACCACTGCATTGTTGAAAAACGAACACCACCAGTTTAAGTTCAATCTTACTTACCGCAAACTGCAAATTGTTAATCCATTGCTAACCACACAGAAGCCTGATGAAAGTTTGCTTGGCAGGTCGGAATATTTTATTAATGAATGGAAAGGCCTGGTTACCGGAAACGTTTTATATGAGGTAGGCGCAGGGCAGGAGCAAAAAAGGGAATTTACTTTTGTGGAAGTGCCGGCAGGCCAGGGCGAGTACACCTGGAATGATTATAACAACAATGGCATTGCTGAACTAAATGAATTTGAAATTGCATTGTTCCAGGATCAGCGAAAATATATACGGGTTAACACACCCACCAACCAATACGTAAAGGCCAATTATGTAACATTTAATTATAGTGTTGATATCAGTCCACGTGCTTTAATAGATGCAGCAAAAGCCAAAGGGTTTAGAAAATTATTGAGCAGGCTGAGTACCGCATCTTCCATGCAAATTAATAAAAAAGATATCTCAACCGGCAGCTTTCAGTTCAATCCGTTTACAAAAAAACTGGTTGATACTACGTTGCTTACGTTAAGTTCTTTTCTATCAAATTCGTTGTTCTTTAACCGCGTTAGCAGCAAATGGGGAATGGATATAACCCATAGCCAAAACAGCGGAAAATCTTTATTAACGTATGGATTTGAAAGCAGGAAATTGCGGAATATAACTTATAAGGCAAGATTTAATTTTAACCGGAAAATCACCGCCAGCATCGCTTTAAAGTCAATTTCCAACGAATTGAATTCGCCAAAATTTGATAACAGAAATTATAGTGTACAGCAAAAAGTTGCGGAGCCTGCGGTAAGTTATACGCATGGCAGTGACCTGCGGGTAACTGCGTCGTATAGCATCAGTGATAAAAAAAATACGGTTGGCTTTTTTGAAAAACTGACCAATAATGCCATCAATACAGAGGTCAAATACAACGTGCTTTCCAATAGTACCATCAATGGAAAGTTTTCAGTTAATACCATCAACTTTTCGGCGAAAGATCCCAGTGCATCACCCAACTCAACCGTAGGTTATATTATGCTGGAAGGGTTGTTGCCGGGTAAAAATTATTTATGGAACCTGGAGTATACCAAACGCCTGGCAGGAAATATAGAAATGAGCGTGCAGTACGATGGGCGAAAACCGGGCACAGCAAGGGTTGTACACATCGGCAGGGCAACCATCCGCGCAATTTTTTAATTGCGACGGCTTTTTTTAAATCAGGCAGACATCAAAACTCTTTCCACAACCCAATAGCCGGCCACCAATGCAATCACTGATGACAGCCCATACACAACTCTTCCGCGATACCACACTTTATCTTTTAAGGGAAGTATAACCAGCGCAAACATCGCCAATATAACGGTCATTTGCCCCAGCTCTACACCCAGGTTAAAAGATAAAATGGAAGTAAAAAATTTATCAGCAGGCAAACCAATTTCATTTAAAGCACTGGCAAAACCCATTCCGTGGATTAGGCCAAACAAAAACACAACAACAATCCGCCACGGTTTCAATTTGGTAACCAACATATTTTCTACGGCTACAAATGCGATAGACAAAGCAATGATGGGCTCTACAACAGGTGCTGGTGCCACAAAAATATTTTTCATGCTCAGTGCAAGGGTAATGGAGTGTGCTACGGTAAATGCAGTCGCCTGCCACAACATCGTTTTGATATTTGTACTAAGCAAACACAGTCCCACTACAAATAAAATATGATCTGCTCCATTTGGAATAATATGTGTGAATCCAAGTTTTGTGTAGAACCAAACCACATCAGTTGCCGGTGCATTTTGCAGCGCATAGTTAATGCTGTGTGCAAACAATAATGGCGGTGAAAATAATGCTGTCATCAACAGCAATATTTTTAATTGTATAGATGTACCTTTTTTCATGATAAATTACTTAATCAATTTGCAAATACAATATTTTGGTTTTTTAACTGCTGTGATACAGCAACCTTAAGGCTTTCATCAATATTTGGATTGTTTTGCAATCCATCCTGTAAATATTTTTTTGCTTTAACAGCATCGCCATTCTTTGCAAAAATTAACCCTGCCCGGCATAAAAGTGTTGGATTTTTACTGTTGGTTTTTAACGCTTCCTGCAGGTAAGGCAAAGCTTTAACGGGTTCATTATTTTCAAAATACATCCAGGCGACTGTTTCGTTTGCTTCAATGTTTTTAGGCCGCCGGTTGTATTCCATCAGTGCATGTTCAAGTGCTTTTTCTGTGTTGCCCGCTGATAGGTAAGCATAGGCCAATTCCTTATCTGCATAGTGACCAATGTTTTCATTGCTATTAGCTGCCGTTGCATTTCTCTTCAATTCATCAATCAGGCTTTTTGTAAGTTCCGCACCTTTTTCTTTTTTTCCGGCTAAATAATAAACGTTGGCAAGCTCTTGCATAAAACTGTTGCTGGTTGCGTCTTTTGCTGCCTGCTGGTAGTACTCAATGGCTTTGTTGTATTCCTTTTCTGCAGTTGCAATACGAGCCATGCCGGCAAGGGCATACATATATCCGGGTCGGTTCGCCAGTGCCTGTTGGTAATTCATTTCGGCAGCTTTCAGGTCACCTGTATTTTCATATAAATGTCCCAACTGAACCCTCGACCATTCTGTGGTTTCATCGCCCGGGGCACCGGCTTCTATTGCAAGTTTCATAGCATCAATTGCGCCGGTGTAATCTCCAAAAATTTCACGCAGGTAAGATGCCCTTGCATAGGAACGTAGGTCTGGCCGTATATCCATCATTTTTTTTGCACAATCCAGTGCGGAATCATAGTTGCCCATTTCAACATGCCCATCAACCAATATACCTTGTACAAAGGCGTTGTATGGAATAATGCTGCCGGCTTGCTGAGCAGTTGCCAGGCCATCTGCAAAATGGTGCTGGCTCAGGTAAATAATCGATTTCAATGTAAGGGCTTCAAAATTGGCAGCGTCGCTTTTCAATACGTTATTTACCAGTTTCATTGCAGCCATATCATAATAAGGATAGTTTCCGGTAGCCCTGGCTTCTAAAATAAAATAGTTGGCCAATGCGATGGTGGATTTAGTATCGGCAGCATTCAACTTAATTTTTTGCTGTAGTGTGGCTACATTTTTTTGTGTAACAAGCCACTCATCGGTTTTGGCCAGCAAGCCTTTTCGCGGAAGCAATGTATATACCATGGCCTCCATCTTTTTTTCCTTATGCCGGTAATGTAATACTATAAACCCTATACAACTGATAAATGCAACTATCAGTGAGCTATATAAAATTTTTCTTTTCATATTGTTTTGTGTTGTTGATAGAGAAATAAAAAGTGGTAAAAAAGGTTGTCTTAAAAGCCGCGGCAATCAATTTCAAATGGCACAGGATCAAAAAAAGTTTACAAGGTAATTGACGCATGCTTTTAAAACAACCTGTTGATTTAGACTTATCCCTTCATCACTTTAATAGTTTGTTTAACCTCACCATCTTTTACAACTTTTATAAAATAAATACCCTTGGTTAAATCTTTTCCGTTCCACTTTTCAGTATAGGTGCCTGGTGCACAATTTTTTTCAACCAGTGTTTTTACCTGTTGCCCCTGTTCGTTCACGAGTGAAATACTGATGTTGGCCGCAGCATCCAAACGATAGGTGATGGTGCCATTGTCAACCAAAGGATTGGGAGATACCCTTGCAAATACCTCTGGCGCAGCCACAGATAAACCACCGGCATTAATGGTACTTCTGATGGCATTGTTTGATCTTGTATTGCTGGTTGTGTTGCAGGGGCAGATATAGGTGCCTGCAAAAGGAGCCTGCACGTAAGGGAAAGACGGTTTGAATGCCACATCATTTGCTTCGATGCCTGTTGTGTAAGTCAATACTTTTAACAGGTTGGGTGTAACCGGGCTGGCGCTTGAACCTGGTATATAATCATCGTACCATAAACCAACTGCGGCAAGCACAACACCACCTACTGCCTGTAGTTCAATTCTTGTTACATCATCTTCGAGCCTTCTTCCGTTAGGGAATCCGTCCATGTTGGGGATGTTTTGAATGTCGGTAGAATTATAAGCAGGATCAGTTAAACCCAATACCGCAGCCTGCACCAAACCCATCGAACTAAACTGGCTGCTGTTTCTTGGTGTTGGGGGAACGGCCATATTCAGGCGCAACATATCGCCACCGTTAGGTAAAAAATTATTAATAAAAGGTTTGCCTTTTGCCAACGGATTACCAGCCTTGCCGGTTGCCAGTTGATAGGGTGGCAGGTTGGGTACGCCGGTATGAAATATGGGCCATAAATCTACTGACCTTGGCGAGTTAGGCGCGGGAAGCAACAGGCCGCCAAAAGCCGATTCAGAAAGGGCTGTACCATTTAATGCGGCGTTGCCTTTTAAGCCGTACAGGCCGTTTTGATTATTGCCAAAACCGAATGCACCCAAAGAATTTCTTTGTATACGCAGGGGCGCCAAAGCAGGAACGGCGCCGCCAAAATAAGTATCGTCCATGTACAACGCTAATTCAGGATTGTAAAAGAATTTTCCAAATGTGCTTAGTTTTGAAAGGTCTTCGTAAGGAGTCAATGAGTTCCAGTAATCTTTATAACCAATAGGGATAACGGCTTCATTGGTTAATGGCATGCCAAGTCTTGACACTTGTACCCACGGGCCGGAATTAGTAGTTCCTTTTCCATCTTCTCTTAAAATTGATATCTTTTGACGACTGGCGCTTGCCCAAACTCCAATCACATAATTAGGGTCAAGAATGCTGGTGCATTTGCTCACCGGCTTGCCATCTTTTTGCAATGTGCTGATATCAATTTGAAGTGCAATGGTAGAAACGTTCAGGCACTTCAGCCCGTCTGTAGACTTTGATCCTGTAGTACGCGGTGCATCACCCAAATCAAATATGCCGCCGAGGTCAACAAAAAAGGGATCATCTGCAGGGCCGCAAAAAACCTTTTCGCCGGTTCTGGATGTAGTGATGGCTTTATCGATAAGTGTATTGTAATCGGGCACATTTAAACCTACTGGCGAACTGATGGAACGTGGGCCAATATTCGGAGGGGGCACCATTCCATCATGTATAACGGTCTGAAAACTTTTGCCACCATCCGTACTTCTTTCCATTTTGTACGTTGTTTTCAGGTTTTGTTTTCCCAGCCGGATGTTGAAAAATGTGGTGGGATCTTCATTGGTTTTATCGAAAGTAAAACGATAAACAATATCGTCTCCTTTTGTTGCAGCATTATTGTCAATATGTATTTCATAACGGATATTTTCGCCAAACTGGTAATAGTTGGGGCCACCCTGCGGCAACTGTCCGGGTACATAGTTGGCAATAATGGTAATCTTGTTCGGATCATCGGGGCTGCGAAAAGCGTATACATCTGTATTGTCTGCCAACGGATCATTGGCAATCAGCGGCGCCTCCCGGTGCGATGATGCAAACGCAGGTGCCGTGGTATTTACAAGCATAACCATAAGCAGAATTGCTGCTGAAATTTTTCTTTTCATGATAAATAATTTTTTGTTGAAAAATAATTCCCTGTGTGCAGGGAAGTAGGCAATGGTAGTTTGGCAAGTGTGCGGATTAGATGGCGGAATAAAACAGAAACGTTTTTAAAAACGTCTCGTGCGGTTATTATTGGTAACAGATGTTGTTTTTCTTAGGATAATAAAAAGTTGAGCTCGTAGCTATGTACGTCGTTAATAAAATATTGGATTTAACATTTTATTTATTTTTTAAAATTTGTTTTTGAAATTTTGGTTTGAGAAAATATTCCTGAGCATACTTAAATACGCGGTTGTTTAACAATCAATCTTTAACTGGATTTAATCCGTAATTGTTAAAAGCTAATTTAAATTTGAGCTTATGAAAAAGGGTTTTAGCAATGTCCCATTGTTGTTTTTTGTATGCTTAATTATAATATCAAATACTGTATTAGTCAAATAAAAGTTTCTGGAAGGGTAGTGGCAGCCGGCAGCCTGCAACCGCTGGAATACTTGCCTGTAGCGGAATATGGAGAAATCCGAACAGTGACAAACATTGATCAGTCAGGAAGTTTGACCATCTTCGTTGCTGATCAAAATGACAGCCTGGCTATTTCTTTTGTGTGCTATAAAACAACATAGATTTACTCCTTAAATCTACCATCCTTTCTAATAGAATTGGAGGTTGAGGTACTTAATTTAAGAGACGTAATAGTGTTGCAAAACAGTAGCATTACTAAATTTAGTACGCTGAGTAAAATAGATCTTGACTTGAAACCGGTGAAAAATACCCAGGAACTTTGCGATTGGTGCCGGGGCTTTTTATAGACCAGCATGCAGGTGGAGGAAAAGGAGAACAGATATTTGTGAGTGGATTTGATTGCGATCATGGCACAGACGTGCAGGTATCAGTTGACGGCCAGCCGGTAAATGTGGTAAGCCATGCACACGGGTAAGGTTATGCAGATGCACACTTCATTATGCCAGAAACTATTCCAACCTTGATTTTGGAACGGGCCGTTACTAGGTTGAGCATGTTAATTTAAATACTACTGGTTATGTTGCTTTCAGTACGTTTAATAATATAGCAACAGCAGGGCACAGGTAGAAGCGGGCGGTTTCATACAGGATATGTATCAAAATAAAAAAAGTCCCGGAAAACTCCGGGACTTTTTACTAAATATTTTAAAAGGTCTAACCGAACAAACCACCTTTTTTAAAGTGTCTTGTACCTTCACCAATCTTAAATCCGTTGTGATATACTTCAATTTTGTAATCACCGGTAATATAAGGCGAGTTTTGTTTCCAATCGAAACTAACCCGCTGTTTTTCTCCCTGGTTATAGTTTACACTTACTTTTTGCGTGTAGGTTTTTTGTTCTCCTTCCCTGGTAGTGAACACTCCTGAACCAAGTGCTTCCACTGATACAGGTTTGCCATCGGGTGCGGTTACAAGTATGTAAAGATCTTTTGGTCCTGATGTAGCAATCCTGTTTTCATCCAGGTCAAAAGCAATGCGAATCTTATCTACTTTCTTCGCCTTGGTTGTTTCCTTTTCTTTACCATTTCCCTTATCATCAATTCCTACAATTGAGAAGTTAGCAGCATGTAAGGTAGAACCAACGTCTATAACGTCTTCCCTTGCCTTAATTACAGTTTTAGCTGAATCATAATCCTGCTTTACTTTATTTCGTTCCTGTGTCACTACTTCTTTTTCCTGCGTTAACACTGCATTTTCACCTTTCAATGTTTCTATCTGTACCTTGTAATCTGCAATATCAGTGTTGAGTGATGCTATCAATTCCCTCGCTTGTTTCAATTCAGCAGCAGTTGCATGCTGTTTAGAAAGAATGCCCTGTATCTGAGCTTTTTTAGCGGCAATGTCCCGGTCTTTGGCAGTAATGGTACTGTCATTTTTAGCATTGGTAGTCTTTAAGATATCATACCGCATCGTGGCTTCTTCAAGCTGACTCTGCAGTGTATCCTTTTCAGTAATTACCGACGCATACTGGGTATCTTTTTTCTGAATCTCATCTTTGGTCTTACTTTTATCCCAAATAATATAGCCCCATGTGCCAAGCAGAGCAATAATCAATGGAATAGATAAAAGCGTGCGCCAATCTTTTTTCTGCTCTCTTGGAGGAGTAGACTGGGGTGATTCTGATGGAGGAAAATTTTCGAATGCCATATGGAGTTGTTTTTGGTTATAAAAATAATGATTGTGAAAATATCTTTGGCTGCAAATGTGGATATGTTAACAACTAAGTTAAAAAAACTTTCTATTAATATTAAGTGAATTTCTAAAACCATGCCAGTTTTAAACCGTTGAATTGGAATTGGTGAAGACGACTTTATCACATGATTTTAATTATTTTTGACCTTCAACTCCACATGCATGAATTTTAAAACAATTGGTTTATTAATAGCCTCCAATATCTTTATGACGTTTGCCTGGTATGGCCTTTTGAAAGAAAAAGGGCTTACAATGTGGAAGGCAATTTTGCTGAGTTGGTGCATTGCGTTTTTTGAATATAGCCTGATGGTGCCTGCCAACAGAATTGGTTACCTGAGCGGTATGAGCGGGTTTCAGTTAAAAATCACCCAGGAAGTTATTACCCTGGTAGTGTTTGCAATTTTTGCCGTTGTGTATTTGAAAGAACCATTGCAATGGAAATACCTGGTCAGCTTTATCTTGTTGCTCGGCGCTGTCTATTTTATGTTCAAAAAATAATCTTCACATCCGGGCATTTTATTTCACAATTGACTACTTTATTTTTTACCGCTGTACCCATATGTTGCAGGGCCTTATCTTTGTTTGATAACTAATTAATTTTATGGAACCTAAACGTTCTGCAGCTATCAGCTTTATTTTTATTACTTTATTAATCGATGTTACAGGGATCGGTCTTATTATACCTGTGGTTCCGGGTTTAATAGAGCGGCTGATACACGGCTCCATCAGTGATGCTTCCAGGTATAGCGGCTGGCTGGCCTTTGCGTATGCCATTATGCAGTTTCTATTTGCGCCTTTGCTGGGCAACCTCAGTGATAAATACGGCAGGCGTCCTGTATTGTTGCTTTCCTTATTAGGTCTGGGAATTGATTATATTTTTCTTGCCCTGGCTCCTTCCATCGGCTGGCTGTTTATTGGCCGCCTGATTGCCGGTTTTGCAGGTGCAAGTTTCACAACCGCAACTGCTTACATTGCTGACATCAGCACACCACAAAACAGGGCGCAAAATTTCGGTATGGTTGGTGCCGCATTTGGATTGGGATTTATATTGGGGCCTGTTATTGGAGGATTGCTGGGTGAGTACGGTGTAAGAGTTCCTTTTATTGTAGCTGCCTGTCTTAGCCTTGTAAACTGCCTGTACGGTTATTTTGTTTTACCTGAATCATTAGCTGTTGAAAACAGGAGAGAGTTTAAATGGAAACGGGCCAACCCAATTGGCAGTTTAAAACAATTGCAAAAATACCCTGCGGTAGGCGGTTTGATCCTTTCTTTTTTCCTGATTTATTTAGCAGCCAATGCGGTGCAAAGTACCTGGTCTTTTTTTGGGATAAAGCAGTTTAACTGGACGCCGCGTACGATCGGGATCTCCCTTGGGTTGGTCGGTTTATTAGTTGGAGCTGTGCAAGGCGGATTAATACGCATTGTAAATCCATGGCTGGGTAATAAAAAAAGTGTTTACCTGGGTATCGGATTATATGCCGTAGGGCTGTTTTTATTTTCCATCGCCACCCAAAGCTGGATGATGTTTTTATTTTTAGTGCCCTATTGTCTTGGTGGCGTTTGTGGCCCCGCCTTGCAATCCATCATAAGCGGACAGGTGCCGGCAAACGAACAAGGCGAGCTGCAGGGTGGTCTTACCAGCGTAATGAGTTTAACCAATATTATCGGGCCGCCATTAATGACTGGACTGTTCTCTTATTTTACGAAACCTGGTGCACCCGTGCATTTTGCAGGTGCGGCCTTTTTTTTAGGCGGTATATTTATGGCCATCAGTTTAGTATTGGCCTGGCGTACCTTACGGCACAATAAAACCATCTCATAAAAATTGTTCAGCAGATGATAAAAGATATCAGCGATTTTAAAAACGTTTTTTTTATCGGCATAGCCGGAACTGGGATGAGTGCGCTTGCGCAGTACCTGGCCGGCATTCAAAAAAATGTGAGTGGCAGCGACCGTTATTTTAAAGAAGGAGAACTCAACGATACCAAAGAGAAATTAGCTGCTGAAGGCATACAATGTTTTTTGCAAAATGGAGAAGGCATTACCACAACTACTGACCTGGTAGTTGTTTCAACTGCCATAGAAGATACGGTAGCAGAAGTACAAAAGGCGAAACTGCTTAACATCCCCATTTTAAAAAGGAGCGAAGTGTTGGCACTGATAGCTAAAAGTAAAAAGACAATTGCAGTCGGCGGTACATCTGGTAAAAGTACTACCAGTGCTATGTTGTACGATATACTGGCTGCCGGTGGATTACAACCGGGCATCATCAGCGGGGCTGGCCTGGTAAGTATTATTAAAGAAGGAAAAATCGGCAACGCTAAAGTCGGTAAGGGAGACTGGCTGGTAATTGAAGCCGATGAAAGCGACGGCTCCATTGTACAGTACCATCCCGAAGTGGGCCTGTTGCTGAACATTGATAAAGACCACCAGGAGATAGATGAATTGATGGAAATTTTCGGCACCTTTAAAAAGAATACGCAACAACTATTTATAGTGAACCAGTCGAATAGTTTGGCTAGCCGGTTGTCTGTAAATGCAGCGAATGATTTTGCTGTTGGCACAGATAACGATGCTGGTTATAAAGCGGCGGCTTTTGAACAAAAAGGTTTAGCGATTACATTTAATATCAACGGTACAGATTTTAGTTTGAATACTGTTGGTAAACTCAATATGGAAAATGCTTTGGCCGCCACTGCTGTTGCAAACCAATTGGGAGTCGATCTCGCCACCTGCTCAGCGGCCTTAAAAAATTATGAAGGCATTTATCGCCGCCACCAGGTATTGGGCCACCAGCATGGCGTGTGGCTGATTGATGATTACGCACATAACCCGGTAAAATGCGCCCGAAGTATTGAAGCTTGCCAGCCTGTTGCCGAAAAAGTAATTGCCTGGTTTCAGCCGCATGGATATGGCCCGACACGCTTTTTAAGAAATGACTTCGTAAAAGAAATAGCCGCCGTGTTAAGACCGCAGGATGAAATCTGGATGAGCGAAATTTTTTACGCTGGCGGCACCGCAGTAAAAGATATTTCAGCAAACGACCTTGTAAATGATTTGAAAGCACTGGGTAAAAATGCTTTTTTTGTGAGTGACAGAGAGGATTTCTTGCAAACAGCCAGGCCACATTTTACAGATAATTGCGTACTGCTGTTAATGGGTGCAAGAGACCCGGGGCTTGAACAATTTGGAAAAGAAATTTTAAGAGGTTTATAAATTCCAATTAAAGTTTATAACTTTTGAAATAGGTGTAAACTTTAATTGGAAGAAACAGAAAGAACGAAATGTTAGCAACCATCATCATCAACATACAACAACTTGTAAACGTAAGGGAGCAAAGCAATTTGCTTTTTGGTGAGCAGATGGCAAGCCTACCCTGCATAGAAAATGCGTTTGTATTAATTGAAGATGGTGTGATAGCTGAGTACGGTGCGATGTATGAGCTGGAGATTAAAGTACCGCAACTACCTAAAGATATTATTGATGCGCAGGATTGTTTTGTGTTGCCCGCCTGGTGCGATAGTCATACCCATATTGTGTTTGCAGCAAGCCGCGAAAGCGAATTTATTGATAAGATAAAAGGAATAAGCTACGCAGAAATTGCGGCGAGAGGTGGTGGCATTTTAAACTCGGCACAAAAATTAAACGATGCTTCCGAAGATGAATTATTTAACCAGGCCTGGAAAAGGCTGGGGGAGGTAAGTAAGCTCGGCACCGGCGCAATCGAAATAAAAAGTGGATATGGTTTAACTGTTGAGGGTGAGTTAAAGATGTTGCGGGTAATAAAGCGGTTGAAAGAAAAATCAAACCTGCTGATTAAATCCACTTTTTTGGGAGCGCACACATTTCCCATTCAATTTAAAGAAAATCATAGCGGATACATTGACAGTATTATCAACGAAATGTTGCCGGTAATAGCACAGGATAAATTAGCCGATTACATCGATGTGTTTTGTGAAACCGGTTTCTTTTCGCCGGAAGAAATGGAAACGATTTGCAAAGCTGGCATGACCTATGGCTTGAAACCAAAGCTGCATGTAAACCAGCTAAACAGTATCGGCGGTATTGAAATGGGATTGCAGTTAAAAGCCATTTCTTTGGATCATTTGGAGACATTAACCAGTGAAGAAATCAACCGGCTTGGTAATCAAAAAATACAAAGCAATCAAACCATCTGTACCTTATTGCCGACCGCGGCTTTCTTTTTGCGAATGGGTTTTCCAAATGCACGGGCTCTAATAGATGCCGGTTGCGCCATCGCATTGGCAAGTGATTTTAACCCTGGTTCATCACCCAGTGGCAATATGAACCTGGTGCTGTCGATGGCCTGCATTCAAATGAAAATGTTGCCTGAAGAAGCCATCAATGCCGCTACCATCAACGGCGCCTTTGCAATGGAGTTGGGTAACCAGGCAGGCAGTATCACCATTGGTAAAAAAGCCAATCTTATTTTTACCAAACCCATTGCGTCGCTTGCTTACCTACCTTATGCTTTTGGCAGCAACTTAATTGATAAGGTGATGATCAACGGGGAGTATGTTTGAACGGGGATTTTGTCGGATTAAAAAGATTAAAAAGATTTTGGGGAGCCACATCATTCAACACCATGATCAATCACTTCAGTGTTGATAATCTTTTGCATCTTTGATAAAATTAAGAGGTCAATATCTAATCCTAATTTTTCTGTAACAGGCAGCTAAAATATACTTAAATGCAACAGCTTATTGAATGTGTTCCCAACTTTAGTGAAGGAAATAACCTGGGTATTATTAGCCAGATAACCGCTGAAATTGAAACGGTAGATGGTGTGCGGTTATTAAATGTAGACCCTGGTAAAGCAACCAACCGCACTGTTGTAACGATGGTAGGTACGCCGGAAGCTGTTGTGGAAGCGGCTTTCAGGGCTATAAAAAAAGCAGGCGAGCTGATTGATATGAGCACGCATAAAGGCGAACATCCCCGCATGGGCGCTACTGATGTTTGTCCGCTGATTCCGGTGGCCAATATTTCTATGGAAGAAACTGTGCAGTATGCAAAGCAACTGGCAAAACGGGTAGGGGAAGAATTGCAGTTGCCGGTATACTTATACGAAGCTGCACAAACCAACAAACAGCGCAGTAATTTATCGCATATCCGCGCCGGTGAGTATGAAGGCTTTGCAAAAAAAATAGTTCAGCCTGAGTGGCAGCCCGATTTTGGCCCTGCTGTTTTTGATGCCAAACGCGGCGCCACCGTAATTGGTGCAAGAGATTTTTTAGTTGCTTATAATGTAAACCTGAATACCACCAGTACACGCCGTGCAAATGCCATTGCATTTGATATAAGGGAAGCAGGTCGTGTGAAGCAGCTTAACGGCAAGCCTGTATTGGATGAAAATGGTAAGCCTGTAAACATACCGGGTAGTTTAAAAGCGGTGAAGGCCATTGGTTGGTTTATTGAAGAATATGGCGTTGCGCAAATTTCAATCAACCTTACCAACATCAATATAACTCCTGTACACATTGCGTTTGATGAAGTATGCGCCAAAGCAAACGAGCGGGGCATACGCGTTACCGGCAGCGAACTGGTAGGATTGATCCCGTTAAAAGCAATGCTGGATGCAAGCAAATATTTCCTGTTGAAACAACAGCGTTCTACTGGTGTGTCTGAAAAAGAGTTGATTAAAATCGCCATTAAATCAATGGGCCTAGATGAACTGGGCGCCTTTAACCCGGAAGAAAGAATCATAGAATATCTGCTGGCTGAAAAAGACGATAGCAAGCTAATCAGTTTATCATTGGCTGATTTCGCAGACGAAACTGCCAGCGAAAGTCCTGCACCGGGCGGCGGGTCTATTGCAGCGTACATAGGCGCTTTGGGGGTTTCTCTTGCAGCAATGGTTGCCAATTTATCATCGCATAAAAAAGGCTGGGATGACCGGTGGAAGGAGTTTAGCGATTGGGCAGACAAGGGCCAACAATTCAAGAATGAATTGCTGAAATTGGTAGATGCCGACACAAAAGCGTTCAACCAGATTATGGATGCAGTTGGTTTACCAAAGACAACCGAAGAAGAAAAAACAGCACGAACAAAAGCCATCCAATCGGCAACCAAATATGCCATTGAAATTCCTTTTAAAGTGATGCAGCTTGCGCACGAAAGTATGGGGGTTATAAAAGCAATGGCCGAAAATGGCAATCCAAATTCTATATCCGATGCAGGCGTTGGCGCACTCTGCGCCCGCAGTGCGGTGATGGGTGCTTTCATGAATGTGCGCATCAATGCAGCCGGTTATACAGACGCTGATTTTGTAAAGGACATTGTTGCAAAAGGCAACGCCATTGAGCAGGAAACCATTGCACTGGAATCTGCTATTCTAAAAATCGTAAACGAAAAAATTGGTTTGTAAAACGTACTTGCTGTTTTATAATTTCTTCAACTGAACCCATCAATAAGCATTCTAAAAATATTTTTGGTCCGGCATAAGGAACTATCTTGAACATCGTTGCAACTGCCTGCCTGCAGGCCTTCTTGTGATTTTATTTTCCTGTTGAACTTCTGCCATAAAATCGAGCACTGTAGCGGATTATGGAGCTTTTTTATTGTAGCCTGCAACAAGGTAGCCATCACATCAAGCAGGTAAAAACTATAACGGCTTGAAGACGTTCAGCAAAGGTATATAGTACAAGAGAGTGACACAACTATGCTGCTATGAAAAACAGCTGCCCGTAACAAAAATATTTCTTCCTCACAGTAACGCATAAACGCTTCCGCACGATTTTATCTATTAACATTTCATTGGTAAACGAAGTTTATCCGATTCCATCTTATATGCATTCATAACAATTAAAATGACGACCATGAAAAAAACATTTACAATTTTAGCAGTTGCAACTTTACTCACTTCTGCAGCATTTGCGCAATACGATGACAATCGACGCAATGACAATAAATATGATAACAACAATTCGCACGATGTGGTGGTGAATAATTTTCCAACCAGGGGAAGCGGTTACAATGACAGAGGCGACAGCTATTTTTCTGAAAGGGAAAAAGATATTCAGATTGCACAGATCAACCAGGAATACAATTACAAAATTCAGTCTGTAAGAAATCAGTTTTTTATGGGGCGCTATCAAAAGAAGCGTAGAATAGATGCGCTGAATTTTCAACGTAAACAGGAAATCTTTTCTGTAGTTGAAAAATTCAATCACCAGGCATACAACAAAAGAGGCCATGGCCGTGACAGAAACAATTGGTAAACACTGGTACTAACACCAACGGCTATACGCGGAAGTAACAATCCACTAGTCGATAACGATTTCAATCAATCCATTCACAATTTAAACTTACAAATCATGAAAAGAACTTTTACAATTTTAGCTGCAGTAATGCTTTTTACTACAGCAGCCTCAGCTCAATACAGGAGCGATCGTTCAGGTGACAATGGTTATGATAATACTGTTGGCATGAATACTCCGGACCGCAGAGATTACGGAAACCACGGACGCAATTATTATTTTTCCGAAAGAGAAAAAGACATGCAGATTGCCCGGATCAACCACCAGTACCATGAAAGAATTGAGGGAGTGAGATTCAATTTCTTCATGCCCCGCTTTAAAAAACAACGCGTAATTGAAGCTTTGCAATTTCAACGTGATCGGGATATACATGAGGTAATGGAAAAATTTTATGGCCGTGGCCGTTACCACAGAGACCACGATGATTATAGCAGAAGAAACTGGTAATACAACTGAAACCACCAAAAAAGAGCCTCCGCTTGCGGGGGCTTTTTTATTATATTTGCGCACTAAAATCAATACCTCAAATAATGTACAAAGCAGTTTTTATAGACATGGATGGCACGTTGTTAAAGAGTGATCATTCTGTGAGTGAAGCCAGCAGGCAAGCCATTCATCACTTAGAGCAAAAGGGTATTTTGATAGTGCCTATTTCCGCCCGGCCATTACACGGCATGCTGCATATTATTAAAAACGTTGTTGCCAGCGATTCGCCGCTGGTAAGTTTGAATGGTGGATATATTGTACATAAGGATGAAATCATTTTCCAGGATGCAGTATCGCTGCATGAGGTAGCAAGTGTTCACAAAGAGGTTGCAATGTACGATGTGTCTGCCATGTATTACAGCCAGATGGAATGGTTTGCGGAACAGGAAACAGACCGCATTAAAAAGGAACAAAAAATTACGGCCGTAAAAATTAAGATACAACCGTTTGGTGACACTATGCAATATTGGCAAGAGCAAAAGAATGGCCCTAACAAAATATTGATAGCAGGAGAAAAACACCTGGTACATGATATTGAACAACGGCTCATTGCTCTGCACGAAGGAAAACTTAATATTTTTAAATCTCAGTCCACTTACCTGGAAGTGATGAGCAACGCCGCTTCTAAGGCAAATGCCATTCGGTTTTTGATTAACCGTTATGGTATTGATCAAAAAGAAATCATCGCCATTGGAGATAATTTTAATGACCAGGGAATGATTGAATTTGCTGGCATGGGTGTGGCTATGGGCAATGCGCCGGAGCAAATAAAGGCGGTAGCAGATTATGTAACCGATACCAATAACAATGATGGTGTTGCAAAGGCGCTGGAATATTGCTTTAGGTAAAGCATCGGTAGGGGGATATAAAAGAAAAGCCACCAGGTATAAACCAGTGGCTTTTCTTTATGCATTAATATTTTTTACTTTACAACATCTTCCAGTTCTGTTTCGTCATTACTGATATCACCTTCAATAAGCGCATCCTGAATCTCCATGGCCTGAGCCTGCCTTCTGTCTGTTGATACTTTTTTTGTTTTATTCAACATGCTTGTTAAAATTTCCGTGCATTCGCTTACAGATGTTTCAAAATATTGACTGCTCTTTTTTACAAAAAGATCATTGCCCGGCACTTCAAGCCGCACTTCACAATAATTGTTTTCGGGATTGGTATCCGGCCCTTTAAACAACGTTACATTCGCCCGTATAATGGTATCGCTTTTTAAGCCATTCATCTTTTCGGCAATAAATTGTTCCAACGATTCTCCTGCTTTAAATCCTAAGGATTGAATAATAATATCCATGATGTTTTTTAACCCTCATCAGGCACAGATTATGCCAAACAAATTTTCACCACAATTGTCAGGTAAGCGGATTTGCTGTTGTGTTATTTGCCGGAAAAAATAGATTCCCCCAAAAGGATGCTGACAAATAAGTTCAAATTTTGTTAACTTACCTATATGAAACATTTTAAGTTTTACACCAAAGAAGATATTTTATCGCTGACAAAAATCCGCCGTTTTGAAACCAGGATAGGGGAGCGGATAAAGCACTTACCCTTAACGGGCGAATGGATGGATGCCTTGCAGCAATCTACCGCAAAGTATGTGCTACTGGGCATTCCGGAAGATATTGGGGTGAAGGCGAATTATGGAACGGGTGGTACAGATACCGCCTGGTTGCCGTTTTTGTCGTGCTTTTTAAACAATCAAAGCAACGATTTTTTAAACGGCGAAAACATGTTACTGCTGGGCCATTTTGATTTTGGCGACATCAAATACCTGATTGAAAATAATGCGGATAATCCTGATGAATTGATAGAAGCTTACCGACACGCCGTTAACAGCATTGACGACGCTGTCGAAAATATGATAAAAGTAATTACGGCGTTAAAAAAGATACCCATTGTAATTGGAGGCGGGCAAAACAATGCCTACCCCATTATAAAAGGAACGGCAAAGGGGCTGCACAAAGCAGAACTTACGCCTTTGGCTCAAATTAATTGCATTAACCTGGATGCGCATGCTGACTTTAGTGCCACCGATGGAAGGCACAATGGCAATGGGTTTCACTATGCAGAAGAAGATGGTTACCTGGGTAAATACTGTATTATCGGTGTACATGAAAATACCATTTCACAAAATGTGCTGCTGGAGATACACAACAATCCCTTTATAGATTACATTACCTACGAGGAAATATTTATACATGGAAGAAAAAACTTTATGCAATCCGTTGCTCATGCTACGGAGTTTACAGAAGATACCTATACCGGGATAGAACTGGATTTAAATTGCATCGAACAGGTTTTAAGCAGTGGCATGCTGCCGGCAGGAATATCTGTTTTACAGGCAAGGCTATACGTTACTTTTACCGCCCAGGATGCAAAACCTGCCTACCTGCACATTAGTGAAGGAGCGGTACAATTGGCAGACGGTAAAAAAAATGATACAACGGGTATGTTGATCAGCTACCTGGTGAGTGATTTTGTAAAAGAATTGTCGCAGGAGTAATCAGGGTTGCAGCGCTTCAGCCATTTCTTTTTCTGTAGCTACACCGTCTTTGCGCCAAACCTGCTTTCCATTTTTAAAAACAATAAACACCGGCAAAGCGGTTACTCCATATTTTTTCAACAGGTCAAGGTCTTTACCACCATCTACTTTTACAAGCTCAAAATGATTGGCATTATTGCTTTGCAGACTTTTTATAACCGGCTCCATCTTTTTGCAGGGCGGGCACCAGGTAGCTCCAAAATCAACCAGCACGGTTTTGCCGCTGATGGCCGTGTTGAACGCCTCTTCAGTCATTTGTTTCTCATCTGTTTTGCCTTCCAAGGGTTTATTAGCAGCCTTCCATGCGTTTATACCGCCTGAAAGCTCTATCACGTTTTCAAAGCCTTCTGTGCGCAATTGCTTTGCTGCAGCAGCACTTCGGCCTCCGGCAAGGCAATAAATATACACTGGCTTATTTTTATCTACAAAGGCAACCCTACGGCTAAATTCCGCCTTGTCATTCCAGTTGGCAAGTAGCGTATTTTTTATGTGGCCCGACATGTACTCCTCAGGAGTTCTTACATCCAGAATTTGAACTGAATCTTTTGTGATCGCCTTTTCAAATTCATCTGCAGTTAAGTTACTTTTTTGCTGTGCACTACAAGACAATAATATTAAACCAAACAGCAAAGTACTGGCTACACGGTGGATTGTTTTCATAAAAGAATTTTTTAAAGTTACAAACATAAGGCATCTGCTTGCTGACAAATGCCTTTATGTGCAATAACTAATTGTTAAAAAGCAACAGCAAGGAAGCGAGTTTATCTTTCAATTCTTTTCTGTTGATGATGAAGTCGAGGAAACCATGCTCCAGCAAAAATTCACTTCGCTGGAACCCTTCCGGTAAATCTTTTTTAATTGTTTCCTTAATCACTCTTGGGCCGGCAAAGCCAATCAGAGCGCCAGGCTCGCCGCAAATAATATCGCCCAGCATGGCAAAGGAAGCGGTTGTACCACCAAAAGTTGGATCGGTACATAAGGAGATGTAAGGAATTCTGGCATCAGATAACTGCGTTAATTTGCCCGAAGTTTTGGCCAGCTGCATTAATGAAAATGCGCTTTCCATCATCCTGGCACCACCGCTTTTGTTTATAATCATAAATGGAATACGATGCAAAATGCAATAGTCACATGCCCTGCTGATTTTTTCGCCCATTACGCTGCCTAAACTTCCACCAATAAATTCAAAATCCATACAAGCCACCACAAAATCATTGCCTTTTAATTTGCCATGTGCTACTGTAATAGAATCATGAATTCCAGTCTTGGCGTAGGTCTCATCCAACCTTTTATTGTAAGGTTTTAAATCTACAAATTGCAGGTAATCGGTGGATACAATATTGGCGAACAACTCTTCAAAAATATTGTCGTCAAATAGAATTTCAAAATATTCTCCACTGCCAATTCTGTGGTGGTGATTGCACTTAGGACAAACAAATAAGTTTTCTCTTAACTCTGTAACGGTGCATGTGTACTTGCAATTGGGGCACTTTGTCCATAGGCCCTCCGGCGCATCCGCTTTGTCTTTGGTAGCCGTAAGAATACCTTTTTTTATACGCTTAAACCAGCTTCTTTTTGTCTCATCAGATTCCCCATCTTCACCGGCAAGGTTGGCATCAAAATCTTCTTCTTTTATCATAATAAGTACCACCTGCATGGTATGGCAAACAAACAAATGCAGGCTTCTTTTAAAAGTTAAAAATTTATTTTATCTTTAAAACAGCTTTTACAGGGTCGTGTAAAATAACTGCAAACAATTTACATTGCCTTAAGAAATGTAAATTGTTTGCAGCGTTCAATTTAAAGATTATGCATTACGGTTAATACAATTCAAATCATCAAAAGCAGTTTCCAGGCGTTTTACGAAAGTTTCCTGTCCTTTGCGTAACCACACTCTTGGATCGTACTGTTTTTTATTTGGCTTATCGCTTCCTTCAGGGTTACCAAGTTGTCCCTGCAGGTATCCTTCATTCTTTTTATAGTTGTTTAAAACACCTTCCCAGAATGCCCATTGCAAGTCGGTATCAATGTTCATTTTGATAGCGCCGTATCCAATTGCCTCCCTTATCTGGCTTTGCGGAGATCCACTGCCACCATGGAATACAAAGTAAACAGGTTTTGGACCAGTCTGTAATTTTTTCTGAATATATACCTGGCTGTTATTTAAAATTTCGGGGCGCAATTCAACATTACCTGGTTTGTACACACCATGCACATTACCAAAAGCAGCGGCGATGGTAAACATGTTACTTACCTTACCCAATTCTGTATAAGAATACTCAACGTGTTCTGGTTGGGTATATAATTTATCATTTTCAACATCACTATTGTCTACACCATCCTCCTCACCACCGGTAACACCCAGTTCAATTTCAATGCTCATGCCCAGGGGCGCCATTCTTTTAAAAAACTCTACTGATGTATGGATATTTTCTTCGATTGGTTCTTCGCTTAAATCAAGCATGTGTGAACTGAATAAAGGCTGTCCTTTTTCTTTGTAAAATTGTTCGCCTGCATCAATAAGGCTGCTGATCCATGGCAACCATTTTTTTGCAGCATGGTCAGTATGCAACACAACAGGTACACCATAATATTTTGCTACGTTATGTACATGCAGGGCGCCGGAGATAGCACCTGAAATATTGGCCTGTAACTTATCATTCGGCATTCCTTTACCAGCAATAAACTGAGCACCACCGTTGCTGAACTGTATAATTACCGGCGAGTTAACTTTTGCAGCGGTTTCCAGCGTTGCATTAATTGTATCTGTACCAATACAGTTAACAGCAGGCAGGGCAAACTGGTTAGCTTTGGCATCATTGTAAAGGGCTTCTAACTCTTTGCCGAAAAGGACTCCGGCTTTGTATTTACTCATGTTGTTGTTTTTTTACAAAAATAAGTGAATTTCACTTTTCACGAATGGTTATTTGAAAGGGAAGAGCAACAGCAAGACAGCACTGGCGGGTTACTTAAAAATGCCAGTTCGTAATTTTGAGATGTGGTGAATATTGAGCAGCACAGTAATCTAAATAAGAGTATGTTCAGGCCAGGCGACCTAAACATACAATGCTGGTGTATGAAAAGAGTGGTGAGGGGGGACAGATCTCAGGAAAGGCATTAGAGCTCGGGATAAAAAACGGGAAGACTAATAAAAACTTCCGCATTTATTGTAAACACGGAAGTTTTTTAATTTTTTAGCTTGGGGACTGTTCCGGGGAAAAGTCATTCCATGGTCAGCGTACAGCTTTTCCTGTTTTGCAACAGTTTTGGGATAGTAAATTCAGGATTATTCAGGATAAAGGACGGGTAATTTCTTAAGGATATAGGATTACAAAATCTACGGATTTGACGCTTTCAAAATACTTCAGCAGCATCAGGGTAAGAAAATTAAAAAGAAGTTGACTGATATTGGATTTTTGCTATTAGCTTTAAATCGATATTGGATTGAACTTTATAGGCTTTATCAGGATATTTGGATATGATTGATATTTAATTCCTATCAATCAACTTCTGACACAAAGATGCACCAGATTTGGATACAACACTAGCGCATAATTGCTCTATTATTTGTGCGCAGTAAATACATTTTTTATAGTAATAAAACCAAACAGAGGTACGTTTATCTACGTTTGCAGCATCGTAAAACTACGTAACGTATTGGCATGGGGAAATAAGAGCAGTTTAAGGAGAGAAATTGCATAGATTTTACAGTAAGCTATTGTTGCTGTTGCAGATGTATGGTATGCCAATAATAAGAAATGCGGCATGTAACACAAAGCGTATCGCATGCCGCATCAATTGTGATTACAGGTATCTTTCTTCAATTATATTTTTGTGATGGTACACATGCCCCAGCGTAATATAGCCCATGCTTGCTACGCTGGTAGGAATACCGTTTGCACTGCCAATTCTTGTGAGTGTTTCTTCAGAAAAGCTTTTGTACAGTAATTCTGTTGCTTTGCGGACCGCTAAAAATTCTTCCGTAAGACTTTGCCAGGTTCTGTCGTTTGCTGTTACGCTTGCTGCGTATGCATTTTCATCAAACCCTGCAATGTTGCTAGCTTCCTTTCTTGCAAAACACAGCGCACGAAAGCAAAAAATTCTTTCTGTGTCAATGATGTGTTGCAACAAATCTTTGAGTGTCCATTTGCCTGGTGCGTAGGCGTGCATTGATTGCGCTTCTGATATCCGACTTAATAAATTTGTTATAACAGGCCCTTGGACGGCAAAGCCCTGCTGAAGTGATTCATCGGGCACCTGGTCAATATATTTTTGAAAATAGGGAGGATAATTTTCGGGAGATGGTTTAAACATACTGTAACTTTTAGATGGTAAAAAAATGCCGGGCATTTTGCCCGGCACTAAATTACTATTTTTGAAAGTGTTGTAAATTATCCTTTTTTATTTTTTGTCATGCTAGGTGCAGGTAATACTTCTTTCGTTTGCCCCCTGTCGCCTTGCAAACTGGCAGCCAGTTTTACAGCCTCGAAGGCATTCAATAAACCACCGCTCACGCATAATTCGCTTAGTTTAGCCTTTTGGGTAGTTCCGGGAATGGTTACTTCTGTATCCGGGGCAACTGAAGATTTTTCGATGATGTACTTTAATTGTTTGGCGCTTAAAGTTGGAAAGTATTCCAATAAAAGTGCAGCCGTGCCGGCCACAACCGGGCATGCCATACTGGTTCCCGAAGCATTGCCATAATTGTTTCCTCCTGGTATTGTTGAATAAATCTGTACACCCGGTGCAAACACATCCACCTCTTTTTTACCATAATTGCTAAAGTTAGCGGTAATACTACCGGTATGGGGATCTCCACTTGCGCCAACAGTTATCCAGTTGCTTGCTCTTTTACCGTTATCAAGGTAAACAGGGTTTGGAAAATTGTCTGAACTGTCAACATTTTTGGATTCATTGCCTGCAGCGTGCACCAGCAGTACACCCTTGCTTTCAGCAAATTTCACGGCATCATCTACCCACTTTTTTTCAGGAGAAAACTCTTTTCCAAAACTCATACTTATCACCTGGGCGCCATTTTCTACTGCATACCTGATGGCATTGGCAATGTCTTTATCATGTTCATCGCCATCCGGTACGGCACGTACCATCATAATGCGCACATTATCTGCAATACCTTTAATTCCCTTGTCGTTGTCACGAACGGCCGCGATAATACCGGCGCAATGTGTGCCATGAAAAGGGGTCGCAGTCATAATATCCTTATTGCCGTAATAGCGATCGCTAATATCATTTTCATTGTCCTGAACAATTTCTTTGCGATACTCTTTGGGAGAATTTTCTGCGGCGTCCGCCTTTCTCAATTCGCCCTGTAATTCTTCAATAATCTGTTTATTGGTCAGCTCATTGCTGCTGTTTGCCTTGCACAGTTGCAATAAAAATACTTTGGTTCTTTTAGCATCAGCATCTGTAGAATTGTATTTTTCAAGGTCGGTACAATTGTATTCTTCTTTACCCAATTCTTTTTCAATGACAGAATCTCCCTTTAAAAAGCTGGGTAATATCTGTTTTAAAAACGCTATCTCTGCAGGGTTCACTTCACCCACTACTTTTTCTTTCACTTTTTTGTATAGTTCTATTTCATTTTTTTGAGTGTCGGAAACAGAGGAGTCTTCCGGAATTTCTTCACCATATTTTGCTTTTAAAACAGTGTAAACCCTGGCTCCTTCGTAGCTGTCTTCCTTCACATTGCGGCCATCTTTACCGCCTAAAAAGTTCCAGCCGTGCACATCATCAATATAACCGTTGTGGTCATCATCAATACCATTGTCGGGAATTTCTTTAGCATTGGTCCACAAAATAGGCTTTAAATCTTCGTGCACTGTATCAATGCCGCCATCAATAACAGCAACCAATACCTGTTTGCTCTTCAATTTTTTTGCTTTCAAAAAATCATATGCTTTATCCAGGCTGATGCCATAGTATCCAGTGCCTGCCTTATCCAGCTGGTACCAGTTTTTAGGAACTTCTGTAGATGCACTTTGTGCGAATGCCACGGCGCTTATAAGTAAGGCACTGCTTAAAAACCATATTTTCATAGCTTAAATTTTATTAGGGAGCAATTTATTACAAACCCTCAACATGTGTGAGTCAATTCAAAAAAAATAACTTGATTTTATCAAAAAAAATATCGGTTTACAATGGAACAAAGCGTGTAAAAAATGGAAAAGCTTTATTATCATCAGTACTAAGCGGTTTGTTAAACAGGCCAAAAACAGTACTTCCACTGCCACTCATGGCGGCGTATACAGCCCCCATTTTATACAAACTTTCTTTTATTTCCTTTATTGCGGGCCAACTTTTGCCAACTGGTTCTTCAAAGTCATTTACCAATACCTGTTTCCACAATGTCGGCGGTTGCTGTATTATTTCGGTTAACGAAGCCCGGCTTTTTTCCTCCGTAGAATGATGCAATTCTAAGGCCGAAAATGCTTCCCCGGTATTAACATGCACACCCGGGTTGACCAGCGCAAGGGTATAGCCTGAAAGATTCAGATCAACCGCTTGCAAGATTTCACCTCTGCCGGTTGCTATTGAGGGCTTGTTTAAAATAAAAAAAGCACAGTCGCTACCCAGGCGGGCGGCGTAATCCATTAATTTTTCTGTGGAAATTTGCAAATCGAAAAGCTGATTTAATAATTGTAATGTAAAAGCAGCATCAGCAGAACCTCCCCCCAATCCGGCACCCATAGGAATGCATTTGTGCAGGTGCATCTTTACAGAAGGAAGCTGTGGAAAATCTTTTTTTAATAACAGGTAAGCCTTCACACATAGGTTATCCCTATTAACACCATCTATTGCTAAACCTGAATTGCTGAAGATGACCGGAGTTGAACTAGTGGAAGCAATAATCTCCAATGCATCGGTAAAAGGCACGGGGTAAAAGATAGTTTCTAAATTATGATACCCATCTTGCCGTTTATTAACAATGCGTAAGCCAAGATTAATTTTGCAACCGGGAAAAACGACCATGTTTTACTGGATAATTTTTTAATTGATAATTGATACTGTATTTTGATTTGGTCAATTATCGTAAGCAGGAATCTATCAAATATCATTTTTTTTGAGAAGGGAAGTATCGAAAAAATTATGCACTAATCCATTATCAGTTATCCATTAACCTGTTATTTTCGTGTTTTTATTTCATCCCTGATGGCGATGGCCCGTATATAATCTTCCTGTTCCAATACTTCGTTTAACAGTGTGTTCAATTCTTCCAGTGAGAGGCGTTGCAGATCATCCTGTCCGCCCGTTTCGGTAGTTACAGGGGCAGTTGACTTCTTTTTCTTTTCATCATTTTCCATGAGGATACCAGCACTGTCCAAAATGTTTTCGTAGGTAAAAATGCTGCAGCCAAAACGCACAGCCAATGCAAGCGCATCTGAGGTTCTGGAATCTATTTCAACGGTATCGTTCTGACTGCTGCATACCAGTTTGCTGTAAAAAATTCCTTCCTGCAAATCATTGATTACTACTTCGTGCAATTCAACATTAAAAGCCATCATAAAATTTTTCATCAGGTCGTGCGTAAGCGGACGGCTGGGACTCATGCGCTCCAACGCAACGGCAATAGCCTGTGCTTCAAAACCTCCTATCACAATTGGCAACCGGCGTAAGCCGTTTACTTCTCCCAACACTACGGCGTAGGAGTGGGTTTGGGTAATGCTGTGTGATAGGGCTACTATTTCTAATTCAATTTTCTTCATGTTCGAATCGTCAAAAGGGAAAATAAGTATCTTACTAAGTGCAAATATAAAAAACAAAAGCCTTTCAATACCATTTGAAAGGCTTTATAAATTAAATTAATAGATTTTTATTTTATCATTGCGCCAATTTAAGTTATTGATGCTTCATTTGTTTTACCGCCTCAATAATTTTAGGCATTACTTCAAAAGCATCTCCCACAATTCCATAGTCCGCAGCTTTAAAAAAGGGAGCTTCCGGATCTTTATTGATTACAACAATTGTCTTGCTTCTGTTTACACCTGCCAGGTGCTGAATAGCACCGGAAATACCAATGGCAAAATAAAGGTTAGGCGCAATAGCAAGCCCGGTCTGGCCAACGTGTTCGTGATGAGGCCGCCAGTTAATGTCAGCAACAGGTCTGCTGCAGGCAGTGGCAGCGCCCAGTAATTTGGCCAGGTCTGTTACAAGTCCCCAGTTTTCCGGCCCTTTTAATCCGCGTCCACCGCTTACTACAATTTCAGCTTCGCTTAACGGCACTTCGCCCACTACTTTATCGGTAGCAGTCACCTGCACTTTTGGCGCCTCTATTGTGGCTGAAAATGCAGCCACTTCAGCAATGCCTTCGGTTGTGGCAACTGTAAATGAGTTGGGGTTTAACGAAATTATTTTTATAGCCGTATTGATGGTAACATTGGCAAAAGCTTTACCACTGAATACATTCTTTTTAACGGTAAAACCATTGGTTGTATCCGGCAACGCTATGGCTCCCGAAACAAGCCCTGCCTTTAACCGCACGCTTAACCGCGGCGCAATGGCTTTGCCGTTGAAGTTGTTGGAAAAAACAATTACCGTTGCACTGGTAGCTGTGGCAGCTTCGGCAACAATTTTAGTGAACACCTGGGCGTCTACATGATTAAGCGCTTCATTTGTTACAGTATGTACTTTAGTGATTCCATATTTTCCAAGCGAAGGCAAATCGTCATTGACGGTGCCGAGTACAATGGCTTCAGCTGTGGTACCTGTTTGTTTTGCAATGGCAGCGCCGTAACCAGCAGCCTCTAAAGAAGATTTTTTGATGTGGCCATCGGCCTGGTCTAAAAATATTAAAACGCTCATTTTATTTTAATTGATAATTAAAAATTAATAATTAATAATTCCATTGGGTTGAGGAACTTTCGCACCTAAATCACTTTTGCTTCTTCGTGAAGAAGTCTCACCAATTCTTCAGGGTGCTCCGCGCTTACCAATTTTACACCGGCTTTTGCGGGAGGTAAATTAAAAGACGCAATGGAGGTGAAAGCTTCAGCGGCGGCAGGTTCCACTACTTTCAGCGGTTTGCTCCTGGCGCCCATAATGCCTTTCATATTGGGAATGCGTTGTTCCGCCATTCCCTTCTGACAACTCACCACTACCGGCAGCTGCACTTTATCGGTTTCTTCGCCACCTTCAATCTCGCGGTTGATGATGGCGGTGGTTCCTTCCAGTACAAATTTGGTCGCCAGTGATACATATGGCAGGTCAAGTAGTTCCGCTACCATGCCACCAATAGATGACCCATTATAATCAATGGTTTCTTTGCCGGTGAAAATTAAATCGTAACTATTTTCCTTTGCAATGGCGGCAATCTGCGAAGCAATATAATAACTGTCATGGCTATCCGCATTTACGCGAATGGCTTCATCACCGCCCAGCGCCAGCGCTTTACGGATGATCGGGTCACAATCCGCACCGCCTACTGTTACCAGGTGAATCACCGTTGCGGCATCTGCTTCTTTCAATTCAATGGCCCTCACCAGTGCATACCATTCATCGTACGGATTGATGATCCATTGAACACCATCGGAGGCGAATTTCGTATTGTTATCAGCGAAGGCTATTTTTGCGGTGGTATCAGGCGTTTTACTGATACAGACTAAAATTTTCATGCAAGTTCATTTTTCCCTGCCTTTAATGGGCGCAAAGGCGGGTGTTAAAAAATAAAGTTGTTTATGCAACTAATAACAAAGATAAGCGTTGTTCAGATAAATAAAATAAAAAATAAAAAAAATATTATCTCATGAGCCGGATACAAAAACTACTGGAATATTTGGAAACTTCCGGCAAGGATAGCTTTCTGCAACATGCGCTGGCATTGGAATACATCAAAGTAGGTGACGATGAAGAAGCAAGGAAACTGTTTAATGAAATCCTGCTGCGGGAACCAACTTATATCGGTTCTTACTATCATTTAGGTAAATTATTAGAGCGGGTGGCAGATTATGACCGGGCCATCCGGGTGTATAAAAGAGGCATGGAAGAAGCAAAAAGGGCAGGGGACAATCATTCATATAACGAGTTGCAGGGAGCGCTGGAAGATTTGGAAGAGTAAAGCCCCCTGAATCCCCCAAGGGGGAACTTGGGAAGTTTAGTATTTGTGCCAGCTAGTTAATTTCAATGGAATGTTTAAAGTTGTTGTCCAGGCCAAGAAGCTACTTGCAGCTTTATTGGCGTCGCACTCTTTTACTTTAATTTTTCATGGCATCTTTGGCCCTCAACTCAAATAGTTTTCAGCAACCGTTTACAAATTTATACATGGAGCTTTTCGAAAAATTTATAGCGTACATTAAAAAAGAAAATCTTTTTCAATCAACTGATCAACTGTTACTAACAGTCAGCGGCGGTGTTGATTCTGTTGTATTGTGCGCCTTGTGCAAACAGGCGGGCTACAATTTTTCCATAGCACATTGCAATTTTAAATTGCGTGGGGAAGCAAGTGACAGAGATGAACAATTTGTACAGGGATTGGCTGAAAAATACGGCGTGTCTTTTTACTCAACAAGTTTTAATACTGAAGTAATAGCAGCAGAAACAAAAAAGTCAATTGAAGAAACCGCCCGTAACCTGCGCTACCAGTGGTTTGAAATACTGCGGTCTGAAAATAATTTCAATCACATTGTAACGGCTCATCATGCAGATGACAATATTGAAACCGTGGTGATGCATTTTTTCAGGGGCACTGGTATAAAAGGTTTGCGGGGTATTCTGCCAAAGCAAAATAAAATAGTCCGGCCATTGCTGTTTGCCCGCCGCGCCGATCTGGAAGCCTTTGTATCAACAAATCAATTGGCATTTGTCACCGATCATACCAACGCAGAAAATGATTATACAAGAAATTATTTTCGCAACACGTTGCTGCCATTGGTGAGCCAAAGTTTTCCTGAAGTAAAAGAAAACATCCTGAAAAACATACAACGGTTTACTGAAACTGAAATTTTATACCGCCAGTCGGTTGATCTTCATTTAAAAAAGCTACTTGAGCAAAAAGGCAACGAAGTACACATACCCGTGCTCAAGCTTTTAAAAACTATACCGCTCGCAACAATTGTTTATGAAATAATTAAAGACTTCGGCTTTACTGCGCATCAAACAGATGAAGTGATTGGATTACTAAAAAGCGAGACAGGAAAATATGTTGAATCCGCTTCACATCGCATCATTAAAAACCGTAACTGGCTTATCATTGCACCGGTTGTGATAACGGAGGCGCAGCACATCTTAATTGAAAATACAGATAAACGAATTGTATTTGCCGGGGGAGAAATAGCCATTGAAAAAATAGCCACAGATAAAGTAAATCTAAACTCCTCTCCATCCATAGCAATGCTGGACGCTGGAGAAATTAGCTTTCCGTTGTTGTTGCGCAAATGGAAGCAGGGCGATTATTTTTATCCCCTTGGCATGCAAAAGAAAAAGAAAGTCAACCGTTTTTTAACAGACCAAAAACTTTCCCTTACTAAAAAAGAGAATACCTGGGTAATTGAAATGAATAAGAAAATAATATGGGTAGCAGGTTTGCGCATTGATGACCGGTTTAAAACCACTCCACAAACCCGGCAGGTACTAAAGCTGGAATTTAATAGGTAGAGAATAGATTATTTAAACGAACGGTTTTTACCTGTTCTAAAAAGTTCGCCACTACAGGATAGTGCCCAAAAATGCCTGCGCAAATCACCACGAAGCCAATGCCGAATAAACCTCCCCAAATATGTGCGGAGTGGTTGATATTGCTGTTGCCTTTTTTTGCCAGCAAATAAGAAATCACCAGGTAAAGAATGCCAAATAAAAAGCCGGGTATAAACACGGGTATAAATATCAGCCCCACGCCCTGCATGGGATTAAACAGAATAAACGCAAATACTACTGCCGACACAGCACCCGATGCACCAAGGCTTTTGTACTGGTAATTGTCTTTATGTGTCATGTAGGTTGGTATCAGGCATACAGCAAACGCTGCTACATACATCAGGATATAAAACAGTTTGCCGGCACTGCCGAAAATAGTTTCAAATTCAAACTCCACGCCGCCATTGTGCTGTCCCTGTCCGAACAGGTACAGCGCATACATATTGAACAAGAGGTGGGGAATATCTTTATGAATAATACCGCAGCTAAAAAAGCGATACCACTCATGATCGACTGAAACTGCAGGCGGATAAAATATCAATTTATCCATCAGCTCTTCATTATTAAAACATATAAAAGACACGATGCATGTAATGACTATGATAATAATAGTAACACTCATAAAATTTTATTGATGATGATATTTTTCGTTGCGGTTAATGCTACAGGCCCTATATACCTGCTCGGCTAAGATAAGCCTAACTAACTGATGCGGAAAAACCAATTGTGCTAAACTCCACTTAAAATTTGCCCGTTGCATCACCGCTTCGCTTACCCCATATGCTCCCCCTATTAAAAAAATGATATGCTTTGTACTTTCATTTGCCCGTTGTTGAATAAAAGACGCCAGTCCTTCACTGGTTAATTGCTTACCCCTTTCATCCAGCAACACCAGGAAATCGTCTTTTTGCAGTGCAGTTAAAATAATTTCTCCTTCTTTTTTTTTAAGATCCGTTTCGTTTAACGTGGCCGCGTTTTTAGGTCCGGAAATAATGTTCCAATCCACAGGATAGTAGTTGGCAATGCGTTTTGTAAACATTTCCACCCCTTCTTTAACAAAGCTTTCATGTGCCTTACCAATCGTCCAGAATTGAAGTTTCATTTTATTATTTAGCGCAAAAATGCACAAAGAGTTGGGATGAATAAAATAAATCTCTATTTTTGCACTCCCATAAAAGGGAAATGGCTTCGTAGCTCAATTGAATAGAGCATCTGACTACGGATCAGAAGGTTATGAAGTTCTTTTGGTTGACTAATTTTAAAATGGCTCTGTAGCTCAATTGAATAGAGCACTTGACTACGGATCAAGAGGTTTCAGGTTTGAATCCTGACAGGGTCACTGATTTTCAATTCGTTACAAAGAGATTGATTTGGTAAAACGAATCAATCTCTTTTGTTTTTATCAACTTTTGGTCGATAATTTTAGAGAAAATTGACTGTTTACTGCGGCTTTAAAAATCCATCATTTTTAAGATTTGCAAACAATTTGCAAACAAACAGGATTTTAAAAGCGGTTTATCGCTTTTGCAAACTATGCCGGGAAAGTATAAGAACTATTGTATCATAAAGGTAAATATTTGCCTAAAGAATTTGGCAAGAAACTTATAAACAAAAGCCTGAACAGAAAATCTGCCAGGCTTATTGATTTACATTCATGATTCGGTTTATGCAATCTCCTTCCTAAATTGCTGCAATCTTGTTCCAAATTTCACCTGCTCCATTTTATTTTCCTTGATATATTGTTTCACTTCGGCTTTATCAAAATAAACCCGGCCTCTTTGTTTATGAGAAGGCAACCCTCTTTTTATCCAATCGGTTAAAGTTGGCAGTGATACTCTCAGAAACTTTGCAATCTCTTTTCGGCTTAACAGATCTTCCTCATTTTGCTCATCCTTCAATTCCTTTTTCGTACATTCCTGAAGAAAATCTTTCACTGCTTCTTTAATCCATCTTTTAAAGTCGTTTTCATTCGGAATAAATACTGTCTCCATAAAGTCATATTTTAAAAGTCATATTTTCATTTTCCTATTTAGGTTTTTTATCCTTTTGAAATGGTGGAAAATTCCTACACCATTATTTAACTCAGAACCGACTTACTTGGCCTAACAGTTCTGGAATTTCCCAAACGTTTCTTTTTTAGCAGTCCGCTACCAGATGAAGCGTTGCTGTCTTTTTCTGTTTCGGTAATTTCTGTACTATCCGTTTGTTTTCTTTTCGCCTGCATTTGTTTTTCCAACCAACGGTTTTGTAAAAACCGATATGCCTCATCTATTGATATGCCTGTTTGGCCTTCAAAAAAATAAAACCGCTGGCTTACTTCCGATTTATTTTTTAAAGGGCTGATATTTCCAAACAATTCCTGGTATGAAATACCAGCCCAATATTTTAGTATAAGCCCTATGGCAACTACTTTACCATCTTCTGATTTTTCTAACTCAGAAAGACTTTCTATCACCGATTCAACTTTCAGTTCTTTTTCCCAGCTTGTTTTATCTTCCAAATTCAATTGTTTTTTTGTAACAAAATCGAAAGCATTTTTCCAATCAATTTCTATCATTGATTTTTCCAGGTTAGAGGTATTAATGCCATTAATGGCAGCATCAATTAAAGGAATTTCCTTTTGAAGAATAGCATCATAATACAACAAAACATAAATGTTTTGCTTGATATCCTTCTCAAAAAATAGTTGAAAGCTTAACTTGTCTTTGGCCTTCTCTATTTTTTGAGAAAGGATAAAATTCTCAGGCTTAAAACTGATTCGCTTTAACAATGAATAGCCTGCATTTTCAAAACCTAACAATTGCAACTGTCCCATTAAAGCTGAAATATTTTCGATATTCATTTTGCGAATTTTTAAAATGAAAAATTGGTTTAGGGTTTCTGTTAAGATACCCCTAAACCTTTTTTACTGCTTTCCCTTTTCTTAGGTAAAAGCGTTTTATCATTTTTCTTTTCTACCTTCTCTTTTTCTGGTTTAAGTTCCTGCTTCAACTCTTTTTTTTTATCATTTCCCAGTTCTTCCTTTACCGCCAGGCTGGCTTCTGTTTTACCAACAGATTGGTATATCTCTATTGATTCTTTTGCCACCAGGTTCATATTAGAATCATATAGATTTACCTTTTTGAATTGTGGATCGGCTTCAATAAACATTTTATGGCTACTACCATCTTTTTCAATGGTAACGGATTGCACATTTCCTTTTTGAAGTGATTGCATCAACGCCTTTTCTTTATCTGGTTCTTTCAAATCCGTTATGGGGAATTTTTCAACTGCTGCTTTCAAATCAAAGCCATACTTTTCATGAAATTGTTTTACTTCAAAATTGTTGTTCTTGTCTTTGTTTTCAAAGTCAAGCTTCATCCAGGCTTTATATGGCTGACCTTCTTTTGTTACAAGGTCTTTATGCACTGACCGGCCATCCAATAGATTGAATGCTTCCTTACCTGTAACTCCTTTGCCTTTATTTAGGTAAAAAGTTTGCTCAGCCTTTTCGTCCTTACCTTTTTCAAGTGAAGCATGGTAGTTATTAAAGAAGTATATGTCTGTAGTTTCAGACTTGCGGAAATTCATTGTCACTTCAAAAGGCTTTCTATTAATCTCTGCCTTATAATGCAATTGAAAATCTGCCTTGCCTTCATTTAGGTTCTTCTCTAAATCTGTTTTCAGATTTTCTCCAAAGCCCATGTATTTGAGATTATCACTCAAATACTGAAAATTCTCGTTGTTCATAATGTTTGGTTTTTAATTGTGAATTAAATAATGATAATTGTTGTTGTTCTATATGCTCAATTAATGAATCTGTGAAATCATTGCCTTCATGATTATACAACCCATTTATATCGGGATCATTGACCATATCTTTTCCTGTATTTTCTGAGTAAGGAAGTTTTGTAAAAATGTCTAAAATGGAATTAAAGTATATGACTTGATATGCATCCCTATCACTTATATTATCATTTGCAAACTCCTTAGCTTCGTTTTGCAATTTGAA
>JBBQWL010000001.1:0-239969 GCA_038210625.1 Chitinophagales bacterium | reverse complement strand
GTTTCGGGAAACTGATGATCCGGTTATTGTTAAAGCACCTTTGCAAGTCGTGCAGCCTCCATCAGTATGCGGACCGTAATTGCCATCATTGGCCAGGTTCCATTCCAGCGCAGTACGGCTCCAGTTACGCATGGAACCGATCAATACATTTTTCACATGCCATTTTAAATCACCACCAAAACCACCGGTGGATGCCGTGTATTGCTCTGTAAAGTAAAGCGACTTTTCCGGGTAAGCATTGTGTACAGTTGACAATGCGCTGATATCGCCGGCATATAAGTGAAAAGCAGATCCACTTACAAATGCATTGGCTTGCACATCCTGCAACACCGTTAAAGGATAACCGGGTACATCGCAATTATGATCGTACGTAATTATTTTAGTAGTAATACCAGCCGTTTTAAAAGCGGGACCAAGACTGCCTTTTATAAAATTGGCCTGTTGCAACGCGGTCATCACCAGGCTTGGATTGTTATTTGGATTGAGGGGTTCGTTTTGTGGTGTAACCGCATCAATGCTGATACCTTCCGCTTTCATTTGCTGGATGTATTTTACAAAATACTGCGCATACACGTTGTAGTTAGCGGGCACTAAACTACCGCCTTTAAAGCTATTGTTATCCTTCATCCAAACCGGTGCCGACCATGGTGTTGCCAGTATTTTAATATTGGGGTTAATGGCCAATATCTCTTTAAGCAATGGTATCAAATCTGTTTTATCCGGGTTAAGACTAAATGCCGCCAGGTTCATATCCGTTTGCCCGGCAGGCACATCATCATAAGTAAACGTGGTGCTATTTAAATCTGATGCTCCGATGCTGATGCGCAAATAATTAACCCCAATGCCCGATGAAGTTCCAAACAACTCTTGTAGCAGAGCAGCTTTGGCAGCGGCTTCCATTCGGTTGATAACATAAGCACTGCCGCCTGTAAGGGTATAACCGAAGCCTTCAACGGCCTGGTAACGCTGCGCAGAATCTACTTCAATATTTACATTGCTGTTAGCTGTTGTTACAAATGAAAGTACGGCTGTTTGCTTTTGAAGCAGTATTGTTTGATCAGATTTTGTAAGCCAGCAATCCATGTCGTTGGTAGCAGTAACCGGCGGTACAACAGGTGGTACAACGGGCGGTGTTGTTGTTCCCCCAGACTTTGAGCAACCTGCTTGTAACAATAACATAGCAGCCAATAACAGGAGGTAATTTTTTTTAAAATTCATATTAATTTATAATGATAGCGATAAAGTAATTGTTTCATTTTAGTGTTGCTTAAAGATAAGGTGCTTTAAATCCGAGCCGCAACATGCCTGTCTTTACTTCAGGACAACTGGTAAATAGTTTCCATAATAATCCTGTTCTATAATTTTCAATCATAATTATTATTGGCCCCTGGTCTATTGCTAATGTTGAGTTGGCAAACCAACTATTTTTCAAACTAAAGGCATCATAAAATCCATAATCGCCCCACAACTTATCTCCCAACTTGTAATAAAAAAACTTCAGTGCTTTCATAGATTCTGCAGGCGTGTATGGCAAAGAAGATATCGCGGCAGTTGGTGCAATAACGCTTACATCATTAGTAGGCGAGCTTGCATTGTAACCATTCTGAATATCGCTTGCCGTAAGTCCCCAGCAGCTGCTGCTGTATCCGTAATTACCCTGTGGATTGGCAACGCAATAACTGTAATTAATCAGCGTATGGTTTTTGGTTTGCGTAGTATAGTTAGCATAGTTATCTGTTAAACCATTGGGGTTAATCCCTAAAAAGGAATAATGAGAAAAGAACAACGGACCTCCTTTTTCAGGTCCTAACGGCAACGTATAATTGTAGTAACTGTTGCCGTTGGTAAATCCTGGTGCGCCGGTCCATCCAATTTTATACACGGTGTCTGGTATAGTATGTGTTGCTGAAGATGCGGCAAGCACATACGTTATAAGGCATTCATTCCAGCCCTGTATTTTTACATTCATATCCCATGCATAAGTATTGCTGTAGTGCCAGTACAATACATCCTGGTTGTTTTGCCTGAACCAATCCCACTCTACACCATTCCATAAAATATTGATGTCGTTTCTCAAATTGGTTTCTGACGCATCTACGCCATTAAAATACTGTCTTGCGGTAAGCAAGCCTTGCATTAGATACGCTGTTTCAACAAGGTCAGCACCATCATCTTTGGTACTAAATGGCTGAATAGCTCCAGTGGCCCCGTTCATCCAATGCGGAAAAGCGCCATGCACTTTTTGTGCTGTGTTTTTTAAAAAACCCACGATGGTTTGCATACGGGCAAGTCCTTCGGCCCTGGTAATAAAATTTCTATTGATTGCTGCTACTATGGCCATTACGCCAAACCCTGAACCGCCAGTTGTAACAATATCGCCGGAAGTATTTCTTTCCCTCGCCAGCCCACTTACAGGGTGGCCAAAATCCCAAAAATATTTAAAGGTTTGCTGTTGAATTTTATCCAGTAATAAACTGTCGCTGACAACAGGAAATTTATTGGCAGAATCGATTTGGGTATTAAAATTTCTATCCACCGCCGTAGCAAGTCCGCCGCCGCTGGCCGATTGAAGTGTTGTTGTTATTTTTAAAAAATATTTGGAAAGATATTTTAATGGCGAAGCAGGCTGTATCAATAACACTGAATCATGATTCGATAAACTGGTAGTTATTGCTGCAGTAGCGCCACCTGCATCTGTAAGCGAAACGGCAGTTGCAACAGTGCCTGGTTTTACCGGCTGGGTAAACTGTACTTTTAGTGTGGGCTGAACAGTTGAGCCATACACTGTATTATCCAGGGCAGCCGCATTAAGATAAATGGTGCTTACTTTTATCGCAACAGCCGGAGGGGTTACAACTACAGCCTCTTTGCTTTTGCTGCACCCCCACATAAGAAGGCAACTAATTAAAACACGTATCCTGTTATTTTTCATAATTTTTTATTGACCGACGGGTTGTAAAAAAACGAGCCCGCTGTTATTTTTTGCCATCACTAAAATTTTTTGTCCGCCTGTACTATTGATCCATTTTGCATCTCTTACTTCGCCATCTATTTCAGGCAACAACCCCTCTTTACTAAAGTTGTTTTGATTTTTATTGAAAGAAAAAATGGTGGGTTGCAGCGCATCATACCTGCCTTCGTAGGGAACTACTCCATAAAAATTGCCCCCGGCTAAAAACTGATTATTTGCCAGGGCTGCAAATGAAAACACCGGTGCAAATTGTGCAGCTTCAGGTAGCGGTACATTCGTAAACCCTCCTTTACCGTCATTGATAAAACAAGTGGTGGTAAGCGTCTCAGCCTTTAATTCCCGGTAATCCTTAAATAAATCGAAGAACATGTACTGTACCGTTTTGCCGGCTACCTCGTTGTAAGTGAGGTAGGCTTTTTTCAACACCGGCAGCGCCCGTTCTAACTCATCCTTTGCTAAGAATGTATATTCTTTGCCCTTTATTGTATACGTCATTACCTGTTCCGGCGACCCATTTTTATCAAAGTCTTTTACATACAATTTTAAAGGACCATCCTTACCTGCATACAGCTTGGAATTATGCCCCCAATTGCCAGCCAGTATATCCGTAAGGCCATCCCCATTTACATCTGCTGCATATAAAGATTGCCAAAGACCTGTGGACGCCGGCAAATCAGTTTCTTTATATATTCCCTTGTTATTAATAAACATTTTTACCGGCATCCATTCCCCCGCTACTACCAAATCCATCCAGCCATCTTTATTGATGTCTGTAAAAACCGCTGCTGTTACCATTCCGGTTTCTTTTAAAGAAATAATATTTTCAGCTGCAGGCTTAAAATTTCCTTTGCCATCATTCAACAATAAAAAAGACGACTGCGGTTGCCCAAATTCTTTTGCGTTGGCAAGGCCGCCAATAAATAAATCATCGTCTCCATCGTGGTCAACATCTGCAACTACCACACAGCTTTTATTAGTTAGCAAAACGGGTAATTGTGCTGTTGACAAAGTGAAGTGTCCTTTACCATCATTGATGTATAATTTATCGGCCAAAGCTGCATTGCCATCAGCATATTCGTTCCCTCCGCTTACAACATACAAGTCCGGAAAGCCATCTTTATTTGCATCAAAAAATACGGCATCTACTTCGTCACAGTTTATACTTTTATTAAACAGGCTGGTGTCGGATTGTACGAATGTTCCCTCTTTAGTCTGTACCATTAAGCTACCCGGCTGGCCATTTGCACCACAAGCAAAAAAGTCGTCCAGTCCGTCTTTATTAATATCACCTACCGCAATTTTTGGCCCGCGTGTCGATTGCATATGTGGGATCAGGTACTGGCTGTTAAAATCATTAAAATTATTTTCCTTGTGTTTCCAGTCACACTTTACCCGGTTTGTAATATCCTGCAATACCTGTTTTGGTGAAGGGAAAAAACTGGCATAGTCAAAATGAGTCGTAGCATCTTTTTGCAGCACCAATAATGGCTTTGCAGCAGGAATATTTTTTAACAACTGGTATTGCTGATTCGGCCAGACTATTAACAGGCTATCAATAACTGTCGCATCACCCAACCCAAAATGCAGCCTTGGTTCAACAGAAGATTCAAAGCCCCTGGTAAGCATCAGTTGCTGGTATTGCATTTTTTTGCCGGCAAATACATAGGCTTTTGCCCCAATACCTGAACTGTTTAAACTATCGCCTTTAAAAGAAACCGTGATGTAATTTTTCTTTGGTGCATTATTTTTTAAAATCACCGCAGGTGCATTGAGGCTATTAATTATAAGATCCAGGTTACCATCATTGTCAAGATCGGCATAGGCTGATCCATTGAAATATCCTTTCATTTCACCAGTACCCCAACTGTCACTTACATCCGAAAAATGGCTGCTGCCGGCACCCTGGAAAAGAAAAGGGTGTGACGCTCCATCCGGCATTTTTTCCAATGCTGCCGCATCATATTGATCCGTTTTATTCATCGCCTGCCGAAAGGATAAATCAGAAACAAAACGAATGTAATCCAGGTCTACAGGTCTTTTTACAATACCGCCCGATATAAATAAATCTTTATTTCCATCATTGTCAAAATCGGCAAACAGTGGTGCCCAGCTCCAGTCAGTTGCAGAAATGCCGCTTAATAAACCAACCTCGCTAAAACTAATACCGTTGCCGTTATTTTGTTGCAGGCAATTTTTTGAATACTGGTATTGAAAGCCATTGCTGATGAGCTTAAATTTATAGGTGTCCGCATTTTCATCACTGCCATAGGTTTTTAAAGTCTTTTCTTCGCCGGGCAACATATCAACCGTTACGATGTCTAATTGGCCATCGTTATTATAATCAGCAATATCATTGCCCATACTGAACCGGCTGTAATGTTTAAAATGCTTTGCACCACTTTCCGTAAAAGTTCCATCCCCGTTATTGATATAGTAATAATCATTTTCATGAAAGTCGTTGCCGATATAAATATCCTCCCATCCATCGTTGTTTATGTCTGCAACCGATATGCCCAGGCCATAGCCCAAACTACTTTGATAAATACCCGACGTTGCCGAAACATCTGTGAACTTTTTAGCGGGCGTATTCATATCATTGCGCATTAATTTATCACCCGCTTCCGCGTCAAATTTCCTTCGGTTAATTGTGTCGACAATGTTTTCATTTGCCTTGTGAGATTGGTTTAAAATATAACAGTCCAGATCTCCGTCGTGGTCGTAATCAAAAAAGGCAACCTGTGTGGTAAATCCTGAAAAATTCAATCCGTATTGTGCGGAACTTTCTGTGAATGTTACTTCGCCGGGAGCTGATTTAGATGGGCCATTATTTATAAATAACTCATTGTGCCCTTTTATTTTTCCGTTTATATTTACCGCCGATACATAAATATCCAGTAACCCATCGCCGTTTACATCCGCCATGGTTGAACCGGTACACCAGTCTGAACTGCCTGCTACACCGGCATTTGTGGTAATGTCTTCAAATTTAAAATTGCCTTTATTGATGTATAATTTATTACCTGCGTGGTTATTGGCGGTAAAATAAATATCCGGTAACCCATCATTATTTACATCTCCAACTGATACACCGCCGCCATTATAATAATACAGGTAATATAAAATTCCAAAAGCCTTTTGATCTTTCAATGTATTTTGGAAATGAACATTCGTTTCAGAAGAAGAAAGGCTGGTGAATAACGTATTGGATTTTTTGCATGAAAAAAACAGGAAAAAAAAGGGGGAAAAATATAAAAAAATAATTCGTTTGGCAGGCATAAATAGGTTTTAAAAAATGCAAAATCCGTTAATGTAAAAGTACGTCATTTCAGGAGCGCTTACCTGAGTTTTTGGTGTTTGTATTTTATTGATTTAACTTGGTAGTAGTGGGTTACACCTTCTTTTTTTATGAAAATATTTGCACCATACTTTCGCTCTTTTCTTACCATTTTTATTGTTGCATTGGCTGTGATTTTCTTTGCGCAATGCATCCATCCCGACAAGGAGCAAGCACCCGTGACACCAACCGTTTCCATTAACCAATTTGCCGGATCTGCCAGTTGCATTCAATGTCATAAAAGTATCTACGATACCCATCTTCACACGGCCCATTATTTAACTACCCGAATTGCCGAAGAAAAGTTTATAAAGGGTAGTTTTAATAGAGACAGTAATATGTTTGCGTATGATACCAGCCATTTTGTTGCCATGAAAAAAAGGGATAGTGGCTTTTACCAGGTTGGTTACAGCAATGGCATCGAAAAAATTGCCCGTCGCATGGATATTGTTATTGGCTCCGGCACCATGGGCCAATCTTTTTTAAACTGGAATAAAAACTTTCTCTTTCAATTGCCAGTTACTTATTTTTCCGCAGCGCATCAATGGTCTAACAGTCCGGGTTACCCAAACAAAATTATCTTTAACCGGCCCATTACCTCCAGGTGTTTGGAATGCCATACCACTTTTGCAAAAACGCTTACCGATGAAAATGCCACACCAGAAGCCTTTGACCGCAATCAAATAATTTACGGTGTGGATTGTGAAAAGTGTCATGGCCCGGCCGCTGAGCATGTAGCTTATCAAACTCAACATCCAACTGCGTTAAAAGCAAAGTTCATCATTAATCCAGCACATCTGACAAGGCAGCAAAACATGGATCTATGCGCTTCCTGCCATGGCGGCAGACTAACAAAAACAAAGCCCTCCTTTCAGTTTAAAGCCGGCGACAAGCTTGCTGATTTTTATGAAGTAGATACCACGGCGCCGAATACAAATTCAATTGATGTACATGGCAATCAGTATGGCTTATTGAGGGCAAGTAAATGTTACAGAATGAGTGATACGATGACTTGCAATACCTGCCACAATACACACGAAAATGAAAAAGGAAAAACTACTTTATTTTCGCAACGCTGTATAACCTGTCACACGGTTGAGCATGGAAATTTTTGCACCTTAAAAATTGCTTCGGGAATTAATTTAAAAAGCAATTGTATTGATTGCCACATGCCCTTATCACCATCCCGGGCTATTGCAGTTTTCTTAACCGGCAAAGCTGAGCCTACAGCAGCATTGATACGTTCGCATTATATCAGTATCTATCCCGAAGAAACTAAAAGAGTGCTTAACTATATTAAAAAATAGCGCCTCCTTTTCCTTAAAAAGCTTTTAAACAAACATCAAAGAACTATAATTATAAAGAGGGCTGCAAAACCTTTGCAACCCTCTTTATGATTTAAAAGAATTGAAAGCTTATTGCTTGTTGGCGTATAAGGCTGCAATATCTGCGGCAGATAATGCCGAACCATACAACCTGAATTGGTCCAGTTGTCCGTCGAAATATCCCATCCACGAATTTGCTTTGTACGCTTCCTCTCCTGCACCACCGATAGTAAGACCGGTGATTGCTTTGCCTGAATTAAAGTTGAGTTGCCCCATTGGCGATCCGTTATTAGTTACGTTGCCAAAACCGGCGGGCAAATTAGTTGGTACCGCACCATCAATGTATGGCGTAAGAACCGAAGTGGCTTCATCATAAGTAAATGCGAGATGATGCCATTGTCCGTTCAATACATTCTTCATCCGCTTAACGCCTGTAAATTCAAACCACTGATCGAATAAATAAAATTTAGCGGAAGCTGAATCTGTTGTGCTCGGATTACCTGCATCTTCAAACTCCAGGAACATTTTTAAATTGGTCCAGCTGTAACCTGATGAATTTAAAGCAAAAGCAAAATTGGTTCCTTTGCCTGCGGCCTGGGGCGTTTTTTTAACCCAAAAAGAAATGGTAAAACTTGTGGCGGATGTAAAGTCATTGGCAGAAGCATATTGAGTAAATGCCGTTTCGCTACCCATGTAACCTTTACCAGATATACCTTCTCCCACCGCAGCAGTATTGCTCGCAGGAAAATTTGCCCTGATACTATCAACACCATTCATCAACGGATTATCTGACGTGCCATCAAAAGCGGCATAAAATTTCAAAGGCCCACCTACCGGATTAGCATCTTTTGTGTAATCTCCCAAAGCAGGGTGGGTTATTTTTTGGCAACCTGCCAGCAGGCTCCCGAAGGCTATAATAAGAACGACATTTTTAGTCATTATTTTCCTTATGTTCATAATTAGATTTTTAAAGTGTGAACTTTTGTTTGCATGTTTTTACCATTCAGGATTTTGTACCAGGATACCTCCGGATAAATTGATTGCCTGTTGCGGTATGGGATAATACCGGCAACGATTGGTATAACCAAGGCTGCCAAGTTCTTTAACAGCATCCCCCCATCGAACTAAATCGAAGAAACGATAGCCTTCCATTGCAAACTCAAACCTTCGTTCATTTTTAATGGCGGTACGCATTTGTGCCTGGTCAACAAATGGAATGGGCTTTACAACAGTACGTGTTGGTCCAAGGTTTCCACTCGCCCTGTTCCTGATCAATTCTAAATTAGTCGCCGCGGTGGGTCCATCACCCAATTCGTTACTGGCTTCTGCCAACATTAAAATCACATCGGCGTACCTCAGTATTCTATGGTTGATCCAATCTGCTCCGCCGCTGCCAAAAATCTGTCCTGTAAACTGGCGCATAGCCGGATCAGAATACACTTTTTTATTCCAGAAGGGCTGATCCAGTCCGGTACCGGGACTGTAAGCCGGCAAGGTAGCGCCATAACCACCGGCTGCAGGCCCGCCATCATATTGTCCTGAATATAAAATTGTCTGGCTTTTTCGCGGATCTGCATCGTCCCAGGAATCAACTAATTTTTGCGTAGGCGTATTCCATCCCCAGCCTAAATTCCACGCATTACTGGCGCCGCCTTGTCTAACATTCTGGCTTGTTCCCCATTGTGTTCCTTTATTGGGTGTATTATTAGGACCAACATAACTTTGTTCTTCAAAAATAGATTCCGGACCATTTTTACCGGCACCGTTTAAACCATCCTTCCAGATATCAGGAAAATTAGTAGTTAAGCTATATTGCTGCGACTGAATCACCTGGTTACAAAGGCCCACTACCTGTGCCCAATCTCCCCTGAACAGATGCGTTTGAGCCCATAAAGTATTTGCGGCACCTCTTGTAAGTCGGCCAGGATAAATATTCGTTCCACCTACGGACCAGTTTAATGGAAGGTATTGTGCGGCGAGATTTAAATCTTCGTCAATCTGGGTATAAATCGCTGCAACAGGAGACTTCGCTTTAATTCCATCGGCAGCGTTGGTGTAATAGAAATTGATCAGCGGCACTTCTCCGTAAGTTCTCACTAAATCAAAATAGCAATAAGCTCTGAAAAAGCGGGCTTCGCCAATATTTCTTAGTGATGCAGGATCGCTAACCTTTAAAGAATCGGCATAAAATAGTTCCTTGTTTGCAAGGTTGATCATGTAATAACGGTCGTTCCAGTAAGTATTGGGAGCCCAGTCATCTTTGGAGTATTGAAAAGTTTCAAACTCTGTATTAATTTCCTTACCATCAGTTGTACTGCTTCCCTTTTGCGCATCGTCATCACGGATACTATGAAAGTCCAGCCACGGTAAAGTGGAAAAACCTGCGTAAGAAGTTAGGGTATTGTACAGGCCAAAGCTCTGTGCTTCCAACGTGCCCTGCTTTAAATCATCCAGGGTGGCTGTTAAGGGTTTTCTATCCAGGAATTTTGCGCACCCCATCGTTAGCAGCATCAACGGCAGCACCGCCATTGCTAACTGTAAAAAGATTTTATTTTTTTTCATATCAATAATTTTAAAAAGATTAAAAAGTTACATTTAAACCGGCGGTAGATACCAGGGGAATTGCACCTCCGGCATTATCATAGCCAAACGCAGTTGCATCACCACCGTACTCGGCAGTATAACCCAAATTGTTTTTCCATGTCTTCACATTTTGAACATTGAGGTACACTCTTAAATTTTTAATCTTTGCTTTTGAAAGTAAACGCTGGCTGAAGTTAAAAGCCAATTGCACGTTCCTGATTCTGAAATAACTTCCGTCTTCAATATTATAGCTGGAACCGTTGTAGTTAAAGCGATCTCCCTGGCTTAGGATGGGCACCCAGTTAGAGGTACCTGCACCATGCCAACGGTTGATTTTTTCTGCTGAATAGTTTACACGCTGAAATGGTGATTCAAGTGAACCCCAGGTTCTGAAAATCTGGTTACCATACACACCGCCCATATCAACCGCCAAGCTTAAACTTTTATAAGTTAAATTAACGGACGTACCATACGTAAACTTAGGGGTTGGGTTACCAATAACAGTTCTGTCATCAGCAGTAATTTTTCCGTCGCCATTTAAATCTTTAAATTTAAAATCGCCGGGTCTGTAAGCTCCGATGGCAGAAGCAACAGGTGATTTCAAAATATCAGCATAGCTTTGGTAAAGCCCTTCTACTTCATAACCATAAAAAGATCCGATAGGAAGACCTGGCTGGGTGCGGCTTTCAGCTGATCCATTGTTTTGGAACGCTCTTGAAAAATACCCTGCAACCGTACCTTCAGCAATGCTGAGTACTTTATTTTGTAAGAAGGTAATGTTGCCTCCGATATTCATAGAAAAGTCGCTGCTAACAACCTGGTTCCAGGTGGCAGAAAATTCTTCACCCCAGTTTCTTAAGCTACCACCATTTGTAAGCTGATCTGGCAAACCAATAGAAGCCTTGCTTAGGTATGACATCAGGTTATTAGTAGTTTTGTTGAAATAGTTGGCTTCAAAATGCAACCTGTTTCTAAAGGCCGACAATTCAAATCCCGCTTCCTGGGCCGAAACAGTTTCCCATTTCAAATCTGGATTTGGTACATAAGAAGGCTGCGCAGCACCATAAATATTAGTGCCGAATACTGCCGCGATACCAGTATTTAATCTTGGATAAAATGGATAATTGATGGTTAATCCATTAGGGTCTACTGCTGTTTGATTACCCAACACACCAACAGATCCTTTCAATTTAAGATAATTTAAAAACGTTTCTCCCCTCATGAAATCTTCCTTGGATATTTCCCATGCGCCACCAAGTGCCCAGAATTGCTGATGCCGATTTTTTTCAGGAATTTGTGAGGACGCATCATCACGGATAGACGCGTTTAAAAAATACTTTTGCTTGTAGTTGTATAATATCCTTCCCAGCAAAGAAACTGTTGAATATTCGCTTTGTGAAGAAGACGCCAGTGATGTTGTTGGATCTTCAAAACCATTTGTCATATACCAGAATCTTTTATCATCAGGTATCGGCAATGCATTACCAGTGGTATAGGGTTTAGCCACACCAGACCTGTTGAAATTACCAAAATAGTAAGAAGTAAAACCGGCAGTTGCCGTTAAGTTATGATCGCCAAAACTTTTTCTGAAAGTAAGAATATGATCTTGCTGAAATTTTTTGTAAGAATTATCATTCTCACTCACCTGTGTTTTTGCTCCGTATAAATAAGGTGTGTTGTTTAAAGGGTCATAAGCATAATACAGTGGTGAATATTGCCTGTCATTCACAGTACTCATATCAGCATAAAAGGTTGATCTGAAATTGAAATATTTAAGGAAATTAATTTCGCCATAAATACTCGCAACAGTTCTAAACTCAACATTAACCTGCTTGTTCCATGTATTTTCCAATTCAAGTAATGGATTTACAACACCTGAATTTTGAAGTGCATTATCAAGACCTGAATATAAATTAACATTCATAGTATCTCCGCCGTATGGATTCGCCACACTATAAGACTTTGTGCCCGCAGCAACCTGGGGCATTACTTTTCTCGCATTGTCCAATATGCTGGTTGCACCGTAAGGATTATTTTGCCTGGATGCATTGAAGTTGATGCCAATTTTTATTGCTTTGGTCACCTTAAATTCATCCCCAAAAGACAGCAATATTTTTTCCAGTTTTTCATGCTTAATAATGCCTTCGTCTGTTAAGTATCCCAGGCCAAAGTTGAAACGGTTTTTGTCCGTGCTTCCGGAAATACTCAGGTTATTGTTATTAAATTTCCCCGTCCTTGTAACCGCATCAATCCAATCGGTATTGCCTGTCAGGGCTGAGTAGTCGGGGGTAGTTACACCGTTATTGGCATTTTCTTCATCAAACAATGTTTTAAAATCGGCTGCATTTGCCAACTTAATTTTGTCGACTAATTTTTTTGTACCATAAGAAGTATTAAAATTAACTATTACCTGGCCTGCTTTTGCTTTTTTAGTTGTGATGGCAATAACACCTGTGGCTCCTTTTACTCCAAAAATGGCCAATGAAGAAGGATCTTTTAAAACCTCGATTGATTCGATGTCGTTTGGATTGATGTAATCAATATTGTCGTTAAAGATACCATCCACCACATACAACGGATGCACCTGTCCAATACTTACCGTTCCCCTGATCCTGATATCCGGAGCTGCGCCGGGGGTACCGTTGTTTACAACCGATAAACCAGCCACCTTTCCCTGCAATGAAGCAACCGGATTGGTATTGGGCTTATCAGCGATTTCCTTACCGGCAACTTTTGCAATAGATCCTGTAAGGTCTCTTTTATTGGCGGTACCATAACCAATCACCACCACTTCATCCATTTTTTGGGTAGAAGCTTTTAACTTAACATCGATGGTAGTTCTTCCCCCTACCGGAATTTCAACTGTTTCGTACCCTACGTAAGAAATAATGAGTGTGGCATTATCAGGGACAGATAATGAGTATTCGCCTGAAGCAACTGTGTAGGTGCCTGCTTTATTGCCCTTTACTTTAATGCTTGCTCCTTCGAGTCCTCTACCGCTTTCATCGGTAATTGTTCCTTTTACAGTAAGGTCTTTTACCTCATCGTCACGCTGGTATAACACAACAAGGTTGTCCTTCATCATTTTGTAAGACAGACCTGTGCCCGTCAGCAACTTTGACATTACCTCGGGTAAATCTGCCTCTCTAAAGGTGGCATCCACCTTCTTTTCTACAGGAATCAAATTGTTATTGTACACAAAACGATAATCGCTTTGTTTTTCCACCAGTGACATTGCTTTTGTGAGTTCAATGTTTTTAAGTTTGATGGTAATCTTGTCCTGTCCCTTGGCAGAAACGGTTAGCTGCGTCATAAAAATGAGCAACACCGGGTTCATCAATTTCATAAGCAGTAAAATTTTAAACTTGCTTCGGTTGCCCAAAGCTTGCAGCCGTTTGTTTTTTTTCATATGTTTGTCTTTTGGTTAATGTATACAAAAAGGAAGTTTGATCCACTTGAGCGTTTTCAAATTTTCCATGTTAGCCTTTCTGAACCCGGGAAATGCGTCAACATTTTCCTGGGTTTTTTTATCTATTTTCTTCTTACATAATTTTATTTTGAAATGGTGATGCGATCATTATTTATTTTGAAATTAAATTTAGTAGCTACCTGCAGTGCGTGCAATGCTTCTGCCAAAGTCTCTTTTGTAAAAGTCGCTGTAAGCGGCTCCGATTTTAATTTTTCATTTGCAAACTCAATTTCCACTCCATACCATTTCTCCATCTTTAAGGCAACTTCTTCAAACGTTTCGCTGCTAAATACAAGCTTGTTTTCTACCCAGGCTGTTTCTACAATAGTGCTATCCTGCGGTAGCACAGTTAAGTGACGCAAGACTATAATATCCTTTGCAATGCCCCTAACATTTTTGTCCGGTGTCACTGGTATTGCTGGTACCGCTAATTCTTCGTCACTTATAATTAATTTTTCCGATGGCCTCAGCATTATTTTATCCTTCCTGTTTTTTAAAGTCACTTCAATACTGCCCCTTATTAAACTTGTTTCTGTCTTTTTTTCTCCGGGATAACAGCGCACATTAAAAATGGTACCCAGTACCCTGATATCCATTTTACTGGTGTGAATTATGAATGGCCGGGCGGCATTTTTTACCACGTCAAAATAGCCTTCTCCTGTTAGGGAAACTTCACGAACTGCACCACTGAAATGTTCATTATACATGAGTTTGCTGCTGCCATTTAGCCAAACCTGGGTACCATCGGGAAGTTGAATTTTAGTGCGGGAACCGTTTTTTGTGCTTACTTCACTCTGCGGGTTTATTACAGTTTCCTTGTTTTTGAAAGCGAATGTCTTTTTATCGTTGTTGAAAAAGAGAAAAAATAACACCACAGCCGCTACAGCAAAACTACTTCCGGCAAGTAATTTTCGAAATCTCCTTTTGTTGGATGTGGGGTAATTGTTTTCTGGGACCTCCTCAGATGCCGGTGTGGTAAGGTCGTATCCTTCCGCTTTCAACCGGTTTAAATGCAAGTGGTACGTAGCTTCCAAAAAATCATTGTCCTGTTCAGTGGGGTTTCGCCAATACTCTTCCAACAACTCTGCAGGAATTTGCTGATCAGGAAAAGCCTTGAATAATTCATCCAATTCAACCAATTCAGAAGCGGTTGATTCTCCAGCTAGTTTTCTTGATAATAATGTGGAAATTCTTTCTATGCTCATGGGTTGTATTGTATAAGAGACAAAAGCAAATGAAATCCCCTATGAATGTTAAAAAAATATTAACGATTAGCGGGAAGAAGGCTTCTTAGAAGGAATATTTAGTACTGCCGCCAGTTTTTTTACTGCGGAGGCTACCTGGTTGTCAATAGTTTTGATACTTACATTCAATAAGCCTGCAATTTCTTTATACTTTAATTTGTCTTCTTTAGCCAGCTTAAAAATTATTTTGCAACGTTGGGGAAGTTGCTCAATGGCTGCGTCTATTTTATATGACAATTCGTGATTCAACAAGCGGGCTTCTGCATTTTCATCCGGAGAAGCAAACTCCACCTGTAACTCGTCCAGTGAAAAAAACTTCGACTTTTTATGCTGGCTTAATTTTCTTACCGAATTGTTGCGTACGCTGGTATACAAATACATTTTGAGGTCCTCAATGGCACACAATTGTTTCCGCTTCACCCATATGTCCAGGAAAATATCCGACACAATTTCTTCAGCCGTTTCTTTTGATTTAATAATAGAGAAGGAAAAACTTTTAAGGGGCAGGAAGTAATGAAAAAATAATTTTTTGTAAGCCTCCTGGTCTTCATACTCGGCAACGCGTTGCTGTAGTTCGTAAATTTCTGTTGTGTCTAAATCTTTTTTTTCCTTCATGGCAAACAAATCGAGTTCGAAGTTAATACTTATTGGCTTTGGAGATAAATTGTGTATATGGGATCAATAAATAAATTTACCTCAAAGAAAAAGCCCTCAATAAATGAAGGCTTGTTTTTATAAGTTTTGTCAAGGTTTTTTATACTTCTTCTGCACCCTCTACCAACACAGTAGTTTTATTGTTCAACACTTCTGCAAACCCGCTTTGTATGGTAAACAACATGGTGGTATTCTTATCTTTTAAAATTTTAAGTTTCCCCGCTTTTAAGGCACTCACCATCGGAGCATGCTTGTCCAATACTTCAAATAAACCGGTAATGCCAGGTAATTGTACACCGTACACATCGCCGCTGAATAATTTTTTTTCAGGTGTTAGAATTTCGAGAATCATGTATTAAGATTTTAGTAGCAAGTATCAAGCTCGCTAGCCATTTTTACCTTCTAAACTGTTATATAATCCAAAAGACATTTTTTGAACAGTGCTAAGCAAGGCTTCAAATTCTGTCAATTGTGCTTCACTGATATATTTAAACCTAAATGCCAGCATTACCTGTGTTTCCAATTCAAAAGATGAACCCATTGAAATTGCAATAAAACGTTGAAAATCTTTGTTAGATGCCCTTCCACTTCCTTCTGCAATATTTGATGGTATAGAGACAGCGCATCTTTGTATCTGGCTTGTTAAACCATATTTTTCTTCTTTCGGAAAACGGTTTGTTAACTCATACACAAAAGCAGCAAGTTCCATCGCCATTTGCCAAACCATCAATTCTTTGAAGTTGTGAATATTCATATCTATTAGGTCATCTATTCCTTGTGATAACAAAATACTTCACGTATCTCACAACAACAAGGAATAGATTAACTAATATAAAACCGGTATATCTTGCTACCAGTATCCTGCTACCTGCTACAAATACTTTACGCCTGTGCCGCGGCCATCAGCTTCTTCCCTTTCTCAACGGCATCTTCCAAAGTTCCTACCAGGTTAAATGCTGCTTCAGGATATTCATCCACTTCTCCATCCATAATAGAATTAAAGCCGCGGATAGTATCTTCTATTGGTACCAATACCCCTTTCAAACCGGTAAACTGTTCAGCCACAAAGAAAGGCTGGCTTAGGAAACGCTGCACTTTACGCGCCCTTGACACAGTTAATTTATCTTCATCACTTAATTCGTCCAAACCAAGGATGGCAATGATATCCTGCAATTCTTTATAGCGCTGTAATATTAATTTTACCCTGTTGGCAGTATTGTAATGTTCGTCGCCAACAATTAACGGAGTCAAAATTCTTGAAGTAGAATCCAAAGGATCCACAGCAGGGTAAATACCCAAATCCGCAATTTTACGACTCAATACCGTAGTGGCATCCAAATGCGCAAAAGTAGTTGCAGGAGCCGGATCCGTTAAATCATCCGCAGGTACGTATACCGCTTGTACAGAGGTAATGGAACCATTTTTTGTAGAGGTAATTCTTTCCTGCATCAGTCCCATTTCTGTAGCCAATGTTGGCTGGTAACCTACCGCTGAAGGCATACGGCCTAACAAAGCCGATACTTCAGACCCCGCCTGTGTAAAACGGAAGATATTGTCAACAAAGAACAGGATATCTTTTCCCTGGCCGGTACCATCGCCATCACGGAAATATTCTGCTACGGTCAGTCCGCTCAAGGCCACACGTGCACGTGCACCTGGCGGTTCGTTCATCTGTCCAAATACGAAAGTAGCTTTTGATTCTTTCAGGTCTTCCATATTCACAGCGCTCAAATCCCATCCGCCTTCTTCCATGCTATGCTTAAATTTCTCGCCGTAGTTCATAATGCCGGCTTCAATCATTTCCCTCATCAGGTCATTTCCTTCCCTTGTTCTTTCGCCCACACCTGCAAACACCGAAACACCACTGTATGCTTTCGCAATATTATTAATCAACTCTTGAATCAATACTGTTTTACCCACACCGGCACCACCAAATAAACCGATTTTACCGCCTTTTGCATAGGGCTCAATCAGATCGATTACTTTAATACCGGTAAATAAAATTTCATTCGCAGTACTTAGGTCTTCAAATAAGGGTGGCTTGGCATGTATTGCACGTCCGCCCACTTTACTAACCTGCGGTAAACCATCAATTGCATCTCCGGTTACATTGAATAAACGACCTTTAATAGCATCACCGACTGGCATAGAAATCGGAATACCGGTATCAACTACCGCCATACCACGTACCAAACCTTCAGTACCATCCATTGCGATAGTGCGTACACTGTCTTCACCTAAATGCTGCTGTACTTCAAGCACAAGCAGGTCGCCATTTTCACGGGTAAGCTGCAATGCGTTTAAAATTTCAGGGAGTTTGCTGCCACTGTCAAACTGTACGTCAACTACGGCACCAATGATCGATTTTATTTTGCCTGTGTTGGCCATAAATCAAATTTTATTGTAATGAGGTGTTTTTTCAGAGCGCAAAGGTAAGGGTTGCAAAGTAATTTTTGAAATTCAACAATCAATATTTTAGCAACCCATTTTAATCACCTGATTCTGTCAAAAATAACGGTTTGGTAAAACCCGGCTTCCATGTTATAAGTGGGTTAAGGCGCATAATACTATCGGTAATTGTTTTTGTATGAACTATTTTACAGCATTACATACTCGTATTTTATTTTATACTTGCATTTAAAATATACTGTCACCTGTTTCGTTAGCCCAACAAATATTATATCATTTGTCTTTTTCAAAAAAAATAGTCAGCCGTTTTTTTTTACTACTCAACTTTTTAACGGTTTTTATTTACCTGCTTACCTGCCTGGTGCCTTATATTGATGCCGGTAAATTTTGGTTTGTGAGTATCCTGGGCCTTGCCTTTCCCCTGTTATTTTGTACTGTACTTATTTTTCTTATTGGTTGGGGTATCGCCCGGTCAAAATGGGTACTGGTTTCCTTAGTTGCCCTGCTATTGAGTTTTCAGCAGGTAAAGGTTGCCTTTGGTTGGCATTATTTTCAATCTTTTTCGGCAATTAAACCCCAGGGCAGTTTACGGGTGTTATCGTGGAATGTGTCCAGTTGGGACGAGATGAATAAGGTGCAACGAGGTGGCACCAGCTACCGGCCGCTAATGATGGCGGAAGTAAAAAAATACAATGCCGATGTCCTTTGCTTCCAGGAATTTCTTGAAACCAGGAACCTGGAATTATTTGACCCCACAATTCCTGAAATAGCACAAATGGGTTACCCTTACCATTATTATATCTCCAGTTACAGCGAAAAAAGATACAGTGAAATGGGGATGGTTATTTTTTCCAAATACCCCATTACCAACACTGGCGTGCACGATTTTGGCGATGAAGTATCTGTACAGCAACTTATTTATGCAGATATTAATTATAATGGCAAACCGATACGGGTATTTAATATCCACCTTCAATCGGTAAGGTTTGGCGAAAAGGAATACCAAAGTCTTGACCTGATTAAACATAGTGAAAAAGACGGGCTGAAAGATTCCAAAACAATTATCAGCAAATTGAGAAGAGGCTACCGATTCCGCGGAAACCAGGCCGATATTGTAAATGACTTTGTACAAAAAAGCCCTTACCCCGCTATACTTTGCGGCGATTTCAATGACGTACCCAACTCCTATACTTATTTTACCATCAAAGGAAATATGCAGGATGCTTTTTTACAACAAGGCAGCGGTATAGGAAAAACATTCAGGCATATTTCTCCCACGTTGCGTATTGACTATATCTTTTCAGACAAAAAATTTACCGTCAACCAGTATAACCGGCTAACTGTTCCCTGGTCGGACCATTTTGGTATTATAGCCGATATGAGTTTTTAAAACCGCTGGTTCAGGTTCCCAACTGTGCATTGCCTTAACTACATTTGCGTTTTACCTGATAATATGATGCAACTAATTCCCGTAAACGATTCCAAAACTGCCCAACAATTTTTGCAGGTTGCGGTGCGGCTCTATAAAAATGATGCTAACTGGATACGTCCGCTGGACAAGGATATTGAAGAAGTATTTGATGCGAAAAAAAATAAGGCATTTCGTTTTGGCGAGGCCGCCCGCTGGATTTTACTGGACGCTGATAATAATTTAATTGGCCGTATTGCTTCTTTTGTAAATAGTAAATATAAAAACAAAGGAGATGACGTTCCGGTTGGAGGCATTGGCTTTTTTGAATGCATTAATAACCAGGATGCGGCTGACCTGTTGCTGGACAATGCCAAACATTGGCTGTTGCAAAAGGGCATGGAAGCTATGGACGGACCGATTAATTTCGGTGAACGGGACCGATGGTGGGGACTTGTAACGAAAGGTTTTACCGAGCCGATGTATTGCATGAATTATAACCCGCCCTATTACCAGCAATTGTTTGAACAATATGGGTTTAAACTCTTTTTTAATCAACTCTGTTTTGGTATGCATCCTAAGGATACTTTAAGCGATAAAATGTTTGAGAGGCATTCCCGCTTTAGTGCAGACCCGGAATTTACAGCAAGGTATATCGACAAAAAAAACCTGGAGAAATTTGCCGCTGACTTTGCAACGGTGTACAATAAAGCGTGGGCAGGGCACGGCGGATTAAAACAAATGCCTAAAGAGCAGGCATTGCTATTATTTAAAAAGATGAAACTGGTAATGGACGAGCGAATTGTATGGTTTGCCTATCACAAAAATGACCCCATTGCTATATTTATAAATCTACCTGATTTAAATCAATGGTTTAAACACCTGAATGGCAAATTTGGATTGCTGCAGAAACTACAGTTTTTATGGCTTAAAAAATTTAGTCCTAATAAAAAGTTTTGCGGCATTGTATTCGGTGTAGTGCCTGAGTGGCAGGGACAAGGCATTGATAGTTTTATTGTAGTGGAAGCAGCCAAAGTAATACAAACGCCTAATCTTCCCTATAAAGAATATGAAATGCAGTGGATAGGTGATTTTAATCCTAAAATGGTCAATATAGCCCAAAGCCTGGGAGAAGTGTTTCAAAGCCGAAAGCTCACTACCTACCGGTATTTATTCGACAGAACAAAAGAATTCAAACGCCACCCACTGCTGGCTTAGCCTGTTTTCGCCTGTTAAAACCACTGCTCTTTCAATAATTATCTTTTCAAAAAAGGGTATTAATCGTAATTTGCACGCATGGATAAATTTGTAGTATCGGCAAGAAAATACAGGCCGCAAAATTTTTCAACAGTGGTTGGGCAAGCGCATATTACTACCACGTTGAAAAATGCTATTAAAAATAACCAGCTGGCACATGCCTTTTTATTTTGCGGGCCACGTGGTGTGGGCAAAACCACCTGTGCCAGGATATTGGCCAAAACAATCAACTGCGAAAATCAAACAAAAGACGGTGAAGCATGCAATGTATGCAACAGTTGTATTTCATTTGATGCCGGCACTTCTTTAAATATCCATGAACTGGATGCTGCGAGTAATAACTCGGTGGATGATATCCGCAGCCTGGTAGAACAGGTTCGCTTTGCGCCACAGGCGGGTAAATACAAAGTATATATCGTAGATGAGGTCCACATGCTCAGTTCTTCTGCCTTTAACGCCTTTTTAAAAACGCTCGAAGAACCTCCTCCTTATGCCATTTTTATTTTGGCCACCACCGAAAAACATAAAATATTACCAACCATTTTAAGCAGGTGCCAGATTTTTGATTTTAAACGCATCACCAATAACGATACGGTAGACCACCTGCAGGAAATCTGCGATAAAGAATCAATCAAAGCAGATAAAGCTGCCCTGCATGTGATTGCGCAAAAAAGCGAAGGCTGCATGAGGGATTCCCTTAGTATACTGGATAAGATTGTAAGTTTTACAAACGGTGCCGTAACTTATACCAATACGTTAGAGCACCTTAATATTCTTGATGAAGATTATTATTTTAAACTGCTTGATTATCTGCAACACCAGGATTTAAGCAGCGCTTTATTAATGTATGATGAAATTAACCGAAAGGGTTTTGAAGGAGATACGGTGCTGGATGGCTTTTCAGAGTTTTTACGCAACTTGCTGGTAAGCCGGGATGCCAAAGTAGCTATGTTGCTGGAAGTGGCAGAGGACTTTAAACAGAAATATTTACAAACAGCACAAAAAATACCAGCGTCATTTATTATCAGTGCTTTAAATATTTTAAACGAGAGTGAACTAAATTATAAACAATCCCGCAACAAACGACTGCATGTAGAACTCACCATAATTAAGCTTAGTTATTTGCAGCAAGCGCTGGAACTGGTAAACAATGACGGAGTTGTAAGTAAAAAAAAACTGATTGATGGTGCAAAAACCATTGCTTTCCGTGCGCTGCCGATTGAAAGATTAAAGCAATCAACCGCTGAAAACCCTACTGAACAAGCAGTACAGCGCAAACACCCCCCTAGCACGCAAGTGCAACCTGAAGCAAAGTTGATTATCGAAGAACCCTCTCCGGTAATAAAAAAGTCAACTGTCAATCCTCCAACGGGCAATCAATCAACAGCAACTACAGCCATTGCTCCAAAAGCTACACTGGGTTCGCTTAACAAAATCCGCCAGCAAATAGCGCAGCAAAACCAAAACGGCAATAACGCGGCGGTACAAATTACAGAAGACGAATTGTATGTTTGCTGGGGCCAGTTCATTGAAAAACTGAGGGGTAAAAGCAACTTTTCGGCGGTAACCAATTTTAAAGCAGCCGAGTTAAAAGTAATTGACAACAACACCATTGAAATAATTACCCAGGGCGAAATACACAAAGCCTTTATTGAAGTGGAACGTGCAGACCTTGTTACCCACCTGCAGCAACATTTTAATAATCGCTTACTAACTTACCAGGTATTGGTAATAGAAAAAGAAGATACCGCAGTTGAAACGGACCTTCCGCTGACAAGAAAACAGCAATACTTGAAAATCATTGAAGAATACCCACTTGTTAAGGAACTGAAAGAAAGACTAAAATTAGAACTGGACTAAAAACTGAATTTGGTTTTGCATCAGCCGGGCTTAAATAACCTTAACGCAAAACTCCGTTACCCTCCAATTTTTTGTATTAGAAGTTTAGCTTGTGTGAAACAGGTGATTTTTTATGTTCCAATTAGAAATGCTCCAATGAACAATGGTGGATTTCCCTTTTTTGCATTAATTTCGACCTTCAATTAAAAAACAAACAGAAATTATTTATTATGGCAGAAGTGATACGCATGCCGCTGTTGAGCGATACTATGACGGAAGGAAAAATAGTGACCTGGAATAAAAAAGTAGGCGATAAAGTAAAGAGTGATGATGTGCTGGCAGATGTGGAAACTGATAAAGCTACCATGGAAGTGACTGGCTATGTTGATGGCACTTTGCTTTACATTGGTGTTCCTGCAGGGCAGGCTGCCAAAATAAACCAGATTATTGCCATCGTAGGTAAAGACGGAGAAGACTACAAAGCCCTGTTGGAAGGAGATACCCCCGCAGCACCACCTGCGGCACCCGCAACAGATAATAAAGCTGCGGCACCCGTTGCAACGACTGCTGCACCTGAAACCAACACTCAAAAAGTTCAGCTACCGGCGGGGGCTAAAGAAATAAGAATGCCTTTATTAAGTGATACAATGACAGAAGGAAAGATTGTATCCTGGAATAAAAAAGTGGGCGACCTGGTAAAAAGTGATGATGTATTGGCAGATGTAGAAACTGACAAAGCTACCATGGAAGTGGTAGGTTATGAAGAAGGTACTTTATTATATATAGGAGTTGAAGCCGGTAAGGCAGCAAAAATAAATGAGATTATTGCCATTGTAGGTAAGCCTGGTACGGATGTAAGCGCTTATGTTGCGGCGGAAAAATCTGGTGCCAATGCGGCTACTGCAGCTACCGCACCGGCAAGCACAGAGGTTGCGTCCGCCCCGGCTGAACAGGCTGCACCGCAGGCTACAGAAACTGCCTCATCAGATCAACGCATTAAAGCTTCTCCACTTGCAAAAAAACTAGCCGCCGACAAAGGAATAGATTTATCAAAAGTAAACGGCAGTGGCGATAATGGCCGCATTACTAAAAAAGACATCGACAATTATACGCCTGCCGCAGCACCTGCGAAAGCAGCTGCTGTAAACGCTCCTGCTGCTACAGCGCCTGCATTTACAGCAATAGGCCAGGAAGGATATACAGATACGCCACTAACGCAAATGCGTAAGGTAATAGCCCGCCGTTTAAGCGAAAGCAAATTTGCAGCGCCGCATTTTTATCTTACCATGGAAATCAACATGGACAATGCAATGACTGCAAGAACAGCCATGAACGAAGTGAGCCCTGTAAAAATTTCCTTTAACGATATGGTGATAAAAGCAAGCGCTATGGCCTTGCGTCAGCATCCGGATGTTAACAGCAGCTGGATGGGAGATTTTATCCGCCACAACCAGCATATCCATATCGGTTCTGCGCTCGCATTACCAGAGGGACTTATAGTTCCGGTGATTCGTTTTGCAGATCAGAAATCTTTATCGCAGATTGCGGCAGATGCCAAAGAACTATATGGTAAGGCAAAAGCAAAAAAATTACAGCCGAATGAATTTAGCGGCAATACTTTTACCATTTCCAATTTAGGGATGATGGATATTGAAGAATTTACCGCCATCATCAATCCGCCCGACAGTGCTATTTTAGCAGTGGGTGCCATCAAAGAAAAAGTAGTAAAAAAAGGGGATGGCTTTGCGGTAACCAATGTTATGAAACTAACGTTGAGCTGCGATCACAGAAGTGTGGATGGCGCAGTCGGCGCTTCTTTTTTACAAACATTGAAAAAGTTTTTAGAAAACCCGGTTACCATGCTGGTGTAACTTGTCCTTATAAAAATTTTGAAGCGTTGGTTTAAAAGCCAGCGCTTTTTTATTGCAGTCAACTTAAAAAATATTGAATATTTTATTATAGTTTTTAAGAGAGTAAAAAATATTTGTCCGGGCTAAGAAGCTTTGTGGTAAATCGTTGCATCGCCCTCTTTTACAGTATACCGTTGCCCATCTTCGGCTTTCGAACCGAAAATGACGCTAAGGCATGAAAGCTTTTTCTAAAAATATTTTACTATTTACCATAGACAACAAAAGTTTCAAGTATTGTTTTCAAATTCTGTTACTAAAAATAACAAGTATAGTCTCACCACACAATCCAGTTTATCTTTGCATTAATTAATGCAATCAAAACCCATCATATTATTCGACGGTATTTGTAATCTTTGCAATGATGCAGTACAGTTTATCATCCGGCATGATCATGATGGGAAATTTTTATTCGCTTCTTTACAAAGCGAAACCGGTCAGCAACTACTGAAACAATACAATCTTCCTACAGCAGATTTTACTTCCTTTACATTGATACAGGATGATAATGCATACACAAAATCAACAGGTGCTTTAAAAGTTGCCAAGCAAATAAAAGGAGCCTGGAGCTGTTTGTATATTTTTATGATTGTTCCCCGGTTTATAAGAGATGCAGTATATAACCGGATAGCGCAAAACCGGTACCGTTGGTTTGGTAAGAAAGACGCATGTATGATTCCGACCCCTGAATTGAAAGAAAGGTTTTTACTATAATGGTAACCGGGAATCAGGCTGATGTGGAAACTTATAATAAGCATCTGTTCGCAGGTAATGTAGTCTTCACCAATTTTAAATTTTGTAATTTTGAGGATGCAAAAGAAAAAAACGCTTGTCATTGGCGCATCAGAAAATCCGGCCCGTTATAGTTATCTCGCAGTGCAAAAATTAGCTGCACATCAGCACCCGGTGGTGGCACTCGGTATTAAAGAAGGCTCCGTTGGAAGTACTATTATTGAAACCGAAAAAAGGCCATTCACCGATATTGATACTGTAACACTTTATATCAACCCTTCCAGGCAACCGGCCTACTATGACTATATTTTGTCATTGCATCCTAACAGAATTATTTTTAATCCGGGCACCGAAAATGAAGCGCTGGAAGAACTGGCACACAAAAACAACATCGCCACCCAGGAAGCCTGTACCCTGGTGTTATTAAGCACGGGGCAGTATTGATGCTGATTATGCGTCTTTACCGAAATGAAAAACAGATCAGCTAAAAGAAAAAACCCTCTTTATAAAATAATATTTACACACCGTCGTTCTCTTATGTAGACAAATCTATCCCCTAATCAATAGTTTGTTTTAATCCTTTGTACCATGAAACACCTTGCAACTACCACCCTTATGGTACTGCTAACCCTTACAGCAGTTACCAGTTTTGCACAAGAGCGTCCCCAAAACAGGGCTTCTCCCGCAAAACCAGCCTTATTCACCCAATTTCCTGACGTTATTGATTGTACAACCGGCCAGCTCAACAGCTTTTTTAACAGCCGCCAGGGCGAAAATATTGCGGTATCATTTAACAGCAACCTTACGTTGGATGGAAATGTAAAAAGCAATATTTCAAAATACAGCAACCTTCAAACAGTAGTAGTAAAACTGACGAAGTTTAATAACATGCTATTTACAATTTCCAGGATAGTCGATGAGGACCACCAGATTGTATACACTGGTCATTTGTTTGACGCTGCATATGCGGACGGATTTGAACTTAAAAATAAAGGCGGGGGCAACTACCAGTTCGTGAAAATCGAGTTGGAAAAAATGCTACCCACGTGCAGCCAGTAAAGCATACCGTACTACCTTACTAAATCCTTACCCTACAAGTTTCTGGCCTCAAAAACCGGGAAGAAAACTACTAACATGAGAAAACCCACTACCCCCTTTGTGCTTTTGCTAGCATTGTTGGTTTCTTTCAACACTTACTGTTTGCCAAAATTAAGCAGCTATTCCGCAGCAAGTGCAACGATATTTCTGGACTTTGATGGTCACAATGTTAACAGCTCGCTTTGGCAAGGCGGTACTCCATTTACCTGTGCTTCAGCACCGATGACAGATGCGCAGATAACGGAAGTATTCAACAGAGTTGCTGAAGACTACCGGCCGTTTAATATGAATATTACCACAGATTCAGTTGTTTTTTTGGCGGCCCCCCTTAAAAAAAGAATCAGGGTGGTAATCACACCTACCAGTGCCTGGTATCCCGGCGTGGGAGGCATCTCCTACGTAGGCTCATTTACCTGGGGAGACGATACTCCGTGTTTTGTTTTTTGTGACAGGCTTGGCCCAAATAATGCCAAATATGTAGCCGAATGCTGCTCTCACGAAAGTGGACATACTGTTGGTTTATCTCACCAATCGAGATACGATGGCAGCTGTAATTTAACAGCTACTTATAATGACGGAGCTGGTACTGGCCAGGTAGCCTGGGCTCCTATTATGGGCAACAGTTATTATCGCAACATGAGTGGCTGGAATAATGGCCCCACACCTTACGGATGCACAGCTGTTCAGGATAATCTTTCCATTATTACTACTCAAAACGGCTTTACTTACAGACCGGATGATTTTAGTGATGCTATCACCGGATCACCAACACAGATCAATATTTCGCCTGTTCCGGTAAGTGGTATCATTACTACTTCTACCGACCTGGATGCGTTTAAAATTTCGGTAGCGGATAATTCAAATGTTCATATAGATATTTCTCCATTTAGTATTGCTGCCAATAACAATGGCGCAGACCTGGATGTGAAAGTAACTTTATATAATTCGGCAAAAACGCTGATTGATACATACGACCCCACTGACAAAATGAATGTAACCATAGATACTATTTTAAATGCGGGTAGTTACTACATGGTGGTGCAGGGAGCAGGCAATAGCAACGCCACAGATTATGGCAGCCTTGGCTCTTACACCATTACCGGCGTACAAGGTACTTTACCCATCCGGCAGGTACTACTTACTGGTAAAGCTGAAAAAAATAAACATGCTCTTTCCTGGAATGTTATTGCAGATGAACCTATCAAATCTGTTACAATTGAATCTTCCCTGACAGGTAACAATTTCAGTACGCTCGCCAGCGTAGATGGAACAACCAACGGTTACAGCTATGCGCCATTTCAGCGTGGAGATATTTATTACAGGCTAAAAGTAACTTCAACACTCAATCAAAGCATGTATTCCAATACCATTGTTTTAAAAGACGCGGTGAAAGCAGCAGCCGATTTTACGGTTTCTACGTTTGTTCATAGCCAGCTTACCATTACGGCAACCAGCAACTATCAATACCGTTTAAATGATATTAACGGCAACACCCTTGCCGCAGGAAACGGCAGACAAGGCTTTAACCAGTTAAATATGGATAACAGGCCATCCGGGGTGTACATCCTGCAACTGGTAAACAACAATCAGCAACAAACAGAAAGAATTATAAAACAGTAAGGTAGATTCATGTGTAAGTTAAAGGGTCAGCGTAAGGGGCTGGCCCTTTTTTATTTGCCAGTATCCAACATATACCTGTAACATACGGCTGGTGTTTGTAATGCAGACTGAACAAGTCTCCGACGTTGTAAGTCGCTGTTATCATCTTCCCAACAATAGATGTTTTCTTAAATAATCATTAAATAAGATCACCCAAAAAGCCTTGTGATTGATGATATATCTTTTTTAAGTAACTTTAAAAAACCCTTTTTTATATGTTATGGAGAAAATTCAATGGCGATCCCATTCAACTACCCATTAAACAGGCGGTAGAAGAAACAATCAAAAGAGAAACAAAAGCAGGCAACCATCTTAAAGTTTGCATCGGTACCGACAGCCAGGTAAAAGGTAAAGAAACTGAATTTGCAACCGTTATTGTGTTCTTACGCGAAGGCCGTGGTGGCTTTATGTTCATTCACAACGAAAAAAGTTTAGTCAAGTACAGCATTAAAGAACGCATGCTGGTGGAAGTTGCCAAAAGCATTGAGATTGCGTATGAATTATGCGACCTGTTTACATTGTATGATGTGGACATGGAGGTACATGCCGACATTAACACCAATCCACAGTTTAAAAGTAACGAGGCTTTGCGTGAAGCAATGGGCTACATTCTGGGTATGGGGTTTGCATTTAAAGCCAAGCCGGAAGCCTTTGCCAGCAGCAGCTGCGCCAACAAAATTGTAAACTAACTACCTGCTTTTAATTGACTTGTTTGTATGGTAAAGTATACAAGCTGTAAATTCGACTCCCTGATATTTTAGCAAGACTTACTGGTCGCCCGGCCGGTTGCTTATCCTTCCTTTTCCAGTTCGTTTCTCTCATCAATCAGGTGCAATATTTTATCACGCCCTAATTTTTTGTTAGCACTGCTAACGAAGTGTTGTGGTAAAAACTGCCAGGTTTTTCTTAATCGCTCCAAAAATAATTTTACATTTTTTGCCACCACGGCTTGTGTTTCTTTATCTGCTTTGGTAAATACCAGTGTGAATGGAATCTGCCATTTATCCAGTTGGTTTAAAAAATCCAAATCCAATTTCTGTGGTGTGTGCCGTGCATCAATTAATACAAAAACCATTTCAAGGTTGGGTCTTTTACGCAGGTAATTCTCAATCATTTGTTCCCAACGCCTGCGGCTGCTGATACTTACTTTTGCAAAACCGTATCCGGGTAAATCCACTAGGTACCATTTTACATTTTCACCTTCTTTTTTTGTGTTAACAGCAGAAGCCGAAATAATTTCAAAATGATTAATAAGCTGTGTCTTTCCTGGACTGGCAGACGTTTTGGCAAGCTTATCATTATTGCAAAGCATATTAATTAAAGACGATTTACCCACGTTACTGCGACCAATAAAAGCATATTCCTTTTTATCTGGAGGGGGGCATTTTTCAAAATCAGGACTGCTGATGATATATTTTGCAGATTTTATGAGCATGCCGCAAAGATAGGCTTAAAGCCAAAAGCGCAAAGCAGAGGGCGGAAAGCTTACAGACTAAAGCTGAAGGCTAAAGTCCAAAGTGCAATGAACAGTGCTATCAGCGGAGGTGGAAAGGTTTAAGACACAATACAAATATAAAATACCACCGAAAATGCAGCTCTGGCCATCAAGCTTTTAGCCTTCTGCCCTTGCCCAAAATGTTAAACCTGCGCCGATATCTTTAACAACAGCTACCCAAAAAAGCTGAAACCTATATCTTTGCACCACAATGACCCAATTTGCGCACGATACTATTGTTCCGCTAAAAGATTCTGATCTTTCGAAAAAAGACCAGGTGGCGGATATGTTTAACAACATTGCCCACCGCTACGATTTTTTAAACCGCTTTTTAAGCGCTGGTGTGGATATCTGGTGGCGAAAAAAGGCTATCCGCCAGCTAAAAAAACTAAACCCAAAAAACATCCTGGATGTGGCTACCGGTACGGCTGACGTGGCAATAATGACTGCATCTATTTTGACGCCGGATAAAATTACCGGCATAGATATTAGTGATGGCATGTTGGAAATAGGGCGCACAAAAATTAAAAAGCAAGGCCTTGAAAAAACCATTGAACTGCTGAATGGAGACAGTGAAACAATAAAATTTGCAGACAACTCGTTTGATGCGGTAACAGTGGCCTTTGGTGTAAGGAATTTTGAACACCTGGAAAAGGGCCTGGCGGAAATAAAAAGAGTTTTAAAGCCAGGCGGAAAATTAGTTGTTCTGGAATTCAGCCAACCCAAAACCGCCGGCGTTACCCAGTTGTACAACGTGTATATGAAGTTGGTGGCTCCCAACGTGGGTAAAATATTTTCGAAAAACCGCAACGCATATAAATATTTAGATGAATCAATAAAAAAATTTCCTGAAGGCAAAAATTTTACTCTAATCCTGGATAACCTGGGATACACAAACACTTATTGTAAACCATTGAGCTTAGGAATATGCAGCATCTATTGCGGAGAAAAATAACCTCCATCATCATCGCCTTTTCATTACTGCCGTTTACCGGGCTGTCTCAATTACGCAGTGAATTGAACCAGACCGAGCACGATTATAAGCCTTATCATTTTGGTATTAACCTGGGCTTTAATAAATCGCATTTTAGTTTTACCCACCACCCAAGTTTTTTACAACAGGATAGTGTGATGGCCATTGAAAGCATCAACAGTACTGGCCTAAACCTGGGCTGGCTTGTAGATATTCCGTTATCAGATCATTTTGATGTGCGTACTTATCCGCTCGACTTAACGTTTAGTGAAAAAGCCTTCGAATACTCGCTGGCTTATCCGGATATACCTGGCGGAGAAAGTAAGCTCACCATCAAAAAGGTTCAGTCTATTACTATGAGTTTGCCTATCCAGATAAAATTCAGCAGTGACCGGATTGACAACATGAAAGTATACACAATTGCCGGCGTTAAATTCGATTATGACCTGGCGGCCAATGCGGGTAAAAACAATGGTGATGAATTGATAAAACTAAATAAATTTGATTACGGAATTGAAGGCGGAATAGGCTTTCATTTATATTTCCCCTACTTTGTTCTCACGCCTGAGTTAAAGGTAAGCTGGGGGCTGGCCAACCTGCATAGCCGAAATTCCCTTCTTAAATTTTCCAGTAATATCGATAAAATCAACAGCCGGATGATTTCTCTTTCATTAACTGTAGAATAAACCTTATTCGTTTTTAGTTAAAAGTGCCGGATTAAAAATCATATTGCCTTTTAGCAATATTGAGTCTTACGCCTGCGGTAATAAGGGACATTGAATTGTCCTGCGTCGGAGTATTCACCACTTTGAAGCTGCGACGCTGGTAGGAAAGATCGAAAAATAAATTCTCCCTTAATTCATACGAAACCTGCAACAACGCATTGATACAGGTTGCCTTTTTACCACCACCTACAGTATAGCCTTCTTCAATTCCATAACGGTCTGTATCCAGCCGGAAGATATTGCCGCCTGCATTATAACCAAGACTATCAAGCCCCTTTTTGTAATAAATAAGCTTTGCCAAAACAAATATTTTAGGTAAAGGTTGGTAACGGGCTATTCCTATAAATTCATTAAAGTTTGCGCCCAAAGGGTGAGCCAATGGCTGGTTATAATGACTATAATTGGAAACAGAATCATTATGAGAATAGGTGTAGGGCCTTACCCTGTTGGTTTCCGCCTGTAAGTCAAGGTTGGCAATGCCAAAGGCATCAATGTATTTTATACCCAGCTGGGTACCATATTTATTAGCCCACCAACCGCGGTTTTCTTTTATTTTCCCCAGTACAAATTCATCCAGCAATAGTTGTCCGTACACCTGTACTTTGTGTGCTATGTTGGCTTTAAAATCTCCACCAAGCAAGGCATTATCCGGGCTGCCAACTGTACTTTCAATATGCCTTAAAAATATAATCGGGTTTAAATACTCAAAATCAAAATGGTTCCTTCTCCCAAAAATGATACTTTCAAAAACACCCACATTCAGCCATTTAGTAACGTTCATGCTCAGGTGATGCATGGCGGCGTATTTCCTGTCCAACAAATTATCGCCGTTCTTTACAAACTGCGGCATCAGTTCCATGAATAAATTCTGGTAATTTAATTTCCAGATTCTTGTATTGAGTTTCAAAAATAAATTACTGTTACCCCAGTCGCTCAAAAACAAACTACGGTATCCATTACCGATAAAATTTTTATCGTAGCCAAACTGTATGTCAATATATTTTGCAGCATTAAAAGTGATATAGCCCCTTGCATCAAAATAATCTACACCGGTGCCTTTAAAAGCCTTATAGTATCCTGCACCTGGTACTGCCCTGGCGCCGCCAATATATTGCTGAAAAAAAAGTGGCCCCCTTTCCTGGTTATCGGTAATGGTAGTCACAAAACCAAGTTTCCGGGCTATCATACCTCTCGCAGTAATACCCCTGGTATTTAAAAATATCCGTTCGCTGTTACCCGATTCTTTTGAAAGATTGAATTGCAAAACAGGGTTTACTACAAGGAAAAAGTCTTTTACATTTACTTCCAGCAGGTTGGGCTTGGTTTTGTAAAATGCGCCCCAAACTGGCTTCTTGCTTAAAAAACTTTCTTTGGAACCTGTAACCCACTCACTATTGTTCATTAGCAAACTGTTCATATTATATTCATCCACTTTGGTAAACTTCAAGTGATCCGTTTGTTCCACCACGAGGGAATTGGATGACTGCTTTCGAAGGCTGTCGATGTATTCCGCTTGTTGTACAATGTATTTGCGGTTATAGGGCTTTAGCGTAGAAAAATTGAGGTCGGTATTAGTTTGCTGTTTAATCTCCAACCGATCAACAAAATGATAGCCTTTATCTCCCTGCGGCAAATAGGTTGATTGCGCCATGGCGGCAAAGGGGCAAATAAAAACTACCAGTTTGAATATGCTTTTAATAATTTGCATAAAATTTTGTTGATTTAAAGAAACATTCATTTTGAAGATATGCAAAAATACCTTTTTAAGAACATACAGATTGTAAACGAAGGAAAAATTGAAACACTGGACCTGTTAACCAATGGTGAACGAATTGAAAAAATTGGCTCCGCGTTGAATTGTAAAGGCGATGTTTCTGAAATAAATGGAGAAGGTAAATTTTTACTACCTGGTGTTATAGATGACCAGGTACACTTCAGGGAACCAGGACTTACACACAAAGCAAATATTTATACAGAAAGCAAAGCCGCGGTAGCAGGCGGCGTTACCAGCTTTATGGAAATGCCCAACACGGTGCCCAATGCGTTAACTGTCGATCTACTGGAAGACAAATACAGTATTGCCGCACAACATTCCCTTGCTAATTACTCCTTTTTTATGGGAGTAAGCAATACCAATGCTGTGGAAGTTTTAAAAGTGAATAAACTAAAAGACAATATTTGCGGTGTTAAGATTTTCATGGGAGCAAGTACCGGCAATATGCTGGTAGATAATTACAACACGCTGGAAAAAATTTTTAGCGAAACCGAATTGCTGGTGGCTACTCATTGCGAAGATGAAAAAATAATCCGGGATAATTACCAGCGCATAAAGGCAGCAAAAGGAACGCTGACACCTGCTGATCATCCATTGATCAGGGATGAGAATGCCTGTTATGAATCATCGTTGGCAGCAATACAAATTGCAAAAAAATACAACACCCGACTGCATATACTACACATCAGCACCGAAAAGGAATTGCAGTTGTTCGGCAATATGTTTCCGCTAAAACAAAAAAGAATTACCAGCGAAGTATGCGTACATCACCTGCACTTTACATCAGATGATTATGCTACACTTGGCTATAAGATAAAATGTAACCCTGCTATAAAAGCACCCAATAACAAAGCGGCTTTGTGGAAGGCTTTACTCGATGATAGGCTGGACGTTATTGCAACGGATCATGCACCACACCTGATGTCAGAAAAAGAAGGCGATTACGAGCATGCGCATGCTGGTCTTCCCCTTGTACAACACCCGTTATTACTGATGTTGCATTATTATAAACAAGGGCAAATTGGGCTTGAAAAAATTGTTGAGAAAATGAGTCATGCCGTTGCAGATTGCTTTGGCATACTGGACCGCGGCTATATACGGGAAGGATACTTTGCTGATCTTGTAATGGTAGACATGAATGAGCCTTACCGTGTGAGTAAAGAAAATATTTTATACAAATGTGGCTGGAGTCCGCTGGAAGGATTTAGTTTTCCGGCTACTGTCACCCATACATTTGTAAATGGTCAAATGGTGTATGGAAAAGGGGTATGGGATGAGTCTAATAAAGGGCAACGTTTGAAATTCGGCCCACGCTAAGAAGATTTTAAAATCCAAAATTTGGGAAACGATTAATATCATAATCAATATTCTTTCAACCACACTTTAGGTAATGAACGACCTTTCTTTTTATGGAAACAGATAAAACCACGTTAGCCGATTTATCCATTCTGGATACGGGTGATGATTTCTCCGTGTTTAGCAAATTAAACCTCTGCCGTACTGTTGGGGGAAGGGACAAACTGTATGAGAATTTCATTAACCCGCTTAACAATATTGAGGCAATTACCGGCATACAGCAAACTTTGCAAACAATACTACAAAACCTGCAGTACTGGCCAGACGAGATAAGCAACGGATCTGTTTTAATGATCGGGAAATTTTATTACGCCGGCATAGATGATATTCCGGCAAGCCCATCCGTTATTTCAGCGTATGGATATAAGTATTTTCATAAAGCCGATTTCTCACTGGTAGAGTATTCAGTAGGGCATGCATTCGATTTTATTAAGGGCATGCAAAAACTGGTACGGCACTTTATTACTGATACTACGCCGGCTCCATTGCTGAATATTTTAACGGAAGTTCGTGATATGCTGAAGCCGGAGCAATTCGCCGGCATCGAAAAAAATAGCAAGGCTTCTGATTTAACCATTGTTGAGCAGTTACAACTGGGTCGCTTTTTGCGGTATCATTACAAGCGAAGCATGTTGCAGTTACTGGATATGTACAGTCAGCTGGACGCCTGGTATGGTATGGCTATGGCGGTAAAACAGTACGGCTTAAGCTTCCCGCAATTTGTAACCGAAAACCAGCCCATGCTGGAAGTAAAAGGATTGTACCATATTTTATTAAATACCCCTGTAGATTATGATATCAGGTTGGATCCTGACCGCAATTTTTTATTTTTAACCGGCGCAAACATGGCTGGTAAAAGTACTTTTATCAAATCTGTCGGCACCGCAGTCTTTTTGGCACACATTGGCATGGGAGTACCTGCACAGCACATGCAACTAAGCTTATTTGATGGTCTATTAAGCAACATTAACGTTGCTGACAATTTACACAAAGGCGAAAGCTATTTTTACAACGAAGTACAACGCATTAAATCCACCGTAACAAAAATTGCTGACGGCCGTAAATGGCTCATACTGATTGATGAACTCTTTAAGGGAACAAATGTTGAAGACGCCATGAAGTGCTCCTCTACTGTAATAGAGGGATTTTTAAAAATCCACAATTCACTTTTCATTTTAAGTACGCACCTGTACGAGATTGGCGACGCATTAAAAAAACACTCCAACATAAGTTTCAATTATTTTGAAACTACCGTTACCAATGAGCAATTGCTGTTCAGTTATCGTTTAAAAAATGGAATCAGCAACGACCGGCTCGGTTATCTTATTTTAAAAAATGAAGGCGTTGTAGACATGCTTGAAAAGTTGTAAACGGCCCAGCCCCCTCAATCTCCCAAGGGGGACTTATAGAGAACACGTTCCGGAAGTTTATTATTTTTTCCAAACTAACAACTATATATATACCACTGTAACCCGTCGCTGATCTATTATCAACCACGTTAATTTTATTCCCTTATTCTATATTCAGTGTACATTTGCAGCTACGTTTTTTTAATTTAACAGCATTCAATAATGAATTTTTTCAGGATATTTAAGTACATACACATCCCTAAAAGTAAACTGGCATTATATCTTTTCTACTCCATTATAGCTACGGTATTTTCGCTGGTATCTATCAATGCACTGGCGCCTTTTATGAATATTATTTTTAAAGCAGATAATCCAATGCCGGCCGTGCAATCTAAATCATTGGGAAGGTTTAACGCCTTTTTTGAATTACTGGTAAAAAATCACAGCCCCTTATATGCATTGGGTATAATCTGTATTGTAATGGTGGCGTCCATTCTATTGAAGAACTTTTTCGTTTACTTGTCTATCTATATTTCTACGCCCATGCGCAGCAGGATTATGACCGATTTTCGCCTGCGGTTTTATACCAAGATTCTGCAATTGCCCGTGAGTTTTTTTACTGAACAAAAAAAAGGCGATCTCATGAGCAGGATGATTGGCGACATAACAGAAATACAGAATTCTATATTTACTGCGCTGGAAGGCCTGATAAAAGACCCACTGCTGATTATAGGCTTTTTAATTTCAATGGTTTTTATCAGCCCTCAATTGTCATTGTTCCTGCTTATTTTTTTACCGGTAACCGGGTTGTTAATTGGCCGTGTTAGCAAGCGCTTAAAAAGGCAATCCACTGAATATTCTGCTGCCAACGGTGAAAATCTTTCGCATGTGGAAGAAACACTTGGCAGCATAAAGGTGATAAAGGCCTTCACCGCCGAACCGCTGATGTTGCAAAAATTCAGCAAGGGAAATGATAAGATGTTTGTGATGCTGAACAAAATGACGCTGCGCCGCGACCTGGCAAGTCCTTTAACCGAAGTGCTGGGCGTTACAGTATTGTGCGCCATTTTATACATCGGAGGCAGGTTTGTTTTTAGTCCCGGCAATCATCTCACCGGCGGCGACCTGATGACTTTTATCCTGGCGTTTGCAATGATCATTAACCCGGCAAAAAATTTTTCTACTACCATCTCCAATTTGCAAAAAGGCATGGGTGCCATTGAAAGAATAGAAGACATTTTAAATGCGCCACTGGAAGTAGAAGAAAAGCCCAATGCAACAGTCTTAGCAGGTTTTAACGACCGGATAGAATTTAAAAATGTATCATTTAATTATGATGATAAACCAGTTTTAAAAAATATCAGTTTTGTAATTGAAAAAGGAAAAACGGTGGCGCTGGTTGGTTCTTCAGGTGCGGGCAAATCCACACTGGCAGATCTTATCCCACGGTTTCATGACGTAGCAGAAGGCGAAATTTTGATAGACAATGTAAATATCAAAGAGTTCACAATTCAATCCTTACGCAGGCAAATGAGTGTCGTTACACAGGAAGCTATTTTGTTCAACGATACCATCGCCAGCAACATTGCTTTAGGTAACAACAACGCCACTGCGGAAGCAATACAGGATGCCGCCAGCATTGCCAATGCGCATAAATTCATCATCCAAAAAGAAGACGGGTATAATACAAATATTGGCGATCGTGGTATGAAATTAAGCGGAGGCGAACGACAACGTGTAACCATTGCAAGAGCTGTACTGCAAAACCCTCCCATCCTTATTTTGGATGAAGCCACCTCTTCATTGGATACAGAAAGCGAACGCCTCGTGCAGGATGCCATTGTAAACCTGATGCAGGACAGAACCTCGCTCGTAATAGCGCATCGCCTGAGCACCATCCGCAATGCGGATGAAATTATTGTGTTGCAAAAAGGCGAAATCATTGAAAGAGGCACCCACGAAGTACTGCTTGCCCAAAACGGTTTTTATACCCGGCTTGTAAAAATGCAGGAGATAAAATAGGTTTATGAAATACAAAATTGCTGAATTCTTTTTTTATTGCAGTTTACTTTATAAAGCAGCAGTTGGCATCCTTCTTCATTAAAGCAATCACATATTTTGACGGAACAATATTTTGCAACACTTCCAATGCTCACATTTATCCGATGGAAGCAATCAATAAGTTAGCTTATAAAAAATGTATTGCTTATCTTTCATTTCATTTTTATTTATAATTTAATTACCCTGTCATGCTGGTAAAAACTTACGGCAGTGCTGTGTATGGTGTAGAGGCAATAACCATCGCAGTGGAAGTAAACCTGAATAACCAGGGCAAACCTGAACCCGTGATTGTTGGCCTGCCGGACAGTGCCGTAAAAGAAAGCATGCAACGGGTAGAAAGCGCCATTAAAGACAATGGTTATTTTATGCCACGCACAAGGCTGATTGTAAACTTAGCACCAGCAGACATCCGCAAAAGTGGTACTGCTTTCGACCTGCCAATTGCGATGGGTACCTTGGGGGCAAGTGAGCAACTGATCAACCCCGAAAAATTAACTGATTATGTGATCATGGGTGAGCTGAGTTTAGACGGCTCGGTAAGGTCTATCAAAGGTGCGTTACCTATCGCCATCCAGGCACGAAAAGAAAACTTCAAAGGCCTGATAGTACCAAAGCAAAATGCCCGTGAAGCCGCGATGGTTAATAACCTGCTGGTGTACGGAGTAAGCCACCTGAATGAGGTAATTGAATTTTTTAAAGATGAGAATACCCTACAGCCGGTAATCGTAAATACAAGAGAAGAATTTGCTTATGCCCAAAGTGATTTTGATATTGATTTTTGTGATGTAAAAGGGCAGGAAAATATTAAGCGTGCGTTGGAGATTGCAGCAGCTGGTGGCCACAATGCCATTTTAATTGGTCCACCCGGTGCCGGAAAAACAATGCTGGCAAAGCGATTGCCAACTATTTTGCCTCCCCTGTCTTTACAAGAGGCGTTGGAAACTACCAAGATTCATAGTGTGGCAGGTAAGTTGCCGGAAAATGCAACACTCATTTCAAAACGGCCTTACCGGAGCCCACACCATACCATCAGCGATGTGGCATTGGTGGGCGGTGGCGGCAATCCGCAACCCGGAGAAATTTCGTTGGCGCACAACGGTGTCTTATTTTTAGATGAATTACCTGAGTTTAAACGAACCGTGCTGGAAGTAATGCGGCAGCCGATGGAAGAAAGAAAAGTTACCATCAGCAGGGCAAAGGTTGCTTTGGAATTTCCGGCCAGTTTTATGTTGATCGCCAGTATGAATCCCTGCCCCTGTGGCTATTTTAATCACCCGGAAAAACCATGTACCTGCCCGCCGGGGGCTGTTCAAAAATACCTTAATAAAATTTCAGGGCCATTGCTTGACAGGATCGACCTGCATGTAGAAGTAACACCGGTGGCCTTCAGTGAGCTATCCAGTACCAGGCAATTTGAAAAAAGTGACAGCATTCGGGAACGGGTAATTAAGGCAAGGGAAATACAGGAAGCAAGATATAAAAATAGTGAAGGTGTGTATTCCAATGCACAAATGAGCAGCAAAATGCTGAAGGAAATTTGCGTTATAAATACCGCAAGTCAAAACCTGTTAAAGATTGCGATGGAAAAACTAAATTTATCCGCCCGGGCATATGACCGGATTTTAAAAGTTAGCAGAACCATTGCAGACCTTTCGGGAAGTGAGAATATTAAAGCGGAACATTTGGCAGAAGCCATACAGTACCGTAGCCTGGACAGGGAAGGTTGGGGCGGATAAGAACTAGAATGTTATTAGCTTTATGGATACGCGGCCAAAAACATTATTCTGAAAAATAAACAGCATGCCTCAAAAAATTATTGTTGATTGTGAGCGTATGAAATATCCGCATACCGGCCTGTATAATTATTGTGTTAATCTTGGTACAGCATTGCAACAGGCAATCAACCCACTTTCAGAAGAACTGACTTTTTTTCTGCCTAAAAAAGAGATAGATTTTTTTGGAGTAAATCAGGCATACATGATACAAAATTCATGGCAAAAATTAATGATGCCTTCGCTTAAAAAATATTCACTGTGGCATTCCACTCACCAGGATTCCGATTATTATCCCTCAAAACAATTACCCATAGTATTGACTATACACGACATCAATATCATGCACAATGAAGACAAAAGCATTGAGCAGAAAAATCAATTCATAAAAAAGCTCCAAAAAAAAATTACGTCAGCAAGTCACGTCACCTTCATTTCTAAATTTACCAGGGATGATGTGTTTCGGCACGTTGATTTCGCTAACATACCTTTTTCGGTAATCTACAATGGCTGCAACATAAAGGAAATTAAACATCCTACTTCCCCTTTGACTAACCCAGTTGCCCCGTTTTATTTTACCATTGGTACCATCATGGCGAAAAAAAATTTTCATGTACTCCCGGCCCTGCTGGTGGGTAATACCAACAAACTGATTATTGCTGGTATAACGCAAAGCGAAGGGTATAAACAAAAAATTACTGATGCGGCAATAAAACTGGGGGTAGAAAACAGGCTGGTTTTCGCGGGCGCCATAAGCGAAAATGACAAACAATGGTATCTCAAAAACTGTGAGGCCTTTTTGTTTCCTTCCTTAACAGAAGGATTTGGTTTACCTGTAGTAGAAGCCATGTATTTTGGCGTACCCGTATTTTTATCTCAATACACTTCTCTTCCCGAAATTGGTGGGGATGTTTGCTACTATTTTTTTTCTTTTGAAAAAGAAGCTATGCAGCTTACTGTAGAAAAAGGTTTGCAACATCACAAAATTTCCAACGCAGGAGAGCGCATTAAAGCCAGGGCCAGTATGTTCAGCTGGAGCGAAGCTGCAAAAAATTATGTTGACGTGTACAGAAGTTTATATTGAAAAGCCCGTCGCTATTTGATCATTACAAACATCTTTAAGCAAAAAAGATATTTCCTGATAGCACTCCTTTTTTTTGATGCAAGCAACTGATCCTGGTATTTAAAAAACAATTTCATTCGCTGAAAATTATTGGCCAGCGAAAAACTTTCATAAGATTTTACCAGGCGACGCAACACTTCTTTTTCTTTTACAAGTTCAACCGGGCACTGATCGTAAAAAGCTTTTATCCTTGTGCGGATATTTTTTATTTCCAGCTTCTTTTCCTCTGCCTTGTTTGCTTTATTGTGGCTTCGGCTTTTACCGCCCGCGGCGCCAAAAATATTGGCGCCATGTTGGCGGTAGTTTGCCAGTGGCTCATTCAGGTATTTCATTCCGCCATGAAAAGTAGCCATAAAACATATCCACCAATCGTGCGGTATAACCGCTAAAAAAGGAATCGTTTTTAAAAGAAATTCTTTTTTAATCAACGTAGCGTGTCCGTAAATTCTGCAAAAAATTGCCTGTTGTAAACAGTTATCGTACTCGCGGCAATTGCCCCTATCAGAAATATTTACCCCAATTGGTTGCAGATTTTCATCACACAAAACCGAGTCGCAGTAAATGAGTGGATAGTTGCCGATGGCCGCCTGCATATGCTTAATTTTATCCGGATGCCAGTAATCATCCTGGTCGCACAACGCAATGTATTCGCCCCCGGCCAATGAGCAACCCTTTTCAAAATTTTTTATATAACCAAGGTTGGTTTCGTTGCTGATAATATTGATCGATGTATTTCTTTCCTGAAACTTTTTTAATATTTCCACAGTATTGTCGAGGCTGCAATCATCGACAATAATAATTTCCAAATTTTTGTATGATTGTGCCATCAGTGATTCCATTTGTTCCGCCAGGTATAAACTGCCATTGTAAGTTGCCATTACAATTGAAACCAGGGGTGATTTATTTTCCATTACGTCTATTTAAATAACAATGTTTTAATCATTAACTTTACAAAGAAAGGAAGATTGTTTGTTTTGAATATTATTGATTTTTAATGTAATAATTTGCCGTTAGGGGCACAAAAACAGTCTTAATGAAAATTGCAGCAGTTGTTATTTTATACCACCCTACTGATTCCTCCGTCGCAAATATAAAAAGCTATTGCGATGAAGTTGATAAAGTGTACGTTTTCGATAATACCAGGAATGAATCTCTCATAAAAAATGATTTGCAGAATTTACCTAACGTAGACTATCGTTGCATGGGTAAAAATCTAGGACTACCCAAAGTATTAAATGAAGCCAGCCATGTCGCAATTAAAGAAGGATATGACTGGTTGTTAACCATGGACCAGGATTCCACATTTTTAGAGGCTAGTCTTAAAAAATACAAAGATTGTTTCGATCATTTTGAAAACAAGGAAACGGTGGCCATGTTTGGCACCTCCAACGAACGGGCTGTTACCTCCTCTACTGTAGAATGTGCGTTTGAAGAAAATGTATGTTTAATGACTTCCGGAACTTTACTCAACCTCAGGCTTTTCAATAAAATTGGCAACTTTGACGAGGCCCTTTTTATTGATTGCGTTGATCATGATTATTGTATACGTTCCATTTTAGCTGGTTACCGAACAATTCGTTTCAGTAATGTTTTCCTCTTGCACGAATTAGGGCATTCTGTTTATGCGGCATCCATTAAATCATTGTTTTTGATTAAAAAGAACAAGGAAGTTCACTCACCTATCCGGTTATATTACATGGTGAGGAATATGCTGTATCTCACTAAAAAATTTGAAGAAAGTAAAGTTCCTGCAGTAACCCAGCTTAAAAAAGATGTATTTTCCCGTGTTAAGATAGCGCTGTTGTATAGCAGAAAAACAATCGCCATTTTAAAATACGTGAAAATGGCATATAAAGATTTTGAAGCCGGCAAGATGGGTAAAATAACTTTAGCTTCTCACCGGTAATTACATTTGTTTTACACTTTTATCAACCGGTAATTTTTAAAATCAAACAATCGCTTCCCTGTTTTCTTTTCGAACCAAAACAATAATTTTTCCTTCAGCGAGAACTTCTTTTTACTAATATCCAATTCTATCTGCCAGTTTTTTCTATTGATGCGCTGCTGCATTACAGATGGATGCGTACCGGTAAATTTTCGAAGTGAATCATAGTTTTTTTCAAAATCATATTCCTCTGTAACTTTGGCTGCATTCGTCCTTTCCTCATCTGCGTTGTTAAGATAATACCTGTCAGTATCATTTTGTTTTTCCTTCATCTTATGCGGTTCTTTTACCCATCCATAATGGTATACTTCAGCATCAACCATTACAACATCCAGTTTTTTACTGCCAACTCTAAAACCCTGCGCATCTTTATAAGAAGTAATTTTCCGGTTATTTTTAATCATTCTTATTTCATAATTATACCACTTCCTGCTATCGCCTACATAATCGTACGTAGCATAAAAATGAAGGTATTTAAACAGCAGTCCCTGCACCTTTTTATGGGTTGCATATTTTTTTGCAGCCGCTGTAATTACGGGGTAATATTTTTCGTGAATTACTTCATCGGCCTGTATATAAAATATCCAGTCTGTATCATCCGAAACATGGGCAATGGCTTTATCTGTTTCAATGGCATATACCCGTCCGCCCTGCTTCAATCCCATATCCCAGGTAGAGTAAAAAATTTTAATTTTATCAGATGCAATACTTTTTATCAACTCATCTGTACCATCTTCGCCTTTATCAATGCTAACAATCATTTCATCTACCATTGGCAAAATAGACGTGATGGCCTCCACCACCGGGTAATCATTTTTGACTGCATTTTTAATAATGGTGACGCCTGTAATTTTCATGTTTGTGAATTATCCAATTCAAAGAACCGAAATAATTCTGACAGAAGATGATTACTGTGAAAACAAAAATTGATTTACAATAAAAAAATTGATAGTTATAATATTTTGCCCGCCTGTTATCTTGTCATTTTTCCCGAACTTGTACGATATTTGATACATTGAAATTTTTCGATACAACTTTACGCATCAACTCAATACATGAAAATTTTACTTACTTACTTAAAGCCATATAAAGGGTTGATTACTTTAGCGCTTTTGCTGGCAGCGATCAACCAGGTTTTTTCCATGCTTGATCCATATTTTTTTGGCAAATTAATCGATCAGTTTGCCGCACACCCAAAGGAGACTGGTTATTATGATGCAAAAAAAGTATTTCATTCAACAGGGGTTAGAAGCCATGGCGAATTTATTGGGGGCGTGCTGGGTATGCTCGGTATCTTAATCAGCGTAGCGATGGTGTCAAGAATAGCCAAGGCTTTCCAGGACTATTTTGGGAATGTGATTGTTCAAAAATTTGGCGCCAAAATTTTTACTGACGGGCTACAGCATTCAATGAAACTCCCCTACCAGGAGTTTGAAGACCAACGTAGCGGTGAGACGTTGTCAATTCTTTCCAAAGTAAGATCAGACACGGAAAAATTTATTATATCTTTTATCAATGTGCTGTTTGGAATGCTGGTGGGCATCATATTCGTATCCGTTTATGCAGTAAGATTGCATTGGTCTATTATGCCTATCTATCTAGGTGGCATGATCGTGCTGGCATTGCTTACCAGCTTACTAAGTAAAAAAATAAAAATCATTCAAAAAAACATTGTAAAAGAAACAACTGTTTTGGCAGGCTCCACCACCGAGTCTTTAAGAAATATTGAATTGGTAAAAAGTCTTGGTTTAACCAACCAGGAAATAGACCGGTTAAATAAAAACACGTATAAAATTCTTGGGCTTGAATTGCGCAAAGTAAAAAGCATTCGTACACTAAGTTTTATCCAGGGTACATTTGTAAACTTCCTCCGCCAGCTAATTATGTTCACGCTATTATGGCTGGTTTTTCAGGATAAACTAACCGCTGGTGAAGTGATCACGCTTACTTTTTATTCCTTCTTTATATTCGGTCCTTTGCAGGAAATTGGTAACATCATTCTTTCTTACCGGGAAGCTGAAGCTTCGCTGAATAACTTTCATACGCTGATGAATAAGGCTCCTGAGCCTACTGCAATCAACCCCAGGCCGTTGGGTACAATTAATGAACTGGCATTTAAAGGCGTAAGCTTTAAACACAATACCGCCAGCCATAAAGCAATTGATTCTATCACCTTCGACGTAACCTTAGGGGAAACGATTGCATTTGTAGGACCAAGCGGCAGCGGTAAATCCACGTTAATGAAACTGCTGGTTGGTTTGTACCGGCCACAGGAAGGAAAGATTGAATACAACGGAATGGATGAAACTAAAATCAACTTTGATGACTTAAGAAAACAGATTGGTTTTGTAACGCAGGATACCAACCTCTTTAGCGGGACTATTAAGGAAAATCTGTTGTTTGTAAATCCAAATGCGACAGACCAGGATTTGACTGACGTGTTGCAAAAAGCAAGTTGCACCAACTTAATTATGCGTGCAGAAAAAGGCCTTGATACCATGATTGGTGAAGGGGGACTAAAATTATCAGGTGGTGAAAAGCAACGCCTGTCCATTGCACGGGCATTGTTAAGAAAACCACATTTACTGATTTTTGATGAAGCCACTTCTGCGTTGGACTCGTTAACAGAGGAAGAGATTACCAATACCATTAAAGAAATTTCTTCTGCCAAAGAACAGATATCTATTTTAATTGCACACCGCTTAAGTACTATTATGCATGCCGATAGAATTTACGTATTGGAAAAAGGGGATGTGGTAGAAACTGGTACGCATGAAAATTTATTGCAGGAAAAAGGATTGTATTATGCGATGTGGCGCCAGCAAATTGGCGAAAGAAAGAAAATGCAACTGCAATAACTTTTTGATAGGAGTTTGAATTGGACGTTACCATCAATTTTACTTTCTTTCAATATAAAGTGCTACTGTTGCACCTTTGCATTGCTCATTAATTTCCTGCGTAAACTTTTTAAAATTACCAATCTCATTGCTTGAAAAGACACTTCTTTTTTTATTTAAAGAGTAACTGCGTGGATCATTCATGCTTATGTCTCTCAAATATTGTTCACTCGCTACAATATCCAATAATTCCGTATCATAAATAGCCTTCCTTATAATAAAACCCTGATTTTCCAAAAGCAATTCAATGCTTTTAATTGAATGAATAAAAAAATGCCTGGGTGCATCTAATGACACCAAATTAACTCCGTATTTCTGAAATAAGACATCACTGGTTACAGGAATTCGGATCAACAGTTGGCCCCCAGGAAGCAATAATTTATTAATACGGCTTATAACATCACCTTGGTCTGGTAAATGTTCCAGACTGTGATGCATCATAATAATATCATAGGCTCCTTCAACTTCAAATATAGTTGTCTTGAGGATTCTGAGATGCTTGTTGTAAATTTTATTCATTTTAATATAAGGATCTATCCCCGTTAGGTTTGTAAATCCAACCTTGAATAACTGCTTAAGAAGTTCTCCGCTACCGGACCCAATATCCAAAATTTTTTTGCTCTTGTCCTTTAACTCCAGGTTCTTAAACCATTTATACTTTTTAGGGTTGTATTGATAAGAAGCTAAAGCGCCAATTGCAGACGGCTTATAGCCCGATAAATGATCAAACTGTAACATTTTAAAATAACTAATTTTCAATTCACCTCCATCTGGCTGATTTAAAGAGTAATAATCATCAGGATAATATCTATCCATATTATCAGGAATTTTATCAATCTGAAAACAACCACATTTTGCACATTCAAAATATTTGAACTCGTCCCGAAGGCCAAACATCATTTCTTTTATTATAAAAGCCCTGTTATTGTCCTCATTATAACAAATTGCACATTTCATATTGGTGGAATTAGTTTGATGACCATCAATAGATATTTGATAGTTATTGATTGCCTAAAAATAGGGCATTTTTGTTGCCGACGAACCCAGCACAAAACCTACGAATGGTTTCCTTAGTATTTAATTATCTTTGCACATGGAAAATAAGCGACCAAAACCCAATTACCTGTCGAGCATTCTGGGTATGCGATGCCCCAGGTGCCGCCGGGGTGCCATGTTTACAAATAAAAACGCCTTTAAAAAATTAAAGCTCAGCTACATATTGGATATGCCCGACACATGCCCCGAGTGCGGGCAAAAATTTGACCTTGAACCGGGTTTTTGGTTTGGAACTGGCTACGTAAGCTATGCATTGGCAGTAGCGCTTTCTATTGCCACTTTTGTGGCATGGCTCGTGCTGATAGGTGTATCTACTGAAGATAACAGGATCTTTTACTGGCTGGGCTTTAACGGAGTTTTACTGGTAGTGATACAACCATGGTTAATGCGACTGAGCCGGGTTATTTATTTATACTTTTTCGTTAGCTATGATGAAAACTACCAGCAGTCTAAGCCGTTTGAATTTGATCATAAATTATAACATGCCCGAATTGCAATTTGATTGTTAAGGCAAGACCGGTATTTATCAAATAGCGTACCTTGCAAAACAACAATCATTACGTTTTGAGGTTCATTTATTTCCTGGTTAATACCAATATATTTATTGCGCTTGCTGCCGTATTGCTTACGCTTGAAACGCAGGTACAGCTTGGAATGCGGCCACAATTTCACCCATATTTATTATTGATTTTTTTCTCTACCCTTTTTGATTATAATCTTCACCGGCTTATAACAGTACTTACCAACAAAGAAGCATTGAATTCTGTAAAGCACCGGTGGGTTAAAAACAATTTGGTTCTTTTTTATTTATTGGTTGCCACTTCCGTAATAGGCTTCTTGTGGACTGTTTTTTACGCAGATATAAAAGTATTGATAACACTGGCTCCTATCGCACTGGTCACATTTTTTTATTCTGTACCGATCTACAAAAGCAGTAAAAGCATTTTCAGGTTACGGGAGATTCCATGCTTAAAAATATTTTTGATTTCGTTTGTATGGTCTGCTACCACTATTTTGTTGCCGGTAATGCGGGGTGCCAGCACGTATTCTGACCAACATGTTTTATTGATTGTTGCGGAACGTTTTCTTTTTGTATTTGCCATTACAATACCATTTGATATCAGGGATATGAAGGCGGATGCGAAGCAGGGTTTAAAAACAATCCCCCTCCTGGTGGGTAAAACCACGGCCCTAATTATAGCCAATGCGGTCCTTTTTTTGTTTTTGGTAATGATCGTTCAGCATTATAAAAATACAGCCACAGACTGGCTTATATATCCTTTAGCCCTATCTGCGGCTACAACGTTTTTGTTTTTAAATAATCAGAAATTGAAATCTAATTCCCTATATCATTATGGTATTTTGGATGGTACACTTTTACTTCAGGGATTATTTGTTTTGGGGATGTATTATCTGCGCACCCTTTTTTAAACCTATAACTTACCGGGCTGACACCAGCCTGATATGATTTTTTTTGGTGATGAATTTTCCAAAGCCATAGCCCAGCGCAAAGCCCAGGGGATAATCACCCGCCCAGTGAACGCCGTTATTCATCATAGCAAAACTGAGTAATCCTGAAATCGTGTATCCCACAGGCTTGATCCATTTTATATGAGGATAGTTTTCAGAAATAATGGTAATCGCACTTACAAAAGTGGCCAGGTGGCCCGAAGGAAATGCATCGAATTTTGTTTTGTCATTTTGAAAATCGCTCAATCTTGGAAAGGGTCGCCATCTGCCGCCCGGTATACTGGCTGCCGAAGGATTTTCCCGGCCGGTTCCATATTTCATTAACTGGGTACCTGCTCCGAGTGCTAAAAATGATTCTCCCAACTGGCTCGCAGTTTGCAATGCCCGGTTATCATTTTTTATTTTACCCGCTACTAAAAAGCCCGCAGCCATCAATACCACAGAAGATCCCTGCCCTAAATTATAAAATGCAGTGTTTACATTTCTGGGCATTTTACCCAGGTTGGTATTTTTTCCGAATAACTTAACCCGAACGATAGGATCGAAATCTTCGCTGGCATCAATGCCATTGCGAATCGCAAAACGCTGTACACCGTCGGTAATTTGCTGATCAAAAATTATAAGCAAAGCAGATGACGCCGCCACAATACCCACCTTGTATAAATTTTGTTTTTGAAAAGATTGCCTGGCATATCCAACAGCATCACCGGGAATATGAGTTAAAAAATCAAACGTTTTCGGTTTATTGCAAATAAATGAATCGCCATTTTTTTCAAGATAAATCCTTTGCTTCGCCAACTGGGCAACACCATTTACAAAAGGCAAACTATCTGTTTTATTTGAGGCAAAAGTTGCAAACGGGCTGGTAACAAACAAGAGTATAATATACTTTTTTATCATAAAGAAACTGTAGAAGCTGTTTTGTGATCAATATGCTTTTTAGTTAACCATTTTTCTGCTTTATAAGCCAGCCATGCTGTGCCACTGCCCACAATTGCGCCGACCAATACGTCGGTAGGATAATGAACACCCTGGTACATCCTGGCATAACCTACTGAAGCTGCATACACATAGCAGGGTGCAATTACATACCATTTAGGAAAAAGCAAACTTAAAGAAGTAGCAGTGCAAAACGCCGCAGTCGTGTGCCCGGATGGCATTGAATAGCCACCCCCTGCGTCTCTTTTTATGATATAACTGTAAGTGATAAACGGCCGGTCTCTTTGGATAATTCTTTTCATTCCCTGCGTAATAATCGCAGATGCTAAAAAGCCTCCGGCCATATAAGCCGCATCCTTCTGCATTTTCTTATCATGATTGATGAGTGCGGCAACCAACACACCTGCGGGTGCCGCAATATTAAAACCAATTACGCTTTGGGCAGTGGCTTTAAAATAATTATTCTTAAAACTACTTTCGTTGAGATTGATTTTTTTTAAAAGGTTAATATCGAAATTTTGGGCAGTAGCGAAAACAGATAAGAAGCAGCTAATAAAAAGAAGCGCAATTTTTTTGTGTAACTCCATGGATATTTTTTGATATTGAGGATTGCAAGATAACTGCTCTGGTTGGGTTTCGGCAAAAAAAATAATTTACAATTGTTATCTGTAAGTTATTCCATTTACAAAAGCCATAATAGTATTCGATAACCAACTGGCGTACATTGCAGGCAGTATAATTTGATGAATAAAAAAAGCCCCATGCATAAAAACATGCGGCGAAGCCAGATTGATATTTGTTGTTACTTACTTATTTTATAACTGAACGGGATGTTCAATTTTATGCTGAAATTACGGCCCATATTAAACACACCCGTTCTGCCTGTTGCCAGGTTTTCGGGTGCATATTTTAACCTGCTTAAATGATTTTGGTAAGCCACATCGCCCAGGTTATTTCCGCTAATATTAACACTGAAAATTTCAGTACCTTTTTTATTTACAAAATCAGCTCCAACTCCGGCATTTATAATAGTGTATCCAGGTGTAGCGGTTTCAGTATTATATGCAAAAAATACATTGTTTTGTGCAAACGTGTTATCTGCTTCTATCTTCACATAAAAGTCATGTACGCTGTTGTTGATTTTTTTGAAGTTTCCCCGTACTTCACTTATAAGCCGTGGAGCAGGAATAAAAGGTAAATATTTTGCACCTTCCACTGGCTCTGTTAAACGGCCTGACACATAAGAAAAAGTATTTTCAATATGTAACCAATCCAGCGGATGTGGATGAATATCCATTGTAACTTCAAGTCCGCTTAAAGCGGCTTTTTGCTGATCGAATTTAAAAGCTGTTAAATCGGCACCGCCCACTTTCAAGGTACTGTCTCCACCGCCAGCTGCCTGCAATTTTCTGTATAAAATAAAATTGCTGAAATTGTTATAAAACCCCGACAGGCTAAAAGAAATGTGCCTGGTATTTAATTCAAGTCCTGCATCAAATTGTGCGCTGATTTCGCTTTTTAGATGTACATCGCCATATTCATATCGTATGGTGCCTTCGTGAGAACCGTTGCTGGCAAGTTCCGGGATACTGGGTGCCCTAAAACCTCTTGCAGCATTGAATTTTAAATTTAACAGATCCGTTAATTGTATCGCCGCACCAATACTACCGGAATAATTACCAAATGATTTTTTGAAGGCAGTTCCTTTGGCGAAATTACCATCCATTAATTCCTTTACGTTGAGATTCCTGGTATCATATCGTACACCTCCGCTGAGAGTTACCTTATTAATAGTTTTTTGTGTATACACGTATCCACCAATATCGAATAAATTATAATCGGGTATCAGTTGCTGCAGGCCTTTATTGGTATTTTGTTGCCGCATTCCGTTAATACCAAAGGATGTTTTCCAGCCATTCAAGTCGACCAGGTTCAATCGTATGGTATAAGTAATTGTTTTCAAATCAAAATACAACACTTTCTCAGCCGGGTTATCAACGTTGCCAAATTCCTCCCGCTGGTTATGCTGAAAACCGGCATTGAATAACAGGTGGTTTTTACCAAGTTTAAAATTGTTATCGGTTGCTATTTTAAAATGGCGGATATGCTGATATGGAATTTCGGGCGACGTACTATTGAAATCTGTTGCAGTCGCTACGGCTTGTCCGCCTCCGGCAACAGGCTTAACAAAAAATCCTGCACTGTCCCGCCCGCCTTCTACCAGCCCGGTTTTTAAATTAAAATTACTAAACAGCAAATGGCTGTAACCCCATCCACCATTGTATCCTGCATAACCTCCAAAATTTTTCTCATTAAACCTGGAATTAAAAACCCTGCCATCATATTTATTCATGTAGTCGGCGGCAGTTACTGTAGAGCCATACAAATTCCAATTAATGCCTTTTACATTGCCTGCAATATTGCCATTAAAAGAGCGTGAACTATTATTGGTTTGATAGTTAGAAAACAGGTTAGCTTTAACACTATTGTTTTCTACAGGCACGTTGGTTATGATGTTAATTACACCTGCTGTAGCGTCGCTGCCATAAATCAGGGAGGCCGGTCCCCGCAAAATTTCCACCCTGCTTACACTTGCCTCATCAATTTCAATCCCATGCTCATCTCCCCATTGCTGACCTTCCTGGCGCACACCATCGTTAATAGTTAGCACCCGGTTGTAACTTAAACCACGAATGACCGGTTTTGAAACAGAAGGGCCGGTTGATAAGGTCGCTACGCCAGGCTTCTTGGCCAATGCTTCAATAATGTTGGTAGATGAACTTTGAGTCAGCTCTTCCTTGTGCATGACTGATACCTGGAATGGTGTTTTTTTTGACTGGGTAGAGGTGCCTACACCTGTAACAATTACCGCATTGTTTTCTACGATAGATTCGCTGAGCGCATAATCTTTTTTTGTGTCAGCAGAGATATCTACATATTCTATCACGGAAGTATACCCCACATGCGATACTTCAATTAAGTGCCTTCCTTCAGGGAGATTTTTAAACACAAAATTACCAGCGTCATCGGTTGATGTGCCCACTTTTACATCACTAAAAAAAACAGATGCGCCTCGAATAGGTGCTTTTGTAACAGCGTCGGTCACCTTTCCATAAAATGTTCCTTTTAGATCAAATGCAACTTTGCCGACACCCGCGAATAGAGTATCAAAACAAAACAAAAAAACGATTATAAAGACCAGTGGAAATAACTTCATTATGTATTTATTGTAACAAGGTTGCAAATATAAGGCATTTATAAGCAACCATTTTACATCATTCTGTCACAATTTAAAAAGTTCCTGCCTAAGGCCGGAACTTTTTACTTTCGATAACATTATAAAAACATTTACTCAATATTTTCGATGATACCTGCTATACCCTGGCCGCCACCAACACAGGCAGAGACAATGCCATACTTTTTATTGAGGCGTTTCATATCATTGAACAGTTGAATGGTAAGTTTACAACCGGTGCATCCCAGTGGATGCCCCAAAGCAATTGCACCGCCATTGATGTTTACTCTTTCAGGATTTAACTCCAGCTGCCGAATAACTGCGAGCGACTGCGAAGCAAATGCCTCATTCAGTTCAATTAAATCAATATCATTTAAACTCATACCTGCCTGCCGCAGCACTTTCGGAATAGCTTCAACAGGGCCAATCCCCATAATGCGGGGGTGTACGCCTGCACTGGCACAATTAACCAAACGGGCAATAGGTTTTAGTCCCAATTCATTGATCATTCTTTCACTCATTACAATTACGAACGCTGCGCCATCACTGGTTTGAGAAGAGTTGCCTGCTGTAACACATCCTCCCGCAGCAAATGCAAGTTTTAATTTCGCGAGGCCTTCGGGCGTAGTGTCTGCACGTACCCCTTCATCTGTATCCACAATAAAACTCCGCTGCTGTTTTTTTCCCTTTGCATCCAGGTACACTTCGGCTACATTAACCGGTAAAATACCAGATTTAAAGAAGCCATTTTTTATAGCATTGCCCGCTTTTAAATGACTGTTGTAGCTAAACAGGTCCTGGTCTTCGCGACTAACATTATATTCCTTTGCAACAGCCTCTGCCGTTAAGCCCATGCTCAAATAAAAATCTGGTTCCTCTGATGCAATGGCAAAAGAAGGGGAGGTTTTCCAGCCCGCAGTGGGCACCATACTCATACTCTCAACACCTCCGGCAATGATACATTCTGCCATGCCAGTTCTTATTTTGGCAGTAGCCATCGCTATACTTTCCAGTCCGCTGGCGCAATAGCGGTTTATAGTAATGCCTGGCGCATGAATGCCTACCGCTTTTGCAGAAATCATTCTGCCAACCTGCAAACCCTGCTCCGCTTCTGGCACGGCGTTCCCTACAATTACATCGTCCACTCTTTTAACATCCAGTTGCGGTACACTTGCCAGCAGCCCTTTTATTACTTCAATGGCGAGGTCATCTGGTCTTGTAAACCGAAAGCCTCCTTTTTTACTTTTTGCAATGGCTGTTCTGTAACCTGCAATTATATATGCTTCCTGCATGATGTTGAATTTGTCCCCACTTAAAAAGATAGTTCTATTAATGCTGCATCGTTTACCTCTTTTGGGGAAGAAGGCAAATAGTTGTTTATGCAACTTTATATACCAAAGTTATAATTTCTATATGAAAACGAAAAATTGAAAACGCTACCCTACTTTTGCGCAATATGTACAAATTACTGCGCTCTTTTTTATTTTTGTTTGATGCTGAAAAGGTTCATTATTTCGCAATGCATGTTTTTAAATTGCTTTGCAAAATTGGGTTTATAAAAAAAGTAATTGCCAAAATATTTACCCCGGCTCCGTTTAAAAATAAACGTTTTCAGCTCGGAAATCTTTCTTTCAAAAATCCTGTCGGCCTTGGTGCCGGCTTCGATAAGAATGCAGTATACCTAAACGAATTGGAGGCACTGGGTTTTGGTTTTGTTGAAATAGGTACAGTAACGCCATTGCCGCAGGCCGGCAATGATAAACCAAGGTTGTTTCGCTTGCCGAAAGACAAAGCATTGATCAACCGGATGGGTTTTAATAATGATGGAGTAAAAGTAATAGCTGAAAGACTGCACGAATGGGCAAACAGGCAAACAAGCGCTTCACCAAAATTGATCATTGGTGGCAACATCGGAAAAAATAAGATAACGCCTAACGAAGATGCCTGGAAAGACTATGAAATTTGTTTTACCGCCCTGCATGAGCATGTTGATTATTTTGTAGTGAATGTGAGCAGCCCCAATACGCCAGGCCTTCGGGAATTGCAGGAAAAAGATGCGCTTGCAAAAATTTTGCAAAACCTGCAACGCCTGAATGCACTTGCAAAAAAACCAAAACCCATCTTACTAAAAATAGCGCCTGATTTAACTTCCACTCAAGTCGATGACGTAATTGCTTTGGCGCTGGAAATTAAATTAGATGGTTTGGTCGCGGCTAACACAACCATCGACCGTTCAGATCTTATCACATCAAAAGACGTTTTAGAAAATATTGGCGCCGGTGGCTTAAGTGGCCTGCCGTTAAAAAAACGCAGTACACAGCTGGTTAATTATCTTCATGAAAAAACAAAGGGACAAATACCCATCATTGCCAGTGGTGGCATTTTCACCGGCGCTGATGCAAAAGAAAAACTGGCTGCAGGTGCAGCACTGGTGCAGGTTTGGACCGGGTTTATTTATGAAGGACCGAAAATTGTAAGCAATATTTGTACAACTTTACAATAAGGCATTAAAATTTATTATGGACTATTTATTTACATCAGAAAGTATTATCAGTTTTTTTATTCTTGTTATTTTAGAAATTGTGCTTGGCATAGATAACGTGATTTTTGTAAGCATTATCATTAATCGTTTACCACAAGAAAAGGAAAAAACCGCCCGGCGTTTTTGGATGATAACAGGTATCATTACACGCAGTTTATTATTGATGGCGCTCGGCTGGTTATTGACCCAAAAAGGCAAACCTGTATTTACGATTTTTAATAAAGGTTTTGATTTGGCAAGCCTGGTAATGTTGGCGGGTGGTATTTTCTTAATCTACAAAACAGTGATGGAAATTCACCATAAACTGGAAGGCGAAGATGACAGTTACGAGGCTCAAAATAAACCCGCACTTACCATGGGCAAAGCGGTTGCACAAATCATGCTGATTGATATGGTATTTTCATTTGACAGCATCATTACGGCAGGAGGTACCGCCGACCATGTTGAAATAATGATTGCAGCGGTGGTGATTGCCATGTTTGTTATGTTTTTATTCAGCCCAAAAATATCTTCCTTTATTCATAAACATCCTTCCATTAAAATGCTCGCCCTTTCTTTTTTAGTAATGATTGGCTTATCCCTTGTAATAGAAGGTTGGGATGCTGCTAAATCGGAGGAGCTGCATTTAAAAAACTACATTTATTTTGGAATGGCCTTTTCTTTTTTAGTAGAAATACTGAATATTTCTATGGTGAAAAGGCAGAAGAAAAGGCGTGTTGTAGAATTGAATGAGCCTACACTAAAAGAACGCAACGAATCCGACCAGGCAAGCTGATAACTAACAATTACAGAGTATTGTTGCTGCTACAACGCCCGCGGTTTCTGTTCTCAGCCTCGTGTTACCCAAGGCCACTGGTACAAACTGATGCTCCAACGCAGCGGCGATTTCATCTTTTGTAAAATCTCCTTCCGGGCCAATGAAAATAATACTTTTAGCGGCATTGGTTGAGAGTGATTGAACCAGCTGTTGCTTTAAAGCTTCTTCTTCACAATGTGCTATAAATTTTTGTTGGGCAAACTCATTAATTGCTTCGGTAAACGGTGTTGGTTCATTTAATTTGGGGAGCCAGGTTTGCTGCGATTGCAACATCGCACTGATCAATATATTTTTCATCCGGTCGTGCCTGAAGTGTTGCTTTTCCGTTCGGTTGCATAGTAAGGGTATAATTTCGGTAACACCAATTTCTGTTGCCTTTTCTAAAAACCACTCAAACCGTGTACTGTTTTTTACAAGTGAAATAGCAATGGTTATTTTTTTAAAAGTTGCTGCATGCGCAGCTTCAGATAACACTTTTACAATAGTTTTTCTTCTGTTATCGTCCACAATTTCGGTCGTAAACAAGTTCCCCTTGCCGTCTGTTAACAGCAACTGCTCCCCAGTTTGCATCCGCAAAACCTGTATGGCATGCTTGGAGGTTTCTTCGCCTAAAACAAATTGCACAGCACCTGTTTTAATTGCATCGGTATAAAAAAAAGGAAGCGCCATTTTCAAAGAAGGGTTACTATAATTGTTTTCACTTTTCGGTTCAAGTAATTATTATTCATTAAAAGTTATGCGCTAAATTAAAAAGGAGCGTCGTCATCAAATGCACCATCGTTCATTTTGCTGCCTTTTTGTATGTATAATTTGGCACCGGCCCCATCGTCATCTGTTTTTACCGGCCTGAAATTGCCGCCGGGTGTTCCGCTACCAAAATCATCCCCACCCTCTGTATCTTCTACAAATTTTTGTATGTGTAGCAGGGCTCTTAACTTAACCGTATCCAGGCTACCATTTCTGTGTTTGGCAATCTTCACATAAGTTTCGCCTTTGTTACTCTCGCCATGTTCATTGGCTGTAATGTCATAGTATTCCGGACGGTATAAAAACATAACCATGTCCGCATCCTGCTCAATGGCACCCGATTCACGCAGATCACTTAACTGCGGAATTTTAGCGCCTTCTTTTCTTTTTTCTACTTCACGGCTTAACTGGCTCAATGCTATAATCGGCACTTGTAATTCTTTTGCCAATCCTTTTAAATCCCTGGAAATGCTGCTGATTTCCTGCTCACGATTGCCGTTTTTATTGCTGCCGCCACCACTCATGAGCTGCAGGTAATCTATTATAATCAGGCCAAGATTATTTTTATTTTTAAGCCTTCTGCATTTAGCTCTTAGCTCAAAAATATTGAGTGCAGCGGTATCATCAATAAAAATGGGCGCATTGCTTAATCGCTCAATCCCTTTTTTATACAACTGTTTCATTTCATGTTCTTCCAATTTACCGCGGTTAATTTTCTCCAGCCATATTTCACTTTCGGCACTTAAAATACGTTGTACCAGCTGGCCGGCACTCATTTCCAAACTAAAAAAGGCAACGGCAGTTGGTTTGGTAGGATGTAATGCTGCAGTACGGCAAAGGTTGAGCGCAAATGCCGTTTTACCCACGGATGGCCTTGCCGCAAGCACAATTAAATCTGTCGGCTGCCAGCCGTATGTCAATTTATCCAGCGAAGGAAAACCACTCGGAACACCCGTAATGTCTTCATCGCGGTTACGCATATCCTCAATACGCTGAATGGTTTTTACCAACACCGTATTGATGTCATCAAAATTTTTGCGCAAATGACTATTGGTTATCTCGAACAATTTGCTTTCTGCGTCATCCAGTAAATCAAAAACATCCGTACTGTCTTCATAAGCATCGCCGATTATTTCGCCGCTGATGCGTATCAATTCCCTTTGTATAAATTTCTGCAATATTATCCTTGAATGCGCCTCAATATTGGCTGAAGAAACTACCGAATTCGTTAATTTGGAAACATAGTAAGGTCCGCCTACCAGGTCAAGTTCTTCTTTGAATTTTAGCTCTTCCACCACTGTAAGCAAATCAATCGGCATACTTTTCTGCGCCAGGGAAATCATCGATTTAAAAATTCGCTGATTGGCTTCTACATAAAAACACTCGGCCTTTAAAATTTCAATTACTGTATCAAATGCACTTTTCTCCAGCATGATGGCTCCCAAAACTGCTTCCTCCAGGTCTTTTGACTGGGGTGGCACTTTTCCAAAAACCATGTTACCAAGGTCGAGCGAAGGTTTTCTTCTTGTTTTTCTGTCTTTATTAAGGTTAGTAAATTCCATTTTCTATTTTGTTGTTGGTAAGATTAAAATTTCATCATCTGGCTGCTGAACTAACCATTGTCCCTATTTTGTATGTGGGCTGACAAGTGTTACTTCCCTTTCCTAATTTTCCAGCGTGATCCCGAAAAAATTATTGCAGGGCGGCTAAGGTAAAGTCAATTTTCTTACCGTTATCCACCTTGTGATGTCATCAACTTTTTATATTGATTTTCCACCGCAAATCCACATGCAAAAATAGCTTATTCACCGCTTATGCACAGGTTTATTAACAGGGTAAAATCAAACACAGCCGCAATGCGTAACAATTTATTAACACGCAGTAGATGGAGTTTTTATTTTTCTTCACCAGCACGCCTTTTTTTTTCACTTGTTTTATTGAATCCGAATCAGTAGTTTTTTTACTACACGGTTCAGACGGTGTTGAGTGCTTGTTTTTCTCCTTAACCGCCAATAGCTATCTTTGCGGTCTCAAATAATCAATCATTTATCAATGACCATAAGTTACAATTGGCTGAGCGAATATCTTCCGGAAAAAATAGAAGCCGAAAAACTAAGTAAAATTCTTACTTCAATTGGATTGGAAGTAGAGAGCATGGAAAAATACGAAGAATTGAAAGGTGGCCTGGAAGGTTTGGTAACTGGTGAGGTACTGGAATGCGTCAAGCATCCTGATGCAGATAAATTAAGTGTTACCAAAGTAAATATTGGTACAGGCGAGCCATTGCAGATTGTTTGCGGTGCACCGAATGTAGCCACAGGCCAAAAAGTGATAGTTGCAACAGTTGGGGCAACTATTTATCCTTTTACGGGTGAGCCCATAACGATGAAGAAAGCAAAAATCCGCGGCATTGAAAGTTTCGGGATGATTTGCGCTGAAGACGAAATAGGATTGAGCGATAACCATGCTGGTATTTTAATTTTGCCTGCGGCTACTAAAAGCGGTGTTCCGGCTGCAGCCTATTTTGGCACCTATAACGATATTATTTTTGAAATAGGTCTTACACCAAACCGCATGGACGCTATGAGCCACCTGGGCGTGGCGAAAGATGTATGTGCCTGGTTGCTACACCACAACAAAAAAGACATACATGTAAAATCGCCTTTTAAAAATAATTTTAAACCAGATCACCAGGGGGCTTCAATTGAAGTCAGCATCGAAAACAAAACAGCCTGCGAGCGCTATGCCGGAGTATCACTGCAGGGGGTTACCATTGCTGAAAGCCCGAAGTGGTTACAACAAAAATTAAAAAGCATCGGTTTGCGACCTATTAATAATATAGTGGACGTTACGAATTTTATTTTACACGAAACAGGCCAGCCATTGCATGCTTTTGATGCCGATATGATTAAAGGCAATAAAATAATTGTAAAAAATTTACCTGAAGGCAGCCTATTCACAACGCTGGATGATAAAGAAAGAAAATTATCAGCCGAAGATTTAATGATCTGCAACGAAACAGAAGGTATGTGTATTGCAGGCGTATATGGTGGCGCACATAGTGGTGTTAGCGCCGATACAAAAAATATCTTTTTAGAAAGCGCCTGGTTTAACCCAATCAGCATTCGAAAAACTTCTTTCCGGCATGGCTTGCGTACAGATGCTGCCACCCGTTTTGAAAAGGGAGTAGACATCAGCAACACTGTAAACGTGCTGAAAAGAGCCGCTTTATTGATAAAAGAAATTGCCGGTGGCGAAATAGCATCTGATATTATTGATGTATTTCCTGATCCAAAAAATAAAACAGAAGTAGCTATAAAATACCATTACCTGAAAAAATTAAGCGGTAAAAATTATCATGGCGATACCATTAAAAATATTTTAACCGGCCTTGGCTTTGAAATCATAAAGGAAGGAATGGATGATATAAGGGTGGCTGTTCCATTCAGTAAACCAGATATTCATATTCCGGCTGATATTGTAGAAGAAATTATGCGGATAGATGGGCTCGACAATGTAGAAATACCTGCTGTAATAAGCATGTCGCCCGCTGTTGAAACATTGGCACAGGAAGCCGCGTATAAAGAAAAAACAGCCGCGTATCTTACAGGTGCAGGCTTCAATGAAATTTTTACCAACAGTATCACCAACGCGGCTTACTATAGCGAAACTGTGCTGGAGTCTACCGTCAAAATGATTAACAGTCTTAGTGCAGATTTAAATGTAATGAGACCACAAATGATGGAAACCGGCCTGGAAAGTGTGGCCTATAATTTAAACCGCCGCAACAGCAATCTGCAGTTTTTTGAATTTGGTAAAACTTACAGTACTGATGGTATTGGAAAATATACAGAACAACAGCACATAAGTATTTATATTACCGGTAAAAAAAATGACGATGGCTGGAAGGCAAAAGGAGAAAAAGCGGATTTTTATTTTGCAAAGGGCATTTGTGAAAAAATTATAGTATTGCTTGGTCTTTCCGCAACCGTTTATAAAACTGAAGCCGATGATAAACTCGACAGTTGTGTAAAAGTTTTTATCAAGAATGAGGTGGTAGCTACAATTGGGTCGGTTAAGCAAAAAGTGCTGGCACGTTTTGATATCAAGCAACCTGTTTTATATGCCGATATCGATTGGGATAAAATAATACAGCTGACTAAAACTCTGAAAATAGCCTTTACTGAAATTCCTAGGTTTCCTGCAGTACAAAGAGACCTTTCGATTGTAGTGGATAAAGCGCTTAAATATGAACAGGTAGAGAAAGCAACTGTAGCAGCCAAATTGAGTAAGCTAACATCTGTTAACCTCTTTGACGTATTTGAGAGTGAAAAATTAGGGCAGAACAAAAAATCCATGGCCATCAGTTTTACTTTTTCTGACGAAGAAAAAACTATGACAGACAAAGATATTGATGGTATGATGGGTAGAATTATAGCCTGTTATGAAAAAGATTTGCAGGCAGAGATTAGAAAATAGTGTTCTCATTTAATTAAACTGGCATGAAAATGTTATAATTTTTGCATTCATTATGGCAGCAGTAGAAGAAAGCATAGGCCGGGTATATAATAAACTTCAGCAATTGCTGAAGCAGTATTATTTATTGCAAAAAGAAAACGAAAAATTAAGATCGGCTTTAGCTAATCTGCAATCAATTCATGAAACAGATGTTGATAGAATTAACACCTTGGAGCAACAGGCGAGTATTTTAAAATCGGCTGCGGGGCAAATGGAAGAACCCGATAAAAAAGTTTTTGAAAAACAAATCAACCAATACATTAAAGAAATTGATAAATGTATTGGATTGTTAAGCGAATAGCACATGTCTGAACTGATCCCAATTAATATAGTCATAGGCGACAGAACGTATCGCATTAAAACGCTTCCAAAGGATGAGGAGGTAATCCGGCGCACTTTAAAGACCATCAACGATAAAATTGTAGAGTTTAAAACCCAGTTTGGTGGAAAAGACATGCAGGATTACATTGCTATGGTTATGATTTGGTACGCTACGCTCGCCAATGCGGATGCTAATCCGGTATTGGAAAAAGAAGTAAGTGAGGCTTTACAAAAAATGGAGTTAGCCATTGATAAAGCATTGTAAATTACTTTAATAAACACTTATTAGCCGCTCCCTACTCTGCAAAAAATCATTATCTTCGCCAACTATCTGCGTGCCCTATGCTTATGGGGTTAGAAGTGTATACAAGATTGTGAACCGTTTAAAAACAAAAAATTATCAATGGAATCAAACATACTTTCCATCATCATTGGTGCAGTCGCCTTGGTAATAGGCGTTGTACTGGGCAAAATTGTATTTGCCAAAAACACAAAAAAACAAGTAGAAGAAGCTGAGCAGCAGTCAAAACTTATTTTAAAAGAAGCTGAGTTAAGAGCCGAAAATCTAAAAAAGGAAAAAGAACTGGATGCTAAAGAGAAATTTGTGCAAATGAAAGCTGCACATGATAAAGATGTGATGCAGCGCAATCAAAAAATTCTGGATTCGGAAAATCGCATTAAACAGAAAGAACAAGGCATTAACCAGAAGGAAGGCAACCTGGATAAACAGGTGAAGGAAAACGAAGCTATTAAAGAAACCCTTAACCGGCAAATTGAAGTAGTCAACTCTAAAAGAACAGAACTGGAAAAACACCAGGAAGAACATATTCGTCGCCTTGAAAAAGTAGCTGGCCTTTCTGCAGAAGATGCCAAAGCACAGTTGATTGATAGCCTGAAACAGGAAGCGCATACCAAAGCATTGGTTATTCAGCAGGAAATAATTGAAGAAGCTAAATTAAAAGCCAATAAAGAAGCACGCAAAATTGTAATTCAGACTATTCAGCGTACAGCTGCTGAACAGGCCATTGAAAACTCCATCACCGTATTTAATCTGGAGAGTGACGAAATAAAAGGTTCTATTATTGGTCGTGAAGGTCGTAACATCAGGGCCATTGAAGCCGCGACTGGCGTGGATTTGATTGTAGATGATACACCGGAAGCTATTGTTTTGTCTTCTTTTGATCCGCTTAGAAGGGAAATTGCCCGTTTGTCGTTACAGCGCCTCGTAGCCGATGGCCGTATTCACCCGGCACGTATTGAAGAAGTGGTAGAAAAAACTAAAAAGCAACTGGATGACCAGGTAATGGAAATAGGCGAACGTACTGCCATGGAGTTGGGAGTGCATGGACTTCATAAGGAGCTGGTAAGAATGGTTGGCCGTATGCGCTTCCGTTCTTCTTACGGTCAAAACCTGTTGATGCACAGCCGTGAAACGGCTAATTTATGTTCAATCATGGCCGCTGAATTAGGCATGAATCCTAAATTGGCAAAACGTGCCGGGTTATTACATGATATTGGTAAGGTGCCGGATGAAGAAACAGAATTAAGCCATGCATTGTTGGGTGCAAAGCTGGCCGAAAAATATGGCGAAAATCCGGCCGTAGTAAATGCGATTGGTGCTCACCACGATGAAATGGAAATGCAATATGTAATTTCTCCCATTGTACAGGCCTGTGACGCCATCAGTGGTGCCCGTCCCGGTGCAAGAAGGGAAATAATGCAACAATACATTCAACGCATTAAAGATCTGGAGAACTTGGCACAGGCGTACCAGGGTGTTGAAAAAGCCTACGCTATACAGGCAGGAAGAGAGCTAAGGGTAATTGTTGAAGCAGACAAAGTGAGTGATGGAGACAGTGATAAATTAAGTTTTGAAATTGCCCAAAAGATTCAAACAGAAATGACTTTCCCAGGGCAGATTAAAGTAACCGTGATAAGAGAAAAACGGGCTGTGAATATTGCCAGGTAAATTTTACTAAAAGCCGCAAGCCAACAGCTGCGGCTTTTTTGCTTATTTAGGGTAATTCTTAACTTGTACCCGTCTTCTCCAAAAGGCTATTTTAAAAAATACAAGTAGAATTGAAAAAATATCTATTATTCATTTTACAATTATCAATTAAACCCCTACCTTTGCCGTCCGTTAAAAATAATGATTATGAACGCAGTTTCTTTTGTACACGAGCAACTAACAGCAAAACCAACACTTCCTGCTTTTAAAGCCGGTGATAATATCACTGTTAATTATAAAATTGTTGAAGGCAGTAAAGAACGTATCCAAAGCTTTAAAGGCGATGTGATTAAGCGCCAGGGAGTTGGGGCAACGGCAACTTTCACCGTTCGTAAAATGAGTGATGGTGTTGGTGTTGAACGTTTATTCCCTTTCTATTCTCCAAATATTGAAAGTATAGTATTGAACAAAGTAGGTAAAGTACGCCGTGCTAAATTATTTTACCTTAGAGAAAGAAGTGGTAAAAGTGCACGTATCCAGGAAAAAAGAATGGCTGTTGCACTTAAGAAAAAGTAATCAGCGTTTAAATATATTAAAGGGCGAAAATCATATCATTGGTTTTCGCCTTTTTCATTGGCGGACAGCCTGCGGGCATTTAATGGAATGATTCTTGTCTATAAGGTAGAAATCTTTACCTTTAAACACTATACCTCTGATGAACAACCTTTTTTCTCAACTTAATAAATTGATAATAATGAGGAAGTTAATCACATTTTCCCTGGTTCTTTTTGCCGCCATTTTTTTTGTATCCTGTGCAAGGGGTATTACCACTTATGAAGCTGCCAATGGTAAAGCTAAGTGCGGCAGGTATCTAAGATAATTACAGCTTATAAAAGATTTGATTATTAACAATCAAAAAACTGGTCAAGAAGTTATTTCTTTTATCTTTGTTGACTAAATTTAATATCATGCTATTATCAAGTTTAAATGCTGTTTTTCTAATTGGAATGCCAGGCGGATCTGAATGGATCTTTATTTTGCTGGCAGTTGTATTATTATTTGGCGGAAAGAAAATTCCTGAATTGATGAAGGGCATCGGTAAGGGAGTAAGAGATTTTAATGATGCCAAGACGAGTGTAAAAAACGAAATAGAAGAAGGGATGAAAGAGAAGGATAAAGAACAGGAAATCAGGGAACTGAAGCAACAGCTGGAGCAAAAAAAAGCGCAGGAAGCCCAGGCTCAGAACATAGCAAAATAATATTTAGCATTACATAACTACGGCTGAAGTGATTTTAGTGTCGGGTATCCATATTGGATAGCGGACAGTAAACACACTTCAGCCTGTTTTATACATATCCATCAAAACTTTTTTTTTGTTTAATTCCATTAAAGAATATCAACAACAGCTAATAGATGGGCGCACCACCTGTGTTACAGTTGTTAGTCAGTACCTTCGAAAAATAGACACTAACAAACACCTCAATGCCTTTACAGAAGTCTTTGTTGAGGAAGCACTTGAAAAGGCAGCATCGCTGGATGCTTCAAGAAAAGAAGGCGCAAAAATGGGGCGTTTACACGGCGTGGTAATTGCGATTAAAGACGTCATTTGCTACAAAGACCATACGGTTACCGCTGCATCAAAAATATTGGAAGGTTTTACTTCAGTTTACAGTGCCACTGCCATTGAAAAATTATTGAACGAAGAGGCAATCATAATAGGCAACTGCAATTGCGATGAGTTTGCAATGGGTAGTACGAATGAAAATTCAGTTTACGGTAATGTTTTAAATGCCTTAGACGAATCAAGAGTTCCCGGAGGATCATCAGGCGGCAGCGCTGTAGCAGTACAAGCAGGGATGTGTATGATCAGCCTCGGCAGTGATACCGGTGGCTCTGTACGTCAGCCAGCCGATTTCTGTGGCATTGTGGGACTTAAGCCTACTTATGGCAGAATCTCCCGTTATGGATTGATAGCATATGCCTCTTCATTTGACCAGATAGGTATTTTTGGCAATTCTGTACAGGATGTCGCCATTGCTTTGGATATTATTTCGGGAGCGGATGACTATGACAGTACTGCAATCAAACAGCCCCTGGCCGGTGAAGAGTTTTTGCCGGGTATTTTGGAAGGCCATTCTTCAGAAAAAAAATACCACATAGCTTATTTTAATGAAGCTTTACAACATCCGTCACTTGACAAAGAAATCAGTACCAGCATTTTTTCTACTATACAACAGTTGAAAGACGCCGGGCACACGGTTGAAGCGGTTGATTTTGATTTGTTGGAATATATTGTGCCGGCCTATTACGTTTTAACCACAGCAGAAGCCAGCAGTAATCTTAATAGATTCGATGGCGTTCGTTTTGGACATCGCACAAAAGAGACGGTGGCAGATTTAACCGAATTCTACAAGCGCACCCGCAGCGAAGGTTTTGGCAAAGAAGTACAACGAAGGATATTGCTGGGAACATTCGTGTTGAGTGCAGGCTATTTTGATGCTTATTTTACCAAGGCTCAGCAGGTAAGACGCATGCTCGCAGACCGTACAACTGCAATTTTTAATAATTTTGATGCGATTATTCTTCCTACAGCACCCACTACCGCATTCACCATTGGTGAAAAAAGTGATGACCCTATTGCAATGTACCTGGCAGATATTTATACGGTATTTGCAAATCTAACCGGCTTACCCGCTATCTCAATTCCGCTATATAAACATGGCAATGGTATGCCTTTCGGCTTGCAGGTGCTTACAAATAAAATGGATGAAGTAACTTTGCTACAGTTATCAGCGTTGTTGCTGCATCAGTTTAAAAGTGTTTAGTTACTCATGTGCAATGAAAAAAGTATTTACCATATCTTTTTTGTTTTTACTATACTTTGCCGGAGCCAGAGGCAACGACAATTTTTTACAATCACTCACTCCCCTTTCTTCAATTGTAAAGGATACTGTTCCTGAAAATATTGCCAAAGAAGATTCCCTAATTGAAGAAGTTATAAAAACAAGGGCTGTTCCGAGAAAGGATAAAGTGCAGTATTTCAACCAGGTCACTAAATATGGTTTTAAAAACCTGTTCTCTAATTACAGTTATAATGCATCCATGCCCTATACGGCGCAAGTAAATCCAAATGCAGAAAGTTTTGTACAGGATTATATGAAATCGCATAGCAATTATCTGCAAAATATGAAAGGTTGGGGCCAACCCTATTTTAACCTGATAGAAAACATTTTACAACAATATGGCTTGCCTAAAGAATTAAAATATATCGCTGTTATAGAATCGAATTTAAGTACCGGCGCTACCAGTGTGGTGGGCGCAGGGGGTCCCTGGCAGTTTATGCCATACACTGCCAAAGATTATGGGTTAGTTGTAAACGGAGCGGTGGATGAGCGGAGGGATTACTATAAAAGCACGCATGCCGCAGCAAGGTATTTGTTGTATTTATACAGCCAGTTGCACGACTGGCTGTTGGTGATGGCGGCTTATAATGGCGGTCCCGGAAGGGTATACAGCGCCATAAGGAAAAGTGGCAGTAACGACTTCTGGCGTCTTCAATATTATTTACCGGAGGAATCAAGGACTTATGTAAAAAGGTTTATTGCTACCCATTATATAATGGAAGGCAGTGGAGGTGTAACTACTTTTTCAGCCGGGGTTTTGCCTGCGGGAAATGAGGTGAATCGTACCAACTATGGAAAAGGTAATAACTCGGGTGTTATAAAAACAGCAAATCTTTCGGCAGATGAATTGGTAGACGTGGAGGTATTGTCAATTTCTGGTAAATACAACTCATTGATTATTGCCAAAAACATACTAATGGACATTGCCTTATTCAATCATTTCAATCCTTCCTTTGATGCAACAATGTCAGTTACCGGCAACTTTGATCTGCGGTTACCGCCCGATAAAATGCAATTATTTACTGCCAATAAATACCAGATTTTGAATGAAAGTGTACAGGCTTTACTGGGTGATGCAGCAGTGCCTGATTTTAAAACAGTATATCCTGTACCAGGCAAAAAGAAAACTAAATAGGTTACTCAAGTACCTTTTTTAAAGCCGCGGCTTTTAATAAACATTCAGCATACTCCGATTCAGCATCACTGTAAAAAGTAATAGCACTGCCTGTTTGAAAGGATGCATATTTTGCAGCAGCATTGTATAAAATACTTCTTATTACTACATTAAAATCGCAATTGCCCAAGGGGTCTATATAGCCGATAGTGCCTGAAAAAAGTCCCCGCCTGGTTTTTTCATATTGCTCTGTAAGTTGCATTACCCGCAGTTTGGGCGCACCTGTCATCGACCCCATTGGAAAAGTTGCTTTTACAGCGTCCGTCCAGTCCAGGCCATTCTCCAGTTCCCCGCTGACCGTACTTATCATCTGATGCACCTGCGGAAAGCTGTAAATACCAAACAACTTGTCAACTTTCACCGTTCCCTTTTTACAAACCTTACTCAAATCATTTCTCACCAGGTCTACCACCATTACATTTTCACTTTTTTCTTTGTCACTGGTCAATAATTGCTGCCTGTTTTTTTCATCTAACACAGCGTCTGTTAAACTACGGCTTGCTGTACCCTTTATCGGCTGGGATATTATTTTGTTATCCAACTTTTTCAGGTAACGTTCCGGGCTTGCGCAAATGCAATAATTATCGTTGGTTCTATAGAATGCGGCAAACGGGCTCGGTGAAAGTTGCATTAATTTATGGTACACCGACCAAGGGTCAATATCGGCCTCACTCGAAAAAAATTCCTGGCAAAAATTAATTTCGTAACAATCACCCCGCAGAATATGTTGCTGTAATTTTTGTACGGTATCGATATACTCGGCTTTTGAAAACCGGCTGTGGATGGTTATCTCTGATAAAGTTGATTCCATCAATTGCTCAAAAGATGTGATAGAAGAAAAGATCGAATCGGCGTTATCCTCACTATAAATAGTAAGCGTTTGCCCGCTCAATTGCAACACTGTTTGGGGCACAAAAAAATGCATATCTGCAAAACCTACCCCGTCAAAATTGCCGGATTGCAGTTGAGCAGTTTCATTTTTCATGTCGTATGCCAGGTGTCCAAACAACCAGTCCTTCTGATGATGGATGCTAAATTCTCTTAAGGCTTCAAAAGCATTGCCAGCATTGGTTTGTAGACTCGCTTTACAGCCTGTGGCCAGTAAACACTCAAAAGCAGGTGCATCATACCTGTAGCCACTGTTATCCAGAAAACAAAAAATGTTGAACTGTTTTGACCAGTTCAACATTTTTAATCTAAAAGAAGTAAAATCATTAATTGTAAAAGTTGTAGCTTTTTTCACTTCATTGGTTTAACTACAGGCAATTACAATAAATTGGTATCATTCATTTTCTAAAAATCGTCATCATCATCATCAAAACCACCACCGTCAACATCTAAATCATCAAAGCCAAGGTCTTTAAATTCATCTTCATCTTCATCCTTAGCCGATTTTTTACCAGCTGTTTTTTTCGCGGCAGATTTTGGTACATCAAATTCATCAAAGTCTGCGTCCCAATTATCTTCATCTTCTCCTTTTTCCCATTCATCTTCCGTATCGTCAATATCATCATCGTCGTCATCATCGTCCCCGGACTTTTTTGCGGCGGCCTTTCCCTTTTTAACGGGCTTAATGTCTTCATCCAACTCATCATCATCGTCATCATCATCCTCTTTTTTGGATTTTGGAGATGCCTTAGGAGCAATTTTTTTTGAAGGAGCGTCCTCTGCAGGAGTCGTCTTTTTTTCTTTGTTAGATTTTGCCATAATTTAACCAGTTGTTACTGTAAAATTTCTGATAGATTTTTAATTAGCCAAAAAAAAAGGCATTTATTTTTATAATTATTTTTTACGCCAGTATTATTTGATCTCTTCCAGGACCATTACTGATATACTTAACCGGAACCTTCAAAAAATTATTGATGTAATCAATGTAATTTTTCATCTTTTGAGGTAAGTCTGTATAATTGTCAATTTTTGTAATATCCGTTTGCCAGCCTTCAAAACTTTTATGAATCGGATCAATTTTAACCTTGCTCATTTGAAAAGGAACATAACTTTTTTCTTCTCCGTTGATAGAATACCCGTTGCAAACTTTTAGTTCAGGCAATGCATCCAGTATATCTGTTTTTGTCATGATAACCTGCGTAACCCCATTGATCATGCAGGCAAACTGCAGTGCAACCAAATCAATCCAGCCACAACGTCTCGGCCTGCCTGTTGTTGCTCCAAATTCACTTCCGGTTTTGCGGATCAATTCACCCATATCATCATCCAGTTCCGTTGGGAAGGGGCCACTGCCCACCCTTGTGCAATAAGCTTTCGATACGCCGAAAACATCCTTAATCTTCTGAGGTGCAATGCCCAAACCGGTACATACACCCGCAGAAATTGTACTACTGCTTGTAACAAAAGGAAAGGTACCAAAATCCACATCCAGCATACTTCCCTGCGCACCTTCTGCCAACACCCTTTTTCCTTGTTGTATTTTATCGTTGATAAAATATTCGCCATTAACAATGTTGAAACTTCTCAATTCTTCTATCGCTTCAAAAAATTCATCCTCCCACGAGCTGATATCTTCCTGGAAGTTGTAATTATCCAGCAGGCGCTGGTGTTTCAACCGTAATTTAATGTATTGGGATGTAAAATTTTTATCTAATAAGTCGCCAACACGCAAACCGTTTCTACCCGTCTTATCCATATAAGCGGGGCCTATTCCCTTTAAAGTAGATCCTATTTTTTCATTCCCTTTTGCAATTTCGCTCGCTTTATCTAATGCCCGGTGCGTAGGTAAAATCAGGTGTGCCCGTTCACTGATGTATAAACTTTTTTTATAGTCTACGCCCATAGACGCAACTACCCCGCATTCTCTTTTAAGCGTTACCGGATCTAACACAACGCCATTGCCAATCAGGTTAGTTTTACCTTCATGAAAAATGCCGCTCGGTATCTGGTGCAATACTACTTTTTGTCCGTTTACATACAAAGTATGGCCTGCATTTGGGCCGCCCTGGAAACGGGCAATCACATCATAATTTGGGGCAAAATAATCAACAATTTTTCCTTTGCCCTCGTCACCCCATTGAAGTCCGAGAATTACGTCTACCATTATAAATTTTTATCTGTTTTAAGTGGCCCTTATTTTCTTAACAGAAAGCAGGGGACATGTTTTGTTTTATTTGTCCGGGCTATAAACCAATGTGGAACATCGTTGCGTCGCCCTCTTGTACCGCAAACCTGTTTTGAACTTTTATCAAAGCGTAACCGGTGAATATTTTACCGCCATAAAAATGCTCCGCTTCTTTTTTGCGGGTCAAAAATATATTGAAATAAAACAACCACCTAAAATGAATTGTATTTGTTTGAAACTTGGGGAGAAAAGCGGTGCATAAAGACAAAAAAAAACTGCAATTTTTAGTTGCAGTTTTATACTAATTAATTTTTTACGCCACTTTAAGCATACTCATTTTACTGGTATTAAACTTACGCTGTGCATATTCCAGTGTTACTTCAAAAGTTTTTACTTTTTGAGAAGGCAATTCATACATCGCATCGGTTAAAATGCTTTCGCAAATACTTCGTAAACCTCTAGCGCCCAGTTTATATTCCAGTGCTTTTTCCACCATAAAATCGTATACCGCCGGTTCAAAAGTTAAGGCGATGCCTTCAATATCAAACAAGCGGGTAAATTGTTTTACGAGTGCATTTTTAGGCTCTGTTAAAATATTACGTAAAGTTGGCGCATCCAGCGGGTTGAGGTAAGTTATTACTGGCAAACGACCTAACAATTCAGGTATTAAACCAAACGTTTTTAAATCGACCGCATTTACAAACTGCAGCAGATTTTTTTGCTGAAATTCCTGTAATTCCTTGTTTACACTAAACCCAATTGCATGCGTATTTACCCGGCGTGCGATGATTCTGTCTACGCCGTCAAATGCGCCTCCGCAAATAAAAAGGATATTCTGAGTATTTACTTTTACCAGTTTCTGTTCAGGATGCTTACGTCCTCCCTGTGGTGGCACAAGCACTTCTGTACCTTCCAGTAATTTCAACAGGCCCTGTTGTACACCTTCGCCGCTTACATCCCTTGTAATAGACGGATTATCGCTTTTACGGGCTACTTTGTCAATTTCATCAATAAATACAATTCCCTTTTCTGCTGCAGCTACATCGTAGTTACAAGCTTGCAACAGCCGGCTCAGCATACTTTCCACATCTTCACCCACATAACCTGCTTCAGTAAATACGGTGGCATCCACAATGGCGAAGGGTACGTTCAACATCCTCGCTATAGATTTAGCCAGCAAGGTTTTGCCTGTTCCTGTTTCGCCCACCATAATAATGTTGCTTTTTTCAATCTCAACATCATTTTCAACCTTTTGATTTAATCTTTTATAATGATTGTACACCGCTACCGCCAGAATTTTCTTTGCGTCATCCTGGCCAATCACGTATTCATCTAAAAATTTCTTTATCTCAATCGGTTTTCTTACGGTTAATTTGTGCGCTGTGCCTCCCTGTTTTGTATCAGGGTAAATCATCAGTTCCTGGCCGATAATTTCCTGTGCATGCTCCACACAGTTTTCGCAAATATGTCCTTCCTGACCGGCTATCAGAATCTTTACTTCATCGCGGCTTCGGCCGCAGAAAGAACAGTGTAATGTTTGTTGTTTCGCCATTGTTTCCTGTTTAACGCTCTTTTAATTTTCGCAACTGCAAATATAAACAATCGTTGCTCTTTAACAGACAATCATCTGCTACAGAACGTTGCAGCAATTGTTAAAATACAATAACGGAAAATAGTTAGGATAAGTGTATGTAAATAAATACACTCCAATATAAAATAGGTTTGTGGGTCAAATTCCTACTTGGGAACCTGTAATAAATGCTTTTGCAGCATTTGTTTTAGCTGGCGCTTAACAATTGCACCCATTGTGTTGCATTTGGAAAAATAGGTAGTATTAAAGTGCTCGTTCAATTCGCTTCGCAGCAATTTTACCTTGTAATTTTCAGATATTTCGTCCTTAATCATGATGTTCAGCAATTCCATAATCTGCCTTCGGCTGGCTATTACGCGATAAGCCATAGTAGTACGTTCTTCTGCCTGGTATTGCTCTATCACATCGGGACTAAGGTTTTTTAACACCAATTCCACATACTCAAAGTTTTCTTTATAAAACTGGGGGAGATATAAATTCTTTCTTCCTTCATATGATTGCTGGTCAAAATCGATGGCCCTGATGCGATATTGGTAATCTTCAATATCAGGCGTAATATCAATGACAAAATTGTAGCTCCGCATATCGCCCAGCAAACGGGCAAAACACCGTTCATTAAATTTTACAAATTCTTTGGCGATGCGTATTTTATTCGTTTCAGGTCTTTGCATGTAATCCTGCAAAAAAACATCTCCAGGAATTCCGGGAATATGCTCTTCAACCAATGTATTTTTATGATACAAAAAAGTGATGCGGTTGGGCGAAAGCAGGTGCTCCAGCTCTAACCCATAAATCCGGGAAGCGTCAAACGACTTGATATAATAATGATCGTAATTTCCGTTGATGGTGTTAATGATCCTGATCCTGAAGGGAACACTATTTCCAAACTCACAAAAATCTATTCTTTCAACATCCAGGTGTTTGATATAATTTAAATTGCCCTCCGTTTTTAAAATGGCATAGGTTCTAACCAGACCTTCTTTTAAAAATTCCATTTCCTTCAAATCGTACACGGCGGTTTCCCAATGGGTAAGTTTGCCATGGCGGTCTCTTATTGAAGTGGCATAACGATAGTTGAGCAGGTCTCTGTACGCGATGGGCAAAATAATATCCCGGCCGTATTTTTTTAGATATGCCACCAGGCCTTCACTTACCGGGAAGGGCTCTTTTTTCATCATAGGCCGGTCCACATCTTTACTCAATTTTGCGTTGATAATTTCTTCGAACTGCATATTGTAAAGTTAAGGAAACTACTCCCATCGCCTAAGGGGAGTTATATGGAACATTTTGAAAATGCAAGTACCCAAAACAGGTTATATGTAAAATGGCCGGTATTAAACCGGCCACTGGATATCTTTTAAAATACGATTACAATTTATTCATCACTCCGTCTACAATGCCATAACCAATAGATTCTTTGGCATCCATCCAGAAATCACGGTCAAAATCTTTCATTATTTTTTCGTAGGTCTGGCCACAGTTTTCGGCAAGAATACGTGCTCCCAATTGTTTAATTTTAAGAATCTGCACCGCCATAATTTCAAGATCGGCACTCACGCCCTGGCCGCCGCCACTTGGCTGGTGAATCATTACCTGGCCGCTCGGAAAAATAAAACGTCTGCCCTTTGCGCCGCCACTTAACAAAATACTTCCCATACTTGCCGCCATACCCATACACACAGTACTAACCGGCGAACTGATCATTTGCATGGTATCGTAAATAACCATACCGCTGGTTACAACGCCACCGGGGCTATTGATGTAAAAAGTAATTTCTTTTCCGGGATCAATTGCTTCCAGGTACAGTAAACGTGCGGTAATGTCTTTTGCACTTTTATCATCTACCGCACCCCACAAAAATATCTTGCGTTGCTCAATAAATTTTTTGTCGAACTGCCATCCGCTCATCATTTTTTCCATTGGGTTTTCAGGCAATTCTTTTGGATTTTCTTCTTCGTCGTCGAAACGTATTTGCTTGTTGTTATAGTTGTAATTCATTGTATTCATTTTTTGAAATGCTGTTAAAATTGGAGGCGTTCAATAATGGTTTGCCGTAAAAGGGAGTGACACAACGATGTTTAATAGTAGTACAATCGCTGGTTCAATATTGATTTAATCCTTTTTAGCCTTGCGGGGATTAATGGTCAATACTTCATCCACTATACCGTAATCTTTTGCCTCCGACGAAGTCATCCAGTAATCTCTTTCGCAATCATGCGCTACTTTATCAAATGGCTGATTTGTATGCTGGGCGATGATTTCGTACAACTCGCTTTTTATTTTACGAATTTCATTTACGGTTATTTCAATATCACTTGCCTGGCCACCGGCTCCCGCACTTGGCTGGTGCAACATAATACGGCTATGTTTTAAAGCTGTACGCTTTCCGGGTGCTCCTGCGCACATCAGTACAGCCGCCATACTTGCAGCCATTCCTGTACAAATAGTGGCAATATCAGGAGTTACAAATTGCATGGTATCATACATTCCCAGGCCGGCGTATACACTTCCGCCCGGAGAGTTAATATACATCTGTATATCTTTTGTACGGTCTGTACTTTCTAAAAATAAAAATTGCGCTGTAATAATATTGGCTACTTCATCCGTTACGGGATAGCCCATAAAAATAATCCTGTCCATCATTAAACGGCTGTAAACGTCCATCACAGCTACATTCATTGGTCTTTCTTCAATGATGTTAGGGGTAAGGTTGGTTACATTGTGTTTGATATATCCGTCGAGGGTATTGCTGCTGATACCCCGGTGTTTCACAGCATATTTTTCAAATTCTTTTCCAAAATTCATGAGATATAATTATTTATGGTAACAAATATAGTTGATTGATGAACCCAAATATTATGCTATAAAAAAATTGCGACAAAAAGGCGGATGGGATGATCTCTGATTTTTTGATCTCTGATTTTAAATGCAGTCTGTTCGCTATTTCAGCACACCTGTATTTTTGGCAAAAAAATACCGGAGTTGATTAAACTCCGGTAAATAATATTATTCCAGGAACCCTCCTTTGGTGGGTAGGGAGGTTGTTTCTAGTGCTGATGGTTGTGCTGCATTGCTGTCAGTTCTTCACCGGTTACCTGCTTTTCAGTTGGCTTTACCTGCGACTGTGCCCAGTCAAACAATTTATCTGTTACCAACCTGCGGTAGCTGGCATCAATCTGTTTTTCATCCTTCATCATCCTGTCTACATAGCTATCTAGCCAACTGGTATCATCGCCCAAACTAGCGCCGCCAAAATACCGCATTACTTCTGCCTTCATAGATGCTTTTAACTCTTCGGCAGACACTTCCAGTTTGTTTTCTTTCACAATCTTATCGCTGATCAGCGTCCATTTTAACTGGCTGCTAAACTGGGGAAATTCAGCTTCTGCCTGCTCCGGTGTTTTGCGTTCTTCACTACCTACCTGCAGCCAGCGTTTTAAAAACTGTTCAGGAAATTCAATTGTTGTTTGATCCAATAAATAATGATACAGCTGATCGTGCAATTGGTTGCGGCTTTGGCCGTCCCAATACTGTTCAATTTCTTCTTTTAATTTTTTCCTGAATTCTTCCTCTGTGGCAATCGCCGCTCCTGGAAAAACTTCGCCAAAAAATGCTTCGTTCAATTCTCTTTTTTCAACCAGCCCGATTTTTACAATCGTTAGCTTAAAATATTTTTTTGCAGATTCTTTGTCATCCTTATCAAGACCCAAATCCAGCACAAACGCTTCCAGCTTATCCTTGTCAAAAGTTTTAGATAATTGCAATACAACAGCATCATCCTTCTTTTTACCCATGAACTGCTTTTGAGCAGCTGGTGTTAAATATTTTACTATTACTGAATTTTCTTTTTCAATACCGCCTTCAATCGTATTACCTTCTTTATCTGCTTCTGTAAATAAAATATTTAAAACCGCTTCTTCCGTTTCAATGGTTTCAGGTTCGGTCATTTTACCACCTTTTATCAGCATGCGGTCTACTTCTTCTTGCACCATGGCGTCGGTTACTTCAACTTTATGTAAAATTGCATTGGCCTTGGGTAAGGAAGCTAGTTCAAAAACGGGTTTCAAACCAATCTCAAACCCAAATTCGTATTCAGCAGGATTATTTAAATCCAGTTTGCGGATGTCGGCATCCAATGCCAGCGGCTGTGCAAAAATGTCTGGCTTTTCTGTATCAAGATAAGTGTACAATTGCTTTTCAACCGTCTTAAGTACTTCATCGGTATAAATAGAAGCTCCGTACATTTTTTTTATCATGCCTGCAGGCACCATTCCTTTTCTAAAACCTGGAATATTTACTGTTTTACTGTATTCTTTCAGCTTTTTCTCAAAGGAGGGAAAATAATCTTCTTTACTAACTTTTATAAGAATCTTGTCATTAAGTAATCCAATGTTCTCTCTAGCTACTGTTGCCATAAATGCAATGTTGTAATGTTAAAAATTAAAAAGTTGATAAGTGATGGAAAAAAGAAAGCATTAACTGCTAACTCCTCAACCACTCTACTTATCAACTCAAAAAAAGTCCGGATGATAGGGGTCGAACCTACATGGATTGCTCCGCCAGATCCTAAGTCTGGTGCGTCTGCCAATTTCGCCACATCCGGTTAAGGGGTGCAAAAGTAAGGGTTTTATACAAAAAAGTAAAACAGAAATGTTTTTTCGTAAATTCGTTTTAATAGATGGAAACAACACCCCCAATTTTAAAATACAACCTCAGCGAAGAGGAAGAGAAGAAGGAAATACTCAGGCAATACCGCGGTTTACTTAAAGAACTGAAACCTAAATTAAAGCCCGGAGATAAAGAATTAATACGTACCGCTTTTGAAATAGCAGCAGAAGCCCATAAAACCATGCGCCGTAAAAGCGGCGAACCTTATATTTTACACCCACTGGCAGTTGCCCGGATTTGCGTTGAAGAAATTGGCCTCGGCGTGCGCAGTACCATCTGTGCACTGTTGCACGATACAGTTGAAGACACCGACATTACCCTGCAGGATATTCAAAGAGAATTTGGCGCTGAGATAGCCAAAATTGTGGATGGCCTTACCAAGATCAGCACGGTAATGGACACCAACACCAGCCAGCAAGCTGAAAATTTTAAGAAGATTTTGCTGACACTCACCGATGACCCGAGGGTAATACTGATAAAGCTTTCTGACCGCCTGCACAACATGCGCACGATGGACAGCATGAAGCGGGAAAAGCAATTGAAGATTTCCAGTGAGACTGTTTATGTGTATGCCCCGCTAGCGCACAGGATGGGTTTATACGCCATCAAGACAGAAATGGAGGACCTGGCAATGAAGTACCTGGAACCGGATACTTATAAATACATTGCCCAAAAATTAAATGATACAAAAAGAGAACGCACCCGTTTTATAAATGATTTTATCAGGCCTTTAAAAGACAAGCTGGAACGAGCCGATTTTAAGTTTGAGATCCACGGTCGCCCCAAGAGCATTCATTCCATCTGGAATAAGATGAAAAAGAAGGGTGTTAGTTTTGAAGAAGTGTATGACCTTTTTGCCATCCGCATTATTGTTGATTCGCCGGCCGAAAAAGAAAAGGAAGATTGCTGGAAAGTGTACAGCATGATCACCGATGAATATAACCCATCACCTGAAAGATTGCGGGATTGGTTAAGCAACCCTAAAAGCAATGGTTACGAAGCATTGCACACCACGGTTATGGGTCCGCAGGGTAAATGGGTGGAAGTGCAGATCCGTACCAAGCGGATGAATGAAATTGCGGAAAAAGGGTTGGCTGCTCACTGGAAATATAAGGAAGGCGCCAGTGTTGAAAACCGCTTTGATCAATGGTTTAGCCAGATAAGGGAAGCTTTGAGTAGCCAGGATACCAATTCGCTGGACTTTTTACAGGATTTTAAAACCTCTTTTTTAACGGAAGAAATTTATGTGTACACACCGAAGGGAGATATTAAAATGTTGCCCGTCGGAGCCACTGCATTGGATTTCGCCTTTGGAGTACATACCGCTGTAGGCAGCAGGTGCATTGGTGCAAAAGTAAATCACAAGCTGGTACCCATTGGCCATAAATTACGCAGCGGAGACCAGATTGAAATTATTACCAGCGCCAAACAGAAGCCCAGCCAGGAATGGCTAAATCTTGTTGTAACACCCAAGGCAAAGCAAAAAATTAAAGACACCCTTAAGGAGGAAAAAAGAAAAGTTGCTGAAGACGGGAAATATATTTTGCAGAAAAAACTGGAAGCTATCGGAGGCATGATGACGCAGCATAATATTGAAGAACTGGCTTCCTTTTATAAACTGAATTCGTCGCTGGATTTATTATATGAAATTGCCATTAAGAAAATTGACCTGAAAGAACTGAAAGAGTTCACGGCATCCGGTGATCGCCTGTTTCCGCCAAAACCTGTAAAGGTAGAAGTTGAAGAGAAGAAGGAAGCAGAAGTAACAGAAAGACCTTACAATAAAAAAGATGCAGAATTAATCATATTCGGGGAAAGCAGTGACAAGATTATGTATACGCTTGCCAACTGCTGCAAGCCTATCCCGGGCGACGACGTTTTTGGATTTGTTACCACAGGTGAAGGATTAAAAATTCACCGCACCAATTGCCCTAACGCGGCCAGGTTAATGGCCAATTTTGGACATAGGATAGTAAAAACTAAATGGGCGAAAAATAAAGAGATTTCTTTTTTAACTGGTTTAAAAATTGTGGGTCTGGATGATGTAGGTGTGATTCATAAAATTACCAATTTAATCAGCGGAGAGATGAAGTTTAATATTTCTGCAATGACCATCGAAGCAAAAGACGGCATTTTTATGGGCAATTTAAAAATATTTGTACACGACAAAGAGGAACTGGACCATTTATGCAACGCTTTACTGCAATTGCCGGGCATCGAAAAAGTTGAACGGTACGATACCGAATAGCATCTGTACCCCACCGACAATTCTATTTAACAATTTGTTTAAATATTCATTTGCAAATTGAATTTTAAACATGCAACATTTGCATTACAAATCTAAAACTATACACCATGAACGAGTTAATTACAAGCCTTACAGAAAAAGCAGGCATTACTGCAGAACAGGCGCATAAAGCTGTTGAAACGATCAAAGATTTCGTAAAGGAAAAATTTCCGATGATGGCGGGCGCTGTCGATAATTTATTTGCTGCAGCACCAGCCGCAACGGCGACTACTGCCGCTGCAGCTGTAGTTGACCCTACCGCTCCTAAAGTTGAAGGAATGATGGATAAAATCAGCGATGTTATTCCTGGTGAAGCCGGCCAAAAAGTAGAGGATTTTGTAAAGGATGCTGCAGATAAAGTGGAAGATGCATTTGATAGCCTGAAAGATAAAGTGGGCGGTTTATTTGGAGGAGATAAAAAATAACCATCACAAAAAATAATCGAATAGAAAAACCCATCTGGTATCGGATGGGTTTTTCTATTTAAGTAGTCCTATTGTAAGCCCCTCCGGATTATTAACGCAGTACTTCTCTGCTGATTACCAATTTCTGCACTTCACTTGTTCCTTCACCAATGGTGCACAATTTGCTATCCCTGTAAAATTTCTCTACAGGAAAATCCTTACTGTAACCATTGCCTCCAAACACCTGAACCGCATCCGTACTCACTTTCACGGCTACTTCACTGGCATAATATTTTGCCATCGCAGCTTCTTTAATCATGGGTAATCCCTTTATCTTAAGATCGCATGCCTGGTGAATCAATAAATCAGCCGCCGCAATCTCCGTAGCCATATCCGCCAGTTTAAAACTTACGCCTTGAAAATTAGCAATCGGCTGATCGAACTGGTATCGCTCTTTCGAATATTTCACCGCTGCTTCATAAGCACCTTTTGCTATCCCCAGGCTAAGGGCTGCAATTGATATTCTACCGCCATCCAGCACTTTCATTGCCTGTTTAAAGCCTTCACCAACTTCGCCCATTCTGCTACTATCCGGTAAACGACAGTTATCAAAAATCATTTCTGCTGTTTCACTTGCCCGCATGCCAAGTTTATTTTCTTTTTTACCCCCGGTAAAACCTGGTGTACCACGTTCAACAATAAATGCGGTGGAATTATCTTTTGTGCGGGGTGCACCTGTGCGGCAAATTACAACCGCAACATCCCCACTCTTGCCATGCGTTATCCAGTTTTTTGTACCGTTTAATACCCACTCGTTACCGTCTTTTATGGCTGTTAACTGCATGTTGCCCGCATCACTCCCTGTATTGGCTTCAGTTAATCCCCAAGCCCCTAACCATTCGCAGGTGGCCAATTTAGGCAAGTACTTTTTCTTTTGCTCATCATTGCCAAAAGTTAAAATATGCCCCGTGCACAGCGAATTATGAGCGGCTACAGAAAGACCTATTGAACCGCAAACTTTCGAAATTTCCTGGAGAATAACATTGTACTCAAAGTAACCCAACCCTGCCCCACCGTAGATTTCCGGAACCAAAACGCCCATCATGCCCAGCTTACCCAATTCCTTGTACACTGCTATTGGAAATTGCTGGCTTTCATCCCATTCCATCACATGTGGCTTTATAAATTTATCCGCAAAATCTTTTGCTGTTTGGGCTACCTGCATAGTCAACTCATCCTGCTGAAAATTCATAGTCTTAAATTATGTATTGCAAATTAACCCTTTTTAAACAGTTGAAATAGTTAGTTCACTTTTAAATAGGGAACGGATTTGTTGAAAATATCATCCGTGATAAGCATTATTTTTTTCAGCTCTTCGACATTGACAAAATTACCGTGTTGTGTTCTGTATTGCACAATCGCATTGGCTATTGCGTACCGCAGGTAAGGATGGGTTTTCATTTCATCTGCTGTAGCAGTATTGATATTTATCTGGTGAACAGAAGCTGTTTCAATGGTAAGTCTGGACTTTATTTTTTGAAAAGTAGAGTCAGGTAAACCATAGGTTTCTCCAATTTGATCTATTTTATAAAAACCACCAAGTCTATCCCGGAAGGCAACAATTCTTTGCGATAATTTACTTCCAATTCCGGGTAATGCAATGAGAGCAGCTGTATCTGCAATATTGATGTTAATGGCGGCAATCTGGTATTTTGGCTTTTCATATACCTTACTTTCAAATTGCCTTTTTTCGGGAAATTCTTCTTTATTTTTATTATTGATTCGCACAAATGGCATCAGTCTTTGCACCTCGTCCTCATGCAGTCCCCATATTTTCCCCAGGTCTTCAGCCTTGTAAAATCTGCCTCCTTTTTCAGTAAATTTTTGTATGGTGGCAATGGTTTTATCTCGCACTCCCAATCGCTTCCAGCCACTTTCATCCAGGGTATTGGGATCGAAAGCAAAGAGTTCTCCCTTCAGCTTACCTACATAATTATGGTCGTAATCCGGTTCCCGGTAAGTTGGGTAGTCATGTTTGTCAACGTTTCTATTCGCGTATTTAAGAGTAGTGTCAGCTTCCTTAATTTTCAACTGATCAATTTGTTTTTTAAACAAAGTGGCATCGGTCGGCTTCGGGTGCATAAAGAATGGAAATAAAAAAGGTAGTGTTATAAAAAAACCGATTAATACAAGCAATACTAATATTCCTGTCCGTTCTTTTTTCGTAAAGCTTAAATAGTCGGATAAAAAACGCTTCCACATAAAGGTTTCTGATTAATTATTAAAAATAATCACCCGTTGTCTGGAATACAATACCCTAAAGTGGTAATAAAATCAGGTAAAAGAAAGCGTGAGGCCGTCATAAGCAAGATGCATTCCTGCAGGAAGTTCTTTGGTAACATCCACATGTTTCCCCAACTGGTGACTTACATGGGTGAAATAAGCTGTCGGTATTTCTAACTCTTTTACCAAATCAATGGCTTCATCCAGCGTAAAATGAGATACGTGAGCAGCATGACGTAATGCATTTACAACCAATACTTCACTGCCTTTTATTTTTTCCTTTTCAGCCGGCTCTATTCTGTTGGCATCTGTTATATATGTAAACTTTCCAAAACGGTAGCCCATAACCGGCATTTTTAAGTGCCATACCAACACCGGCGTTACCGGAATATCGCCTATCATAAAAGGAGTATCGTCTATCGTGTTCAAGTTAATTTCGGGAATGCCGGGATATTTTTTATCAGCAAAAATGTAGGCGAATTCTCTTTTAATGCCCTCTTCAGTAAGGGTGTTTGCATACACCTGCATGGCATTGCCTGAAAAAAAAGAGAAGGCTTTTACATCGTCCAGGCCCGCAATGTGATCTTTATGTGGATGTGTAAACAGCACCGCGTCGAGCTGCGTTACATGCTGCCTTAGCATTTGGTAGCGAAAATCCGGCGTGGTGTCTACAACAAAAGTTGTTGTGGCGCTTTGCACTAAAATACTGCTGCGTAAACGCTTATCTTTTTTATTTTCAGAAGTACATACGGCACAACCGCAGGCAACCATTGGAACACCGGTGCTGGTTCCGGTACCAAGAAATGTTATTTTTAAAGGGGGGCATTGCACACAGCAAAAATAGGGAATAACGGGTAAGCAAGCATAAAGGAAAAGGAAAGCAATGATTACTTGTCGTTTCCAACTGTCATCAGTTCATCGTACAGCTTTTGACTTTCGCGGGTGAGTGCATCAAAATTTATTTCCAGTTGTGGTAACAAATCTATCAGGGTATTTATTTTACCTTCTGTTTGAAAAAACTTGTTTAACACCACCACTTTTTTGGCCTGCAAAATGCAATAGCCGCTTTGAAAATTCCCTCTTTCGTAACGGATTACATAACCGCTTTCTTCGATGATTTTTTCAATTTTATCAAGCGTATGTTGTGTAAATTTTATTATCATAAATAGTACGCCTTTTAAGCACAGATTGTTTATGCAAATTTACTACAGCCATAGAGTTTTGCTGGTTTCTACTTATCCACAAAAGTTTATAAGTCATATACCTGCAGTCGGTACCGAAAGTCAGACTGCAATAGAGAAGTCTGCTCTATTTATTTGTCATGCGTATTATCGGCACTATCATTTCTTCCAGGCTTACTCCCCCATGCTGAAATGTATTTCGGTAATAGTTTACAAAGTGATTGTAGTTATTGGGGTAACAAAGAAATATATCGCCTTTGGCGAAAATGAAAGATGAATTTACATTCGGTGTTGGTAAACCTGCTTCCTTGGGATCGCGGAAAACCAATACATCTTTTACATCATAGTTTAAATTACGGCCATGTTTGTAACGAAGATTGGCCGTTGTTTGTTTGTCGCCGATTACTTTGGCGGGCGTTTTTACCCTTACAGTTCCATGATCTGTACCAACAATAACAGTTACTTTTTTATCTGCAATTTTTTTGAGTGCCTGGTTAAGGGGCGAATGTATAAACCAGCTTTCAGTAATACTGCGGTAGCTAATTTCATCACCGGCAAGCTCCTTTAGTACTTCCATTTCTGTGCGGGCATGGCTCAGCATATCGATGAAATTATACACGATAATATTAATGTCGTTTTGCATCATGTTATGCATGTTCTCCACCAACTTTTGCCCATCATGATTATTGGTAATTTTGGTATACGAATATTTTAAATCGGATTTACCCAACCGTTTCAACTGGGCTTTAAAAAATTCTTCTTCATACAAATTTTTACCTCCTTCCTCATCATCATTTTTCCATTGCTCTTTAAACTGTTTTTCAATATCAATAGGAAGCATGCCGGAAAAAATAGCATTGCGTGCATATTGTGTGGCGGTAGGTAGTATAGAATAAAATGTATCCTCTTCCTGAATGCGAAAATTTTCAGCAAATATGGGTTGTATTACTTTCCACTGATCGAAGCGCAAATTATCAATGAGAACAAAAAATAAGGGAACGCCTTTTTCAACATGAGGCAGCACTTTAAATTTCATTAAATTATGACTCATTACGGGTGCACTACCATTTTTAGGGTTGATCCAGGAAGCGTAGTTGCGACTGATGAACTTAAAAAATTCTGTATTGGCTTCCGCCTTTTGCGACTGAAAAACTTCCTGCATTTCCGGGCTATCGCTCTTCTTCATTTCCAGCTCCCAGTACACCAGCTTTTTATATATTTCCATCCAGCCATTGTAATCCGGATTATCATTGAGCGCCATAAATAAGCTGCGGAACTCCTGCTGATATGCGGAGGTAGTTTTTTCTGCAACCAGTCTTTTATTATCAATCAGTTTTTTTAAGCTGAGCCATACCTGGTTGGGGTTTACAGGTTTTATCAGGTAATCGCTTATCTGGCTGCCGATAGCCTCATCCATTAAATTTTCCGCTTCGTTTTTTGTTATGAGTACAACGGGCAAATTGCTGTTGGCTTCCTTTATTTGCTGCAAGGTTTGCAACCCTGTTATGCCGGGCATTGTCTCATCCAATAACACTACATCTACAATATTTTCCTTCACAAATTCAACGGCATCAAAACCATTTGTTTTAGTTTGAACTTCGTATCCCTTATTTTCCAAAAACATGATTTGTGAAGTAAGGCTATCTATTTCATCATCTACCCAAAGTATTTTGGCTATACTCATAATTTTATTATTTGTTTATTATTTGTTATTAGCTGTCTCAATGTGTCAATTAAAATTTTAATGGTTTATAATTGAAAAAAAATTATCCCGGAGTAATAAACAATTGAGCAAAAGATAAAATTGGCGATGTAAAAATTAACTATATGGTTTGTAATAATAAGTTAAACAAATTAGGTGTGGTAGCAAATATAATGGTTTCACCTTTCAGATTAGTAGCTTTGCGCTGCATGTAAAATAAGATTTAACAAAATACTACCAACCATTAAATAGTAATGCAGCTAAAAAAAATAATCAACGATCCGGTGTATGGTTTTATCACCATCGATGATGAACTTGTTTTCAAAATCATTGCTCATCCGTACTATCAGCGCCTTCGCAGGATACACCAAATGGCGATGGCGCACCTCGTTTATCCCGGGGCTGTACATACAAGGCTGCATCATTCGCTCGGCGCTTACCATTTAATGTGCAACGCTCTGAGTGAATTAAAAAATAAAGGTATTGATATTTCAAAAGAAGAGGAACAGGCTGCCAAGGTAGCCATATTGCTGCACGATGCGGGGCACGGACCGTTTAGCCATGCATTGGAAAATGTGTTGATTGAAGGCATGCACCATGAGTCAATTTCTTTATTACTGATGAAGGATTTGAACAACCAGTATAACGGTGAGCTACAGGTTGCGATGGATATATTTACCAACGTATATCCAAAGAAATTTCTTCACCAGCTTATCAGCGGACAGCTGGACGTGGACAGGATGGACTATTTAACAAGAGATAGCTTTTTTAGTGGTGTTAGCGAAGGTGTAATTGGATACGACCGGATTATAAAAATGTTAACGGTGCACAATGGCGAACTAATGGTGGAAGAAAAGGCCATCTATTCTATCGAAAAATTTTTGGTAGCCCGTCGCCTGATGTATTGGCAGGTGTACTTACATAAAACCGTTTTGTGTGCTGAGCAAATGTTGCAGCAAATTATTAAAAGAGCAAAGTATATCAAGGCATTTACAAAAACCCCGCTTAATAAATTTATTAACGAGCCAATTGAAACTGTAACGCTGGAAGAATTTTGCCAGTTGGATGATTATGATGTAATGAGTGCTATCAAGGAATGGTGTACGCACGGCGATACGGTGCTATCTCTTTTGTGCAGGGGAATAATTGACAGGCAGTTACTTAAAATAAAATATTTTGGCGAGCCTGTTGATGCCGACCTGGTGATAGAGAAGACAATTATGGTTATGGAGAAATATAGTTTGAATGCTGCGGATGCAGGGTGGCTGGTGTTTACAGGTGAGGCAGTAAGCAACACGTATAATTTTGAAGATGAAAATATTCATATTTTGTTTAAGGATGGTTCAGTGAAGGATATATCAGCAGTAGACAACGCCCTTATTAATCAAAACATGAAGAGCAAGGTTAAAAAATATTACATTTGTTATTCAAGATAACCGCGTAGCTTTTGGCATTTTCAATGCAATTATAAAGTTTCGTGTTATATGCTTAAAGCTTAAAAAATTATGCAATTTTCCGCAGCACAAATAGCCCTGATGATTGATGGCAAAGTTGAAGGCAATGCCGAAACACAGGTAGGATTTTTCGGTAAAATAGAAGAAGCTGTTGAAGGCGAGCTCACTTTTTTAGCCAATCTAAAATATGAAGAATACTTATACAGTACTGCGGCTTCTGTTGTCATCATTAATAATTCATTGGAATTAAAGCAACCTGTAACGGCCACATTAATTCGGGTGCAGGATGCCTACACGGCTTTCGCCACTTTATTGGACAAATATCAACAAATAAAAAACCGGCAATTAACTGGCGTACAGCAACCCGCCTACGTTGATGCTACTGCCAAAATAGGAGACCAGGTCTTTATCGGTGCGTTCGCTTACATAAGCGAAAATGCAATTATTGGCAATGGTGTTAAAATTTATCCATCCGTTTATATAGGCAACAAAGTAACCATCGGTGAAAACAGCATTATACATCCCGGCGTAAAAATATACCATCATTGCTGCATTGGTAATAATGTAGTAATTCATTCCGGTACTGTAATCGGCAGCGACGGTTTTGGCTTTGCGCCGCAGGCAGATGGCACGTATATTAAAGTGCCACAGATTGGCAATGTAATTATTGAAGACAATGTGGAAATTGGCGCCAATACCACTATTGACAGGGCCACGATTGGCAGTACGCTTATAAAAGCCGGTGCTAAACTGGATAATCTTTTACAAATTGCCCATAATGTTGAAATAGGTAACAATTCTGTAATTGCAGCACAGGCTGGTATTAGCGGAAGTACAAAAATTGGTAACAACGTTATGATAGGCGGACAAGCTGGTGTTGTAGGCCACCTACAGATTGCTGATGGCACCAAGATAAATGCGCAAAGTGGTGTGAGCAAATCGATAAAAAATGAGCATACTGCCGTAACAGGTTCCCCGGCTTTTGAGTATACGGCAGCATTGAGAAGCCAGGCAATGATCAGGCGACTACCAAAAATGGAAAAAAGAATTGAAGAACTCGAAAAATTGGTGAAGGAGTTGTTAACACAAAAGGCATAATACATGTAGTTTGCTGTATCATTTACAGCAATAATGTAATAAGCCACTTGGTGTAAAGCTTGCAAAAACTAAATACATTGGCTGGTTCCGGCCAATCTCCTTATAAATATAAAATATTTTGTACCATTAAAATAGGTAAGGTAGATGTACCAGCTTATTATATACAAGCACCCGATGCCAAAAATAAAATACCTTTGCGGCAATTTATAAAAACCAGTTACGTATGGATGCAAACTTTAACCCCGATAAACAGCATACACTCCTATCAGCCGTCAGCATATCAGGCACAGGCTTACATACTGGTATTAATGTAGATATGACGCTTCTTCCTGCTAATGCGGGCTTTGGCTACCAGTTTCAACGCATCGATTTACCAGGAATGCCGATCATTAAGGCAGATTGCGATCTTGTAACAGACACGTCCAGGGGAACTACGCTTGAAATAGGTGAGGCCAAAATAAGTACAGTAGAACACATATTGGCAGCCCTGGTAGGTATGGGTATAGACAATTGCCTGATTGAAGTAAACGGACCTGAAATACCCATCATTGACGGCAGCAGTGAACCCTTTGTTGAAATTATTAATGAAGGTGGCATACTGGAACAGGAAGCGGCGAAAGCATGGTATTCTATCGACAATAATATTTCCTACTACGATGAAGTAAAGCGGGTGGAGATGACTGTGTTGCCTGCGACTGACTATAAATTAACTACGTTGATAGATTTTAACAGCCCGGTTTTAGGTACCCAGCATGCCAGCTTAAAAAGCATGCATGAGTTTAAAAGCCAGATATCGCCTTGCCGCACCTTTTGCTTTTTACATGAGCTGGAAGCTTTGCTGGATAATAATCTTATAAAAGGTGGTGATATCAACAATGCCATCGTGGTAGTTGATAAACCAGTTACCAAAGAAGAAATGACCCGGCTGGCGAAAGCTTTCGGGAGGGAGCGGGTGGAAGTTAAAAGTGAAGGTTACCTGAACAACCTGGAACTGCGTTTTCCTAATGAACCAGCCAGACATAAATTACTGGATGTGATAGGCGATCTTGCCCTGATTGGTTACCCCATCAAAGGACATATTATTGCTAACAGACCCGGACACAGCAGCAATGTAGAATTTGCAAAAAAGATTAAAAACTACATCAAGAAAAATAAACATACAAAGGGTATTCCGATTTACGATCCTACACAACCGCCGGTATATTCATTACAACAAATAGAAAAAACACTGCCACACCGGTATCCTTTTTTATTAGTCGACAAAATCATCGAACTGACAGATAAGCAAATTGTAGGCATTAAGAATGTAACCTTTAACGAATATTTTTTCCAGGGGCATTTTCCCGGAAACCCTGTAATGCCGGGTGTTCTGCAGATTGAAGCCCTGGCGCAAACGGGAGGAATTCTTTGCATTAACGCAATGCCCGAAGGACAATATGATACTTATTTTATTAAGATTGAAAACTGTAAATTCAAACAAAAAGTAGTACCCGGTGATACCATGATTTTAAAAATGGAATTGATTGAACCCATTCGCCGCGGCATTTGTGTTATGAGAGCCAGTATTTTTGTTGGTAATAAACTTTGTACAGAAGGCGACCTTACAGCACAGTTGGTAAAACGAAACTAGCTGATGTGCTGATTAGCCGATTCGCTAATTGGTCCGCAATTGATTGATTAAACTATTTGAAAATATTGCAATCTTTATTTTTAACGAATTAGCCCATCAGCAACATCGCTAATTAGCAAATTAAAAAAATGATTCATCCGCACACATACATTCACCCAAACGCAAAGCTGGCCACCAATGTAAAAATTGACCCATTCAGCGTCATTCATCCCAATGTTGAAATTGGTGAGGGCACCTGGATAGGAAGCAACGTAACCATCATGGAAGGCGCCCGCATTGGTAAAAACTGCCGCATTTTTCCAGGAGCTGTTATTGCCGCCATACCCCAGGACCTTAAATTTGAAGGCGAGCAAACCACAGTGGAGATTGGAGATAACACTACGATACGTGAATTTGTTACCGTTAACAGGGGCAGTAAAGACCGTTGGACAACCAAGGTTGGTAATAACTGTTTAATAATGGCGTATAGCCATATTGCCCACGATTGTATTGTTGGCAATAACTGCATTATGAGCAACAGCACACAAATGGCGGGACATGTAACCATGGGCGATAACTCTATCCTGGCAGGCATGTGTGCCATTCACCAGTTTGTGCAAATTGGCCAACATGCTTTTATTAGTGGAGGTTCATTGGTTAGTAAAGATGTGCCGCCTTATATTAAAGCGGGCCGCACGCCGCTCAGTTATGCCGGTGTTAATTCTGTTGGTTTAAAACGCAAAGGCTTTTCTATAGATCGCATCAATAAAATCCTGGATATTTACCGGATTATCTATAATAAAAGTATGAACACATCACAGGCACTCAATTTTATTGAAGAAGAATTACCTGCAACTGATGAAAGAGATGAAATTGTAACTTTTATAAGGGAAAGCGGCAGGGGTATTATAAAGCGTTTTTCAAAAGGCAGTGGCGACGACGAATGATTTTACAAAGTTTTCAACTCATCCTCCTACCAAAACAGTTCTCTTATCAACACGATGCAAATCACGCTAAACAATGTCGGTAAACGATTTAACCGGGAATGGATTTTCCGACATTTTAGTTACCAATTTTCCGACACCAGGAAATATGCTGTTACGGGATCTAATGGCTCGGGTAAATCTACATTGCTTCAGGTGGTAGCTGGTTCGCTTTCGCATAATGAAGGAACAATTGATTTTTCATTGCGCCAAAATCGTTTGGAAAATGAAAGCCATTTTAAACACATTGCTATCGCGGCTCCTTACCTGGAATTAATTGAAGAAATGACGGCGGGTGAATTTTTAATTTTTCATCGGCAATTTAAACCACTTGCTTTACCCGATGCTGAAATACTCGAAATTATCGGCTTAAAAAAAGCAGTCAATAAACAGATCCGATATTACAGCAGCGGCATGAAACAACGGCTAAAACTGGCCCAGGCTTTTTTTTGCAATGCGCCTGTTTTATTATTGGATGAACCTACTACTAACTTAGATGTAGAAGGAATTGCTTTATACCAGCGGCTTATCCGGGATTATACCGCACACAAGCTGGTTATCATCAGCAGCAATGATTTGCAGGAATACAATTTTTGTGATGTTGTTATAGCAATTGGAGATTTTAAATAACCTGCTACCGCCGGCTGGCGATGAGCAAATTGAGATCTGTATATTTTAAATCAAATCGCTCGCTTAAATAAAAATTGGTAAGGCTGCCCTTGAACATGTAAATACCGCTACGGATATTTATTTTGTACCACACTACGTTGTCAATTCCACCATCGTCAGCAGTTTCAAGCAACAAAGGCATTAATACATTGCTGATTGCCTGTGAAGCCGTACGGGCAAAGCCACTTGGGATATTTGGTACGCAATAATGTATTACGTCGTATTTTCTAAAAACAGGTTTCTCCAGCGTGGTAACTTCGCTGGTCTCAAAACATCCGCCCCTGTCAATGCTTACATCAACAATCACTGTTCCAGGCCGCATATTACTCACCATTTCTTCTGTAACTACAATAGGCGTACGACCACCAGTACTGCTTAGGGCGCCAACCGCCACATCACAGGTTTTTAATTGTTTGGATAAAATTTTAGGTTCAATTACGGAGGTCCATAACCGCCCGCCTATATTATTTTGCAGCCTTTTCAACCTGTAAATACTGTTGTCAAAAATCTTTACACTGGCACCCATCGCCAGCGCTGTTCTGGCAGCATATTCACCTACAATACCAGCACCAATAATAATGACTTTTGTTGGCGGTATACCACTGATGCCGCCAACCAGTACACCTTTACCATGATTGGCATTGTTGAGATACTGTCCGGCAATCAGCATTACCGCACTGCCTGCAATTTCACTCATGCTGCGAACAATGGGATTGTGTCCACTGTCGTCTTTCAGGTTTTCAAAACTTAACGCGGTAATTTTTTTATCCATCATTTTCTGCAAAATATCCCGTTTCATTACAGATAAATGGATCGGCGAAATAATGTAATGGTTGGGCTTCAGCAACTCGCATTCACTTTCACTTACCGGTGCACTTTTTACAAGTATGTCGCATTCGAAAACTTCCTTTTTATCATAAGCGATCTTAGCCCCTGCGTCACTATAATCCTTATCGCTATAACTGGCCCCTTCACCAGCCATAGTTTCCACCACTACTCTATGGCCGTTTGCAACCATTACACCAACTGCCTCCGGCGTAAGTGCAATACGATTTTCACTAAACGAGGTTTCCTTTGGAATGCCGATAAATAATTCCTCGCCTTTAGGTTTTATATCCAGGGTTTCTTCCAATGTTTCGTAACTAAAAGAAGGGGATACAAATGGTTTTGATGTTGCCATAAAATTTTACAAGTTCAAGCGTACAAATTACAAATTAATTTTCAGCTTTCTGGTATTCGTATCAATTGCTGTGATGGTAACGTGCAATGTAGCCTGGGGGAAAATGCCGGGCGCTTTTTGAGGCCATTCAACAAAACAGGTATTTCCACTGTACAGGCAGTCTTCAACACCCGCCTGTATTGCTTCTTCCTCATCCTTTAAACGATACAGATCTATATGATAAATAAGCTTCCGATCGGGAGTGATGTATTGATTAATGATGGAAAAAGTAGGACTGCTGACAACGTCTGTAACGCCGGCAACTTCACACAAAGCATGTACAAAAGTAGTTTTACCAGCCCCCATTTCACCTTCCAGTGCGAAAACTTTGAAAGCACCCGTACTACCGGCAAACTCTTGAGCCGCATTTGCTATCTTATCCAGCGTATAAATTAACTCCATGTTGCAAAGATATTTTCCTTCAATAGTAATATGGTACCAAACACAAAGAATAATTTTGCAGTATGGAAAAGGTAGAGTGGAAGGTAGACGGAATGGACTGTACAAATTGTGCACTTACTATTTCAAAATATCTTACAAAAGAAGGAGTAAAAAACGTTAAGGTTAATTTCATCGGTGGCGATGTAAGTTTTGAATCAAACGGCGGTATGCCAAAAGAAAAACTGGCGAAAGGTATAGCCGACCTGGGTTATACGGTGGTGGGTGAAACACATGCTGAAGCCTTAAAACCTCCTTTTAAGCTTTTTGCCAATCACTTGCAACGTTTTTTATTTTGTCTTCCATTTACAGCGGTGCTGATGCTGCATATGCTTCCCTGGCATATTCATTTTTTAATGAACCCTTACATTCAACTGGCCATTTGTTTACCTGTTTATATTGTTGGCATGAGTTATTTTGGCGTAAGTGCCGTTAAAAGTTTACGCAGAGGCATACCCAATATGAATGTGCTGATTGCCATTGGCGCCACGGCGGCATTTGTATACAGTTTGATTGGAACGCTTGGTAATTATGGGATGGATTATGTGTTCTATGAAACTGCCGCTACAATCATCACCCTGGTTTTTCTGGGCGAATGGGTAGAACACCGGTCTGTTGCACTTACCCAGAAAGAATTAAATAAATTGGCTGGCCAGCAAAAGGTAATGGCCAATATGATTGCCTTTGATGATGAACACAAGGAAAATATTTTTCCGGTAGAGAATACGCAGCTGCGTCCCGGTGATTTAATCCTGATTAAAACTGGTGAACAGGTACCAACTGATTGTAAAATACTTTGGGGGGATGCGCAAGTAAATGAAGCCCTTTTAACCGGGGAAAGTGTTCCGGTAAGTAAGCATAAAAAAGATGGACTCATTGGTGGTAGCATACTAACAGACGGTACTGTAAAAGCCCAGGTAACCGCTACCGGAAAAGATACCGTGCTCAGTAATATCTTAAACCTGGTAAAACAGGCGCAGGGCGAAAAACCTCCTATTCAACAACTGGCTGATAAAATCAGCGCCATTTTTGTTCCGGTAGTATTAGGTTTATCTGCACTTACATTTATTATAAACTATTTTTTTGTTGATGCCGGTGTAACCCATTCTTTAATGAGAAGCATCGCTGTATTAGTGATTAGCTGTCCGTGTGCAATGGGCCTCGCAACGCCTGCTGCCATTGCCGTAGGGCTTGGTCGGGCAGCAAAAAACGGTATACTTTTTCGCAACGCAAAAAGCCTGGAATTATTTAAAGACATTCAAACGGTAGTATTTGATAAAACCGGAACACTTACTAAAGGCGAATTTATAATAACAAATTTTCACTCCTCAGTTTTACCCGAAGAAGAATTTAAACGAATTGTTTTTTCATTGGAAAAATATTCCAATCATCCCATAGCAAAAGTGATCACCAGCAACTGGAAAATCAATAATACCATTGGCTGGAAAAAAGTGGAAGAAGTAAAAGGAGTCGGGGTGACCGGAACAGACAATGAAGGAAATGTTTACCAATTGGGCAATGGCAATATTGAGGCGACTTCCGATTCAGGAAAAAGTCACACTGCTTATCTTGTCAAAAACAACCAGGCAATTGGTTGGTTAGATATGGAAGATGAGATCAGGCCGGAGGCTAAGGCAGTAATTGATTATCTGCATTCAAAAAACATAACCACCATATTATTAAGCGGCGACAGTTATGAGCGATGTAAAAAAATTGCAGATGCTGTTGGCATTGATACAGTATATGCTCAAAAAAAACCGGCAGAAAAATTACAGGTAATTGAGGCATTAACGAAGGAACACCCAACAGCCATGGTAGGAGACGGCATTAACGATGCTCCCGCATTGGCAAAAGCCACCATCGGCATTTCAATGAGCGATGCATCACAGCTGGCTATGCAGACTGCACAGGTTGTATTGATGAACAAAGGCATACAGCATTTGCCGCTGGCACTGGGGTTGGGTAAACATACATTCGGCACTATTAAACAAAATTTGTTCTGGGCTTTTATCTATAATATTGTGGCAATACCAATCGCTGCGGCCGGTTTACTACATCCCGGCATAGCCGCACTGGCAATGGGTTTTAGCGATGTGGTGCTGGCGGTTAATTCCATTAAGCTCAATTACAAAAAAGTGGTTTAATTTTGTTACATTTGGTTAAACACACGTGGATGAACATCAAAGAAAAAATAAAGAACCGCAAAACGAAGGAAAGCACCCGCGCTTCTAAAAATAATATCATTGCTTCCCGTATGTCATTTGCTGAATTGTTTGGTATAAATAAAAAGGAAATTGATGGCCTTGCATTTCAAAAAAAGTAAGAAATGAATGGCAATAAATACCTTGCTGACACAAACATTTTATTATATCTTATTGCAGGAAACTCCGGAGTTATAGACTATTTGAATGACCAGTTTTACATTTCAGAAATCACAGAAATAGAGTTGCTGTGTAGCAAGGGAATTACCGAGTTACAATATGATTCCCGGAAAAAAGTTATTAACAGCTGTACTATAATTTCGATTTCGGAAAATATCAAACGGCTAACTATTCAGCTAAAACAAACTTATACATTGAAAATTCCTGATGCAATTATAGCTACCACATCCATTTATTTAAACCTTCCGCTACTCACCGCAGATAAGGATTTTAAGAAAATCAGAGAAGTAAATCTTTCAATAATACAACCGCATTAGTTTGCAGCTACCTGAAGAAATTCTACAACAATATTGGGGTTATGATGTATTCCGGCCTTTACAGAAAGAAATCATTAACTCAGTTCTGGACGGAAAAGATACACTGGCCCTGCTGCCTACCGGTGGCGGTAAATCTATTTGTTTCCAGGTACCGGCTTTGGCTAAAGATGGGCTGTGTCTTGTTATCAGTCCCCTGATCGCGTTAATGAAAGACCAGGTACAAAATTTAAAAAATAAAGGAATCCCCGCATTGTCTGTGTATTCAGGTATGAGTTTTTTTGAAGTAAAAAAAACATTACAGAATGCGGTACATGGCAACTATAAGTTTTTGTATGTGTCTCCGGAACGACTTGAAACAAATTTATTTTTAGAATACCTGCCAGCAATGAATATCAACCTTATTGCCGTGGATGAAGCACATTGTATTTCGCAATGGGGGTACGATTTCAGGCCGCCTTACACCCGCATTGCACAACTTCGGGAATACTTACCAGAGATACCGGTACTTGCATTAACAGCGTCTGCAACCGCGACTGTACAGGATGATATTTGTGAAAAATTGTCTTTTTCAAAAAACCAGCAACGTTTTCAGCAGTCTTTCGAACGGGCGAACCTGTCCTACAGTATTTTTGATGCAGCTAGCAAACAAATTAAGCTGCTGGAAATATTAAATAATGTTAAAGGCAGTGCCATCGTCTATTGTAAAAGCCGGCGGCATACAAAAGATATTGCCGACCTGCTATCATTGAATAAAATCAGCGCAAGTTATTATCATGCCGGCTTAAGTAACGAAGAAAGAAATAAAAGACAGGAAGACTGGATTAATAATAACACACGCGTAATGGCCTGCACCAATGCTTTTGGTATGGGCATAGATAAACCTAACGTTAGAGTGGTAGTACATTATGATGTACCCGATTGCCTGGAAAATTATTACCAGGAAGCTGGAAGAGCCGGCCGCGATGGCAAAAGAGCATATGCTGTGTTGCTATACAGCGACCGGGAATTACAGGATTTACAATCCCAATCTGCCGTTCGCTACCCTCAAAAAGAAGAAATAAAAAAAGTGTATACAGCCATCATGAACTACCTGCAGATTCCTGCGGGCAGCGGAGAAGGCATCAGCTATGATTTTGATATGGCGGACTTTACAAAAGCTTTCAAGCTTAACATACTAACAGCCACTTATGCCATTAAAACGCTGGAGCAGGAGGACATACTTTCATTCAACGAACTCTTTTTTAAACCTTCTTCAGCATCTTTTACCTGCGATAAAGATCAACTCAGGGAATTTGAACAACAATACCCACAACTGGAGCCTTTAATAAAAGGACTGCTGAGATCGTATGAAGGCATTTTTGACTTTTCCGCCGCTGTTCACGAAAATCAATTGGCCAATTTTATCCATAAAAAATTGCCGGATGTTTTACAGCAACTACAATTTTTGCATCAATATGGTATTATCAATTATTCCCCAAGAAAAGACAAACCACAAATAACCCTGTTGCAAAACCGGATGTATGCGGATAGCTTCGTTATTGACCTTTCGAACTACACAAAAAGAAAATTAAATTTTGATAAAAGAGTGCAGGCAATTTGTGGATACATTCAACAAACTGCCCGATGCCGAAGCCAGGTGATTGCGGCATATTTTAACGACCATCATGTAAAAGCCTGTGGTATTTGTGACAACTGCATTCATCAACAAGACCTAAAAATAACCGCTGAAGAGTTTGCGATAATTGCAGGTGAAATTGATAAACAGTTATCTCAGCAACCACTATCTTATAAAGAACTGCTTAAAAAGCTGACTGGTATAAAAAAAGATAAATTCTGGAAAGTATTTAATTATTTACAGGCAGAAAAGAAGATTAATATTAACAGGCAAGGTGCAATCACAAAAATGTGATCCGTGTTTTATAAAAGTATGTAAGAAAAAATCAGGTAGTTATAAAAATAAAAAAAGGGACCAAGATAGAAATCTAGTCCCGCTTTAAAATCCAATATCCTATGAAAAACCGAAACGAAGATAGGAGGTAATACCTTACAATACAAGATTTTTTGATAAATATTTTAATTGCATCACCCAAGTTTTAAAAGTAAAAAAGACAATATATCCGCTTTTAAAATCCGGATAGTAAGCCGTATAAATTATTTTTTTAGTGTGTAACGATGTGTTTTAAATAGGAAAGATGCACCCTGGTACCATGCAATCGCTTGTTTAGATAATTCGTTGGAAAGCGGAGTTGGGTTTGATAACCCTGTAGAAAAATCTGTTTGAAACTGCGCTATTTTTTTTTGTGGCGACAAGATTAACAGCTTATTATCCTTTATAAAACCCATATTTTGATAAGTACTGATAAAAACCCTGTCTCTGTCAACTGGTGTTCTGTATAAGTCAAACCCTAAAAAACGGCTGGTATAATTGATATTCATGATCCCTAATAATGTAGGAGCAAGGTCAATCTGACTGGTAAGCCGTTCTTCAATGTGTGGCTTAACAAGTTCTGGCGCATAAATGAAACAAGGAATGTGATACCTGTTTGCCGGCAGGTCTGTTTTACCTGCACTGCGTGAACAATGATCGGCCACTACTACAAAAACAGTGTTTTTAAACCAGGGCTTTTTTTCAGCATCTGATAAAAATTTATGAATGGCGTAGTCGGTATATTTTACACCTCCCTGCATCGATTGGGATGAAGAAGGAATATCAATTCTCCCATCGGGATAAGTGTATGGCCGATGATTACTAATGGTCATTAAATGATTAAAAAAAAGTGTGCCTTTGCTGTAACTTTTATCACATTGCTGCAGGCAAAAGTTATAGGCAGCTTCGTCATCAACACCCCAGGCTGTAGTATGATGAACCATGCTGTCCGGAATATCTCTTTTATCCAACACGGTATATCCATTGTGGCTAAAAAAATAGCCCATGTTATCAAAAAAACTATTGCCTCCGTAAATAAAATTTACATCATACCCTTTGTCTTTTAGCACTCCACCAATCGTAAATAAATTTTCATTGTTGGGGCGGCGAACAATTGATTGACCGGGCGTTGGTGTTATACCCAATGACAGCGCTTCCAATCCCCTCACTGTTCTGGTTCCGGATGCGTAAAAGTTTTTGAAAAACAGGCTTTGTGGTATCAGTGAGTCGAGGTAAGGTGTTATATTTTCTTTGCTCCCAAAATATTGCAGGTAATCGCCACTTAAGCTTTCCACGCTTATCAACACTACATTCCATTTTTTTTCTGCGCTATCGTTTTGTATCACCCTTTCAACGCTTAAGGGATCACTGGTAAAAGTAGCATTGGGTGTTTGCAATTGTGTGCGCAAAATTTTAATATTGGCTGTATCATTGTTAACCTGGTAAAAGCGATTATAATCCAATTCATTGTTCCAGAAGGCTGCCCCAAATTCATAAGTACCATTACCGGCTAATTCGTTTACGTAATTGTTTTTACTGATACTTTTCCAGTTGTTATTTACTAAGAAATAGCCCGCAAGCGGTACCAATAAAAAAAGGAAAAACCAGGCGGTACGCTTTCCAAAATGCAAACTCGTGAGCTGAGATGCAATCAGTAGTTTTCTTATGAGAAAAAGTATCACCAGGGTAACCAGCACTACGGCAGAAATAATCAGCGGCATATTATACGACTCCTGGATATTGCCTAAAACTTCGTTGGTATAAACCAGGTAGTCTACCGCAATAAAATTGAAACGTACATTGAACTCGTTCCAAAAGACAATTTCACTACCAGCGATTGTTACAATGATAAAAATGAGAATGAAAAATAGCAGGAACAGGGGAACACGTTGCCATTTTTTTTGAAAAAAAGAATCGTTGATCAACCAGCAATATAATGCTAAGGGAATGGCGAAAAAACTGCTAACAACCAAATCGTAGAATAAGCCAATGAAAAAAATACCGGGCAGAATCAGTGGTGAAAATTCGAGGTTGGGCCAGCTTTTTATGAGTAAAAAGAGTCTTGTGATAAAACTTATTCCACAGATAACCAGCGCAAGTAAAAATAACGGACCAAAACGCTGTTTAAAAAGACTGTTCCATTTTTTCATTCTGCAAAATTAACAAAGCAACTGTTGCAAAAGCTGTTAAAACCAGCTGGTAGTTTTTTTTGTTGATCTGCCTCCCATGCCTAACGCACCCAGCAGGGAACGTACAATGGTATTACCTGCGGTACGAACCATACTTTTTACAATCGTGTTATTCGCCACTTTTTCAAAGGTGGATTCTTCCTCTTTCGCAGGCTTTTTTGTATCAGCCGCCTGTTGTGTTTTTTCTGCGGCTTCTTCCAATTTAGCTGTTAAAATTTCATAGGCACTCTGGCTATCAATAACCTGGTTGTATTTGGCAGCAATTTTAGAATGGCTTACGAGGGAATCAATTTCAGCATCCGTTAATACATCCATCCTGCTCCTGGGAGAGCAAAGCATCACCTGCGCCAAAGGGGTGGGAATACCTTTTTCATTCAGCATTGTAATCAAGGCTTCCCCAATACCCAATTGTGTTATCAGGTCTTCTGTTTTATAAAATGTTGTTTCCGGATAGTTTTCAGCTGTTTGCTTAATTACTTTCCTATCTGCTGCAGTAAAGGCACGCAACGCATGTTGTACTTTTAAACCTAACTGTGCCAACACACTCGCTGGAACATCCATTGGATTCTGCGTACAAAAGAAAATGCCAATGCCTTTGGAGCGTATTAACTTTATGATCGTTTCTATTTGTTGAAGCAAAGCCTCACTGGCTTCCTGGAAAATAAGGTGTGCCTCATCTATAAACATTACCAGTTTGGGTTTATCCAAATCGCCTTCTTCGGGGCAGGTAGCATACAACTCAGCCAGCATCTGCAACATAAAAGTAGAGAACAACTTGGGCTTGTCCTGCAAATCGGTAACTCTTAATACATTGATCATTCCCCGTCCCTGGTCGTCCATTCGCATCAGGTCGTCTACCTCAAAACTTTTTTCACCAAAAAAAACATCCGCGCCCTGCTGCTGCAGTTCTATTACCTTGCGCAAAATAGTTCCTGTGCTGGTGGTGGAAATTTTGCCGTATGTTTTCTCTAGTTCAGCTTTGCCTTCATCCCCAATGTATTGTAACACCTTTATAAAATCTTTGAGATCCAGCAAGGGCAACTTTGCATCGTCACAATATTTAAATATCATGGCTACCACGCCACCTTGCGTATCATTCAGTCCCAAAATTTTAGTCAGCAGCACCGGGCCAAACTCACTTACGGTTGCTTTTAAGTGAACACCTTTTTGCCCGCTCAATGTCATTAGTTCCGCAGTAAACTGTTCCGGCTTGTACTCCATCTGCAGCTTTTGGTAGCGGTCAGTTAACTTATCGTTTACCGATCCCATTGCAGCAATTCCACTCAGGTCTCCTTTTATATCCATGAGTAAAACGGGCACACTTGCATCACTTAAAAATTCACTAATCGTTTGCAGGGTTTTTGTTTTCCCTGTTCCTGTTGCGCCTGCAATTAACCCGTGGCGGTTCATCGTTTTTAACGGAAGAAAAATACCAGCCTCGGGTATAACTTCGCCATCCAAAATAGCGGCACCAATTTTTACACTTTCGCCTTTAAAAGTATACCCATCTTTTATTGCTTGTATAAATTCATCTTTTTTTGCCATTGGGAAAATTTTAGGAAAGATACAAATGCAGCGGAAATACCAAGCATTTTTTTTGCACAGCACATGGCCCTTTTTAATTATCCAAGGCAACTCATTTCAACCAGCTATGCAGGCAAAAAATATTGAATAAATGAGGGGTTTAGGAAAGAAGAAGAGCAGCCGTGATTTTGAGGGATGGGGGACATGAGCTATGGAAATTTCTTCAACACAGTAAACCGCAATAAAAACTCCAACAGTAATAAAACAAAAGCAGCAATGGCAAAAGGGAAAAACTTTTCTGTATACCTTGTAAGTGTTGATATTTCAACTTTTGATTTTTCAAGCCCGTCTATCTCCTTGTAAATGCCAGCCAGCCCGGCATTGTCTTTCGCCCTGAAATACCTACCGCCTGTTTCGCTGGCAATTTCTTTCAATAACTTTTCGTCAATGGTTACTTTTTGCTGCTGCATAACCACTCCCATTTCTGTCCTTACCGGGAAAGGTGCATACCCTTCTGTTCCCACACCAATGGTGTACACTTTAACGCCAAAAGCCTTGGCGATTTCTTTTGCATTGGTAGGCCCAATCAGTCCCCCATTGTTTTCACCATCAGTCAATAAAATAATTACCTTGCTTTTGGTTTTGCTGCTCCGCAAGCGATCAACACTTGTAGCCAACCCGTCGCCAATGGCGGTACCATCTTCGAGCAGACCATTCCGTATATTATCTACAGCAGACTTCAATACAGCCCTGTCTGTTGTAAGAGGGCACTGCGTAAAACTTTCTCCTGAAAAAATTACAATCGCAATACGGTCGGTTAACCTGCTATCAATAAAATCCTGTGCTACTTTTTTGGCGGCTTCCATGCGGTTTGGTGTAAAATCCTGCGCCGTCATACTACCACTTACGTCAATGGCCAATACAATATCGACACCTTCACCTTCAGCTTGCTGCTCATCTGTTTTTGTCTGAGGTCTTGCCAGTGCGGTAATAATAAAGGCAATACTGATCAGTCTCAATAAAAATGGCAGATGCCTAAAACTGCTTTTCCAGGAAGTAAGACCCGCAAAACTTTTACTTGAAGAAACTTTAATACCTGCCTGGCTAACACCACTCTTTTTTACATAACAGAAAATCATCACCGGAAGTAACAGGTCCAGCAAAAAAAATTGCGGAGCAGCAAAACTGATATTATTTAGATAGTTGAAAAACAAAAGTTGTATAATTTTTATTTTGATGGTGATGATTCGATTAGCCGGATAGTATCTTTTATTAACTGCTGATTATTTTCGCTGTCTGATGGCAACGGTATATATTTAGCAAACTTAACCGCATTGCTAAAACGCAGCGCTGCAGCGGATTTGTCCAGTATATCAGCGCCAGCATAATTTGATTTTATTGCAATCAACATATCACTGGTTGTCTTATTGCTGTAATCAACGTTCTCTTTACGGGATAAATATTGCCGGTAAATTTCAATGAGTTTTGTATGATACTGCTTTATTTCTTTAGGTTCAGATAAGTTGAAGTTTTTCAATTTATCAATTTCCTGCATAGCTTCTTCAAACGGGGATAATTTTGATACCTGCGTTGTTATTTTGACCTTCTTTTTAGATTTGTACCACCAGTAAATCAATACCAGTAACAATATAACCAGGGCACCGCCAGCAACCCAATACCAAACCGGGTTAAATACTTCTACTTCTTTGATCGCCTTGATGTCTTTTAATGCGCTGGTTGTATCTGCCACAGAAAAAGAAACCGTAACGGGCAACGAATCTGTAAATAGGGTGATTGTAGTATCATCCTTTGCCGGATTAAAATTGATATTGTAAGAAGGAAATGTCCATTTGCCGGAGTCAAAGCTTGTGAGCGTAAAGGTTTGAGAAAGGCCGGATAATTTTTGATTGGTAAAAACAGAATCAATTTTACTTTTATCTACGAGTTCAAAATGTGCCATCGAATCTGGTAAGGCAATCCATTTTATAAAATAATCATCTCCCGGAAAATTGGCCTGCACTTTTAATTTAAACTGCTCTCCAATTAGTATTTCATTTTTATCAATGGTTGTTTTTACAACAGGCTGCGCAGTACAAAACAAAAAAGCAAGAGAGCTCATTGCCGCTGTCAATAATATTCTCCGCATTTTCCTGTTATCCATTATCAATTATAAAATTATCAATTATCCTAGCTTCTTTTAATGAAAAATTTCTGCAGCACTTTTACATAATCTTCATCGGTACGAATATGCAATAAATCTGCCCCCGCTTTCCTAAAATAGTTTTTACTTAATTCGCTTTGCTTTAAAAACTGTTGCTGGTAATTGTACTGCACCATTTTATCGCTGCTGTCTATCCATTGCTTTTTACCGGTTTCCAAATCTTCTATCTGCAACAATCCTGCATCTGGTAACTGCATATCCATCTTGTCGTAAATACGCAATCCAATTACATCATGCCTTCCACCAATAACCTTCAAATCATTTTCATATACAGCATCCACAAAATCGCTCATTAAAAAGGCTATGCCCCGGCGGCCGCCGGTTTTATTAAAAAACCTGATGGCTTCTTCCATGTTGGTCGTTTTGCCGACGGGTTCTGCAGTCAGTAATTCCCGCACAATATATAGGGCATGTTTCCTCCCTTTTTTGGGGGCAATATATTTTTCAACCTTATCACTAAAAAAAATAGCGCCTACTTTATCTTTGTTATTGATTGCACTGAAAGTAAGCACCGCTCCAATTTCTGTAATCAAATCTTTCTTCCTGTTTTGAACTGTACCAAACATATTGCTGGCGCTTACATCCACAAGCAAAAAAACAGTCAGCTCTCTTTCCTCTTCAAAAACTTTTGTAAACGGATGGCTGAATCTTGCACTTACATTCCAGTCAATAAAACGCACATCATCCCCTGCGTAATATTCCCTCACTTCTCTAAAACTCATTCCCTTTCCTTTAAAGGCTGAATGATATTCACCGGTAAATAAATGAGTTGTTATCTTTTTACTTTTTATCTCGAGCTCTTTTACTTTACGTAAAATTTCTTCAGTTGTCAATACTCCACCAGCTACCTCACGGGTAGCCGCTTCGCCTATCTTACCCGAAGACACACCCTCCGCAGGCATATTAGTTGTTATATTTTTTTTCTTTTTGAACAAGTTTACAATTGATTGATGCTTTAAAATCTTTACTGCCCTCTATTTAAATCCCGCATTTTAAAACGATGGATTAGGGCACATTTACCACACGTAAAATTTCATTGATCACCTGTTCTGCATTTATATTTTCCGCTTCTGCTTCATAAGTTAAACCTATTCTGTGCCGCATCACATCTTTACAAATACTTCGCACATCTTCCGGAATTACAAATCCTCTTTTATTTAAAAAAGCATAGGCCTTAGCTGCCAATGCAAGATTGATACTTGCTCTTGGCGATCCACCAAAGCCGATGAGTGGTTTTAATTTTGACAAATTATATTTATCAGGAAAACGGGTTGCAAAAACAATATCCAAAATATATTGCTCCACTTTTTCATCCAGGTAAACCTGTCTTACTAATTCTTTGGCCGTTAAAATTTCCTGCGTTGATGCCACCTGGTTGATTGGCGGAAACGAAAGCCCCTGCGTATTTTGCCGGATGATCAACGCCTCCTCTGATTTAGAAGGATAATCGATTACCACTTTTAACATAAACCTGTCCACCTGGGCTTCTGGTAAAGGGTAAGTACCTTCCTGTTCAATCGGATTTTGCGTAGCTAAAACCAAAAAGGGTTCTTCTAATTTAAAAGAAGTATCTCCAATGGTTACTTGTCTTTCCTGCATGGCTTCCAGCAATGCGCTTTGCACTTTTGCCGGGGCACGGTTAATTTCATCTGCCAGGATAAAATTAGAAAAGATGGGGCCCTTTCGAACGTAAAATTCATTCTTCCCCTGGTTATAAATCATAGTGCCTACTACGTCTGCGGGTAATAAGTCAGGCGTAAATTGTATACGGCTAAAGTTGGCCTTGATGGATTGCGCCAGAGATTTAATTGCCAGTGTCTTTGCAAGGCCAGGTACCCCTTCCAGCAAAACGTGTCCGTTACTTAATAAGCCAATCAGCAAACGTTCTATCATACCGTGCTGGCCAACAATTACTTTTCCAAACTCGTCATTAATACGGGTAACAAACCCGGCTGCGTCATTTATCTTATCATTCAGCAAGCGGATATCTTCGGCTGTTTGTAGCATAAAAAAAATTTGCCCTTTGCCCTAAAGGACGCCGGTATTTTTAAATAGAATTTTTATTGATACAGCAGGCATGTGTCAATTTTTACAGATTATTGCTGGTTAAGACTGTGCCTGCCCGTTTACATTAAAATGCCCTAAGCGGGGTGCGGCGAAAATACGAACAATGCACTAACAAAAATTTTGCCGTAATGGGGAATGGAAAAAAATTCTGTTAAAATGGCTTTATCTTTAAGTAAATTATAAAACTATGACAGATCAGCAATTAATAACAACATCCAATCAACTGGAAGGGTACCGCATAAGTCAGCACCTTGGGATTGTAAGGGGAATTACGGTTAGAAGCAGAAGCTTATTGGGCAACATTGGGGGCGGCGTTCAGTCGCTATTCGGCGGCAAATTATCCATTTACGTTGAGTTATGTGAAACAGCCAGAGAAGAAGCATACCAGTTAATGTTACAACATGCAAATGAAAGAGGCGCCAATGCCATCATAAATATGCGCTACGATGCCAATGAAGTGATGCAGGGCATCACTGAAGTACTTGCTTACGGTACCGCTGTGGTGGTAGAAAAAATCAGCTGATAGCATTTATTCTACCCCAGGTATTTTCCTACAATCGGCACTCTCCTTCCTACCCCAAAAGCTTTGGGAGATACCCTTATAATGGGACAGAACTGGTTGCGTTTGTACTCATTCATGTTTACCATCTTTAAAATCCTATCCACCAGGGCAGCATCAAAACCCTGCGCTTTGATTTCTTTAGGACCCATCCTGCGTTCGATATATTGAAACAATATTTTGTCGAGGATAGCATAGTCTGGTAATGAATCTGCATCTTTCTGTCCCGGTCTTAATTCGGCCGATGGCGCTTTATCAATGATATTCTGAGGTATAATTTCTTCATTGCGGTTAATATATTTTGCCAAGGCATACACCTGCAGTTTATAGCAATCCCCCAACACGCCCAAACCTCCGGCCATATCACCATATAAAGTGCCATAGCCGGTTGCCAGCTCGCTTTTGTTAGATGTATTCAGTAAAATGTAGCCAAATTTATTGGCGATAGCCATTAATAAATTTCCCCTTGTGCGGCTCTGAATATTCTCTTCTGCAACGCTAAAAGGCAGGTCTTTAAAGATGGGCTTTAAATCCTGTAAAAAAGCGTCATAAATATTTTTAATGGGGATGATTTCATAAGGGTTACCCAATGTTTTACTCAACATTTCTGCATCATCCACCGAATGCCCGGTAGAATATTGAGAGGGCATTAATACGGCTTTTACATTGGCTGTACCCAATGCTTCGCAAGCCAACGCAATGGTAACGGCGCTATCTATACCGCCGCTGCTTCCTATGATTGCTTTTGTAAAACCCATTTTAAAAAAATAATCCTTTATGCTCATAACAATGGCAGCATAAATTTTTTCGATGTTTAAATTTTCCTGTAGTGCCAGCGGATTGAGGGCTGCATCCGGCACATGGCTGGCTGGCTGTATAATATCGCCATCAATCGATCCATCCTCATTTAATACAAAAGATTGCAGGGCCGATTGAAATGAAGGAAGCTGTCCGCAAAGGTTGGCGTATTTATCAAACACAAGGGAAGCGCCATCAAAAACAATTTCTGTTTGGCTACCGGTTGCGTTGCAGTAAAACATCGGCAGGCCATATTTTACAACCGTAGCTTTAACAACAGCCTTCCTGTCTTCATCATGCGTATAGTCAAATGGCGAAGCAGAAATATTGATCATTATATCAGGTTGGTGCTTCATTAGTTCATCCATCGGGCAAATCCTGTACAAAGGATTATCACCCAAATTCCAAATGTCTTCACAGATAGTCACAGCCAGTTTCTTTCCTTTGAATTCAATTACATTCCATTCATAGGCCGGTTCAAAATACCGGTTTTCATCAAACACATCATAAGTAGGCAAACAGGTTTTGTGGGCAACGCCTTTCACCTCTTTTTCAAATAAAAAATAAGCCGCATTAAAAAGGTCCTTGCCCTTGGGGATTGTATTTTTATCCGGTGCGCCCACAATCACTGCAATAGTATCCGCATGTTGTTGTATTTCGGCTACCGCCGCATAGCATTTATTGATAAAATCATCAAACTCTAAAAAATCACGTGGCGGATAGCCGCACACAGATAATTCACTGAACACAATGATATCGCCCCCCTGCTTTTTAGCTTCTTCAATGGCGCAGATTATTTTTTTTGTATTGTCGTCAAAGTTGCCAATATGGTAATTTTGTTGTGCTAAAAATATTTTCATACCCATACCCTTAAGGAGCTTAACTTTATATTAATAAATCAATTATTTTCTTTGTAAAGTTAAAACTTCAAAAGCATTATCGTCCATGAGAATATCCATTGTTGTAATTGTGTTGTGCGCTTTTTTATTTTCCTGTTCTTCCAATAAAATACCCGATGTTTCCAACATTAAAATAGATATTACTACCGAACGTTTTGAAAAGGATATTTTTGACACAACTGCTCCCACCCTGCTGTCTTATCTTAAACATATCAATACTAACAGCCCTTCTTTTGTTGACAGCTATCTTGGTAAAATATTAACGGTAGATCCTGCATGGCCGGCCGATACTGCTGCTGCGTACGTAAATGGATTTATAAAAGCGTACCGCCCGGTATACGATTCTGCTGAAAAAATATTCAACGATTTTAGCCCTTATGAAAAGGAAATAAAAAAAGGATTGCAATTTGTAAAATATTATTTTCCAGCATATCGTATTCCTAAAAAAGTAATTACCTATATCGGTCCTGCTGATGGCTATGGCGATATTTTGTCCGAAGATGCTTTGGTGATAGGCTTGCAGCATCATCTTGGAAAAGATAATTCTCTTTATAAAACAACGATGGTGCAGGAGACTTATCCTGAATATATTTCCCGGCGTTTTGAACCTGATTATATCGTGGTGAATTGTATAAAAAATATTGTGAACGATATTTACCCGGAAAAGCAGAGCGACAAACCACTGGTAAATGAAATGGTTGAAAAGGGAAAGCGACTGTATTTGCTAAGCAAGTTACTCCCTGAAACGGATGAGTACAAACTGATGGGGTATACTCCCGAACAAATGAAAGATAGTTATGCGCACGAGGCAGTGATCTGGGACCTTTTTATTAAAAATTCGCTGTTGCAGGTTACAGATAAAAACATCTTGAAAAACTACATTGATGAGGGCCCGAAAACACAGGAACTTGGAGAAGGCGCACCGGGCAACATTGGTTCGTTTGCAGGGTGGCAGATTGTTAAAAAATACATGCAGAAAAAACCGGCCACTACTTTACAGGAATTAATAAATCTGGATAGTGAAATTATTTTTCAAGAAGCTAAATATAAACCCTGATTTAAGCTGCCTGGGCCTGGTGCTTTTTTATCACTATTGGTTGTTTTCCCAGTGATTTCATCATCCTGAAATGGGAGGCTATCGCTCCAAATAAAGTATCATATTTGTTGTATGGCAGGTTAAACTCTTTACACTTTTCAATTACAATTTTACTAATTGCCGGATAGTGAACGTGGCTCACCCTGGGAAATAAATGATGTTCAATCTGAAAATTCAGGCCGCCTACAAACCATGAAATAACCGGGTTTCCCATGGCAAAATTTGAACTGGTTCTTACTTCATGCTCCGCCCACGCAGTTTCAATATGTTTTGTTTCGTCCAGCGCTACGGTTTCAAAATCTGTATTTTCCACCACATGTGCCAGCTGAAATACAAGCGATAAGGTAATACCCATTACTAAATGCAATACCATAAAACCCAGTAGCCATGGGCCCACACCCCAAACCATTGCGGGAATAATCATATAAAAAGTGAAGTAGGCTAATTTAGTTGCCCAAAAAATAATATGATTTTTTGTTGTCAATTTCCAGGCCTCTGTCGTATAAATTTTGCGTTTAAAATATTTTGTAAAATCCATAAAAAATAACCAAAAAATAGAAGACAAGCCGTAAATAGGCAACAGGTACAAATGCTGTATTTTATGTGCCGGCACCCATTTTTGTGATTCGCATTGGCGAATGATAGGGCTCTTCGCTATGTCATCATCAATACCATCCACATTGGTATAAGTATGGTGTATAATGTTGTGCTTTTGTTTCCAAAAATAAGAACTGGCACCCAATGCATTTGCTGTTAATCCCAATGCATCGTTCAGCCATTGTTTAGTGCTGTAACTACCATGATTGGCATCGTGCATTACACTGAATCCAATACAGGCAAACACATATCCAAGTAAGCCGCACAATGTCAACGCAGGCAAAGCGCTCATTTTAAAAAACATCAAACTTCCGTATATAATAATAGCTGCGCTAATTAAGGTGATGGTTTTAATGTACAACCGCCAGTCGCCGGTTTTCTTTTTTTGTTTAGCAGCGAAATATTGATCAACAGCGGCTTTAAGACTTATGTAGAATTGATTGTCCCGGTTATCGAAAGTTACTTTAGCCATGATGGATATTGGTGTATTTATTTTGTGCGTTTCAAGTTAGGTAAATATGCTGAATTTAAAATGATAAATTATGTTTTTAATTCATCTTAAAAGGCACAGTCATTTCGAAAGCAGGTATGGTAACATCAAATTGCTTACTACTATTAACATTTTCCATTAAATATGTCCCATACATCTTGCCCATTTCTGTACGCAGGTTACAGCCACTGATGTATTGATATTCTTCCCCAGGATTGATTTGGGGTTGCAGGCCTACAACGCCATCTCCTTCAACCTCCCTTAAGCTGCCGGTTGCGTCATAAATGTACCAGTGCCTGCGCAACAATTTTACGGGATAGACATTATTATTTTGTATGGTGATCCGGTAAGCAAACATATACTCATTTTCAGATGGATTGCTGTATTCCGGCTGAAAAAAAGTTTCAACACTTACTGTAATTCCTTCTGATATTTTTGAGATCATTGTATGGGTCGCTTTTTTGTAAAAATAGTTTAAAAATCAGCCATTTGTTGTAAATTGAAGGAAGTTAATTGTTAAAACATATGCCAGTTTCATCTCATCATTATTCCAATGGAGAAGTCACGATATTGTGGCAACCATCCTTGTGCAAGCACTCCGCTATCTGTTTCAAAGGTTTACCTGCTGTGTTTGATCCACGTCGAAGGCCATGGATTGATATGAGCCAGTCATCAACACCCACAATTATTGAGCAGGTAAAAAAATGTCCAAGCGGTGCGTTAAGTTTCGTTGTAGATTCAACTACCGGGCAACCATAACTCCTACCTCAATTAACCCGCTTTTTTAGCACCGGTGTAACCATTTTTTTGTAACCATTGCAAAACCTTATCCCTGTTATCACCCTGAACAATGATTTCGCCATCCTTAACAGATCCGCCGGTACCGCAAAAACTTTTTAGCATTTTCCCCAACTCCTCTATGTCGATATTTTTACCCACAAAGCCTTCAATTAAAGTAACGGCCTTGCCGGCTCGGTGTTTTTTATCTAACAAAATCTTTAGCTTTTGTTGAGCGGGTAGCATTGTTTCATCTTCGTCTACACGTTCCATTTCGGGTTTAAAATTTGGATCCGTTGAATAAACAAGTCCCCCAAAAGAATTTATTTTTTTTTGTGCCATGGTTACTGTTTGCTTTGTAAATAACACTATTTTATTAACGATATTTTTAATATAAAATTATTGCTTCTGGTATTTATTTGCCGCTAAGTAGTCAGTGTATGTTTGTCTTTAGCATCAAACTTATCGGGGCGTTGTTTTATTTTAAACTACTGTTTATATTGGTTTAATTGTACCAGGTATCGAAGCTTTTAAACTCAAATCCAGGCTTCTGGCCTGGTGTATTATAGCACCACTTGAAATAAAATCGACCCCGGTTGCGGCATAACTTTCTATGTTATCGAGATTAATACCACCGCTGGCTTCGGTTTCAAATTGCCCGTTTATAATTTGCAAAGCTTCAGTAATTAATGCGGGTGTAAAATTATCCAGCATTATCCTGTTTACCTTGCCAGTTGCCATTACTTTTCGTACATCATCGAGCGTTCTGGTTTCTACTTCAATAAGTAAACCCGGTTTTATATGTTGTACGTAATCATATGCCTTAATGATAGCCTTTTCAATACCGCCACAATAATCAATGTGATTGTCTTTCAGCATAATCATATCAAATAAACCAAAACGATGATTTACGCCACCGCCTATACGCACGGCTTCTTTTTCAAGTAGCCGAAAATTGGGCGTTGTTTTTCTCGTATCCAGTAATTTGGTTTTATACCCCTTTAACTTATCGGTATATAATTTAGTGAGTGTTGCAATGCCACTCATGCGTTGCATGGTATTCAGCACCAGTCTTTCGGTTTGCAAAATGGTGTGTACCCTGGCTTCAACTTCAAAAGCAATATCCCCAAATTGCATTGTTTCTCCATCGTTTTTAAACGCCGAAAAAATAACATCGGGTTGTATATAACGAAATATTTTCTCAGCCACCTCTACTCCTGCCAATATCCCGGTATCTTTTATTTTCAAAATAGCTTTGCCATTTGCCGCTGCATCTATACTCGCCAAAGTAGAGTGATCGCCATCGCCAATATCTTCTGCCAATGCATTTTTTATCAGCAGGCTTAATTGTTCATTATAATTCATAGCAGGCAAATGTAAAAAATAAAAAGCCTGTAAAAGAAAAACTCTTACAGGTCCGATTAGCTGTTAATTAGAATAATAAAACATCAATGATTCTCAAAACGTAATTCCTGGATCACCTGTTGATCGCCCTTTTGTTTCATATAAACCGTTGTTCTGTAAGTTCCTGCTTTAGTAGTTAATTTACCGATGCAGTATTGCGATTGCGAACCTGCATTTTGACCTTTATGAATTACTTCAAAGCTTTTTACAATGTTGGTAGCAAAAAAATCTTTCAGTACCAATTCACCCTGGCTTTTACTGTAGCTATTGCTTTTATCGGGCATCGTGATTTCGACTGTATTATCAAAAAATTTAGCAATTTGGGCGGCGTTGCCTGTTTGCATAGCTGCAATTACATCGTCAATACCTGTTTTCAAGGTAAAGGAAGATAAAAAGAGGCCGGTAAGTATTGGAACAATCGTAAAAAAACGCTTCATAAAGATAATTTAGTGGTCATTTTGCTAAAAACGTGCCAGCTCAGCATAATATTTTAGTGCCGAAAGATAAAGTGATCTATTACAATGACAATAAGCTTTTTATAAAAGCTGCAAAAAAGTTAACTTTGCGTCATGAAAGACAAAAAAGCAATACTGATAATTATGGACGGATGGGGGCTTGGCAAAATTAAAAGCAGCGATGCCATCCAGCATGCAAAAACTCCCTTTGTTACTTCTCTATATACCAAATATCCAAATGCTACTTTGGTTACTTGCGGTGAAGACGTAGGATTGCCAGATGGACAAATGGGGAACAGCGAAGTTGGCCACCTGAATTTAGGTGCCGGGAGAGTTGTGTACCAGGAACTGCAGCGAATAAATGTTGCCATTAGGAGTGGAGAATTTCAACAAAATTCCACCCTGCTGAACGCAATCAGTTATGCCAAAGAAAATAATAAAACATTGCATTTATTGGGCCTTGTAAGTGACGGCGGTGTGCATTCTCATATTAATCATGTTAAGGCCCTTGCTTCACTTTGTGCTGCGCAAGGATTACAAAACATGCTTGTACATGCATTTACTGATGGCAGAGATACTGACCCTAAAAGCGGATTGAATTTTTTAACTGATTTGCAAAATCATTTAAAAACTACTACCGGGCATATTGCTACCATAACAGGCAGGTATTATGCAATGGACCGGGATAAACGATGGGAAAGAGTAAAGCTTGCTTATGATGCAATGGTAAATGCCGTTGGTACTGCAACAAATGACGTGCTTGGAGGTGTAAAAAAATCGTACGAAGAGAATATAACAGATGAATTTATAAAACCAATTATTAACAGTAATGTGACTGATACAAAAATTAAAGAGGGCGATGTGGTAATCAGCTTTAATTTTAGAACAGACCGATGCCGTGAAATAACCGAAGTGCTTACGCAGCAAAATATGCCCGAATTTGGTATGCATAAACTCAACTTGCATTATACTACCATGACGCAGTATGATCAGTCTTTTGAAAAGGTAAATGTTGTTTTTCAAAATGATGATCTTAAAAATACGTTGGGAGAAATTTTAGAACAAAACAAAAAAACACAAATACGCATCGCGGAAACTGAAAAATATCCGCATGTGTCATTCTTTTTTAGTGGTGGCAGAGAAGTACCTTTTGAAGGAGAAAAAAGAATCATGATTCAATCGCCTAAAGTAGCTACCTACGATTTAAAACCTGAAATGAGTGCCTATGAGGTTGCGGCTGCTATTGTTCCGGAAATAGAAAATAAAACGGCGGATTTTATTTGCCTAAATTTCGCAAACGCAGATATGGTAGGCCATACCGGCGTTTGGGATGCAGTAATAAAAGCAGTTGAAACTGTAGATGCTTGTGTTGAAAAAGTTGTTACAGCAGCTTTGGCAAGTGATTATGCAGTTTTTTTACTCGCTGACCATGGTAATGCAGATTATGAAATCAATCCCGATGGCACGCCGAACACAGCGCATTCATTAAACCTCGTGCCGTTTTTTGTTATTGATACCGAGTGGAAAGGTGTTGTAAAAAGTGGCAAACTAGGTGATGTTGCACCAAGCATTTTAACAATGATGGGAATAGCTATTCCAAAAGAAATGACGGGAAATATCTTAATAAGTTGATTTTTCTGCTATTGAATATTTTTTTTTGCTCTTTGCTTTTACCAGATTTTGTTCTTTTTATCCATAAAATTAAACCATGAAAAAAGTATTGCTGGGTCTACTTGTTATTCTTGTAATAATACAATTTATCCATCCGAAAAAAAACAGCAGTACGCCCCAAGCTATGCTGGTGAACGACATTGGTAAAAAGTATATAGTACCGGAAAACGTGCAGGAAATTTTAAAAACGAGTTGTTACGACTGCCACAGCAATAATACAATGTACCCCTGGTATTCAAAAATACAACCAGTTGACTGGTGGTTAGCCAATCACGTTAATGAAGGAAAAGGGGAGGTTAATTTTTCAGAATTTGCAACCTATGGAATAGGAAGACAATATAAAAAACTGGAAGAAATTATGGAGCAGGTAAAAGAGGATGAAATGCCATTGTCTTCCTATACACTTATTCACAAAAACGCAATTCTTTCACCTGAAAAGAAAAAGGTATTAACGACCTGGGCCGCTGCTTTAAGAGACAGTATAAAAGCTAATACACCGGCTGATAGCCTGGTTAGAAAAAGACCCCCCGCAGCAAAATAGTCTCTCACTTAATGTTGCAGGTATTTTTTTCGTTATCCTGAGGTCACAACCCCATATTTTTTATTGCAAAGCAGCAACTAATAGGCTTAAATTGTCTATATTTAAGGTGTTAAACCAAGCACAATTATGACAGAAGAGACCATGCTTAATGGATGTCTTGAAAATAATGCCGCCGCACAGGAAGCACTATACATGCGTTTAAGCCCTAAAATGCTTGGCGTATGTTACCGTTTCGCAAAAAACAGGGAAGATGCGGAAGATATGCTGCAAGAGGGATTTATAAAAGTATTTGCTCAAATCCATCAATACCGAAACGAAGGTGCGTTGGAAGGATGGATCAGAAGAATTGTGGTGCACACCTGTATTAATATTCTCAAAAAGAACAAAAAATTTTCTGATAGTGTAGACATTAACTATGCAAGCGGCATTGGAATACGCGAAGAAACCATTCCTTCAATAATGCAGGCCAAGCAAGTGGTTGAATGTATCAGGTTGTTGCCTGTAGGCTATCGTACAGTATTGAATTTGTATGCCGTGGAAGGATATTCACATAAAGAAATAGGTGATATGCTGGATATAGAAGAAAGTACAAGCCGGTCACAGTATACAAGGGCGAAAGCTATGCTGGAAGATATTTTAATAAAGAAAAATATTTTACTAAAGCCAAAAAGCAAAAGCGTTACATTGACGGGGGCTGTGGCTTCGAATTAAAACGACCAGACTAATAAAACATACGAATAAGTTTAACGATTGCTTTTTACCAAAACCAACAGAAATTTCGTCGATAATGGAGAGAAATTTAGATATAGATAATTTTGAACGGTTGCTTAAGGACAGGTCAGATGAATTTAAGATGTATCCTGAAAAACGAGTATGGCACAGCATTTATAATAATATTCATCCAGGTAGAAAATGGCCATCTATTGCAATGAGTATTACATTAATTGGAGTGCTGCTTTTGACCGGCTACCTAAACACAGAAACGAAAACTACCGGCAAACAATTCGCTTCGCGGACCAAAAACGTTGAAACCATAGGGCCCGATTTAAAGGCCACCATTAACAACCCGCTTTTAGAACAATTTACCAATGAAAAATCAACATCGATTGCAGACAACTCTACTTTAAATTTATCCGGCAAATTGCTTAACCAGGAAAATGCACCTGAACCAAAAGCCATATCAGCTGAAAGCAAGGATAACCTGCATGAACAACTGAGCGAGGATAAAACACATTCAAATATTATCAATAAAACTTCTGGTAGCCAATCAGCTGATGGCGCAATTATTTCATTATCAAAAATTGAGTTAACTGAAATAACCCCCATCAAAAATGGCCAGGATTTTACAATCATTAAATCAATTAAGCCAATAATGGTTGATAAGAGTGAAGCGATAATTGCTTCAATGTATAATGTTGCTGAGGAAAAAAATATTATTACCGAAAGTCAATCTGATTTAGCTGATAATACTACGAGTGTTACGGACAAAAAACTATTTACTGGGGAAACAAACCAACCTGAAAAAAGTGCAACTTTGATTTTATCAGATGAAGAAAAAGCATGGGTTGAAAATTATGCATTATATAACCGGCCTGCTCCAAAAAAATGGGCCGGTAAGTTAGGTTGGCAAATGTATTTTACACCATCTGTTGTATACAGGCAATTGAAAAATATAGTTCCATCTGGTACAAATATTAACCAGGATGTTGTACAACACCCCTCCTACGGGCTGGAAATTGGAAGTGGCTTTAGTTATCCTTTGTTAAAAGGACTTAAAATTAGGACCGGTTTGCAACTCAATTTCACCATGTACAATTCCGATGCCTTTACAAATTCACACCCTGTTGCAACCACTATCACGCTTATTTCTTCAGCTTCTGGTCAGCCTTACCCCGCTTACAGATCAACTTCGTTTTCGAATGTGGATGGTATAAGTGCCGTTAAGCTACACAACGAAACTTTCCAGGTTTCGCTGCCTGTAGGCATAGACTTGAAAATAGCTGGTAATGAAAATCTGCAATGGAATATTGGTGCAACGATACAACCAACTTATGTAATGGGTGGCAAATCATATTTGCTTTCTTCCGACAAAAGAAATTTTATAAAAGAAACTTCGCTGTTAAACCGCTGGAATGTAAATGCAGGATTTGAAACATTTGTCAGTTATAAAACTGACAAGGGAATTGCATTTCAGTTTGGACCGCAATTTAGAAAACAGTTATTTACTACTAACAGCAAACAATACATCATCCAGGAAAAGCTTAACAACTATGGCTTTAAATTCGGCATCACAAAACTGTTAAAATAATTAGTTTCCAGATAACTTTTTCAAAAATCTATTTCGTATACTTTTATTAATCGTATTTAACAAAACCGCAGTGTGAACATACTGCGGTTTTTGTTTTACATCAGCTTTCTGTTTAATTTTGGCACATGAAAAAAATATTTTTTCCGATACTTCTTTTTGTTGTCGCAAGCTGCAATAATAATAATGAAAAGACCGCCAATTCAACTATTGCGCAGCCATCTCCTGCAATAAGCGAAGCCAAAAAAGATTCATTTTTTCCCGTTACTTCCTTTATCAAAGGGCAAATTCGTTCATTTGATTCACTGCTTGTTACACCCTTGCATACGACGATAATAAATGATAAAATTGATTCTGTATGGTTAAAACAACACGCGTTAATTCCATTGCTGGAAGATTTTCTTTCACCTGAAATAAAGGAGACCAATCTTACTCCATTTTTTAAAGAAACTTCTTTTAATGACCAAACCATTAATGCCGTTACATTCACATACGATCCTTCTACAACATTGCCTGATTCAATTTCACTACGGCATTGGGATGTATATATTGATCCTGAATCGGGTAAAATCTCAAAGATATATATGGTTAAGCAACTGAAAGAAAAAGAAGGTAATATAACCCGTCAACTGACGTGGAAAACCGGCAAATGGGCGGCCATCAATACCATTCTAAACAAACCGGATGGAACAACTGTTTTACTGAAGGCGGAAAAATTTATATGGAACTTTAATGACTAATGAGAGTGCCTTTTACATGACATAAAAATAATGACACAACAAGAATTTGCTTTATTGGCTTCTACCATTCCTTTGCAACCGGGCATTTACAAATACTATGATAACAATAATGAATTGTTATATGTTGGTAAAGCAAAAAGCCTGCGTAAAAGGGTTAGCTCCTATTTTTCCAAAACCTATACCAACTATAAAACGCATGAACTTGTTCATCGTATACGTAAAATTGAATTCACCATTGTAAACAGTGAACAGGACGCTTTCTTACTGGAGAATTCGTTAATCAAAAAATTTCAACCCCTATTTAATATTAACCTGAAGGATGATAAATCTTATCCCTATATCATTATTAAGAATGAACCCTTTTCCCGGGTGTTTTTTACAAGGCGAAAAATAAACGATGGCTCGCAATACCTTGGCCCATATACTTCTGTTGGTAAAGTAAGAGAACTCCTTGATTTTATTAAACAAACCATTCAACTAAGAACATGTAAACTTAATTTGACGGCTGCCAATATTGAAAAAAAGAAATTTAAAGTTTGCCTGGAATACCATTTGGGCAATTGCAAGGGGCCGTGTGAAGCATTACAATCCCTGGAAGACTATGACGAAGGGTTACAACAATTAAAAAATATTTTAAAGGGAAATCTTTCACCGGTAATACAACATTTTAAGGCAGACATGCAGGAAAAGGTGGCGCAACTTGAATTTGAAAAGGCCGGATTAGTAAAAAAGAAACTCGAACATTTGCAGCAATACAAAGCCAGTTCTGCGGTTGTGAATGAACGTATGGGAACTGTTGATGTTTTTAGTATTCTGGAAGAGGGAGATACTGCTTATGTAAATTATTTGGCGGTAAGCAATGGCAGTATTGTGCAAACCAAAACCATTACTTTAAAAAAGAAGCTAGATGAAAGCGCTGACGAAGTATTAAGTTTCGCCATTGCGCAATTAAGAGAAACTTTTAACAGCGAAGCCAGCGAAATCATTGTTCCGTTTGCAATAAATTACCCCCAACCAGGTGTTGTTGTTACCTTTCCCAAAGGTGGCGACAAGAAGAAATTGCTCGACCTGTCAGAAAAAAATGTCAATTATTTTAAAGAAGAACTCAGGAAAAAGAAATTGCTTTTACTGGAAGACAAATCAGCATTTGAGGTAAATAACGTTTTAGTGCAGTTACAAAAAGACCTCCAACTCAAAGAACTTCCTGTCAATATTGAATGCTTTGATAATTCAAATTTCCAGGGCAGTTACCCGGTATCTGCAATGGTAAGTTTTAAAAACGGACAGCCGAGCAAAGGTGATTACAGAAGATTTAATGTAAAAACAGTGGCAGGCATTAACGACTTTGCTACCATGGCGGAAGTAGTTTATCGCCGTTATAAGAGGCTGAAAGAAGAACAAAAGCCATTTCCACAACTCATCATCATTGATGGCGGCAAAGGCCAACTAAGCGCCGCGATGGAAAGCATTAAAAAATTAGATTTGATAGGAAAACTTACATTGGTCGGCCTGGCAAAAAATGAAGAAGAGCTTTTTTACGCCGGTGACTCCGAATCTTTGAAATTACCCTGGGATAGCGAAAGCTTAAAACTGATCAGAAGGATACGTGATGAAGTCCATCGTTTTGGTATTACTTTTCACCGTAACCAACGTAGTAAAGGCAGCTTTAAAAATGAACTGGAACAAGTTGAAGGCATTGGAAAAGCCACCATTGATATGTTGCTGAAAAAATATAAATCAGTAAAGAATATCAAGGAAAAGACTTTGGAAGAGTTGTCGACCGTCGTCGGAAAATCTAAGGCCGCCATACTGACTAGTTATTTCAATAATTTGGCAAGTACCGGGTCACCGTGAGCATAAAAAAAGGGCCAGGATAAAAATCCAGCCCCGTTTAAAATCCAATATCCTATGAAAAACCGAGACAAATATATAGATTAGTTTTCTCTCCATCCCAAAGCTTACCTGTGTATTATACAAATGGCAGCTTTGACTGAGTAAACGGTTGAATTCGTTTACGGTGACGGCATAATAGTTATATTAAAAGGCATTGCTCGAAGCTTTTTACTTTGAGCTGAAATTGACAATCAACAAAAAACCCCTTCTGAGAAGGGGCTTTTAAATAGTTTATTTTAAGATTAATAACTCCAGAGATCCTGCTCGTAATTAAAAATTTTCTCTTTAATGCGTTCGCCTTCAAGCAATTGAAACACCCCATTGTCTTTTAAGCCAGGATTGCTGGCAATAAAAATGTCAAACGGATTGTCCATTGTACTCTTAATAATACGACCACTGAACATACGGGTTTCAAATAATTCTTCCCATGTCATTCTTGCTCCAAAATTTTTACCATTGTAAGTCTGGTATTTTGCAAAGATCGGACGCATATCAGGATAATAAACCCAAAACACATCTGTTGGGCCCACGAATTCGCCTGAAGTACTGTATACATTTCTTACAGGAGCTATACCTAAAATACGCCAAAATAATCTTGAACTCTCTTTATCAAAAATTACTTCTTCTTTGATTTTAAATTTATAAATAGAATCCAGGTTTATTTCCCTTGCTTTATAACTATATCCATCAACTACTCCATCCTTATTATAATGCGGTACTGTATCACCGCCTGCACCTAACAACCTGGCCACATCAGAAATGGTTAATGGCGTGGTAAAACGGTCATCAATCGGATCGAATACAGTTACGGCGCTGTCTTGTATAGCCTTAAGTAAGATACTTATAAAGCGTTGGTTACCCGAATTTTCATCTGCTGAATATCTGAAAGGGAGGTTTACCTTTTCCCTGGTATCTATTTCTCTCCATATCTTATGGCGAAAAACAGCGTCATCAGCTCTTAAATGTTCGTAGGCCAGGGGTGTTCTGTCCATGATATCTTTCGTTTCCACCGCTTCATCAAGTCGCAAAGATTTCTTCACTTTTGGAACGGGTAAACTATCAATTCTTGGTGCTGCCGGAGGTGCTGCTACTACTGCCGCAACCGAATCAACCTGGCCCCCAGACTTAATATTTGCCTTGGTTTTGCTCCTGGTTGTCTTTTTTGTGGTCGTATTACTCCTTTTGGTAGCTGTACGTTTTTTCTTCTGAGCATCTGCCACTGAGAAAACAAGGGTCAGCACAACAGTCAGGCACAAAAATTTAATAAGATATTTTTTCATATTTAAGATTTTAGAATAACACAAAGGAAACTGGTGGTATTGTTCTTTGCCTTCCATCAGGGCCTACCACTTTTAATTCATCAAAAGTTACAGTGGATCCAGGTTTACATAAATCTATTTTACTTCTGATTGATGCAAAACTTCCACTATTCATTGTGGCAGTTTGTACACTACCAGTATTCGCAAATCCTGCACCTGCAAAATAAACCACTGCACTTGTCACATTAAATTTCGCATCGAAATCAAAGTTCTGAAGGTCTGCACGTAAAAAGTCCTGTGCTTTAAATATATTCGATTGAATTCTTCCTCCCTTACTAGGACCAACCATTCCGATCGGATCGGGAATAGATTTAATTCTGAAATCAAACTTACTTGATTTTCCATCAGCGTTTACCGTAATACTTGCAGCAGTTCCGCCAGATACAGTAACAACACGACTTCCATTAGAACCACTCATTGTACCGCCAGACATAGACACTTGCGTCTTGTCCCAGCCAGATCCAGATGATATAGTGATTGGGTTAGGAACACCAATATAAAACACATTCATCTTATCAAGCATAATAGCAGCTCCTCCCGGAGTACCCACTGTATACTGAACGTTTTCAGTTTTCGTCTGAGAAACTCCATCCTGATCAAGATAAGTAACTGTTACGGGCACAGTGTGAGGGCCGGCACCATTTGCTGTTATTTTATAAACAGCTTTACCATCTACAACAGCGGGGCTTGTTCCTCCAATTGAAATTTTTGGTTGAGCAGCAGAACTATATGCACCGATACCTGCGGTAATTACCATTTCCTGCCCTGGCATAATGTAATTGGAACTTTGTCCTACCAGTACACCGGTTTTGTCAAATTTAATTTTTACAGCGCCAATTTGTTCATGGCAAAAAGTAACTACCTGGTTTTCTGCATTCTTAATATTATTTTGAAACTTACTCAACAACGTTAAGGCTGCTACAGTTGGTGTCATATGAAAATAACCTGTAGTAAAGTCTTTTTTAACGCCATCCTGTCCTACCGGCGGGTCAGTATCTATTGGTAAGGTTTTTTCGAATTTGGCCCTGATTTCAGGATCAACATCCAGCATTGCTTTTTTATAGTCCTTTAATTTTGCTTCCAGTTCTTTTCCTTTTCCCTGGTTGTCAAATAATCGGGTAGCTGCATCCAGGTTATCTTCCTTAAAAGACTCTTTACCGTCTATTACAGTAAGGTCAGATGCCTTTTTAAGCTCGCCCTTTAGCCCATCAAGATAAGTAATGAAATCATCGGATAGTTTTTTGGCTTGTTCAGCTTTAGGTTCCCAAATTTTCGCCTTTTCAGCAGTTTTGGGATCTGCCAGTTTTTCGGTTAGTGAGGCATATAAAGTGGTATTTGCAGCTGTAAGGTTGGCGCTGGAATTCTGCAAACTTTTATCAACCACTTTAAAGGCATTGAGAATTTCGCTTGATACATTGAGCGCCAGCAATGCTGTTAGCACCAAATACATCAGGTTAATCATCTTCTGCCGGGGCTCTTTAGGTAAAGCCATAGTATTTCAGATTTTACGATTGTTTAAGTGAATTGTTTCTTTAGGATAAAATTTACCTTTTATAAAGGCTTTGATCTTGGTAACAAAAATTAAAATGCAACTTATTTCACCTGCATAGCGCTCAGCATATTGCCATATACCGAGTTTAATTTGCCCAGGTTACCGGCCAGTAAACTAATCTGATCTTTTGCTTTTGTTGCATCATCCACACTACCCATCATGGCAGCACTTGCCTCGGCCATTTTACCGTAGAAGCCGTTCAATGCCTTCAGGTGATTATTACTTTCCTTTAATTCCAATTCGTAAATAGTATTTAAAGAACCTAAATTTTTCGTTAATACCTGTACCTGCTCGTGAAAACCTTGTGTGCTTTCGGAAGCTTTATTAAATGAAGCCATAGTAGCTGCAGTACTTGTAAATGTTGAAGCCATGCTGCCAATAGCAAGAGTAGCTTCTTTTGTTTTAGCACCAAAGTCACCGGTAGATTTAACCACATCTCCAATTTCGCCCATGTTATTAACTGTAGTTCCCAGTTTCTGGAAGCCTTCACCTAATTTTTTAAGACTTGTAGGAGTGATGTCAGCTTCGCTTAACATTTTATCCATGCTCTTCAGTGCTGGATTGCCAGTCTCAACAGGTACTGCTGCGGCCATTGGCGCTTCTGGTGGTGGAGCAAATACATATAATAATGCATAACCAAGAAAAATGATTGATTCTGTCCACAAACCGATTTTTAACCAAACATCGGCGCCTGGTGCGTGCGTGATTTTGAAAAGTGCACCTAGTAATACCGGCACAGCTGCCGCAGATACAAAGATGTTAAGAATACGATCGATTGGACGTGATTGACCAGCAGCCATAATTTTTGAATTTTAAAGTTTAATAAGGGGGTTATTTTATATATTGAATTCTTTATTACATAGTGATTAGAGTCTTACAGTACTTTTGAAAAAATACTGTAAGACAATTCTCATCATTTAGTTTAGGCAGGAAATAAGTTCGTAATTAGTTGCCACGTTTTTTCATTGCCGGAGGCAAATCAATTACGCAACGGAAACCTATATAAGATTTGGAAGTATCCTGATACTCGTAATTACGTGTACTTGTTTGAAGAAAAAATCCTACATCTTTCCAGCTACCACCGCGGATAACTTTACGTTTCATACGTGGGACATCTGTATCTTTTGCATTCCAACGAATGTCAGGGTTCATATCGTGTTGAAAGGAGTATCCACCCTCATAATAAAGAGAAGAAGTCCATTCGGCCACATTACCAGCCATGTTATATAATCCAAAATCGTTTGGCCAGTATGCGTCCGCTCTTACAGTGTAAAAACCACCATCTTCGGGGTAATTACCGCGACCAGGCTTAAAATTAGCCAGCAAGCATCCTTTTTTGTTTCTTAAATAAGGACCGCCCCATGGATATGGTGACTGAGCACGTCCACCACGAGCAGCATATTCCCACTGAGCTTCTGTAGGTAATCTAAAATCAGATTCAGTTGCTCTTTTCTTGGAATCTAAGTATGAGTTAAGATAATGAGTTCTCCATTCGCAGAAAGCAGTAGCTTGTTTCCAGTTAACCCCCACAACAGGATAGTTTCCGAAAGCCGGGTGACTGTAATATTTTTTTGCCATTGGCTCATTGTAAGCATAGGCGAAGTCTCTAACCCAGCACAATGAATCCGGGTAGGCCATAATATCTTTCTTTATAATAAATTTAGAACGCTGTACCCCGGCATTTTCCCTTTTGGAAGCTTCCTTATAATCAAAGGTTTCTGAGTGGTAAACAATTTTACTTGGGTCAAGTTCCTTTTTATTGAAAATCCTGTTATCGGGTGTAAAGATCATGGCATCAATCTTTTCCAATGTTGCCTTATCATTCCATTTGATATTGTGCGCTTTTTTCCAGTCAACATATTCGTTGCCATCTGTACCTTGTTTAATAAATCCCATTTGCTTTGCAGCTATAGAATCTGTTACCCAGTTGGTAAACTGGCGGTATTCATTGTTGGTGATTTCAGTAGCATCCATCCAGAAGCCACTTATAGATACCTGCTTGTTCCTTGCTGTATAAGCGAAATTGATGTCTTCATCGCTTGGCCCCATGTGGAAGGTTCCTGGTGGAATATACACCATACCCGGAGGTTTTGGTAAAGCCCACCCTTTGGCAGGTGCTACGCCATGCAACTGCCCATCATCCGGCAAAGCACTACCTTTTTTATTTTTACCAAGCAAATTACAGCCTGATAAAGAGACTATAGCACTGGCCGCTATAATAACTAATGAGTGATTCTTCATTGTTTTAACTTTGAGGGGTATTAGCAAATGTAATGATTATTTCGAATTCCAATAATCATACACCTACCTGAATGATTATTTTTTGTGTTAAAAAAAGCAACACAATTCTAAAACGTCTATTGTTTTCAATTATTGTATCCTTATATCTTATTTTCCTGATTTGTTCATATGCGCAATAGCCCCGGCAATTTGTTCTGTCGGCTCAAAACAAATATTATTTTTACAGAGATAAATTAGTGATTCAATAACAGCAGGTTTGCTTTTTAAAAGTAAAAATTCATCATTCGATAAAGTTGAGGCCATCATAATTTTGTACGGAATATAAAATGTGGATATTTGCCGGGCTAATAAATAACAATCTGTGCCTACAATTGCCAATTCATTTAAACCAACCACAACCTGTAGCAAAAATGAAGCCCAAACCCCAAACGAAGATGGATATTTGATGGTTGCCTCCGAATTTATTATTAACATTTTCAAAGATCTATGCTCCCATTCAGGGATGTTAAAAATTCTTGAAAGTTTAAATAAATTTACGGCCATCACACTATTCCCTGAAGGAACAGCACCGTCATAGACCTCTCTTTTTCGGAGAATAACGTCTTTTTGCTCCCGATTAGTAAAGAAAAAATTGATATTTTCCTTATCGCTGAAATGATCAACCACATAAATTGCGTAATTCTTTGCCTTTACCAGGAAGCCGGAATCGTATGTTAAAGCATACATTTCAAAGCATGCCGATATCAGGAACGCGTAATCATCCAAAAATGCCGGGTATTTTGCAACCCCGTTTTTACTGGTGTGCCTCATCTCATATGAGTCTGTATTCTCCTTAAAATTGGCTTCAATGAATGTAAAATTTTTCACCGCCATGGTTTTTAACGCCTCATCTTCCAAAACGATAGCCGCCTTTGCAATGGCTTTTAAAGCCAGGGCATTCCAGCCCAGTATTATTTTGTCGTCTAGCGACGGCTTTACCCTACTAGCTCTCACAGCTGCTAATTTTTCAATACCCTGCTCCAAAAATTCAGCTAATTTTTCCGCTGTTAAATCCAGACTAGCTGCAAATTCATCAATTGGTTTAAGTATGCGCAGAATATTTACACCTTCCCAATTCCCTTCGTCTGATATATCAAAAAATTCACAAAACAAGGTTGCATCCTGCTGCAACACCTGGTCAATTTCTGCTCTTTGCCACACATAATACTTACCCTCTTCTCCTTCACTATCGGCGTCAAGGGCAGCGTAAAATCCTCCTTCCTCATTGGTTAATTCTGCCCGGATAAATGCAATTGTTTTTAATATTGCTTTTTTGTATTTATGATCTTTAGTAATTTGCCATGCGTCGCACAATACATCAATTAGTAAAGCATTATCGTAAAGCATCTTTTCAAAATGCGGGGCCAGCCATTCTCTATCTGTACTGTATCGTGCCATGCCTCCACCAATCTGGTCATAAATCCCCCCATTCAACATATTATCCAGCGATAATAAAGCCTGCTGCAATGCTTCCTTATCTTTTGTAAAATTTTGGTATTGCAGCAGAAACTGAATAATAAAAATTTGGGGAAATTTTGGAGCCTGGCCAAACCCACCCCATTCTTTATCTGCCGTTTTAATGATATTATTAAAGATTGTATGGCAGTCGTCCATACCAAACATTTCCCCAGATTGGGCATTGATTTTAGCAGTGGCTGTTTCTGTAAAATTTCCTGACTGGCTTAAATGTGCCACCAGGTTTTCTGCCTGCGATTCTATTTCGTTTCTCTTTTGCTTCCATGCATTTGCAATGGCCTGTATAACTTCCGGCCATGATGATCGGTTAAAAGCTCTCACCGGCGGATAATAAGTACCCCCATAGAATGGTTTGCCTTCCGGCGTTAAAAAAACATTTAGCGGCCAGCCGCCACTACCAGCGATGGCTTGTACTGCATCCATGTAAATATGATCAAGGTCTGGCCGCTCTTCGCGGTCAATCTTGATGTTTATAAAATTTTCATTCATCAACGCTGCAATCTCCTCGTTTTCAAAACTTTCCTTTTCCATAACATGACACCAGTGACATGCAGAATAACCGATACTCGCCAAAATTATTTTGTCTTGGGCTTTTGCTTTTTGCAATGCTTCTTCTCCCCACGCATACCAGTCAACCGGATTATGGGCATGCTGCAAAAGGTATGGACTTGTTTCGTTGATTAACCGATTGGTAAAAGCTGGCGACATATTATAGATGATTGAAAAATAAAATTACCCGCATACTCCCTGATTGAAATTTCTATGCCATTTTAAAGCAGGTTGATTGATTGAGACCTAACTACCAAGGTTCAAATAGCCGAACATATGAACCGGCACTTTGTTTTGAAAAACAAAAAAAGGTAACCATATAAGTTACCTTCAATATCTTTTGTATTCGAAAATTATTTCTTTTTAAGAGAAGTTAAATATAACTCAAGGGCGCTCACCATACTGGGCACCTGAGGTTGCGGAGCTTTTATGTCGAGCGTTAAACCAGCTTCTTCTGCTGCCTTAAAGGTATTGGCGCCGAAAGCTCCTATCCTGGTTCCATTTTGTTTAAAATGTGGAAAATTTTCCAGCAAACTTTTGACACCACCAGGAGTAAAAAAACATATAACGTCGTAATTCCTGGCGATGATTTCCTTCACATCATTGCTAATAATTTTATACATCACCGGGGTGGCATATTCGCAATTATTATTTTTTAGCCAGTTGGTAATTTCATTATCAAACGACTGCGAACAGGGATAAAGAAATTTTTCATTGTCCTTATGTTTATTGATTACATCAAACAGGCTTTTATTGGTGCCATCGGCCCCATAAAACACTTTGCGTTTTCTGTAAAGAATAAATTTCTGAAGATAAAGGGCTACAGACTCCGTGATACAAAAGTATTTCGTATCCTGGGAAATATTAATTTTCATCTCATCGCATGCCCTGAAAAAATGATCAATGGCGTTACGGCTGGTAAAAATAACAGCAGTGTAATTGGAAATTTCAATTTTTTGCTTTCTGAATTCTTTGGCTGGAATGCCATCAATAATAATAAACGGATGGAAGTGTAATTCGATATTGTGCTTTTTTGCCAAATCAAAATAGGGTGATTTCTCGCCTTCCGGTTTTGGCTGGGTAATCAATACTTTTTTAACCACCTGGCTTTTTTGATCTGTTTTTGTTTCCCCGTTCTTAACCATAGCTAAATGAGAATATTAATGGTTTTACAAAGTTAGATATTTTTACTTAATAAAAACAATAAGGCCTTATAAATCAACAAAAGCGGCATTATTTCAACTCCAACAATGTACAGCATAAAATGAGTAGGGCTAATTTTTACCTGATTTTGCAATAAGCTATATGACCTGAAAAACCTTAATAAAAACATGAGTGAGGTTAATAAAATTGCAATTATTACTGATACTTTTATCAACAGCGGAACAGAAAATGCCATTACTATTATAAGTGGCAATAAGAGGATACCCAATATCTTATTAATAAGAAAAATTATAAAAATATAGGTATTGGTGATAGTGGCATATCCAGATAACCAGCCCGTAAACTTTAAAGAGATAAACTTTATAAAATAAACGGCCATTATAACAAAGCTGCTCAACAACATTACGTCCAATGGCTTTCGCTCATTCAGCCAGCCAAAATATTTTAACAGAAAATAAAAAAATATACCGCCAGAAAAAGCCGCCATCAAATTAAAAAACATAGACGGCAACCTGGCCTGTAGTAGCTGATCGGTTAATTGACTTTGTCGTAGAGAAGTATTAAAGAATACCTGGAAGAGATTGTTGAAATACCGTACATAAAAAAACCTTAAAAAGGATAAGGCTGCAACCAAAATCAACAATACATAAAATACATTGTCGCCCGATTCCTGTTTCCTGATGTAAATTTTCTTTGCAACAGGTTCGCTTGTACTATTCAAATATTTGTTCTCTTTCAAAACTTTTTGCAGCATTACGTGATATGCCGGGGCTAGTTTTTTCAACGAATCAATTTTTAACGCAGCGCTGTCATTTATTTTAAGAACTGCGGTATCTATTTTAAGAACCGCGCTATCGGGCATTTTAGTTGACGCGGTATCAAACTTTTTGGTATTAAGGCTATCGGGTTGCTGTGCAGCAATTAAAACAGGCAGAGCGAGCAGTAGAAATAAATATAAAACCTGTTTCAAACGGAAAATTTATGCAGTAAAATTAAATTGAATTTTCTAAAAGTAATTGATATACCCAAAATGTATTTTGGATGACTGGCTTAAATTGAAATTAACATCGTTGCGTTTACCGATTGCAAAACTCATATTCAGCAACCCTAGTTTTGTTTCAAACAAAATTCCGATACCGGTGCTAATGAAATTATTGGCCACATTTACCGCCTGGTATTTATTTTTTACCCAGCCCGCATCTACAAATCCAAATAAATAAGAGTTTAAGCCAACAAGGTACCTATATTCAGCTGTAGACACCAGGTAACGGGTTGCATAAATACTTTCCTCATCAAAACCACGCAATAATTTATACCCACCAATTTGAAACAATTCATTTCGAAAAACATTCGGGCTGTTGAAAATACCTGCATTGAGTACCGCCTTTAATGTGCTTCTTTTACCAGTTGTAAAATAATGTGCCCCCATTGCTTTTATCCTCAACTGATAACCCTTTAATTTAAGCGAGTCATATAGAGAGGCATAATTAAAGGATGGATCTGCCAGGCTGATAATATCATTATTTCTACTGATAGTTTTAATACCTACGGTTGAAAAAAGCTGTACTTCGTTGCCTGATTTTGGATTAAAACGGTAATTGGTATTATTGAAATTATAATCAATTCCAATGTTTACAGCACTTACATCAATGTTTGCCGGAAGTTGTTTGGTGACTTTTATCTGGTTAGTATCTATGCCTGCTGCCAGCAAAAAGGAATTTTGTTTTTGAATAAAGAGCTTGCCCGATTGGTTGGCCGATAAAAGATATTGTACTCCCACCTGGGCATTCAATTGTACAAAGGCCGAATCTTTTTTAAATATTTCAAATAAAAAATCAATGCCAAAAGGAGAATTAAAAATATAGGGCTGTTGAAAACCTACATTCAAACGAGGTGATTTTAACTGCAGCTGCTGCCAGTTAAGCAAAATGGTTTCCCCTTTTCCGAGCGAATTTTTTAAATTTAAATTTACATCGCCGGTAAGTTGCAGCTTTCCGGTGGCATCGCTGGCAGGCAAAAATCCTATCAGGAAATTAACCTGGCTACTGCGTTTGGCCTGAAGGTACACATTCAATATAGAGCCGGTCCCCAGCATCATTAACTCAGACGGTTGCTGCTCCTGTACATAAGGCAATTCCAACATTCGTTTACTTACCAGTTCCAGTTTTTCTTTATTGTAAACACTTCCGTTAGGTAAGCCCAGGTAATGCTGCAAAAAATTATTGGAAATTTTAGCCTTGCCGTTGATGCGAATACTATCGATGTGGTACAGCGGCCCTGGTGTTGCAGTTAACACGGCATTCAGTTCATCGTCCTTTAAAAGGATGCTGTCTAAAAATACAGCTGCGAAAGGGTAACCGTTTTTTTCATAATAATTCAGCAGTCGCTCTTTTATAAATGCCAGTTGAGTAAAGTTGATTGGCCTATTTGTAAAATTTTTGCTCATGTAACCGCTCTCGTCCAACGCCCTCTTTTCAATGCCAACGGTTTTTAGTTGAACCCAATTTTGTTGTGTTCCCAGGTATAACTCTATTTTCGCAAAACTGCTGTCATATTGAACAGTATCTATGGAAGCTGACGCATATCCTTTGGAATTTAATAAAGCCGGTAATTTATTAATATACTCTTCACACAATACCTGGCTGGTAAAACTGGTTTGCAGTTTTAATGCCTGCGGCTGAAAGGCAGTATCTTTGTCAAGATAATGAACACGAAGCTGGTATTGGGCTGAAGCCTGCGCAACAAAAAAACAACCGGCTATCATCACCATCAAGAGCCTGGTTTTGAAAATTGTTTTTTTTGTTTGCCTTTGCATGCTTGTATAACTGTTATCAATAGTAAATTATTATCGCAAAACTAAATTATAAAGCAACTTGGCAGGTATTTATGTTCATATTCCATTTTGTAAGCAGGCTTGCAACTATTGCAATTTTCATTTTTCTACTTCGTTGAAATTAAAAGATGAAATGATTGCGGCGTTGACAAAAGAAATATTACTTACCAAGGTATTTGTTGATGAAGGCGATGTACTCCATGTTGGCAAAAAAGAACAAATTGAAACACTTTATTTTGGTGGAGGTACACCAAGTATTATTGATATCAAAGATTTGGAATTGTTGTTTGCCGCGTTGAAGGAAAAATTCATTTTTAGTGCCGATATTGAAATTACCCTGGAAGCCAACCCGGATGATATCTCACCAAAAAAACTTGCGCTATGGAAACAAGCTGGCATCAACAGGCTAAGTGTAGGCATACAATCTTTTATAGAAGAAGAACTGGTTTGGATGAACAGGGCACACACGGCAGTAGAATCACTTCATTGCATTGAGGATATAAAAGCTGCCGGATTTACTAATTTTTCAGTTGACCTTATTTACGGCTCACCTTTACTTACTAATGACAACTGGAAAAGAAATACTGATAAGATTATTGAAAAAAATATACCGCACATTTCCTGCTATGCACTTACTGTAGAGCCAAAAACGGCACTGAATAAAATGATTATTCAACATAAAAAAGAGCCGGTTGATGCTGCTAAACAAGCCGAACAATTTATTTTACTAATGGACTGGATGGAACAGGCGGGATATGATCACTACGAAATAAGCAATTTTGCCATACCCCGGATGAAAAGCAAACACAACAGCAGTTACTGGCAGGGTAAAAGATACTACGGGTTTGGCCCTTCTGCACATGCCTATGATGGTAAAAGCAGGCAATGGAATATTGCCAACAATGCGTTGTACATTCAATCTTTAAAAAACAATATTATTCCTTTCGAAAAAGAAATTTTGACAACAACACAGCAATTGAATGAATATATAATGACTTCGCTGAGAACAATGGAAGGTTTAAACCTCGTAACTATTGAAGAGAGGTTTGGAAATAAAATCACCCGCCAATTACACTCTGCCAGTGAAAAATGGAAACTGGGTGGTAAAGTACTTGTTGACGATAATAAAATTGTATTAACCAAACAAGGGAAATTATTTGCTGATGGCATTGCTGCCGACCTGTTTTTCTGAATACAATGACAAATCAAAAATCAGTAATCAAACAAGATAAGGTTCTATCTTATCAAACGCTTCCTTCACATCAAGACCTTCCCATAAAACTTCATATACGGTATCAGCAATGGGCATGTCTGCCTTTATAGTTTGATTGATGATATGCATTGATTTGCTGGCATTGTATCCCTCCGCCACCATACTCATTTCTATCTGGGCAGATTTTACAGAATACCCTTTGCCAATCATATTTCCAAAGGTTCTGTTACGGCTAAAAAGCGAATAGCAGGTTACCAATAAATCTCCCAGGTAAACTGAGGATGCGTAATTATGATTGCGGTTATGGATATGCCCAACTTCCACATTTTTTATACCGGCCATTTTTAAAAAGCCAGCCATTTCATCCGCGGAATTGGCTATCAGAACGCTCAAAAAATTGTCGCCATAATCCAGCCCGTGGGCCATGCCTGCACCTACTGCGTAAATATTTTTTAAAACAGCGGCATATTGTACACCAAAAATATCATTGTTCTCTATCGTGTTTAAATAATCAGTTTTAAAATATTGAGAAATATGATGCGTAGTCATTTCATCTATGCCTGAAAAAGTAAGATAAGATAATTTTTCAGCAGCCACTTCTTCTGCATGACATGGGCCAAGAATTGTAAAATAATCCTGTAGCGCGACACTGAATTTATTTTTTAAATAATCATTCAATAATAAAGTATCCGATGGTAAAATTCCTTTTACGGCACTGATGATTTTCTTTCCTTCAAATGCATTTTTGTCAAGCGGTTCAAGCGTTGCTTCAACATAGGCCGATGGAATAGCTATAACAACACAATCAGATTGGGCAACAACTTCCGCTGCATCCGTTGTTAATTTCAACTGGCTCGTGTCAAAATAGGCAGCGCTCAAATAGTGCGCACTGTGTTTTCGAAGCAGCATTTGGTCAATTGCTTTCTGGCTTCTGTTAAACCAATAAATAGTCTGGCCATTGTCTGTTAAAACTTTTGCCAGCGCCGTTCCCCAACTTCCGCTACCTAATATTCCAAAATTCATATACGTTTAATTGCAGGATTGATACTATATTTTAAATTGCATTTATAAAAATGGAGCATAAGCCACCTGCAATTTATAGAGTAATTTTCTTTTGATTTCTTCTTCAATAAATGCAGCTTGTAATGCATACACATTGCAATTATAAAAGTCGGCGACAGTCCATCCAAAAACATCCTGTAGCCGTTGGTATTCTTTATTTAAAGTAACATTGGTTATAGTACGGGTATCCGTATTTACACTCAACGAAACACCTGCCTTATATAAATCATCAATGGGATGATCTTTATAGTTATCGTAAACATTGATTAATACATTACAGCTCGGGCAAATCTCCAGGTGAATTTTATTTTTCCGCAAATGCTGCACCAGCTTACTATCTTCTATACTTCTTACACCATGCCCAATTCTGGAAGGACCAAAGTATTGTAATGTTTCCCAAACGCTATCAGCACCTTTGGCTTCGCCGGCATGGGCAGTGCAAAAAATGTTTTTTTCTTTGGCATAACTAAATGCCGCAATATGGTTGTCTATCGGAAAGCCCGCTTCATCTGCGGCAATATCAAAACCAGCAACGCATGTATGCTTAAAATTCTCAACTAACTGAACTGTTTGCATACTTTGTGCTGAACTGTAATGGCGCAATGTGCAGAGAATAATCCTGGCTTCTATGCCCGTTTGCTTTATTGCCACTGCCGTTGCTTCTTCAACAGCCGCTACAACTTGGTACGGCGTTAGCCCTTGTTCGATATGCTGAAGTGGTGCAAATCTTATTTCTGCATATAACATATTGTCAGCAAGCATTTGGCGGAACAGATCGTGCACAACCAATTGCAGTTGTTCTTTAGTTTGCATCAATGCAAATCCTTTTACGGCCCTTGTTAAAAAATCTGCCAGGTTTGTACATTTTTCAGGCGCAATATATTCCTGTAAGTATACAGCTTCAGTAACTGAAGGATCTATTTTTTGAACTACTTCATAACTCAATGAGCAATCAAGGTGCAAATGCAATTCAACTTTTGGCAATTGCTGAATGTTACTCATCAATTTAAGAATGTTAGAATTTCTGTGATTGAATTGATATGCTTAAAATTAGTATGATCAATATTTAACTCCACTTCTTCATGCGCCCAGGTAGTGTGATATGGTACATGAATGCCGTGTCCTCCAATCGCCAAAACAGGCAATACATCCGATTTTATTGAATTGCCAATCATCATAAATTGGGCTGGCTGGATATCCAAATGCCGGATTAGTTTTAAATAATCAGTTTCCTTTTTATCACTCATTATTTCTGTATGATGAAAATAATGCTCGATACCCGATTTCTTCAATTTGCGTTCCTGATCCAACAAGTCGCCTTTGGTGGCGACAACCAGTTTGTATTTTTTCGCCAGGCTTTGTAATACGACTTCAACCCCATCCAGCATTTCAATTGGTTTGTCTAACAATTCTTTTCCGTAGCCGATGGCCTTTTCTACAATGTGACCGGGTAAAGCTTTATCAGTAATTCTGATGGCCGTTTCCACCATGCTTAGCATAAATCCTTTAACCCCATATCCATAAAGTGAAAGGTTTTGCATTTCGGTTTTAAACAATTCCTGCGAAATAGTATGATGAGGTAAATAGTCTTCCAGCAAAGCGCAAAATTTTCTCTCTGTTTCCTGAAAGTAAGGTTCATTTACCCAAAGTGTATCATCTGCATCAAATGCAATTACCTTAATGTCCATGCCTTAAAGTTAGCACCTTCGTGCCAAAATTTGAGTCCTGATTTTTGTGTGAAATTTATTTACTTGCGTCGGTAAAAGACCTATAATCCAAGCTTGTCCACCGCAAGTTGTGCAGCAATCTGACTGGCATCTTTTTTATTAAATCCTTTACCCTGCGCTACCAATTCTCCATCTACAGTAGCACCAATGGTAAACAGGCGGCGGCCGTTTTCAAATTTTTCTTCCAGCGTGGCAAACTCAAGCGCCTTGCCATTTTTATTCGCCCAGCCGTATAGTTTATTTTTAATGTTGATCTCTATTCCCTCCAGGTCATCAATAAACATATGGGTAGAGATGATGTATTTTTCCACCCAGGATTGGGTTTTGTCATAGCCTTTATCAAGATAAACTGCGCCTATCAGCGCTTCCAGTGTGTTACCGAAAATCTGGGATATTTTCAATGAGCTGTCAAACTTATTGTAGATGGTGATTTTTTTAAGGCCCATTTTTATACCGATGTCATTGAGCTGCTGCCTGTTTACCATCTTGCTTCTCATCTCGGTTAAAAAACCTTCCCCCTTGTAGGGATATTTCATAAAAAGATAATGGGCAACAATTGAACTTAAAACCGCATCGCCCAAAAATTCAAGTCGTTCATTATTCTCATCGGCTCCTTCTCTAACTGAGCGGTGACTTAATGCTGTTCTATATAAACTAAGATTACCGGGTGTAAAACCAAGTACATTATTGAGTTGTTTTTTAAACTCTTTCTTTTTGATATTTACAGTAAAAAAATCTTTAAATAAATTCAACTTGGATAGAATAAGTGAATTCGAAATTAATATTATTTACTGCAATCAAAAAATATAATAACTAACAAACACACAGTCTGAAATTACAACTGCAATACTATTTTTTTATTAATAGTAAATCAATTTTTGTAAAAGTGTATTCAGTATGATGTGAGGGAAATTATTTTTGTCGCATGAAAATAATTGTAGAGCAGTTTAGCTTACCTGTACAAAATTTTCTAATGACTAAAATTATTAAAGGCTGATTGGAAATAACAGATCGTTAAGCAACGTATTTTTTTACAATAACAGAAGCGTTGTGCCCCCCAAAGCCAAACGTGTTGCTGAGTGCAGCATTCACAGTACGGTGTTGCGCTTTATTAAAAGTAAAATTTAATTTAGGATCCAGTTCCGGATCATCAGTAAAGTGATTAATGGTAGGCGGTATGATGTCTCTTGTAACAGCCAGTATACAAGCCAACGCTTCCAAAGCGCCTGCTGCGCCAAGGCAATGTCCGGTCATACTTTTTGTAGAGCTGATATTTAAATCATAAGCATGTTCGCCAAATACATTTAAGATGGCTTTGGTTTCTGCAATATCACCAAGCGGTGTAGAAGTACCATGTACATTGATATAATCAATGTCCTCGGCTTTCATGCCTGCGTCTTTTAATGCAGCACGCATTACATTTTGAGCACCCAGGCCTTCAGGATGCGGAGCAGTAATATGATACGCATCGGCACTTGCGCCGCCACCTCCTATTTCGCAATAGATTTTTGCACCTCTTGCCAAAGCATGGTCAAGACTTTCAATGATAAGTATACCTGACCCTTCGCCCATCACAAAACCATCGCGTTCTTTGTCGAATGGTCTGCAGGCAGTTTTATAATCATCATTTCTTTCGCTGAGCGCTTTCATGGCATTAAAACCACCAACACCTGCTGCGCTAACAACAGCTTCACTTCCACCGGTAATTATAATGTCTGCTTTATTAAGACGGATAGTATCATACGCATCGATAATAGCATTGGTAGCAGATGCACATGCACTTACCACCGCATAATTAGGACCCCTGAAACCGTGTCGTATAGAGATATGGCCTGCGGCAATATCCAATATCATTTTTGGAATAAAGAAGGGATTGAAACGCGGAGTGCCATCGCCGGAAGCAAAGTTGATCACTTCTTCCTGGAAGGTAATTAAACCTCCGATGCCACTGCCAATAATTACACCTACCCTGTCAACATCAACATTTTCTTTGTTGATGCCTGCATCTTTTACAGCTTCATCACTGGCGATTAATGCGAATTGGGAAAAGCGATCTATTTTGCGGGCTTCCTTTCGGTCGAGGTAATTGGTAGGATCAAAATCTTTAACCTCGCAGGCAAACCTGGTCTTGAATTTAGATGCATCGAATTGTTTGATTAAATCACAACCATTTACTCCATCAGATAACCCTTGCCAATATTCAGCAACAGATTTACCGAGGGGAGTGATGGCGCCCAATCCGGTTACAACTACTCTCTTAAAGTCCATAAAATTTGCCTGCGATAATTAAAAAAGAGATGAAGATTACTTGGCGTGTTCTTCCAGGTAAGTTACAGCCTGACCAACGGTGGTGATAGTTTCAGCTTGTTCATCAGGAATTGAAATATTGAATTCTTTTTCAAATTCCATGATCAATTCAACGGTGTCCAAACTATCGGCACCTAAATCATTTGTGAAAGAAGCTTCCGGAGTAACCTCGGCTTCATCAACACCTAATTTGTCAACAATTATTTTCTTTACTCTTGTTGCAATGTCTGACATGGTAGTAATTATTTAGTTAATCAGGTGCAAAAATATACTTTTTGCAATAAATACAAAGAAATATAAATAAAGCCAAACTAGCCCCTTTTATGCCACCTGAATGGTTTTGTAATAGGCAAAATTGCTGTTGATAGTTGAAACCAACAAATATATTTTCAGGCTCTCTTTTTTCACGATTGAAGGAATGAATTATAGATTCTTTCAATTGTTGAGTGGCGCTCCTGTAAATAAAAAAGTTTGTATATTGTACCCTCTGCTACCCGATATAAAATGTAAGAAACCAAAAAAACGATTGTTATGGCCTTAAAACAAATTGATCACGGCAGCAAAGCATACCATCAAATGGTGAAACTGCGGTTAGATGTATTACGCAAACCCCTTGGCTTATCATTTACAAAAGAGGAACTTGATCATGAAAAAAACGATATTTTAATTGCCGCTTTTGATGAAGACGAAATACTGGGTTGTTGCATTTTAACCCGCCTGGATGAGCGCCGGCTACGGCTAAGACAAATGGCAGTACAAAAAAATTTGCAGGGAAAAGGTATTGGTGAATCTATGATGAGTTTTGCTGAAAATATAGCCCGCGATAAAGGCTATAAAATTTTAACCATGCACGCCCGCGATACGGCCATCGGCTTTTACGAAAAATTTGGATACACCGTTAAAGGGGAACAATTTGAAGAAGTAAAAACAAAGCATCATGTAATGGAAAAAGTACTGATGTAAACTAACGGCGAATTTTTGTTGACAATATTTTTCTTGCTTCATGTAAATCCTCATCTTTAAAAGCATCTTTTGGTACAATAAAAAAAGAACGGGCATCAAAATACAAATGAAAAAAATGAGGGCTTTCCATACTGGAAGTAAAAGCTGTCCATGGCCACTTACGGCTTCCCCTGTCATTTTCAATACTAAAATCTTCAGCCCCCAGCGTTGCCTTAAATTTATCCCTAAAAGTATCTGACTTCTTGTAAATAATAAGCGGCAGTAAAAACCAAAACGAGATCATCAACGCAAACCATAAAAAGGAGCTTACTAAAAAAGATACTGCCGATACCTCTCTCATAAAGAACAAAGCTGCCGATACAATGGCAAATACATTTACCAGGATCATCATAATTTTTATTTCCTTACGGGTGATAAAATGATACCGCAAAGCTTGTATAACTTTACCCTTGTTATATGTAAAAAATGCTGAAGTCATGCCGTAAAGATATCGTATAAATCATAATCGAATTGTGGCTTATACGCTGTTTTTGCAATAATCAAAATTATCCCTGGTATGTTTATAACCAATGAATGCTTTCAGCAATACGCATAGTACAGGTGTATGCCGGTTTGACTAAATTTCTGTTATGAATGAAAAATACAATTGAAAATTCTGCCTGCAGTTATATGAAAGATTTTGTTAACAGCCGGAATTAATCAACGGATAATTTTAATTTCGTTTAAATTATTTACTCCTTGTCTGCACTAATTTATTATTTAACGCTGCCTTTTATTTACCTTTTATCTGTGCTGCCATTCCGGTTGCTCTATATTATTTCTGATGGCTTATACCTTTTTTTATATTATATAGTTGGCTATCGCAAAGCGGTGGTGCATGCAAACCTTACCAATTCTTTTCCCCAAAAAACGCCTGCTGAAATATTGATGCTGGAAAAAAAATTCTTTCGCTATTTCTGCGATCTTTTGCTGGAGACTTTTAAAACGCTTTCCATAAGTCCGGAAAAAATGCTGCAGCGTTGCAGCATGGACCCGGCGGCAGCAGCATTATTTAACGACCTCGCCGAAGAAAATAAAAGCATCATTATTGTAATGGGACACAATGGTAACTGGGAATGGGCTGGCAACACCTTTAGTCTTTGTTGTAAACATCAGTTGTATGTAATTTATCATCCGCTTGCGAACAAATATTTTAACGGGCTTATTTGCAGGATGCGGGAACGGTTTGGTACAAGATTGATACCCATGAAAGAAACCTTCAGGGATATCGTAAAAAACCGAAGCCAGCTCACCGCCACTGCTTTTATTGCAGATCAGTCGCCCAACCCCACCACTGCACACTGGATGAATTTTTTACAGCAGGATACCCCGGTATTTATGGGGACTGAAAAGATAGCCAAAAAGGTAAAATACCCCATCGTTTTCGTGTCTGTCAAAAGATTAACAAGAGGTTATTATACATTGACGGCAGAGCTATTACAATTGCCACCAAATGCTGATGCTGAGGGCACTATAACGGAATTACATACAAAAAAACTGGAAGCGGATATACTATCCCAGCCCGAAACATGGTTATGGGCGCATAAAAGATGGAAGCATAAACGTATTTAAAAATGAAATAAGTTATCTTTACTTTCTAAATGTCCACAATGCTCCTGGGGAAAAACCTGATATTAGCGACTAAGCCATTTGCAAAAGAAATAAGATCCAAAAGCTGGTTCCACACTATTTCCACGCTCTCTTTATTGGTACTTGCATTAACAGGTGCACTAATTGCCCCCATGGTTGGTTTAAAATTATTGAGCAGCGTATTAGCCGGCTTATTGCTGATACGTATGTTTATTATATACCATGATCACCAACACCATACCATCTTAACTCATTCCAGGATAGCAGATGCTATCATGACTGTTTTTGGCATGTATATGCTTTCACCTACGAGTATATGGAAACGGTCGCATGATCATCATCACAACCACAATTCAAAATTATTCAGTGCCAGCATTGGCTCCTATCCAATTGTAACACGAAAGAAATACCTGGAGATGTCTCCGGCTCAAAAGTTTATTTACCTGGCGGTCCGCCATCCCGTAACCATTGCGCTGGGCTATTTTTCTATGTTTATAATTGGTATGTGTTTACGTTCATTCATCAGTAATCCACGTAAACATTACGACAGCCTGATTGCACTCCTGCTACATTTTACAGTAGCCGTTTGTTTATTTGTTTTTATGGGCTGGCAGGCCTGGTTTTTTATGTTTTTTCTGCCTTTCATTATTGCCTTTGGTATGGGCGCATATTTGTTTTATGCGCAACATAATTTTCCGGGCGTAGAATTTTACGAAAATAAAAACTGGGTGTATGAAAAAGCAGCCCTGGAATCTTCCAGCTTTATGAAGATGAGCCCCGTAATGGAATGGTTTACCGGCAATATCGGTTACCATCATATTCACCACCTGAATTCAAAAATTCCTTTTTATCGTTTACCTGAAGTGATGAGACATTTTGAAGAATTACAAAATTGTAAAATCACCCGGCTAACCCCCAGCGCCATGAACGCCTGTTTTAAACTGAAGGTTTGGGACCAGGAAAGTAACCAGATGATTGGTGTAAAAGGGCTTCAAAAAATGCACGCCTGACAATCTGCTTTTTTATTGCTGAATTGTTTATTAGCCACTACCTTTAATCAATACCTAAATTAAATATTGCCATGCAATTTACTGCCACACAAATAGCCGGTCTGATAAACGGACAAATTGAAGGAAACGCAGCTGTTACCGTAACAAAATTAGCAAAAATAGAAGAAGGCGTTCCCGGCGCCATTTCATTTCTAAGTAACCCCTTGTACACGCAATATTTGTACGGCACACAGGCTTCCATTGTCATCATCAATAAGGATTTTGTTTTAACTGCTCCGGTTACGGCCACTTTAATAAGAGTAGATAAAGCGGAAGATGCTTTTTCTAAACTACTGGAAATGTACAATGAGGTAAAGCTGAATAAAAAAGGTATTTCAAAATTATCTTTTATTTCGGAAAGCGCTACCGTTGGTTCGGATATTTACGCTGGTGAATTTGCCTTTGTTGGCGAGAATGCGATTATTGGTAACAATGTAAAAATATATCCGCAGGTTTACATTGGCGACAATGCGGTAATTGGTGACAACACTACGCTATTTGCCGGTGTAAAAATTTATTCTGAAACACAGATTGGCAAAAACTGCATTATCCATTCGGGCACTGTTATTGGCAGCGATGGCTTCCGGTTTAACCCTGAAAGCGATCATAAAAAAGTACCGCAAATAGGCAACGTTGTAATTGAAGATGATGTAGAAATTGGCGCTAATTGTGCCATTGACCGGGCCACTTTAGGATCTACCATTCTACGTAAAGGAGTAAAATTTGATAACCTCATTCATATCGCCCATAACGTGGAGATTGGCGAAAATACTTATTTTGCTGCGCATGGCGTGGTAGCTGGTTCCACTAAAATTGGGAAGAACTGCATGTTCAGCGGACAGGTTGGCATTGTTGGGCATCTTACTGTTGCCGACAATACCATCATCACTGCGCAATCCGGTATATCAAAAAGCATTACAAAAAAGGGAGAGGTATTTATGGGTTCACCCGCATTCGATGCCAACAAGTATCGCAAATCGTATATCCATTTCAGAAACCTGGATGCATTGGTGCAAAGGGTTGATAAGCTAGAAAAGCAGCAAAAAGAATCTGGGATAAAACAAGGATAAAAATCAACTTATATTTTGGTACTGCCTTTAAAAGAATGTCAACTGACAAAAAAAGAAAGGAAATCATATGGCGGGATGCAAAAAACCTTGCCTTATGTTGATAAGAATGCTAGTTTTTGGGGTCGAAAAAAATATGATGGAATAAATTTTCCATCATGTTGAAATAACCAACCGCCCGCGATTAATACTAAAAGCCATATGTTTGGAATAAGAAAATAAATTATTCAAGCAGTTGTATGCACGCGGCTATAAAACAAAACATGGAGGAGGATGGTTTTGCTATAATTGATACCATCTTTACCGGGGAAGAAATCAATCAACTAAACCAGGTTATTTCAAATACCGATACAGATAAATCAACGTTTAGAAAAACAAGCGATTTGTTTGCCATCCGGCAATTTTTAAAGGAAGTTCCAGCAGCTGCTGATATTATTTTTAACAACCGTTTCAACAAATTAATTAAGTCAATTTTTGGCGATCATTTCTTTGTAGTTAAGTCTATCTATTTCGACAAACCTGCGGCTTCCAACTGGTTTGTCGCCTACCACCAAGACCTTACTATTTCTGTAGATAAAAAAATTACAATGCCAGGTTTTGGGCCATGGACTACAAAGCAAAATCAATTTGCTGTACAGCCTCCGTTACACATATTACAGGATAACTTTACAGTACGTATTCACCTTGATACAACTGATGAAGAAAATGGTGCATTGAAAATTATACCAGGCTCACACTTACAAGGCATTAACAGAGCTGAAACAATTAACTGGTCTGTTGAAAAGGAAACGGTTTGCAATGTAAATAAAGGAGGCGTAATGTTTATGAAACCTTTGCTGCTTCACTCTTCCGGAAGAACAACAAACAACAAAAAAGAAGAGTAATACATATTGAATTTAGCAGAAGTACCTTACCGGGCGATTTGAATTGGGGTGAATTTTCTGAAATGAAAAAGTAGTATTAAATAAAATATATTTCCTGGAAATGATAAAAGAGGAGCGCACCAATTTACATTAAGATTTTACTATTAGCTTATGGCCTTCAATCAGAAATCCAAAGCTCAATAAAAAGCAATAGTACAATTGTGCGACGCCACTGAAGTTCCACAAAGCTTCCTGGACCGGACAATAAAAAATACAACGCCACTCATGGAGTGGTGTTGTAATATCTACATCCCAAAAAGTAACGTGTTAGCTGCAACCCATACTATTACCGCAGTTTAAACATTTATAACAGGTACCACTGCGGATGGTGATGTGGCCGCAGGTATTGCAGGATGGTGCATCGCTCTGCATACTCTTCATATAATTTTGTGTACCGTCGTTGCCTGCGGCATATTGCGCTTTAACGGCGGCGGAATTAATGTTGCCGGCAGGTGAAGATGCTGCAGTGCCCATTACCCTTACTTCACTCAGCTCAGGCTTTCTTTCGCCAATGGTGGGCGTTGTTTCGTCCCAACTGCTGTTGCCCAGGTTTTCTACTTCTGGCTTATCCAGCACATGCACCAGGTCTGTACGGCCAAGGTATTCAAAGGCCAGCGAGCGGAAGATGAAATCCATAATGGAGGTAGTACTCTTAATATTCGGATGATCTACCATACCGGCAGGTTCAAAACGGGTAAACACAAATTTTTCTACAAACTCTTCCAGCGGTACACCATACTGCAAACCGATAGAAATAGCAATAGCAAAACAGTTGAGCATACTGCGAACGGTAGCGCCTTCTTTAGCCATATCAATAAATATTTCTCCCACTGTTCCGTCGCCATATTCGCCAGTGCGGAGGAACAAAGCCTGCCCGTTTATTTTAGCTTTTTGTGTAAATCCCCTACGCTTGGCCGGCAATTTTTTACGCTCTACAATTTTCGCCAGCTTACTTTTCAATACTGTATCCGGACTGTTCTGCATCCGCTTGCTTACTTCGTCCAGCAATTCGTCGACGGTTAGTTTGCTCATGTCAACAATCTGGCTATGATGGCTGGCGGCTTGTTGAACATTATTAAACTCTTCCGTTTTTGTTGCCTCCGTTTCGTCAGCGGCTTTTTTCTTTTTATCAGATTTATTGCTGAGCGGTTGGGATAATTTAGATCCATCCCTATATAGCGCATTGGCTTTTAAACCCAACTCCCAACTCATGCGGTAACAATCGGCAATTTCCTCTACTGTTGCTTCGTTGGGCAGGTTAATGGTTTTGCTGATAGCGCCGCTCAGAAAGGGTTGCGCCGCAGCCATCATCCGGATATGACCATGTGCATGAATATAACGTTCCCCTTTTTGTCCGCATTTATTGGCGCAGTCAAATACCGCCAGGTGTTCTTTTTTTAAATAAGGCGCTCCTTCAACCGTCATGGTGCCGCATACATAAATATTGGCGGCTTCAATTTGTTCGTCGGTATATCCCAATGCCTCCAGTAAGCTCCATTCAAAATCATAATACTGATCTGCCGTAAAGCCGAGTCGTTGTAAAGTTGCTTCGCCAAAAGTGTACACGTTAAACACAAAGCCAATTTCGAAAGCACTGCCTAAAGAAGCTTCTACTTTTTCCAGTTCTTCTTTTGTAAATCCTTTTGCCAGTAATGTTTGTGTATTGATAAATGGGGCTCCTTTTAAAGTTGCGTGGCCCTTGGCATAGTTTACAATTTCTTCCAGTTGCTTTTCAGTATATTTTAAATTGCGTAAAGCGGCGGGCACACTCTGGTTAATGATTTTAAAATAACCGCCACCACTTAGTTTCTTAAATTTTACCAATGCAAAGTCAGGCTCAACACCGGTAGTATCGCAATCCATTACCAAACCAATGGTACCTGTTGGCGCAATTACGGTTGTTTGTGCATTGCGAAAGCCATTTTTTTCGCCCAGTTGTACTGCGTCATCCCAGGCCTTGATAGCGGCGGTTAATAAATAATCAGGGCAATATTTTGCATTGATCCCTTGTGGTTTTATTTCAATTCCTTCGTAGGCTTCCTGTGCGTCGTACGCGGCGGCACGGTGGTTGCGCATTACACGCAACATGTGTTTTTTATTTTCTTCATACCTGGCAAATGCGCCTAAAAAGCCCGCCATCTCTGCAGAAGTTGTATAGGCAACTCCAGTCATAATCGCCGTAATAGCGCCAGCTATGCCCCTTGCTTCTTCACTGTCATAAGGAATACCACTCACCATCAGCATACTACCAAGGTTGGCATAACCTAATCCCAGTGTTCGGTAGTCATAACTTAATTGCGCCACTTCCTTTGATGGAAACTGTGCCATGAGGACTGATATCTCCAGCACCACCGTCCACAACCTGCAGGTATATTCAAAACCTGTTACGTCAAAGCTGTTATTACTTTCTTCAAAAAAACGGCGCAGGTTTACCGATGCTAAATTACAAGCGGTGTTATCCAAAAACATGTATTCACTGCAAGGATTACTGGCTCTTATCGGGCCGCCTTCCGGACAGGTGTGCCACTCGTTAATAGTGGTGTCGTATTGCGTTCCGGGGTCTGCACATTTCCATGCAGCATGATTAATTTGTTTCCACAAATCTCTTGCCTTTATGCGTTTCATTACTTTGCCGTTGCTCCTGCCTTTTAGTTCCCACTCGCCATCTTCATCCAGGGTTTTAAAAAATGAGTTGGGTATGCGAACAGAATTATTGCTGTTTTGCCCGCTCACCGTTCTGTACGCTTCTCCTTCATAATCGCTGGGATAGCCTGCCGCAATCAACGCAGCAACTTTATCTTCTTCACCTACCTTCCAGTTTACAAAACTTTCAATTTCTGGATGGTCTAAATCAAGGCAAACCATTTTTGCAGCACGCCTTGTAGTACCTCCACTTTTGATGGCTCCGGCGGCACGATCGCCTATTTTTAAAAAACTCATTAGTCCGCTGGAAGTACCGCCACCGCTTAGTTTTTCACCATCTCCGCGTATGCTGCTGTAGTTGGTTCCCACGCCACTTCCGTATTTAAATATCCTTGCTTCCCTAACCCACAAATCCATGATGCCACCTTCATTTACCAGGTCATCTTCTACGCTTAAAATAAAGCAGGCATGTGGCTGCGGACGCTCATAGGCAGAAGTAGATTTCTTAAGCATGTCATCCACCGGGTCAACATAATAATGCCCCTGTGGCTTGCCGGTAATACCATACACTTCATGCAAACCAGTGTTAAACCATTGCGGACTGTTGGGTACGCAAGCCTGGTTTAAAATAGAATATACCAGTTCTTCATAAAATATTTGTGCCGCTTCGTCTGTAGCAAAATAATTGTAGCGTTCGCCCCAAACCCGCCAGCAGTGAGCCATACGGTGTGCTACCTGTTTAATGGATGTTTCCCTGCCTGTGCTTCCATCTGCCTGCGGTACGCCAGCCTTTCTAAAATATTTTTGTGCCAGGATATCAGTAGCAATCTGGCTCCACTGCTTTGGCACTTCCACATTGTCCATCTGAAAAACAATTTCACCGGAAGGGTTTTTAATTACCGAAGTGCGGTAATCATATTCAAACATATCGTATGGCGATACTCCTTGTTTTGTAAACTGGCGGCTGAAAGCCAGACCGGGATTGCTTATATATTGTGCAGGCATGATAAAGAAACTTGTGATGGGTTATTGAAATGTTAACGACGGATAACGAAAATATTTGTTGTAGCCGAAGAAACAAAAGGGTAAATATCAACACCTGTGCACAAATAGCGTGGATAATTTTCAAATGGCAAGCGTGCAGGATATTACAGGCCGGCAACATGATTTTCGTCATATTGGTAATGATGTTTTTTTGCATTTCTGTCAAAAGTATGATACCAGTGTGTGGATATTGAATGGCTATCATATGGCTTATATTTTTTGTGTAACCCAATCGCACCAGCGAATTCCCTTTATACTTTTTACCCTCCGGGAACAGCCTTTACAAATTAATTGCTGCCATGTAAAAATAAAACTGTCGTTATCTTTGATTGTATGAGAGCACTTATACAAAGAGTCACCAATGCGGGTGTAACAATAAATGAAGAGTTAAAATCCAGTATTGGCAATGGTTTGCTGGTATTGCTCGGTATTGAAGATGCTGATGCAATGGAAGACATTACCTGGCTAAGCAACAAAATTGTAAACCTGCGCATTTTTGATGATGCTCATAAAGTACCCAATTTATCTTTAAAAGAAACAGGTGGCGACATCCTGCTGGTAAGCCAGTTTACTTTACATGCCAACACCAAAAAAGGCAATCGTCCTTCTTATATCCGTGCCAGCAAATCTGTTGTTGCAATACCGGTGTACGAAAAGATGATTGTACAATTGGAAAATGATTTGGGCAAAAAAATATCCACCGGTGTATTTGGTGCAGATATGAAAGTATCACTTGTAAATGATGGGCCGGTTACCATTTGGATTGATACGAAGTCAAAAGAATAATTACACTGATTTTTACGAATTACACTAATTTCTGACTTATCGGTCGGTGCCAGCTAACATGTAATTTGTTATGAATGGGCAGAAAGATTTTGTAATCCTACACAAATTATTTAGCATGGCTGATTTAATTTTTAAGGATGAATCTTTTAAAATTATTGGCATTTGCATGGAGATTCATAAAACACTTGGGCTTGGTTTAAAAGAAATGAATTATAAAGATGCTATGGAAATTGATTTTACGGAAATGACTATACCTTATGAAAGAGAAAAAAGGTTTGTTGTGAAGTACAAAAATAAAATATTGAGAAGCCCCTATCTTGCCGATTTCATTGTTTTCGATTCCATCGTTTTAGAAATTAAATCCGTAGCGGCAATCGCAGATAGCCATATTGCACAAGCTATCAGTTATCTTTCCATATCAGGATATAAACTTGCATTGGTAATTAATTTTGGTGAAAGATCGTTGACCTGGAAAAGGGTTGTTTTGTAAATCAGTTAAGCATGCATTTAAATTCGTGTAATCAGTAAAAATCAGTGTAATAAATATGACAATAGAACAAGCCCAGCAAGATGTTGACCAATGGATAAAAACAGTGGGGGTTCGTTATTTTAATGAATTGACCAATCTTGGCATTTTAATGGAAGAAGTAGGCGAATTATCAAGGTTAATGGTACGGACTTATGGTGAGCAGTCTTTTAAAGAATCTGATAAAGGAAAAGATTTGGGAGATGAAATGGCGGATGTATTGTGGGTATTGATCTGCCTGGCCAATCAAACCGGCGTTGACCTCACAGCGGCCTTGCAGAAAAACTTTGAGAAAAAGAATTTGAGGGATGGAGAAAGACATCAAGGAAATGAAAAATTAAAATAACAGTTGTGATTGACTTAAAGAACCAATGACAGACACACCTAAACATATACAGGAACTTCAACTGAAAATCTGGCTATCACGGCCTCCCGGTGAAAGGTTAAGGCAGTTTATTGCAGACAACGATGTTATGTATAAGGCTTTACTGGAAGCCAAAGAACGGATGAAAAAAACAACCTCATCCAAATAATATTTTCTACGCGTTTTTTGAGGGGTTTATTTTTTACTTTTGCAGGATTATGGCAAACGAATCGAACAATTTTGCAGAGCTGATTGCTCACTGTAAAGAATATGGTTATATTTTTCAATCTTCTGAAATTTATGACGGCCTGGCCGCTGTTTATGACTATGGACAGAACGGTGCCCAGTTAAAAAAGAATATCCGCGATTACTGGTGGAAGAGTATGACACAATTGCACGACAATATCGTAGGTATTGACGCGGCTATTTTTATGCATCCTACAACATGGAAGGCAAGCGGACACGTGGACAACTTTAGTGACCCGATGATTGACAATAAAGACAGCAATAAAAGATACCGGGTAGATCATTTAATTGAAGCACATGCGGAAGCGTTGGCGCTTGAAGGAAAAAAAGAAGAAGAATTTGCACTGCTGAAGAAACTGGATGCGCTGATAGCCGCAAGCGATTATGCCGGTCTTAAACAACTGATTGTTGACAACAATATAAAATGCGCCATTAGTAAAACCTGTAACTGGACGGACGTTAGAGAATTTAACCTGATGTTTAGCACACAGATTGGCAGTGTGGCAGAAGAAAGTGATACCATCTATTTACGCCCCGAAACAGCGCAGGGTATTTTTGTAAACTTTTTAAATGTGCAAAAAACCGGCCGTATGAAAATACCTTTTGGTATTGCACAAACCGGTAAGGCTTTTAGAAATGAAATTGTTGCAAGACAGTTTATTTTTCGCATGCGGGAATTTGAACAAATGGAAATGCAGTTTTTCATTCGCCCCGGCACGCAAATGGAATGGTATAATTTCTGGAAAGAAGAAAGAAAAAAATGGCATGAGAGTCTGGGCGTTCCTGCAGAAAAATTGCGTTTTCATGATCATGTAAAGCTTGCTTTTTATGCAGATGCTGCCCTGGATATTGAATTTGAATTTCCTTTTGGCTGGAAGGAACTGGAAGGTATACATTCAAGAACGGATTACGATTTAACACAACATCAAACCTTTAGCAAAAAGAAGATTCAGTATTTTGATAATGACATTGATCCTGCCACAGGTAAGGCCTATGGTAACTATGTGCCTTACGTGCTGGAAACCTCGGTCGGCCTGGATCGCTTGTTCCTCACCATCATGAGCCTGGCTTATGCAAATGAAAGCTGGATAAAGGAAGATGGCACATCAGACAGTCGCGTGGTATTGCGCATTCCTGCAAAAATTGCCCCTACCAAACTGGCGATATTACCACTGCTAAAAAAAGATGGTCTGCCTGAAATTGCCAAACAATTAATGGACGATTGTAAAGCAAGCTTTATGTGTTTTTACGAAGAGAAGGACGCCATCGGAAAACGTTACCGTCGCATGGATGCAATTGGTACACCATTCTGTGTAACAATTGACCACCAGACAAAAGAAGACAATACTGTTACGATTCGCTACAGGGATACGATGGTGCAGGAAAGAATTGCATTGGCTGATGTAAAGCAGCTGGTGATGGAAAAGATAAGTTAGTTGCATTAATCACCTTGATAAAACCTCTTTCAAACTGTATTTATTATATGCTGTTTGGAAGAGGTTTTTGGCTTAGCAACACGCAGGCTGAGTAATTTGACAGGCGCATCATATATTTCATTTGCCAGAAAATTTATTGAAGCATGCTATCCTGGAACCAGAACTATTTCCTTTTGATCACAGCCTCCTCTTTTAAGTAAGCAAATATTTTTTGATAAATTTCTTTGATTACCGGGTACATTTCTTTATCATACATACTTTTCTTAAATTCCAGTATTACTGTTCCCTGGATGGTGTTGGTTGCTTTATCGTAGGCCAGTTGTCTTGTAAATAAAATATCCTTTTCGCTGTTGGAGACTCTTACTGAGCCAGGCATTTCATCAATGCCAGAACCCGGCGGAAGCTGTACCTGAATGTCTAATCTGGTAAACCGTTTGTATCCAAAGTTAATATCTGAAAACCGGTTTTCTGTTTGGAAAGGATTCGTGTTAAACCCGGCAAAATAATTCAATGTCAAATAAGAAATGCGCCCGGTATCTAAATTTCCTGATAATTCAAAGGCTTGCTCCAGGGGCAAAGAGTCATTGTCTAAATTTCGTAACTCAAAGCTTTTCGCAACAATCAAAGCTTCATCAACCGGCAAATATTTGTTGATGAAATTACTTTTATCTGCCTTATAATCCTCCACCTTTTTTATTCTTGCATAGTCGAAACTTTTTATCAACACATTACCGGATATCGCGCCATTGGCTGCAAGGTTCAATTTTGCATCAATGTATTCTTTAAACTGCATCGTGTCTGTAGTAACAACTATTAATTCGCCTGCTTTACGGTTAATTATAAATGCAGTAGTATTAAGAATATTTACTGGAATTAAAGAAGATGTGCAGTAACTTTCTGTCGCATCCAGGTAATATCTCTTCCCACCTATAATTACACAAGCTACTACAGAATTAAATTGTTCGATAAAAGGATAGTCCGTATTCACTTTTCCATGAAACCGGTCACTGACCAGCATCGGATAGGCTTCTAATGAAGCCTCTTTTAAAAGATTCACCAATAAAAGATTGATATCGCCACTGGTACCCTTTTTCTTTTTCCAGGCTTCTTTTATACCATCCAAAGAATATTTACTGGGAATCCTGTTCCAAACCATATTATTCCTCACATATTTGAAAACTGCCTCCATTTTTTCTTCGCCAGAAACCATTGTTTTTACCTGCTTAATAAAATCTTCTGTACCCGGGACGCTTTTACCCACCTGGCTTCCGAATTCCCGGGTAGTGTTTAATTCACGGTTTACCTCACTCCACGAAGTCATATATTTCCTTTTATTATCGCCTCCAATAGTATATCCGCTTAACTGAAAAATCACCTTCTGCAAGTAGTCTTTCCTGGAGTCCATATATGCCTCATCGCCGAGACTGGGAATATTTCTCATTTCAAAATAAACCCCTCCGGCGCTGTTGAGTTGTTTTATTACAATTGGTATTTCCGGTAATTTATCTACGCGGTAACTAAATTGCACATTGGGTAAAACGATCAAAGTATATTTACTTAGCAACACGGGCAGTCTTTCCTGGAAATCCCAATCATCTAATCCGCCATAGTTTTTCATGTTGCTGGCATATTTGTAATCAATAATACTGCCTGCATGAATAGCAGGAAATGTAAATTTTACCTCGCCAAAATTCTCGTTGACATTATCAGTAAAAATTGATTTTTTACCGATAACTATTTTCTCTGCAGGTTGACCATCCTGCGCATTAATGGTCATGCCTTCTACTGAAGTAATCTGCTCAAAATCATTACTGCGATAAAACGGGATTGATATATTTGCGGCTGCAAATCCTCTTTCATTTAACACTTTAATCCGAACGTGATGATAGGTTACCAGATGGTGTTCATCATCATAATTAGAAACGGCTTCGTGTATTAAAACAATTGCATTGGCATCTTTGTCAAATGAACACTGTTTTAAGGCAAACTCATCACTACTCACATTTCCATAATTTTCAAATTCTTGTGAAAAGGCAGCGAGCTGTACAAGCAGGCAAAGGCTTATTGTTAAAGTAAATGTTTTCATAGCGAAGTGAAGGTGGTGTATGTAGCGTAATAAAACAATCGTTCAATTAGAAACTTGCTTTAAAGAAACGAAAAATTCTCTGCATGCAAAAAAATTAAAATACCGGGAGTACTATTTTACCTGGCAATTTTATGTAAAATACAGCGCCTGATAAAAGACCTTGCCAACAAATAAACACAGCCCTGCAACAAAAACGGCAAAAAATATCACGGTTAAATGTGCACTTGAAATAAGCACCTTACGGTTAAACACCTCTTTCGTAATAAGGTATTTCGTCATGGCTTACCGTTTCCTTTTGTTGCCAGTAAGCCTGCGTAACTACATGCCCGTCGGGGGTGTGCAGCAGTCTGCCAAAAATGGCGTTGATGGGATTAAAAGTATAATCAGTAACGCCTACAGTATAAGTTTCTGGTGCATCAGGAACTATTTGCGGCGGTGGAGTTTCTGCGCCTTCAACGGGTTTTGCTGCCGGCGGGGCTTTGGGTGCGGGAGACGGAACTGCTATAACCGTAAACCTATTGTACTCCAATAATTTCCTTAAAAACTGAACCCTTTCAGGCGAAACGTTTTTTTCCACGATGCCACATTTTACACCGTCCAGTTCTTCAAACTCATGATTTTTATTGATCGCCATAATTTCTTTATTACATTGTTAGTGATGTAATGTAATCATATACCCAACTTAGTAATCCCGTCAGTACAATACCCGCCCCGCAAATAAGCATACCCAGCTTACCAGAAGGCAATAAAATAATTTTTTCAATTGGCTGCTCATTTTTATCCATAAACACCGCCCTGATGATTCGTAGGTAATAATACAAAGACACAATCAGGTTCAATGCGGCAACGGTAATAAAAAAATAATTGCCTTTGGATGCACCTGCCGTAATCAAAAATAATTTGCCAAAAAAACCAGCTGTGGGGGGAATGCCTGCCAATGAGAATAACGCCAGTGCCAATATCCAGCTAATGAATGGATTGGTTTGATACAAACCTTTCAAATCATCAATGCGTTCTTTCCCCGTTTGTTGAGCAATGGCTCCGGCCACTCCAAAAGCGGCCAGGTTAGAGAAAATATAAATCAATATAAAATACACTACCGATGCTGTTCCCTGCGTAGAATTGCTGCTAAGGCCTACCAAGATAAAACCAACCTGCGCAATGGATGAAAATGCAAGAAAGCGCTTTATATTTTGCTGCCGCAATGCGAAAAGATTGCCAACAATCATAGTAATAACAGATAGCAGCATTACCATGTTGTACCATATTTCCTGCATGGGTGCAAACACTTTGTACAGCGTAGTAAGCAGTATAAATGCGATAGAACCTTTTGATATCACGGATAAAAAAGAAGTGACCGCGACAGGCGATCCTTCGTACACATCGGCGGTCCATAAATGAAATGGAACAATGGATAATTTAAATGCAAAGGCAGTGAATAAAAATACAAAGGCTAATATTTGTAAAGGGCTGCCATCCAGCAAAGCTGGCATTTCCGCAAAATTGATGGTTCCGGTGGCGCCATAAATTAATGAAATACCAAACAATAAAATACCTGAAGAAAAAGCGGACGATAAAATCATTTTCATAGCGGCTTCTGAAGAAACTTTTTTCTCGAGGTCAAAGTTGGCCATGGCTGCAACGGGTATCGTAGAAAGCTCCAGCGCTAAAAAGAACATTAGTAAACTGCCACTGGAAATCATAAAAAACATACCCAAAACAGCCGACAACATCAATATAAAAAACTCGGGCATGTGTTCGCTTTTCTTTAACCAGTCTGCAAATAATAACGAGATTAGATAAATACCAATGCTCAAAATACTTTTTTGAAATGCCATCAAAGCATTGGTGGTAAACTGGCCGCCAAATAAAGTTCCATCCTGGTTAAAGAAAAAACCGGCCACTACATTTACCAGCAATAATAACTGTACCAGTTGCAACAGGCGATCGTTTGTCATATCTGTTCCCACCTTAATAAATAGCAGCAGGAAAATGATGCAGCATAGCACCAGTTCAGATTTCATTAGTATCAAAAATTCGTTTAACATACAGTTTAAATGTGTCCGCCTTTATTCCCCAAGAAATTAAAAGAGCAGTAATTAAATAACGCGGTTGTACTACATACCGGCAGTAACCGCTGCCAACTTTTTCATTATTATTTCTGTCGCCGGACTGATCAGTTCATTCAACCAAAACGGTGCAATACCAATCGCAACAATCCCTGCGATTAATATAATGGCCGCTGCCTTTTCATTCCATGTTGCATCGGTCAAATTTTCATAACCAATTTTTAATGGCCCCATAGCTGTTTGGCCAATGGCCCTTAATATATACACCGCCGTTACCACAATGCTCATACAGGCAGCAATGGTTGCTATGCGGTGAAATGCATCTGTATTTTGCCACGAACCCATAAACACTGTCATCTCCGCAACAAAACCACTCAGCCCAGGCAAACCCAGTGAACACAATCCAACAATGAACAAAACAGTGGTAATAAAAGGCATTACTTTCAGCAAGCCACCCATTTCATTTACCTGTCTTGTATGTGTGCGCTCGTAAATCATTCCGATTACAGCAAAGAAAAGGGCTGTCATTAAACCATGAGATACCATTTGCATTACCGCACCCGTCATAGCCGTTTTGGTTAACATGCCGATACCAAGCAGTACAAAACCGCAGTGACTTACTGAAGAATATGCGTTGATATATTTCAGGTCTTTCTGCATCATGGTAGCGAAGGCTCCATATAAAATGGCAATGGCAGACAATACAATAATGATGTTGGCATATTCCTTTGCTCCGTCAGGCATAATGTAAGTAGCCACCCGCAAACAACCATAACCACCGAGTTTCATGGAAATGCCTGCCAGGAACATAGACCCCGCAGTTGGCGCTGAGGAGTGACCATCTGGTACCCAGGTATGAAATGGAAACAAGGCCGTGAATACACCAAAGCCAACAAACAAGAGGGGGAAACAAATGTGTTGAACAGCCACCGGAATATTCAAATGCGACAAGGTCATCAGATCGAATGTCTTTGTTGGGCTTCCGAAATAAGTGCCCAGTAAACCTACCAGCACCAACGCCGAGCCACCCATTAACATCAGCGCCAGTTTATTGGCCGCATATTCTTTTTTGCCGCTACCCCAAATACCAATGAGTAAATATTTTGGTATCACCGCAATTTCAAGAAAGAAGAATAAAATAAACAGATCGAGCGACATAAAAAATCCATAAGCACCCAGGCTTAACAGGATGAGCAGGAAATAAAATTCTTTTGTCATCTTTTCTACATTCCACGATACCAGCACACCCGCAATTACAACAAATGAAGTAAGCAAAATCATTGCTACAGAAATGCCATCTACTCCCAAATGGAAACTAATATGCCACGCCGGAAACCAGTTGCATTGTAATTCAAATAACATTTGTGCTTCATTGCCCGCAGCCCTTTCACTGCGAAAGGCGAAGAACAATAAAAAAGCCAAAATAAATTGTGCAGCAGCTCCTGCCAATGCGACCCATTTAACCTGTGTTGCATTGCGCATCAGCAGTATAACAACTGCGGTAAGCAACGGCAATAATAGTAGTACTAGTAAATTCATGTATTCGTTTTCGAATTATTTTTTATTAAGCCCGGCTCTTTTGACTCTATTAAAAAAGCGCTTTATTCATCTACTGTTGTAACACCTAAAAAAAAATTTATTATTTCCAGATATAAATAAACAACACTGCCAAACCAATTACGCCCGCTAAAAAGTAAATGGCATACTGCTGTACTTTACCTGATTGAAATCCCTTGATTTTGTCAGAAATAATCAGCGTTGTATTACCCGTCATATTCACTAATCCGTTCACTACATTTTTATCAAACCAGGCTGCAGGCCGGCCTACTAAATTGAAAAGCACTTTTTTTGTAATGAAGAGATATGCCTCATCAATATAAAATTTATTATAAGCAGCTTTATACAAGCCGCTCAACGAACTGGCAATGGCAGCAGGCTTATTGTTTTCATTTTTATACAACCACATGGCAGTAAAAATTCCGATTAAACCTACTCCCACAGGCGCTATTGAAAACTGCCAGTGAAATTCGCTTTCCAAAAGTTTGCCATCAGCCGTTACAAAATTTCCAAAAGGAATAAAGCCAGCCGCCGCTGCACCAACCCCAAGCAATACCAGGGGCAGCATCATCACAAAACCTCCCTCACCATGATGTTCGCCATGCACAATTGCTCCCTTGTTCCAGAAAATATTAAAGTATAACCGGAACATATAAAATGCAGTGAGACCTGATGTAACCAACGCGAAATAATAAACCAACTTGTTATGTTGCCAGGCCGCCAGCAATATCTCTTCTTTGCTAAAAAATCCTGCAAATGGCGGCACCCCTGAAATTGCCAAACACGCAACAAGGAATGTAATATGTGTAACAGGCAAATATTTTCTAAGTCCGCCCATGTCCTTCATCTCATTGCTATGAATAAAATGAATCACGGAACCAGCGCCCAGGAATAACAATGCCTTAAAAATAGCGTGTGTAAAAAGATGAAACATCGAAGCGGTGTAACCAGCTCCCAGGTTTGAATAATCAAGACTGCCTGCTACAGAGTTGATACCGGAGACACCCAATGCAAACATCATAAAACCTATCTGCGACATAGTAGAATAAGCCAGTACCCTTTTAATGTCTGTTTGTGTGCAGGCGATCACTGCGGCAAATAATGCAGAGATGATACCAACAGATGTAACAAGATGCATTGCGCCGGCAGACATGCTGAAAATCGGGAACATTCTTGCTACCAGGTAAACACCAGCAACTACCATCGTCGCCGCGTGTATCAATGCGGATACAGGTGTGGGACCCTCCATCGCATCCGGCAACCAAATATGCAAAGGAAACATAGCGCTTTTTCCGGCACCGCCGATGAATATTAAAATTGCTCCCCACGTTAATGCAGAAGCACCCAAAAACATGGAGGTGTAAGCGGTATGCAACTCGTGGGTACCATCAACGGTAAGGCGTTCAATAAGCGTATTAAAATCCAACGTTTCGGCATGAAAGGATAAAATTAATATGCCGATTAAAAATCCCAGATCAGCAAAACGGGTAACGATAAACGCTTTTTTACATGCGGCCACAGCCGAAGGTTTATTGTAATAATATCCAATTAGCAGAAAGGAGGAAACACCCACCAGCTCCCAAAAAATATACATCTGGAAAAGGTTGGATGCCATTACCAAACCAAGCATAGAAAAAGTAAACAAGCCAAGAAATGCATAGTACGTTGCAAACCTTTCTTCTCCCTTCATATAACCCAGGCTGTAAATATGCACCATCAGTGAAATAAACGTAACAACCACCAGCATCATCACCGAAATTGGATCCAGCAGAATACCCAGATCAATTGAAATGCCTGGTGAAAACTGGAGCCACGTATATTGAACGGCCACAAATTTCTGGTAAACACCGTTCACTTTTCCATAGTCGAAAAAATATCCATAAGCGGTGTATAGTGATAACGCTGCAGACACCAGCAATAACGTTGTACCAATAATACCCGATGCGTTTTTAATATGCTTTCTTCCAAAAATACCTAGCAGTAAAAAGCCAGCAAATGGTAGTAACGGAATCAGCAATAGCGCCAGTGCTGAACCTTTTCCTGCTGGCAGTATTTGCAGCAATGGCATTTGTAAAAAATCATTCATAATATAATGTTCGTTCGTTGTTTTTTAGAATAACGAACTTTTAAAATTTCATTTCTTCCGCATTCTCCACATCGATAGAGTGGTGGCTTCTATACAAATTAATAATGATGGCGATCGCCACCGCGGCCTCTGCCGCAGCAATTGCAATCACAAAAATGGCAAAGAATAAACCGTCCATTTTGTTTGGCCATACATATTTATTGAAAGCAATAAAGTTTAGGTTCACACTGTTCAGTACAAGTTCAATACTCATCAGCATCGTAACCAGGTTCCGTCTTGTAAAAAATCCAAACACACCAATAAAAAACAAAGCTGCGCTGATAAATAAAATATGATTTAATCCTGGCTCCATCATAATGTTGCGGGTTTAGAACGTAAGGCAATTACAATACAACCAATCAAGGCTGCCAGCAGCAACATACTCACTACTTCAAAGGGCAGGGCAAATCCATCTTCTGCCACACCCAGCATACGGTCGCCTATGTTGGACACTGTTGGCAGAACAGGTCGGCCGGCTGTAGTATTAAATGAATGCTGAAACAATTGCAACATGGTTAATGCAAAACCGCAAAAAACGGCGAGGGCTGAAAATACTTGTCTCCCAATTTTTTGTTTGGGTAATAAATCACCTGCTTGCTGTGTCAAAAAAATGGAGAAGATAATGAGCACTGTTATACCTCCAACATATACTACTATCTGAACGGCTGCAATAAAATCATACTGCATCCAAAAATAAAGTCCTGCAATGCCTATTAAAGAAAACAATAAAAAAATGGCTGCCCGAAATATCTGCCTGGTAGTGACTGCCAGCACACCACTCACTAAAGTAAGTGCCGCCAGCATGTAAAATATAATTGTTGATCCGCTCATTTAAGGATTGTTATTTCAAGTTTAAATACCTGGATTTATTGCCGGGTAATGTTTTTTATGTCGCTTTTTGCCGCATTGCATTTTACCAAACATCTTTTCCGTCGCGGCTTTTCATTTATACCACATAAAAACATACGTCTTCTTTATACAAATAAATAAACCAATAATTTGGGAAGAAATCAGACATCAAAAAATCAGACATCCTATTCTACACCCTCTCTTATCTTTGATCCCGGCTTGTTTAAAATTTTTGTCAGGTCTGCCCTGTTATAAACACTGTGTTCAAATGTTTGTGCCATTTTTATTGCATCCGTCGGGCATGCTACCACACACAAATTACACATAGTACACAATTCAAGATGGTATACAAACTTGTCGATCGCTTTTTTCTTTTTGCCTTCCGGGGTAACATCAAACTTTGTAACAATTTTAATGGTTGCATTCGGGCAGGCCAGCTCACATGCAGTACAACCCGTGCAGGCGTGTTCATTATTTTCATCATGCGTCATTACCACTTCGCCCTTAAATCTTTCCGGAAAAACCAGCGTGGCCCTGTTGTCAGGATATTGCTCTGTAATAATTTCTTTGTGATGCGTAAAATAATACATGGTACGTTTAAGGCCCACCAATAACGACTTTACGCCATTGAAAACATCTTTTATGTATTGCACCACTCCTCCGCCAGTTGAAGGCGTTGTCGCAGTATTTTTTTTATTTGAATTGTTATCCATTATTCAACATCTCTTTTTTTAAGTATCTCATTTTAACGCTCTGGCTTTACGACTTGCTGCGTCATTACAACCCTTTTGGAGGAGTTGGAATGGCCGTGTTTCACTCTAAAAATACCAACCCAAAATAGCTAATACGGTTACCAATAAAATATTAAACATACTTATTGGCAATAAATATTTCCACTCAAGATTTAATAACTGATCAATACGTAGTCTTGGAAAAGTCCACCTGAACCACATGATTAAAAAGATCAGGAAAAATGTTTTTCCGAAGAACCATAAACTGGATGGGATATAATCCATAACATGATTAAATCCATCCCAGTGACCGATGTGAAAGGGCATCCATCCACCAAGAAACAATGTTGCACCGATGGCACAAACAATGAATACGTTGATGTACTCCGCTAAAAAAAACAAAGCGAATTTCATCCCTGAATATTCTGTATGAAAGCCGGCAGTCAATTCAGATTCAGCTTCTGCCAGGTCAAAGGGCGCCCGGTTGGTTTCGGCCGTAACGGCGATGATAAAAATTACAAAAGCAATAATTACGGGGATATGCCCTTTAAAAATCCACCACCCATCAGCCTGCGATAAAATAATTTCGTTCAGATTTAAACTACCCGACAATATCACTACTGTGAGAATGGAAAGTCCTGCAGAGAGTTCATAACTTACAATTTGTGCACCACTGCGCATGGCACCCATCAAAGAGTATTTATTGTTGCTTGCCCAGCCAGCCATCAAAATACTGATGACCATAATGGAAGACACTGCAGAAATATATAACACGCCAATGTTAAGGTTCCATAGTTGAAAGTCTTTTGCGAAAGCGATGGGCGCCATCAAAAGCATAGCCACCATCATCGCGATAAATGGAGCCAGGTTAAACAAAAATTTATCTGCACCATCGGGCGTCATGCCTTCTTTAACCAGTAGCTTCAAAGTGTCTGCCAGTGATTGTAACATGCCACCCGGACCAACCCTGTTGGGGCCAAGTCGAATTTGTATCCACGCAGCTACCCTTCTTTCCATCAGCACCAACACCAGGCCCAATGCGGCAAACAGACCAATCACACAAACGCCTGCAATTACCATTTCAATCACCATGGTCCACGTAGGGTTAAAGGTTGACCTTAACCAGCTATCTATAAATTGCGATATTTTTGAAAAACTTAGCATAATGAAACCAAAGCCCCCCCACCCCCCAAAGGGGGGATTGAGACAGCGTTTTTATAATTTGTAACTTTTTTATTCATTGAATCATGTATCTTTTTTTCCCCATAATTTAAAAATTTCGAGTCCTAAAATCTCTGCATTTTTATCCCCCCTTGGGGGGCTGGGGGGCTACCTGTCAATATCCGGGATCACCAAATCTAACGTTCCCATCATTGCTACCAAATCGCCCAACTTACTGCCTCTTGCCATATGATCCAACGCAGATAGATTGGAAAAACCAGGCGAGCGAAATTTAATCCGGTAAGGAGTTGTGCCGCCTTCGCTCACGATGTATACGCCAAACTGTCCTCTTGCTGTTTCTACTTTTTGCAAAAATTCTCCCTTAGGTAATTTCAATACTGCCTTTGTTTTTGCCTGAAAGTCACCTTCGGGAATGTTGTCAATCAATTGTTCAATTATCTTTATTGACTGGTTCATTTCCCTTATCCGCACCATATACCTTGCGAATGAATCGCCTGCAGTTTCCAGTATTTCATCAAATTGCAACTGGTTGTATATTTCGTATGGATATGTTTTCCTTGTATCGCAACTAATACCGCTGCCTCTTGCTGGTGGGCCGGTTACGCCGAATGAAATAGCATCTTCCGGTGACAGGTAGCCAACCCCCTTCATCCTGTTTTGAAAAATAATATTACCGGTTACCAACTCATCGTATTCGCCGATTTTTGATTTATATAATGTAATAAAGTCTTTTACTCTTTGTTGAAAATTGGGATGAATATCCTGCATCACTCCACCAGGCACCATGTAGTTCATTGTAAGCCTTGCACCACAGGTTTCTTCCATAATATCATTGATGGTTTCCCTTTCCCGAAAAGCATGAAAGAAAGGTGTAAATGCGCCAAGATCCATCGCCATCGCCCCCCACCACAATTCGTGCGATGCAATTCTTGTAAGTTCATCCATCAACACGCGTATTACTTGGGCACGTGCAGGTACTTCTACCTGTAAACCATTTTCTACACATAGCGCACAGGCGTGGTTGTTGATGTGAGAAGACAAATAATCCATGCGGCTGGTAACGTATATGAATTGCCGGTAGGTAAGGCTTTCGCACATTTTTTCAATGGAACGATGAATATAGCCGAGGTGTGGTTCTACCTTAATGATGGTTTCGCCATTGATGGTAATCACCAGGTGCAACACGCCATGTGTGGCGGGATGCTGTGGTCCCACATTAATGATGATATTACCATCTGCTGTTCTGCCTATTTCTTCAACCATAATAGCCCCTATCCCCTAAAGGGGGACAATTGTGTTTTATTATCTAAAAATTAGTTCTTCCTTTTTTTAATACCTGTCACTTTTGTTGCCCTTGCCATACACCCCTTTAGGGAATCGGGGAACTTTACAGTTTTATCATATTGATCGGGTCTTCAAAATTCTTTAACAAGGGTCTTTTATTTTCCCATCCATCCGGTAAAATCAACAACCTTAAATCAGGATGATTAATGAAATTTACACCGAACATTTCATACACTTCCCGCTCGTGAAAATTAGCAGTTTGCCATATATCGCTCACGGTTGCTATTGATGGACCAGTTGCATCCAGCTTTGATTTTATTACAATGTTGTGGCGGAATGATACAGATTCAAGATGGTACACCATGGTAAGATGTGTCTTCCAGTCAATACAGGTGAGGCAAAAAAGAAAATTAAAAAACAAGGATTCTTCGTTTCTCAATTGTTCGGCAAGTGAGCGCCAGTCAGCAGGTGCCACATTGATGGTAAGCCATTGGCCGTCTTCCTCAAAACTAACTGCCGGTGACAGTTGTAAAATTTTTTCTTTTAATGCTTCGTTGGTCATAATTATCTTTCGGATAATGGACGTTTCATATAATTCTGTGCAGGTTCAATTTATTACTCAACCTGTTTTTATTTGTTCTCTTGTTAAGCCGCTTTTTATTTTTTCCTGTAAGCTAATCAGTGCATGCAACAATGCTTCCGGCCTTGGCGGACAACCAGCTACATACACGTCCACGGGAATGATGTGATCAGCGCCTTTTACTACTGAATAGGTATTGTAAAAGAAAGGCCCTCCACTGATTGCACAAGCTCCCATCGCTATTACATATTTGGGATCACCCATTTGATCGTATAATCTTTTTAAAACGGGCGCCATTTTATTTACAATTGTGCCGGCGATGATAATTACATCAGCCTGTCTTGGAGAGGCCCTGGCCACTTCGAAACCAAATCTTGAAAAATCATATTTTGCTGCTGCAACAGACATCATCTCTATACCGCAGCAACTGGTGGCAAAAGTGAGTGGCCACAAAGAATTAGACCTGGCCCAGTTGATTACATCATCCAGCTTACTCAGCACGATCCCGCCTCCCGGCGTTTCGTGTATTTGACCGGGGAAAGCCCCCGTGTCCCCCAAAGGGGGATTTGAAGAAGGAGTCGAATTATTTGAAGTGTCACTCATTTATTTAAGTGTTCATTTTTTTAATTGGCATACTAGTTAAATTATTATTCTCTGCATTTCGTTACTCACCCTTGGGGGGAGTAAGAGAGGGCTGCCCTACATCCATTTCAGCGCACCTTTTTTATGTGCATATAAAAAACCCATAAACAATATAAAAAAGAATACAACGATCTCCACAAGCGCCATCCAGCCTACTTTTTTAGCTACTACTGCCCACGGAAATAAGAAAACCAGTTCTACATCAAATATTAAAAAAATCAGGGCAAATAAATAGTATCCTACATTCAGCTGGGTCCATGTTTTTCCCTGTGTTGGAATACCGCATTCGTATGGCTGGCCCTTCTGTTTGTTAGTGGTTGCCTTTGTTACTATTTTAGCAATTAAAATGGCAATAGAGGAAAATGTTAATGCCGCAAGAATCAAAACAATCATCGAGGATGCTCCCATAAAAAACAATTATTTTACCAAAACTTTAGAACTACAAGGTAGGAAAAAATACCAATACGGTTATTGCAGCAATCATAGGCACAAATGATATTTGTCATGTTCAACAGCAATCGTTTTCACAATAAAGTTATGGGTAAAATACTATCCGTAAATTTCATAATGAATTTCTTTTTTATCATAACCCATATCTGCAATTCTTTTTCTCGCTTCATCAATCATGCCTTTCCAGCCGCATAAATAAAATTCGGCAGGACGCCTGTCTGCACACAATGACTCATATACAGGATGTACGTACCCGGTTTGGCCTTCCCATACCTCCCTTGATAAGGTTGGTAAATATGTAAAACCTTCAACCTCCTGTTCCAGCTTTTTCATTTCATCAAAATATAACAGGCTGGCTTTTGTTCTGCATCCAAATATGAGGCAGATGTTTTTATGCGCTACCGCATTGCGCTTTATATATTGCAACATACTTCTGAAGGGAGCAATGCCGGTGCCGGTACAAATTAAAACCAGGTCTTTATCAATAGGTTCTTTTAAAGTAAATACACCCTGCGGGCCGCGAAATTTTACTTCCGAACCTACAATTACTTCATTAAAAAGATAGGGAGTACCTGTGCCATTTTTATCAAGCACAATAATCAGCTCAAAAACATTTGATCCGTCGGGGCTGGAAGCGATGGAATAGCTGCGCCAGCGCTTGTTTGGTTTTTCATGTATGGGTAAATCAAGTGTAACAAACTGGCCCGGTTTAAATTGGAGTGTTGCCAGTTCCGGTACCTCTATAAAAAAACTTCTTGTATCTTCTGTTTGCTGTTGAATTTTTATCACCTTACCGGTGCGCCATGGTTCTAAAGACATTGTGCAATTGTTTGCAGAAAGGTACAAAGAATACTTGTAGACGAGGGTACAACCGGTTATTATTTCCGTATTTAAAAAATGAATTTATTAAAATTTATACTATTTTAATAAAGTACACTCTTTACTGTACCAGCATTTTTTGAATACTTAAGCCGTTTTCTGAAACTACTTTCAACAGGTAAATCCCCTTCGCAATTCCTTTTAAATTAATTGTATTGAAGCTTCCCTGTAAAGCAAAACTTTTTACCAGTTTACCTGCACCGTCGTACAAAGCAGCGCCACTGCAATTCGCACTTGCGGAGATAAATACCGTTTGACTTGTAACAGGATTTGGATAAATTAAAACATCATCAGCACTGTTACTGAAATCAATTTTCCTTATTGTAGAATAGGTATAAGTTCCATCCCGATGCCTTACTTTGATGCGGTAGTAATTAATGCCATGCAAAGGAGTTGAATCGGTAAAATTATAATTGCCGGTGTTACTTTCATTAACAATCCTGGAACCAATGATGGTAAAATTTCTACTGTCGGCACTTCTTTCTATTTCATAATCAGCAACATTTACCTCATGTTCTGTTTTCCAGCTAAGCAGTGCAATACCAGCCTGTTTTGCTGCATCAAAAGAAACAAGGTTTACAAGCAGTGGTTGTGTATTAATACCATTGCCGTTATTGAACCAAATTTCGCTAAAACTATTTACTGTAAACTCTGCATAGTAACCATTGCCATGGGGTACTATAGTTGTGTTTGCAGGTGCGATATATTGTGTAAAACCATTGATGTCATCTTGCAGCGTACCGTTTTCTTCTGCCAAAAAGCCACTGTATTTTGTTATGCCCAATTCATACGCATCATTGGGTTTGGTACAAACCGCACAACCGGCAGCGCTTATCAATGAGTCTGCTTCCGCATCCGTAAAGTACAATCTTACCCCAACGTTCCCTGTTGGCGGATTGGATGGATGAACAACATAATTTCTATCCAGGTAATACTGATCACTTGTATTTCTTACATGGCCTGTGTTGTTGGGATAAACTGTAATATCAACCTTGCCTAAATTCTGACCATTTGGATTTATTTCCGCCATGGTATACCAGGGCCCTGTTGATTGATTGCCTGAATTAAATGGCACCCAACTATTACCTGCAACAGCAGGCTGGCTGACAGTTGTGATTGGTGCAGCAGTGGCAACAAGACTTTTTTCATGCACCCTGATATCATCAATACCTACACCTTCCATGGTAACTCCCCCGTCACTGCTCAGCACAAATCTAAAGCGTATATTCGTTCCCGTTACAGGAAGATTTACACTGGCAACATGCCATTTAGCCGTTGACAGGCTCCAGTTATTGAGTACATTATCATACCAGTTGGTGCCACTTAAAGTATCACCTAATTTTCGCCATACAATGCCATCAGTTGAATACTCTACCCAGCTATAATCATAGTCCTGCTCAACCTGAAAAATATGACTGAAAGATAATACAGGTTGTTTTAAAGGGCTTAAATCGAAGCAGGGAGAATATAAAAAAGAGGTCTCATTATTATTATAGTTGCCTGTTAAATTGGTAACCCATGCCTTGGTACCATTGGGGGCTTTGTTGATAAGTGTTTTTGCAGGTGTACCCCATTGCCAGCTGGTATTGGTTCCTTTTGTATAATAATTGCCATCACTATTTTCAAAATTTTGCAAATAAGGATAGTTGCTGATAACGGGTGAATTATGAAAACTGTAATTTAAAATACTATCGTTGGCAGCATAACTATCTCCTGTATAATTTATCCAGGCGTTGATATTGTAATCTATATATGCAGATAAATCTGTAGTTTTCGTAAATGTGTAATCCAGGCTTTGGTTGGCAGTAACGACGGGAACAATTTCCGTTACAACTTCTCCACCGTTTACCTGGTAGCTAACGCTTACATTATTCAGGCTAACATTATTAAAGTTTTTTATTGTAACATTTATTGCACTGGTTGCAGAAAGACTACAACCGGTTTTGCCGGGCGAATTAATTTTCTTTAACTCAAGGTCATTAAAAACCTGGTTTAATGTCAGGTCATCAAACGTGTATCCATCATCTATATCAATCACTGGTGTTGGGTCATTGGCGGATGTATTTCCTTCCTCGCCGATTTTTATCTGGAAGGTTTCAGTAATATTTTGTGCAGGTACCGCCGTGTTCAGAATTTCATTTATATTAACCTGGCCATGTGCCCATTTACCTAAACCCGCCTGGTTAACGAAAAGGTCATATGCAGGTAGCCACACATTATTTTCGCTTCCTCTTATCCATATTTTGTTGTTGGCATTGCTGGCCTGACCATGGTTAAAATAATAAAAATCGAACCTGAGCTCATCGGCTGCGTAAGCGACGAGGTTATAATTTAAAGTAAGCGAATCAACGTTATTTATCTCGGTATAAGGCGATTGATCTAATGTTAAACTCCGTATACCAGAGTGTGCAAACCCGGTGTTTACAAAGGTTCTGGCTCTTCCGTTAGCACTGGCTGCGCTAAAATCAATGTAATTATTATTTCCTATAGCTTGTTCTGTTATTACAAAATCAGCATTGGCCATCGTTTCAAATCCCTCTTTAACTGGCATCACAGCGATGGGATCGTTGTTGATGGATTTTACCGTTTTATACGCTGTATCATTCTGGTGATTACCGTCTGCGACTAGTGTAACCCAGGCTTTAAAATCATACCGGTAGCCAGTAGCAATAACAGGATAAGAACCCGTAAATGCATAGGTATAAAAACCACCTGCCGCAATTGTAGCATTGGCCGTTTCTGTAACAGTGGTTCCACCATAATTAAACGATACATTTAAAGGACCGGTTACCGGAACTGTTCCTAAATTTTTAATCCGGATAGTCACAGGCACCGTTGCATTACCAGCATTTGAAAAATGTTGCCTTGCTGTATTAGGTGTTAAGATACTGTCGACCTTAATGTCGTTGTTAAATGTACTTAGCGTACATGCGCCGCCGTTAGGCACCACTTTAACTGATACAGAGCGTCGGCCGGAAAAGCTGCCATTTTTTGCCGCAACGCCCAGCCATGCCGTTGCATTTTTATCCAGTCCTTTTAACAGGAAAGTAGTTGTCGCAGTGTTACCAATCACCTTCATGCTATCGCCGCTTAACTGAAAAATATCGTAAGATGTTGCACCTGTTACAGCCGTCCACGTTAACTGGGCCGCACCTTCACAAACATTAGTTACGCTAGCTACGGGTTGTCCCAAAATACCAAAGCCATTATTGCTTTGTCCGCTGAGTACAGTACCATTTCTCGTCACCCTTACCAGGGCATTGTTTGTAACCGCAGCCGGCACTGTCCACGCATACAACCTGCTGGTGGCGGCAACATTATTATTAATCAGCGTCCAGCTGGCACCGTTGTTATCAGAATATTCCAGTGTGAATGTATTGCTTTCATTACCGTAAGCCAGCCAACGTATATTATCAATATCGCCAGGAATGAGTTTTTCGCCACCGGCGGGGTATTGCACTTTCACTTCATCGGGCATTACTTCATAACTAACAATATATTCCTGCGGCCCGAATGGAACGGCATAGCCATTAATATTGATTGTATAATTACCCGCAACAGGATTTTCAATCACTACCTGCTCAATATTATTTACATGATCTGCGCCTTCAATGGCCGGATTGTTCACTGCTGCAGGAGAAGGATTTAAAATTAATGGATAATGAATCAGTGCGGCGGATGTACTGACTGTAATATCCAAATCGTTTACAAGTGCGGTTGCGGCGTTTATGGCTGCGGCTGTATCTGCCCAGTATAACATCACTTTTAAACGGCGCGTATTGGCAGGTACTGAAATTACCTGGCTGGAGCTTTCTCCATTATTGATTTTATTGATGCTATAACGATTTTGTTCCAATGCATCCACAGCCTTTGCAGCCTCCAGCATCCCAAATCCAAATGAGTAGTCTGGCCCCGGATTGCCTAAATCTTCCGCTGTATTGCACACCAATGTTTTCATTAATGCTGCGGAAGGGTTGCTGCCACCATGCAGTTGACGGTATCTTTCAACCAATAACGCAATGGCCCCGGTTACCGCAGGGGCCGACATGCTGGTTCCATAATCTGCGCCATAATTATTATCGGGTTTAGTGGAAACTACCGCCCATCCGTTGGCCGTAATTTCTGGCTTTATGCGGCCATCGTTTACAGGACCGCGGCTGCTGAAACTTGCAATGCTATAATCTCTTGCATTCATACCACCTACGGTTAATACGTTTTTAGCAGACTGCCAGCCCGATTTAACGGTACCAAACGATGCAGGAAAAGCGCCACAGCTCAAAGCTCCATCGTTACCAGCTGCTACTACATGCAGCAGTTCTTTATACTTACCCATTTGCTGATCAATGTAATTACTCAGTACATCATAGCTTCCCTCCCCCGGGCAATTATCCTCAACGGAATGGTAAGAGTTGTTGCTTAATACCATATTGTTATCTGCAACGTATACCGGCGCACTTGTAATAATATCGCTAAAAAATTGATTGATGATAGTGGATTTGGATGCCATCCCCCTGTATCTTGCGTTCACTAAACCGGCGCCGGCAGCGGTGCCGCTAACATGTGTTCCATGATCACCCGGTATCCATGGCGTTCGGGAAATTAGTCTTCCTGAAAAATCGATATGAGTAGCAATGTCCGCATTATCGCCAATACCAATTGTAACACCTTTTCCATTCAGGTTTTTTCCATTTAATGCATTCAGGCTCTCTACTCCATGCACCGCCCTGCTGTTAGAATTGAGCGGCTTATCGCTTATTGTTTGTACCGTAATACTACTTACGAAAGGCATTGCCGCAATTGTGTTGATCAGTTGCTTATTGGCTTGTATAAAAATAGTATTTGCTGAAACAATTTTGGTAGTAACCAATATCGCTCCGACGTTGCGTAATTCATCTGCTATTGTTGCCCTGTCGGTACCCGGAAAATAACTTACTGCAAAAAGTGAATTAGCCTTTTTATCATTGGATGGAATATAATTATTTACTTGCCGGCCAATTTTAAAAGCAGCCGGTATTGCATTAATAGATACTATGCCCCATTGAGCTACATTGGCAAAATCAAAATTATTTTTGATGGACGCCAGGTAAGCATTGCCGGGCAAATATTCCTGCAATTGGATACCTGCGTTTGCCAGGTTTTCCCTCACCTGCCGGGCAGGCAAATTATCAAACTGAACCAATACAAAATAATGGTCGCCAAAAAGGGCCGTGCGGATACTTTCCTTTTTAAACTGTTGTTTTTTTATGTTGCTGCCGGTAACAAAATTACCATTGGCAAAGCGAACAGAATTTTCCTGCTGGGCATGCAGCGACAATGAAAAAAAGGAAATTAAAAAACAAGAGAGTACAAAGCAACATTTTTTCATCAGGAATATTTCTATTTATTTTACCTCCGCTGGTCTGCAATTTTAATAAACAAGCTGGCTTTTTTTAATTCTGGATTTAAGATTTAAGTAAGGTTGCTGTAAACCTGGAAAAACATCGTGATATAAATATATGTTTAGCTGGCAATGTATTTTGTTAACGGTTTTGATAAAGATGTATTGCAGTAACCTAATTTTTGCAGTATAATTTTTTCAAACCATATCTTTGCAGCCGGATGAACCTGGAAGTGTTGTTGAAAGAATATGCAGATGATGGCCGCTGTTTTCAAATAGTGGATGGAATCTCGTTGTCTAAACCAACCCACACGCATCTTTCGGGCTTACATGGCAGCGCTGCTGAATTTGTAATTGCCGCTGTTTTCAACCATCCCGCCGCGGCTCAATTAAATCATCTTGTACTTTTGAGAGATGCAGAGGAAGCCGCCTATTTTCACAACACATTAGAAAACCTTACCAGCGCTTTAGATATTTTTTATTTCCCCTCTTCTTTTAAAAATAAAAAAAATTACCGCTTGCTCAACAGCAGCCACGTAATGTTACGGACCGAAGCGCTTACAAAAATTGCAACTGCGGCGGCGATTTCGGGCGTTAATAAAAAAATAATCATCACCCATCCGGAGGCATTATTTGAAAAAGTAGTGCTGCAAAAAACGCTATCTGCCAATATTATTTCCATCAAACAGGGCGAAACGATTGATGTAAATGATATTCTATCCAGGTTTGTAGATTATGGTTTTGAACGCACTGATTTTGTGTATGAGCCGGGCCAGTTTGCTGTGCGTGGCGGTATACTCGACATCTATTCTTTCGGTAACGAAAAGCCCTACCGCGTTGAGTTATTTGGCAATGAAGTGGATAGCATTCGTTTATTCGATCCGGAATCTCAATTAAGTGAACGTAAATTACTGCAGGTAAATATTATACCGAATGTTGAAACACAATTTGAAACAGGAGACCGTGTTTCGTTGCTGGAATTTTTACCTGATAACACTGTCATATGGACGGAAGACTGGCAATTTATAAAAGAAAAAATTGAGCAACAGGAGGAAGACCTGGAATTGTTTTTATCAATTGCCAAAGATATTTCCCCAGATAAAAAACAACTGGCTGATGATGATAGTGAAATAAATGAACGGCTGGATGTTAACGTGAATGATTTTGTAAAAGCCGGTGTGCTGGAAGATGAAATCAAAGCAAGGAATATCATTGAAATTGGTGGGAGACCTTATTTTACAAAATCAAATTCAACAAAAACGATCGTCTTTCACGTTAAAGAGCAGCCCTCGTTCAACCGGCAGTTTGATCTTTTAATAAAAGATCTTAAAGCATATGAAGCAAAAAAATACAACATCTATTTATTTGCTGATAATCCAAAACAGCTTGAAAGGCTACATGTAATTTTTACTGATTTAAAGGCCGAAATTAATGTAGTTCCTGTACCTACATCTATTCATCATGGCTTTATTGATGATGATTTGAAAGTTGTTTGTTATACTGATCACCAGATATTTCAGCGGTACCATAAATACAAAGTAAAACAGGCCTTCAGCAAAAACAAGGCGCTTACTTTAAAAATGTTGAGGGAGTTGCAACCCGGCGATTATGTTACGCATATAGACCATGGAGTGGGCGTTTACAGCGGGTTGCAGAAGATTGAAGCCAATGGCAAAATGCAGGAAGCGGTTCGTATTCAATATAAGGATGGCGATTTGCTGTACGTAAATATCAGTAGTTTACATAAGATAGGTAAGTACAGTGGCAAGGAAGGCAGCATCCCTAAAATGAACAAGCTGGGAAGCGATGTATGGAATAAATTAAAAGAAAAAACCAAGAAGCAGGTAAAGGATATCGCAACAGATTTAATAAAACTGTATGCAGAAAGAAAGAGCCAGGAAGGTTTTGCATTTAGCCCCGATAATTATATGCAAACCGAACTGGAAGCCAGTTTTATTTATGAAGATACGCCCGACCAGGGCAAGGCTACGGAAGATGTAAAACGGGATATGGAAAAACCTTCTCCCATGGACCGGCTTGTTTGTGGTGATGTTGGTTTTGGTAAAACAGAAATTGCTATCCGGGCTGCTTTTAAGGCCTGCTGCGATGGCAAACAGGCTGCTGTGTTGGTTCCTACAACTATTCTTGCTTATCAGCATTTCAAAACTTTTGGTGAACGACTGAAAGACTTTCCGGTTACGGTTGATTATATCAACCGCTTTAAATCATCCAAAGAAAAAAAGGAAACATTACAAAGAGTAGCTGAAGGCAAGGTGGACATCATTATTGGTACCCATTCTTTATTGGGCAAAGAAGTAAAGTTTAAAGACCTGGGCGTAATGATTATTGATGAAGAACAAAAGTTTGGCGTTGCAGCAAAAGAAAAATTAAAACAGTTACGGACAACGGTTGACTCGCTTACTTTAACTGCTACGCCTATTCCAAGAACTTTACAATTTAGTTTGATGGGTGCAAGGGATCTTAGTATTATCAATACGCCACCACCAAACCGGCAACCGATTCAAACAGAAGTGATGGTGTTTAATGAAGATGCCATCCGGGATATTATTTATTATGAAACGGAAAGGGGCGGACAGGTTTTCTTTATACATAACAGGGTAAAGGGTTTACAGGAAATGAAAGGGTTGATACAAGGACTATGTCCTGATGTCAGTATCGCTTTTGCACATGGCCAGATGGATGGCGATGATCTGGAAGACACTATCCTGGATTTTATGGATAAAAAATATGATGTACTTGTGTGTACCAATATTGTGGAAAGTGGTGTAGATATTCCGAACGTAAATACCATCATAGTTAACAATGCGCACCAGTTTGGATTGAGTGATTTGCACCAGTTACGGGGAAGGGTTGGCCGAAGTAATAAAAAAGCGTTCTGCTATTTGGTGGCTCCGCCGATGAGTACCTTACCTGAAGACAGTCGTAAAAGACTAAGTACTTTGGAACAATACAGCGACCTGGGCAGTGGCTTCCAGATTGCGATGAGGGACCTTGATATACGTGGCGCCGGTAATATGCTGGGTGGTGAGCAAAGTGGTTTTATTGCCGAAATTGGTTTTGAAATGTACCAGAAGATACTGGATGAAGCGATTCGTGAATTGAAGAGAACCTCGTTCAAGGAATTATATAAAGAAGAAATTCAACAGCAGGATGACTTTGTAACGGATTGCACCATTGATACGGATTTGGAAATTTTAATTCCGGACAGTTACGTGGAAAGTATAACAGAAAGATTGAGTTTATACAGCCGGCTGGACAATTGCGAAACCGAAAAAGATTTACAACAATTTCACCAGGAGATGCTGGACCGTTTTGGGCCAATACCAGCACCGGTAGAAGATTTATTTACAACTGTAAGATGTCGTAAATTGGCTGTGGCCCTTGGCTTTGAGAAGATGTTATTGAACAATGAAACGCTTAAATGCTTCTTTGTAAGTAATCCTGATTCACCCTATTTTCAAAGTGAAACCTTTCTTGGATTACTGCAATTTTTACAAAAAGGCACCAATAAAGCCAAACTGAAACAGGTGGGCAAAAATGGAATTTTAGTGGTTGATGATGTTACTACAATGAATGAGTTGTTTCGCTTTCTCAATAGAATGCACCAGAATATTCTCCCGGCGACCGTAATGGCATGATGCAAAGCAATGTTGCACAAACAATTTACCATTAGCCGACGCTCACAACCAAAAAGGCCGTCTTCACAGACAGCCTTTTTAATTTTTTATACCAAGTGAACTACCAGCTTTTTTTAGCTACGCCATTTTTTACAGCTTCTAATGCTGTTGCTTCGCTTAACATAGTAGTCATTTTGTTTCCCTTACCGTCATGACCTTGTGCCATGTATCCGCCACGGGCTGTTTTGGTTATTACTGCATCCTGCAATGGAACGTTTTTTTCTTTCGTTTTCATGCAATAGGCTGTTAACATTTTTGACATTTTGTAGAATTTATGGTTAGTAAATATGGGGAAGTTGTAAACTTCAGGATACAAGCTACATAAATTATTGGGTTTACCAAAATTTGCTACTTATTACCGCTTTAGCGTTACACATCAATTTTTGCATACTTGGCGTGGCTTTCAATGAATTCTCTGCGGGGTGGCACTTCGTCTCCCATCAGCATACTGAATACCCTGTCAGCTTCCGCGGCACTTTCTATAGTTACCTGCTTTAAAGTCCTGGTAACCGGGTTCATAGTTGTTTCCCATAATTGTTCAGCGTTCATTTCTCCCAAACCCTTATAACGTTGGGTAGTAACACTTTCATCTTTGCCCTGTCCAAACAAGGTAATCAGCGCTTTTCTTTCTTCATCCGTCCAAGCATAATCCTGTTCCTTGCCCTTTTTAACAAGGTATAACGGCGGTTGGGCAATAAATACATAGCCCTGCTCAACCAGCGCCTTCATATAACGAAAAATAAAAGTTAATATCAGCGTGGCAATATGACTTCCATCCACGTCCGCATCGGTCATAATGATCAATTTATGATACCGCAGTTTGGAAATATCCAATGCTTTGGGGTCATCAGGGGTACCGATTTTAACACCCAATGCAGTAAACATATTTCTAATTTCCTCATTGTCATAAATCTTGTGTTCCATCGCCTTTTCAACGTTTAAAATCTTTCCCCGCAATGGTAAAATGGCCTGGTAACTCCTGTCTCGTCCCTGCTTGGCGGTACCACCTGCGGAATCTCCTTCCACCAGGTATAATTCGCAGCGGTGGGGATCTTTATCGCTGCAGTCCGCCAGTTTACCTGGCAAACCTCCACCGGTAAGTACGCTTTTACGCTGAACCATTTCACGGGCCTTTTTTGCAGCAGCTCTTGCCTGTGCGGCCAGTATTACTTTTTGTATAATGGTTTTGGCATCCTTCGGGTTTTCTTCAAGGTAAGCTATCAGTACACGGCTTAAGGTACTGTCAACAACACCCATTACTTCGCTGTTGCCGAGCTTGGTCTTGGTTTGGCCTTCAAACTGCGGCTCAGGCACTTTTACGGAAATAATAGCACTTAGGCCTTCCCGAAAATCATCGCCTTCAATTTCTACCTTAGCCTTCTCAAACATGCCCTCTTTTTCACCGTAGCTTTTAAAAACCCGGGTGATGGACCTGCGAAAACCAGCAACATGGGTACCCCCTTCGATGGTATTAATATTATTTACATAGCTAAAAAGATGTTCCTGGTAGCCTGTATTGTACATCATGGCTACTTCTACCATCACATTGCTATTCGCATCGTGTCCATCACAATAAATAACAGTGGGTAGCAAGGCGTTTCTGTTAGCATTTTTATCCAGCATTTCTACAAACTCAACAATACCGCCCTCGCTATAGAAAGTTTTGGTATAGGTACTACCATCATCTTCTTTTTCCCTGAAATCGTTCAGTGTAATGTTGATCTTTCTATTTAAAAAAGCCAATTCTCTTAACCTGCCTTCCAATATTTCTCTTTTGTAAACACTTTCCGTAAAAATGCTCATATCGGGCCAAAAATGCACCCGTGTACCGGTTGTGGTGGCTGTACCAATTTCCCTAACAGGATACTGAGGTACCCCTTTGGAATATTCCTGTTCAAACTTTTTACCTTCCCGCTTTACCGTAACATGTAGTTTAATACTCAATGCATTTACACAGCTAACTCCCACACCATGTAAACCTCCGGAAACTTTATAGGACCCTTTATCAAACTTTCCCCCTGCATGCAATACCGTCATTACAACTTCCAGTGCACTTTTATTTTCTTTGGTATGCATACCGGTAGGTATACCGCGACCATCATCTTCCACCGTAATGGAGTTATCTTCGTTGATGTTAACAGTAATATTTTTACAATACCCGGCCAGTGCCTCATCAATGGAGTTATCCACCACTTCATATACCAGGTGATGCAAACCCTTTACACCGATATCGCCAATATACATGGCAGGCCTTTTACGAACGGCTTCTAAACCTTCTAATACTTGTATACTGTCTGCTTCATATCCCCCGTTAACGGATGGTAATTTTACGGGCAGTACTTCTTCTGTTTCTGTAGTCATAATTGAGCGCAAATTCTATTTTAGATTATCAAAATCCACATTCGTGCAAATATAAGGAAAATCAGGCTCTCACGTAACTTAAACAGGTGTTTTGGAGGGCCCATTTATACAAAGATTTCCACACAAAAGATGTCATTTTTTAGGGCCCTAATTCCCGGGCACATCGCATTGAAAACTAGTACCATTCCTCTCGTCATTTATGATACCTACCCTGATTTAATGACACAATATTTACAATATGCGCTACACAAAGCCCTCTGCAGATTCCTGCATAAGTCGTATATTTGCATCGAAATTTATCAATGAATCAACAACACGACATACTGAGTATAGCACACAACCAGCCCTTCATGCTAAATGAGCTATCTGTGATGCAGGATATTAGCCGGTCTGTACCAGGCTCTGTTCAATATTCTATAAAACGGTACCGCAGAGATGCCCACTGGAATATGGAAGATACCGGTATGCTGGTGTACAATTATGAAAAAAATAACCCGGAAGCAAATTACCTTGAATTAAAATTTTGTGTTACAGGAAATGTATACTGCCGTGAAAAGCAGGCTGAATGTAATTTCTGTAAAATGAATGCTTCAAAAACCTGCGTTGAAAAAGTGAATAGTATTGATGTATTAAGCTTTAGCTTCAAGCCATCCTATTTAACGCAGTTTGTTGGCGGTAAAAAGCAGAGAACCATCTCAGACGAGGTGCTTTCCTTTACCCATACTACTTCTTTCAGTAAATTATTGCCTTTATGTGGTAAAACCCGGATGGCAATTGAAGGTTTATTGAATCATAATTATACAGATACTTTAGAAAATATTTTCATTAATGCGCAAACGCAGATTTTGCTTTTATACAGTCTGGATTGTATGTTAGATGAAAAGGAAGAAGTGTTTACCTGCAAATTTTTAGCAAACGAGGCCGACAGGGAAAAAATAACCAAAGCAAGGGAAGTTCTATTGCAGCATATTGGCGAACCTTTGACGATTAAAGAATTGAGCCGAAAAGTGGCAATCAATGAGTGTTACCTTAAAAAAGGGTTTAAAGAAATGTTCGGTACTACTATATTTGATTTTTATCAAAGCCAGCGGATGGAACACGCCAAATATTTATTGTACGAAAAAGGGCTAAGCGTAACGGAAGTTTCTATGTTATTGGGCTATTCCTCCATTTCGCATTTCAGTACAGCTTTTAAAAAGCATACCGGCATCAAGCCCTGCGAATTGTTACTTCATTAAATTTATTGAATTTCTAAAAGCATTATAAAAAAGGCGTTCTAAATAATATAGAACGCCTTTTATATTGTACTCAAATCATTTAGACTTTTCAATAATCAAATTTGAGCTACGTTGGTTTTAAATCGATATTGATTAACAATAAAGTAAATAAGATGAAATTAAACTATTGGATATAAAGCGAGTACAATCGGTGAATCAAATGAAAAATAACGGGAGTAGGATTACTCCCGTCTTTACCCTAATAAAACCCTAAACCAGCAAAAATTTAGCCTTCACAGGCAATTTTTTTAATATTTTCAGCTAAACGCTACATTTAAAAAGAAGCCAATACTATGCCAAATGAAAATAATGTGCAAAACTTAAAACTCAGGCTACCTTATCTGACAATTGACATTTATTCAGTTACTTCAAACAAGGCGATTTTATTACCTTTGCACACATTTTAATGTTTACATAGCAGGAATATTATGGCAACCAGGTATAAAGAGTATCAGCATTTGAATTTGCCCCTTATAGGCGAAGAAGTGTTGGCGCAATGGAAGAAAAATAATGCTTTTGAAAAAAGTGTCGAGCTAAGAGAAGGGCACGCTCCTTTTGTTTTTTATGAGGGACCTCCCAGTGCCAATGGTTTACCAGGTATTCATCACGTTATTTCAAGAACACTGAAGGATCTTGTTTGCCGATATAAAACTATGCAGGGTTTCCAGGTTAAGCGTAAGGGAGGTTGGGATACTCATGGCCTACCAGTTGAATTGGGCGTAGAAAAGCTATTGGGAATTACAAAAGAAGATATCGGAAAAAAAATAAGTGTAGAGGAATACAATGCTACCTGCAGGCGTGAAGTACTGAAGTTTAAAGACAAATGGGATGACATTACCAAAAAAATGGGGTATTGGGTTGATCTGAACAATCCATATGTAACCTTCGAAAATAACTATGTAGAAACACTGTGGTGGTGTTTAAAGGAATTATACAAAAAAGGCTACCTGTATGAAAGTGTAAGCATTCAGCCATATTCTCCTGCGGCAGGTACTGGTCTATCCAGCCATGAACTAAATCAGCCAGGTACCTATAAGGATGTGAAGGATACGAGTGTAGTGGCTATGTTCAAGGCAGTTAAAAATGAAAAATTACGGATTGAGCAACCTGATGGCGACGTGTTTTTTATGGCATGGACGACAACTCCCTGGACCCTGCCTTCGAATTTGGGTTTAACTGTTGGACCAAACATTGAATACGTGTTGGTAAAGACTTTTAACCCTTATACCCATCTGCCTGTAAATGTAATTCTGGCTAAAGCATTGGTTGGAAAATATTTTAAGGAAGAAGCGGAAAACGGCAGTTTTGAGACCTATAAAGACGGGGATAAAATATTGCCCTGGAAAATATTAACCTTGTTTACGGGCAAACAACTTGAAGGTGCCGATTATGACCAGTTACTTCCTTCGGAAGCAAATACAATTGAAAGAATACAGGAAGGCACACCGGGTGCACAACCCTTCAAAATTATTTCAGGCGACTTTGTTACTACTGAAGATGGAACAGGCATCGTACACACAGCACCAGCATTTGGTGCAGATGACTATAAAGTAGGCAAAAAAAATAATCTTGGCATTTTAACACTGGTAGATAAGCAGGGTAAATTTATTGACGGTGTAGGTGAATTCAGTGGCCGATATGTAAAGAATTATAAAGATGAAAAGGACTATGTTGATGTAAATGTTGATATCAGTGTAAAACTGAAAAAAGAAAACCGTGCTTTTAAAGTTGAGAAATTTGAACATAACTATCCGCATTGCTGGCGTACAGACAAACCAATTATTTATTACCCGCTGGATGCGTGGTTTATTAAAACCACTGCCGTAAAAGACAGAATGGTTGAATTAAACAAAACCATCAACTGGAAACCTGCAGCCACTGGTACTGGCCGCTTCGGCAACTGGCTGGAAAATATGGTTGACTGGAACCTGAGCCGTAGCCGCTACTGGGGAACGCCTTTACCGGTTTGGCGCACAGCGGAAGGGGACGAAGAAAAATGTATTGGCTCCATTGCAGAACTGAACGTTGAAATAAAAAAGGCTGGTGAAATATTGGGTGGTGAAACAAATAAGCACTACCTGCATGAAAATTTGCTTGATTTACATAAGCCTTATGTAGATGATATCATATTGGTAAGCGATAGTGGTAAACCAATGAAAAGAGTTTCCGATTTGGTAGATGTTTGGTTCGACAGTGGTGCAATGCCATACGCCCAGTGGGGTTTACCGGATGCTAGTTCAAACGAATTTGGTCCGTTAACTACAGAGAATTTCTGGCAATACCACGCAGCCTCAAAAACTAACCCGATAAGCGGCGCCTTTCCGGCAGATTTTATATGTGAAGGCGTTGATCAAACCCGTGGCTGGTTCTATACTTTGCATGCCCTGGGCGCTTTGTTGTTTGACAGCGTTGCATATAAAACTGTGGTAAGCAATGGTTTGGTTTTGGATAAGAATGGCAACAAAATGAGCAAACGACTTGGCAATGTAGTTGACCCTTTTAATACTATTGACACTTTTGGTGCTGATGCTACACGTTGGTACCTCATTACCAATGCTTCTCCGTGGGACAGTCTTAAATTTGACGTGGAAGGTATTAAAGAAGTACAACGGAAATTTTTTGGAACACTCTATAATACTTACCAGTTTTTTGCCTTGTATGCCAACGTGGATGGGTTTGCTTTTAAAGAGACCTATATCCCGCTAAAAGACAGGCCGGAAATTGATCAATGGATATTGTCTTGCCTTAATACATTAATAAAAAATGTACAGGTCAGTCTTGATGATTATGAACCAACGCAAGCTGGCCGTGCGATTGAAGAATTTGTTGACACGCTTTTAAGTAACTGGTATGTAAGACTTTGCCGCAGGCGGTTTTGGAAAGGAGACTATGCCCACGATAAAATATGCGCTTATCAAACCTTGTATGAATGTTTAGAAACTTTATGCAAATTAATGGCTCCCATCGCTCCTTTTTTTGCAGATTGGTTATACAATAATTTAAACTCGGTGGGTCAGCGTTTTGATAAGGAATCGGTTCATCATACTGACTTTCCAGTCGTAAATGAAGGGGTGATTGACATTGATCTTGAAAAAAGAATGCAACTGGCCCAGGATGCCTGCTCACTCATTTTGTCTCTGCGCAAAAAGGTAAATATTAAGGTACGGCAACCCCTACAAAAAGCTTTTATCCCGGCTATTGATGCAGATATGGCTGCAAGAATAAAACAGGCGGAAGAAATCATTAAAGCCGAAACCAATATTAAAGAGGTAGATATTTTGGGAGCTGAAAATGACTTTATTAAGAAGAAGGCAAAGGCCAACTTTAAAACACTTGGTAAAAAGCTGGGCACCAGAATGAAGTGGGCGGCTGAGCTTATTGCCGCGTTCAATAATTCCGATATAGATAAAGTTCAGGAAGGACGGTATTTATTGAATCCTACCTATCTTGCAGATAATCAGGAAGCTGTTTTTATTACAACAGAAGATTTGGAAATATCTACGGATGAAATTCCTGGCTATGAAGTAGCTAATAAAGGAAGTTTAACCGTAGCTTTAGATATTACAATTACGGATGAGCTAAAAAAGGAAGGCAACGCCAGGGAATTTGTGAACAAAATTCAGAATATCCGGAAGGAAAGCAATTTTGAATTGACTGACAGGATAAATGTGACACTATTGCCAAATGAAATATTACAATCTTCGATAAATCAATATAAAGATTATATTTGCGCCGAAATTTTGGCAGATTCGCTTGCTTTTGTACCAATGCTAAACAACGGCACTGAAATTGAAGTGAACGACGCCATCTTAATAGTAAACGTAGTTAAACAAGTAGAGTAGTATGGCAACAAAAAAGAAAGCAGCAGCAAAGCCTGTTGTAAAATCTGCCCGAACTTCTGGTAATAAAACAGCTAAACCAGTTAAAAAAGCTGTACCTGTTAAAAAAGCAATACCTGCTAAAAAAGTGGCGTCTAAAAAGCCGCCCGTTAAAGTTATTGCTAAAAAAGTAGTTCAACCTGCGTCTAAACCTAAAAATACCGTAGCAAAAGCTGCCCATAAAAAGGCTGCTCCTGCGCCCGTTAAAAAAAATACACCTGTATCAAAAGTTGTTCAGGTAAAAAAACAAGCTAAGCCAGCTGCAAAGCAAGTGAAAGTACCGGCTAAATCAGTAAAACCGGTTGTGAAACAAGTTATTAAAAAACCAGCTGCCGTTAAAAAAGCTGCTGCAAAAGCTGTTGAACCAGCATTAAAATCTATGGCAAAGAAAGAAGAAATTACAAAACCAGTAGCCAAATCCACTGGCGAAAAAGCCGCTGCCAACTCAAAGCCAGCTGCAGATGTTAAAGCAAAAGATATTAAAGTACCTGCCCCAAAACCAGTAGTCATTCCAAAAATTGCTACTAAAACTGTTAGAAAATACCAGCCTGATTTTACAAAATCTGTATTGGATAAAACAGAAAGGGATCCCGGCGCTCCTACGCAACGCTACAGTGACCCTGAATTACTTGAGTTTAAAGAATTAATTCAACGTAAACTGGAAGCTGCAAAAAAAGAATTGTCTTACCTGCATGGTTTAATTACCCGTAAGGACGAAATGGGTGGAGATGAGGGCGATAACCGCTATATGACAATGGAAGATGGAAGTCTTAGTATGGAAAGAGAGCAGTTAAGCCAGATGGCCAGCCGCCAGATTACCTTTATTGATCATTTGGAGAAAGCCATTATGCGTATTGAGAATAAGACGTACGGAATTTGCCGTGTAACAGGAAAATTAATTGATAAGGCCCGTTTACGTGCTGTACCTCACGCTACTTTAAGTATAGAAGCCAAAATGGGCTCCGTAAAATAGTTTAGTTGATATTTTTTGATTAGGAGATTTGTGCAAACAAATCTCCTATCTAATTCAGGTATACAAGACTTTAATTCATTGGAATTTCAATTGCCAATAACTCCGCATCTTCTTCAGCCGTAACGGTAAAACTATCTGTGCCATCAATTGCGAGTGCATCTCTTTTATTTAGTACATTTTCGCCAACACTTATTTTACCATTGATGTTTACCAAAAAAACTCCATTGCCAGGGTATTTGTTGATATAAACAAGTGTATTTCCAGCTTTTAGCGTTGTTAATGCAAAACGGGCATCCTGGTTAATCCATAACGCTTCATCCTTTTTATCTCCACTAATAATATACTGCCAGGTGTTGATCCGCTCATCTAGCTTAAACGTGCGCTGATCGTATCTTGGCTGTATATCTTTCACCTTTGGAAAAACCCATATTTGAAATAGTGTAACCGGGTCGGTTGCAGAAGCATTTGCCTCTGAATGTTGTACCCCTGTGCCAGCGCTCATAATTTGTACATCTCCTGCCTTTATTATGCCTGCGCCGCCTGTGCTGTCTTTGTGCTTTAATGCTCCGGTAAAGGGTATGGTAATTATTTCCATATTATCGTGCGGATGTGTCGGAAATGCGCCCCCGCCTGCAATATAATCGTCATTCAAAACTCTCAATGCGCCAAAATGTACGTTTTTGGGATTGTGGTATTGGCCGAAACTAAAATAATAATTGGGCTTTAACCAACCATAATCTCCCTTACCCCTGTCGGCAGAATTATACAATGTTGTTGTCATGACTATTATTTTTAAATGCTATTTTAATGTTTAAACACCAAACTTGATACCACTTTAGTTCACTGACAAAACAGCAAAAAAAATACCCCCTTAAAGGGGGGCAATTAGTTAAAACTGGTCATTTCATTGTAATCAAGGGGGATGCTGGTATCATCTTCCCTATTTTCATTGTATTCTACCAGGAAGTTATTTCTTCCTTCACCCGTTACAATAATTAAATATTTTTGTTGTGAAAGTTCCAGTAAACTTAAAAAAAGAAACAGCGCATGAATGCGATCTTGGCATACTTCAAATATCTTTTCGAATGAGGCATTTTTAGCCGCACGACAAGTGGTCAACATATAATCACGGCTTTCTTCCATTGTATAGTTGTATTGCACCACCGTATGTACTGGACGGTTGTTTTTTTCGTGGAGTCTTTGCACTACTTTTTCAAATGCCTTCATCAGCTTAAATAAAGTAACCGCCTGTATTTCCGTTCCCTCTCCAGCTTCTTCACCTATCTGCGATAATTCCCGTTGCAGGTTACCCCGCTTCAGCATCAGCATACGTGTTTCCTCCAATTCAGCCATTTTAGCGGATGCCTCTTTAAATCTTTTATATTCTAATATCTTATTGATCAATTCCTGCCTGGGGTCAATTTCATTTCCCTGTTCATCTATTTCTTTTCTTGGGATCAACATCTTTGCTTTGATGCGCATCAGGGTACTGATAAACAAAATAAACTCGCTACTTAATTCGATGTTCAATTTTTCTGTTTGATGAATAAAATCCAGGAAATCATTGGTAATTTTCGTGATCGGGATATTGTAAATATCCAGTTCATCCCTTTCAATAAAAAAAAGAAGCAAGTCAAAAGGTCCCTCAAATTGGTCCAGCTTTATCTGGTATGTAGCGTTGGTCAAAGTAAAAAATTAAGTTACAAAAAATCCCCCGGCAATACCGGAGGACAAATGTATAAATAAGTTGAGAGAGATTTACAAATTAAGCGCAAAACCCACTCCCAAGGTGGATAACATCTGCAAACCTATCGCTTGCGTTGGCGCAACAGGATTTTTTATATCATCATCATACAGCAGATCTAGAGAATAACTTACCTGAATAAATTTGTTCACCTTTAGTTTAAATTGATTTGTCCAAAACAAATCAATGTTTTGTGGCTTTTTAAGGTAATTGCTATATAAATCCAGCTTGCCAGAATATGCGACATTCTTAAGTACCTCTTTTTTGACAACTGCAGTTATAAAAGTACCAAATTCCCCCCGGTGCTCTTTTAATGGATCTACACCGTAAAGTGAGGCCAATGCTATTTCTACATGGCCGTTAAAAATGCCGCCTTGTGAAAGATAACTAAATGGACCATTGGTCACAATTGTCCATCTTGTTGCAAGAGGTGACGCAAATAACGAAAACCAGGAAGCCGGGGTCCAGTTTATTCCGGGTGCTATTATTATATAGGCCGGAGCAAAAAAGCCTGAATTTCTTCTCTTACCAGTAGTTTCAAAATAATTATATTCATATCCGCTACTTATTTGTGACCGTAACTGACCTAAAAGTGATAAACTAACATTTTTCCAATTGCCGGGCGTATACCCATATTTTGAAACAAGATCAATGCGATCATTTAATTTTCTTGTACCAAGTGAAGTAGTTTTCAGAATTCCATAATTGATGTCCAACATATTGTCCCAACTTTTTCTTCCCCATTTTTTGGAGGCAAAAGCGTTGACAGCTGCAGCTGTTGACAGTGAAAACTTATCGCCCCCTGCCGCAATCCAATTGCTATTGCTTACCTGGGTAATGCCAATGCTGAATTCAGCACCTTTTACCCAGCCATTTTTATCAGCCCTTTTTGATGTATCCGTTTTAAGGTCATTTTCTGCTACAGCCTTCATTTCTTTTACTGATGAATCCTGCGCAAGAGCTATATTCCATACTGATAAAAAAACAGCAGAAGCAATTAAGTATTTCATCGGAAAAATTTGGAGTTAAAAAGAACAGGCTGGTATAAAAAAAAGCACCAGCCAGTCAATAAAAATAATCAAACCATTACAGGATTGCTGACGAGTATTAAAACTTGTAATTAAATCCAATACCGATTCCATGTTGCGCCTGTACCCTTGCATATTCCAAATCGTTATAACGAAAGTTAAAACTAAGCGTTGCGGCAATGTATTTATTCACTGTAAAAGCAAACAGGTTATTCCAGTTTAAAATTAAATTGCCTGGATTTTTTAAATAATTGGAATATATATCAGCATTGCTTGTATACAGAATTCCTTTTGACAAGTTGTATGACATACTAGCCCGTGCGTAAGCGCCTAATCCGACTGCAGCCTTCTTTCCGGCATCCACACCAAAAAGTGAAAGTGGCTTTGAGCTTGCTGTTAGTTTTGTAGTAACATTAATCATAGCGGGAGACAAGAGCAAATTAAAATGGTTACTTGGTTTGTATAAAAAAGCAGGGCCGAGCTTGATATAACCTGGAGTCATAAAACGCTCAAACTGGCTTTCGAGGCTAAAGAAAGCCGCGTAGCTCCAGTTTTTCGCAAACTCTTTACCATAAATTGAACTAAAGTTTAAATAATCATCACTCTTTGTAAAAGGTGATGACACTGAGCTGTTAGTTGCTGGAACATATATTGCAGAACTTGCGCCTGCATATCTTCCATTAAAAGAATTTAACCAGTTTGTTTTTCCTTTTTTTCTGTTGAAGTCATACGATATAATCCCTTTAACACCGAAAAAAGAGGTATTACCGCCGCCTTTAACTGCCGTCCAGTAATTATTTTGTCCCAGTTCCGTCAGGCTTATATTTATTGTTCCAGCCTTCATCCAGCCGTCTTTTACGGTAGTATCTGCTTTATTTTTTTCTACAGTAGATATAGCTCCATCTACGCTTGCAGAGGTTTTTGAATTTGTTGATGACTGCGCCTGTGAGGTCATAAAACTTAGTAATGACAGGAAACACAGATAAATGGCTTTTTTCATTCGATTTGTTTTAATTGGGTTACAATTTTACCTGCTAAGACAACTTTTAATTACAGAAAGTTGCCTGTATAAAAAATACACCCGTGGAGGTGTATTAGTTTATGATATAAAAAAGGACATTATTTTTTAAGTTCGTCCCTGATCTGCATTAATAATTTGTCAGTTGAAGACGGCTCTGCAGGCGGTGGCGCAGCTTCTTGTTTTTTACTTACCGCATTGGCAGCTTTTATGATGGAAAACAGTACAAGAGCAATAACAATGAATTTAATTATAGCGGAAAGAAATTTGCCATATTTTACAGCACCCCAGCTTAGCTCCTCAATATTGGCAGCTCCTGCCGCTTTCAGTGCTGGTGTTAATAATAGTGGTGTAATAATATCATCTACCAGAGAAGATACAATAGCACCGAAGGCAGCACCAATAATAACAGCTACTGCAAGATCTACAACATTGCCTTTCATGGCAAAATCTTTGAATTCTTTGATAAATCCCATAACAATAATTTTAAAACGGTTTATTAATAGAAAGTAAGACGGTACGAAAATATATTTTAATTGTTATGTTACCAACAAAATATTAAAAAAAACATATAGATAACATAATTATCCATGCGGTTGCAGATTTGATTTTTTAACTCCTACTTTGCAGGGTAAAATGAATAAAAATGTTATTAACTGGCTGCTGTTTATTTTACTTTCATTGATTTGGGGCAGTAGTTTTATTTTGATGAAAATAGGATTACAACAGCTTTCTTCTTACCAGGTAGCTGCCGTAAGGGTATTGGCCTCAGGATTAATATTATTACCTTTTGCAATCAGGCACATAAGCGGTATCCCAATAAAAAAGTTGTCGCTTATTTTTCTGTCAGGAAGTATTGGAAGCCTGATTCCCGCATTTTTATTTTGCATAGCAGAAGAGAAAGTGGACAGTGCTCTTGCCGGCACATTAAACGCATTGACTCCCGTATTTATCATTATCAATGGTGCGGTATTTTTTAAAGTGCGTACTTCTGGCCGTAAAATAACAGGTATTGCAATTGCACTTATTGGCAGTGTATTATTGTTGATAAGCAAATCTCATTTACAAACCGGGCAAAACATTGCATCCGTTTCACTAATTGTATTAGCCACTTTTCTATATGGGTTTAATGCGAATATGGTGTCAAAAAAACTATTGCACATCCCTTCTCTGCATATTACTGCCATTGCACTGTCGTTTAATGCAATCCTTGCGCTGCTCATATTAATGTCTACTGGTTACTTTAAATTACCATTAAAGAATGCTGCATTGCTTACTTCGACAAGTGCAGCAGTGGTATTAGGAATTGGAGGTACTGCCATAGCAACAATCGTATTTTATATGCTGGTGAAAAGAGCAGGTATGCTTTTCGCAAGCATGGTTACTTATGTAATTCCATTTGTCGCAATTGCGTGGGGTATTATTTATGGGGAATATTTTGGTATGTTGCAAGTAATGTGTATGCTGATTATTCTTGCCGGTGTTTATTATACCAATAAAAAAAATTAACTGCAACAAAAAAGCCTCCGTTAAGCGGAGGCTTTTTTTACATCAATTTCGTAATTTATTATTTCTTGCTGCTTTTAGCTTTTGCTTTTTTAGCTACTTTAGCAGGTACCGGAGCCGCAACCGCAGTTGTTGCTGGTTTTGCCTCAACTGCCGGCGCTGCCGCTTTAGCTTTATCAAATTCATCCGCAGTTAAAACTTCGCCGGTAAAAGTGATGCTTTTCATTTCATCAATACCTGCAAATTTTACGGTTAAATGTTTTTCAAAATGCCCTGCATTCGCTGCGTTGTAAGTAGCATTAATTACGCCTGTTTTGCCCGGCGCAATTGGTTCTTTAGTATAATCAGAAATAGTACAACCGCAAGTCGGATTCGCCTGCTCAATAATCAAAGGTGCATTACTTATGTTTGTAACTGTAAAAGTACCTTTAGCCGGTACACTTTGCTTTATTTTTCCAAAGTCAATTGTTTCATTCGTAAATTTTGCAACATCAGCTACCTTTTTGGCCTGTGGTTGCGCAAATACTGTTGACGTCATCGCAAGCACAGCTGCGGATAATAAAAATGTTTTCATGATATTTTTTTTGAATTGTTTTTTAAATTATAAATCTTTTAAACTTCCTAAGTCTTTATTTTCAGGTGCAGAAGTAGCTGGTGTTTTCCAAACCTCTCCTGTAATGGTTATTTGTTTGGTTTCCGTTCCGTTATAAGTGATCGTAATAATTTTTGTAAACGTTCCTTCACTTGCCGCATTATAACCAACTGTAATGGCAGTTTTTTCTTTAGGAGCCTGTACTTTATTTCTATCCCAGTCAGGTGTAGTGCAACCACAACTCGCCTGAACATTGCTGATCTTTAAAGAATCTTTTCCATTGTTAATCACGTCAAAAACATGCGTAACGGGTCTGCCCTGTGGGATTTTACCAAAGTCAAACGTTGTTTCTTTTAAACTTAAAACTTCCGCTGGTACAGTAGTTGCACCGGGCACAGATGCCGGTTGTTTAGAAGTATTTTTTGCTACATCTGTTGACTGCGCATGCAAACAAAGTGCAGCAAAACAAACAACAGAGAGTGTAAATACTTTTTTCATTTGACGTATAGGTTTTCAAATATTGATCCAAAGATACAAAAACGATTAAAACCATTACAAATTGTAAGGGGGTTATGTTTTTTTTAACAATCATCACAAGTATTATTTTACATTTGTTGAATGGATACAGTAAATACCAATGATACTGCATTGCAGGAAAAGTTAAGTTTTGATCATTTCCGGAATGAAGTGCTGAAAGATTACCGTATTAGCTGCGAAAGCAGGGAAACAAGCCTGATGGGAAGAAAGGAAGTGCTTACGGGCAAGGCTAAATTTGGCATTTTTGGCGACGGAAAAGAAGTGGCGCAGGTAGCGATGGCCAAGTTTTTTAAAGCGGGTGATTTCAGGGCTGGGTATTATCGTGACCAAACTTTTATGTTTGCCGCAGGCATGGCTACTGTAGAGCAATATTTCGCCCAATTATTTGCAGATCCCGATATAAATAATGATCCCTTCAGTGCAGGACGCCAGATGAACGCTCACTTTGCTACAAAGAATGCGGATGAAAACGGCGAATGGCTGGATCTTGCCAATATAAAAAATAGCAGCAGCGATATGGCCCCTACAGCAGGTCAAATGCCCCGTGCATTAGGACTGGCACTGGCTTCAAAATTATTCAGAAACGTAGATACCTTTAAACAACACCGTAATCTAAGTGACAATGGCAACGAAGTGTGTTTTTGTACCATTGGAGATGCCTCCACCAGCGAAGGACATTTTTGGGAAGTAGTAAATGCAGCCGGAGTTATGCAGGTACCGCTGGCCATTTTTATTTGGGATGACGGATATGGCATTTCTGTTCCAAAACATTTACAAACCACTAAGGGCTCTATTTCTACTGCCTTAAGGGGAATGCAAAAAACAGAGGGAACCAATGGGCTTGATATTTACAAATTGAAAGGCTGGGATTACGCCGGCATGTGTGAAGTTTTTGAACCAGCGATTCAGAAAATAAGGGACACGCATATACCTGCCATTTTTCATGTAGAAGAAATAACACAACCCCAGGGACACTCAACTTCTGGCAGTCATGAACGATATAAAAAACCAGAAAGACTTGCCTGGGAAAAAGAATGGGATTGCATTAAGCAAATGCGGGAATGGATTTTGGCAAATGCGCTCGCAGAAGAAAACGAACTATACGAAATTGAAATAAATGCAAAATTGTTTATTAAAGAAAGTAAACAAAAAGCATGGGAAAAATATATTGCCCCAATAAAACAACAGGTTGCAGAATGCCTTCCTTTACTCAGCACGCTTTCGCAAAAGCTAAATGCGGAAAAAGGTGCGGAAGTAAGCAATATTATGCTGGAATTGAATAATAACAAAGAACCTCTGCGGAGAGAAATTTTGAAAGCAATGGCTACTGCGCTTGATGTAGCAGGCAATAATCCGGGTACCGAGGAACTGAATAATCATTATAAGCAGCTTAGAAACGATAACGCAAAATTGTATAATTCCTTTTTGTATAACGAAGGCCCTAAATCTGCTTTAAATGTTACCGTAATCAATCCATACTATTCAGAAGATGCGAAAATTGTGAATGGTTATGAAGTACTGAATCATTATTTTGATGCATTGTTTTCCAGCAACGACAAAGTAACCGCCTTTGGCGAAGACCTGGGATTTATTGGAGATGTAAACCAGGGCTTCAGCGGGCTACAGGCAAAATATGGAGATCAACGCATATTCGATACTGGTATCAGGGAGCTTTCAATAATGGGCCAGGGTATTGGCCTGGCATTAAGGGGCTTGCGACCCATAGCGGAAATTCAGTACATTGATTACATGTTGTACGGTTTGCAAACATTAAGTGATGATTTGGCCACCACGCATTTTCGTACCGCCGGTCAGCAAAGTTGTCCCATGATCATCCGCACCCGCGGCCATCGGTTGGAAGGCATCTGGCACAGTGGTTCACCCATGGGCATGATCATAAATTCTTTACGCGGCATTTACATATGTGTGCCCCGAAATATGGTACAGGCTGCTGGTATGTACAACACGCTAATGCAAAGCAATGATCCGGCCCTGATGATTGAATGCTTAAACGGCTATCGTCTTAAAGAAAAATTACCCGATAATTTACTTGCCTTTACAGTCCCCCTTGGTATACCTGAAATAGTACATGAAGGCAATGATGTTACCATTGTTACTTACGGGTCTACATTGCGTATCGTGCTCGATGCAGTAAATGCACTCAATAAGCTGGGTATTAGTTGCGAGGTAATGGATGTGCAAACCCTGTTGCCATTCGATATCCATCATGCCATTGTTAAATCGCTGCAAAAAACCAATCGCATTTTATTTGTTGATGAAGATGTGCCCGGCGGCGCTGCTGCTTTTATGTTTAATAAAGTACTGGAAGAACAGGGTGGCTATAAATACCTGGATGTTGCTCCCAAAACAATTACGGCGCAAGACCATCGTCCATCTTATGCAAGTGATGGCGACTACTTCAGCAAACCTAATATGGAAGATGTAGTAAGGGTGGTAAAGCAAATGATGGCCGAATAATCTTTAGAGCTATTTTAAATTGTACTATCTGCTGTTATGAAATTAAACCTATACCAGGTGGATGCTTTTGCCAACCGGCTTTTTTCCGGAAATCCGGCGGCTGTTATCCCGTTGCAGCAATGGCTGAATGATGGATTGATGCAGCACATTGCACTGGAAAATAATTTGTCTGAAACCGTTTTTTTTGTTCCCTCTACTACCTCAGATGCGGATTATGATATCCGGTGGTTTACACCGGAAGTGGAAATCAATCTTTGCGGTCATGCTACACTGGCAAGCGCTTATGTATTGTTTTCAATACTGGGGTTTGATAAAAAGGTGTTACGGTTTAATTCTAAAAGCGGTATTCTTTCCATCACTAAAAAAGACGACCTGATTACGATGGATTTTCCCAGCTGGAAACCTGAAAGACTGGAATTATATGATGATGCTTTAAATGAAATATTGGGCGGTGCAATCATTACAGGCGTCTATAAACATAGGGACATTTTAGTAGAGTTGGAAACAGAAGACGATGTAAAAAATTGTGTACCCGATTTTACCTTAATGAAAAAGCATTTTGATAAAATGATCATCACAGCTCCGGGAAAAAAAGCTGATTTTGTTTCAAGATTTTTTGCCCCCGGTGCTGGCATTAATGAAGACCCTGTTACCGGTTCTGCGCATGCTCAATTAATTCCCTTCTGGAGCGAAAAGCTGGGTAAAAATCAATTGCACGCTTTGCAGCTATCCAAACGCGGCGGCGAATTGTGGTGCGAACAGGTAAGCACCGAAAGGATAACCATAAGTGGTCAATGCGTATTTTATATGAAGGGAGAAATCACAATTTAGTAGCTGTTTATTAATGGCTAATTCTTTCTATCGAAAAACTTGTGCTTACACACAACAACAATCATTAACAAATAAATCAGGCCATCAACAGGCTAGCTATCCTATAACTATTTCATGTTGTGATATACTTTTTGTACATCTTCATCCTGTTCTAGTTTATCAACTAACTTAAACACGTCCTGGGCAGCTTCTTCGCTTAGCTCCGTTGTATTCATTGGTATCCTCGTTAATTCCGCGGTGAGCACTTCAATCCTTTTTTCTTCTAATGCCTTTGCCATATGGCCAAATTCAGTAAAAGTTGTGCGGATAACAATATTCCCTTCACTGTCTTCGCCAATTTCTTCCAATCCGTAATCAATCAGTTCCAATTCCAGGTCTTCTATATTTAATCCTGTATTCTTAATTTTAAATTCTCCAAGGCGGTTGAACGTAAATGCAACACTACCGCTGGTGCCTAAACTTCCGCCACTTTTGGTGAAATGCATTCTTACATTAGCAACGGTTCTTGTAGGGTTATCAGTTGCAGTCTCTACCAATATAGCAATACCATGAGGCGCATATCCTTCATACAAAATTTCATCATAATGCACCATTTCTTTTCCCATGGCTCTTTTGATAGCCGCCTCTACCCTATCCTTTGGCATTCCCACGCTTCGGGCGTTTTGATAACACCTCCTTAAGGCCGCATTGCCATTGGGGTCTGGTCCGCCGGCTTTTACCGCAATAACAATCTCTTTTCCAATGCGGGTAAAGTTCTTCGCCATCTTGTCCCAGCGGGCAAACATGGAACTTTTCCGTACTTCAAATATTCTTCCCATGGTCTTACTTTTACTTTTATTAGGTTACCGGTTACAGAACCGGATTGCAAATTTAGGGAAAATCATTTTTTCTGTATCAATATGATGCCTGTGCAGGCATTCCTATTTTTAAATTACAATTCCCTCGCAGTTGTAAGTGACGGCAAAATCATCTTTCGGGCGATAACACACCACAATCGGTCATCAGCAATTAAATGTTATTTGCTAATTTTAACCGGTATGACCCATCCACTTTTACAGGTACAAAATTTATCCATTGGTTTTACCTCCGGAAAAGCTGTAAATAGTGCGGTTCACAACATCTCATTTACTGTTCATTCGGGCGAAATACTGGCCATTGTGGGCGAGTCTGGTTCAGGTAAATCTGTTACCGCTTTGTCATTATTGCAATTGCTTCCTCAGCAAGCCCTGGTAAAAGGTGAATTGTTATTTGCGCCGAAAAATCATGAGCCTGTTGACTTACTGAAAACAAGCGGCAGGCAAATGAATGCGATTCGTGGGAAAGACATTGCTATGATCTTCCAGGAACCTATGACATCGTTGAACCCGGTTATTACCTGTGGGCGGCAAGTAATGGAGTCTCTTCAGTTACACAAGCACCTATCTTCCCGCGAAGCCAGGCAAAAAACCATTGAACTTTTTACACAGACTGATCTTCCAAATCCTGTAGAATTAATTGACCGCTATCCGCACCAGCTAAGTGGTGGACAAAAGCAACGGGTGATGATCGCCATGGCGATGAGTTGTAATCCTGCTCTTTTAATAGCCGACGAGCCAACAACCGCACTGGATGTAACCGTTCAAAAAACAATACTGCAGCTGATAAAAAAATTGCAGCATCAAACCGGCATGGGAGTAGTTTTTATTACGCACGACCTCGGCCTAGTAGCCGATATTGCTGACACTATTTTGGTATTGTACAAAGGGCAAATTGTTGAACAGGGTAAAACAAAAGAAGTATTGCAGCATCCGAAGCAACCTTATACAAAAGCTTTATTGGCCTGTAGGCCGGCTCTTCACAATCGTGGCGCAAAACTACCTGTGGTAAGTGATTTTTTGGAAGGTAACGAAAACAATTACGCAATGCCAACAAAACCAGTTATTACTTCGGAAATTAATGAGGTTACAACCTGGTTTAAAAGCGATAATATAGATGTTGACAAAGCTGAATTGAACGAGGTTTTAAAGGTTGAAAAACTGAGCGTTCATTACAATGGCAAACAGTCATTTTTATTTGGTAAGTCCTTTCCACCTTTTAAAGCTGTAGATGATGTAAGCTTTACTGTGCGCAAAGGCGAAACGTTGGGATTAGTAGGAGAAAGTGGCTGTGGCAAAACAACACTGGGTAGAGCCATTTTGCAACTGACTTCCATAACATCCGGCAGCATTATTTTGAATGGGTCAAACCTGGCAACATTATCATCAAAAGAATTGCAGCCTTTAAGAAAGGAGTTACAAATGGTTTTCCAGGATCCCTACGGCTCGCTAAATCCAAGGTTAACAATTGGATCTGCAATGACAGAGCCAATGACTGTACATGGCATTTTAAACAGCAAAGGTCAGCGTAAGGAAAGAGCAATAGATTTACTTGAAAAAGTAAATCTAACCGCGGAACATTTTAACCGCTATCCACATCAGTTCAGTGGCGGGCAAAGGCAACGCATTTGTATTGCCCGGGCATTGGTTTTAAACCCTTCATTTTTAATTTTCGATGAAAGTGTAAGTGCGCTGGATGTAAGTGTTCAGGCGCAGGTATTAAATTTATTAAATGATCTTAAAAAGGAATTTGGTTTTACTGCTATTTTTATATCGCACGATCTTTCTGTAGTGCGTTACATCAGCGATCGTATACTGGTAATGAATAAAGGAAAAATTGTGGAGCAAGGCCCAGCTGATGAAGTGTACTTCAATCCTCAAAATGACTATACCAAAAAATTGATAACAGCTATACCCGGAAAGTCAATCGCTTTTTAGTCCATCATCCGCTACTGGATAGCCTGCTTAATCTTCTTCATTCATTCTTCTTTTAAAGCGATAACCATTTGCATCTGCCTCAAAAAAATTGCGTGCACTCTTATGAAAATTAAATAGGATTTTTTTTAGCTGTTCCTGAAACTGTTCCATTACCGGTGTATCCTCCTTAATCTTTTTATCCGTCATAAAAGACAATTTATCATTGCTGCTAACTTCTTTTATGTTCTCCGGCTGCAGGCCGCTGATACCAATTTTCCAATCATCTTGTTTTTTTACCCGGTACTTAAAAAAATAAACATTCCCCCGCTTTTTATCGTATGCCGTAATTTGTTTCGCCACAAAAACAATACTATCAAGGGAAGCATAGTTTTTATCTGCCACCAAAAAACTGCGTGCCATTGCCAGTTGTTTTTTGTACTGCAATGGAAATTTATCAAGGCGGTTTATATTTTCCATTTTTTCAAACAGTAAGCCTCTTGTGCGGTCTTTGGCAGCCAATGCAGTAAGTATGCTATCAGCAATTGGCTTTTTGTTACGCAGCAGTAGTATAGCGGCATTCATTACAATATCATCTTCCCTGGAACGGAGCAGTTTATCAAAAAATTTAGGAACCGTAGCATTGCTGTCATAAAAAGGAATCAATAAAGTGGCATAGTTATCCAGCGCTTCGTTATTGTTGCTGTTAGCTGAATAGCTTTTTATTGGTATCATTTCATTGTCATAATCGCCATCCTCTTTCATTTTGTTATCAGCCATTTTTTTCTCTTCCTTACCCTGTTGCTTTTTCAAAGCTATTTTTGCATCAAAGTAAATCTTGTTAAAAAAACTGCTGTATTGCGCCGCTTTAATAAAACCGCTATCAACCAGCTTAACGAGCAGGGATGTCACAGGTTCTTTATAATCTTCCAAAGAAGTTAGCTGCAGGATTTCAGGATACAATGAAGTTGCCAGCTGCAACGAATCTTCTAACTTTTCAAACAAATTAGTGTATCCATATGCTCGCTCAAAAACCGCAGGATCCCGCAAAATAAGTTCTTTAAAAAGTTGAATTGATTTTGTGGTTTTATGCCTTGCCAACGCTTCAATTACTTCATTCTGAAAAATACTGGTATCGATTGTTTGTTCATATATCTCTTTAAGATGCTCCACCACAAGGGGTTTAGATGAATCTTTAATATAGCCCAGTTCGGCAATTAATTTGGTTTTAACCGTTAAATAATCGTTGTCTTTAGAAGACAATTTTTCCAGCGCATTCATTATTTTGGGCACCCCTTTTTCTCCATAATACACATTGCTTAAATCCTGCACTGCCTTTGCGTGAATAGAACTGTCTTTACTAAAAAGATCAGTAAAAAAACTGTCAAGGCGATCAGTAAATATGTTTCGGCCCGCTTTTTTTTCGGCCTCAAATTTTGTAAAAAAAGTATGAATAAAACTACTTTGCAGGTTCATTGTATCTCCCATAGTGGCCAGGTTAAAAAGATAATTTCCCTTTAAAAGGCTCAGCCGGTTGATGGTTCGGGATGATCCGGAGTCTCTTAGTACAAAGTATAAGCCCCTCGTATCGTTACCTGATAAAAACGAATCTTTACTGTACAGTAATAAATCACTTTTTTCTGTATACTTTTTCAGTTCATCTGTCCAGAATTTGGCAGAATCCTTTACATAAAAATATTTAGGATACGGCTGAATGGAAACCCCTATCATTTCCCCTGTGGAATCACTTGTAAAAACCGCATTACGGGCTTTAGGCCAGTAAGCATTGTAATTGGCGTATCTTCTGCTGCCTGCAACTTCTTTTGTAACCTTTTCCAGCTTGGCACGGTAGCTTTCATCAAAATCAGGAGCAACCGGTGTTGTGGCAATGAAATGCATAAAAGTATCTGTATATACTTTAGGAGATGAATAGTTATAAGGGGCAAAACGGAAAGAATTTACATAGTCACTAAAATCTCTTTTTTCATTTTTGGTCCTGGCGGCAATTACAAAATATTGCGGCCCTTTTATGATATACCTGGCGGTAACAAAACTGCCATCTTTTAATTTTTCTTTTACATCAAGCATGGGGTAGCCATTAAAAGAACCAATGCGCCGCTGCAATTGTTTTGAAAAAAAATCCGGCGAACGAAAAGACTCTTCTACCAATTTCAAGTCAAATGTATCTTCATCCAGGAACTTAAAATTGTATACCATTTTTTTCAAAATAAGGTAGGCATCACCGGTTGTTTTATCTGTAGCTTCATATTCCCATCTATCAATACCATCACTGTTGCTACCATCAACACTTTCTTTGGGTTCGTGTACCATTTTAACGGAAAATCCTCCCTGCCGGGGAGTATAAACTATAGGTTTGTCGCCCATCTTTTTTAGACGGATGGAGGAAAAGAAATGATTGGCTTCTTCGCCGTCCACATAGTTTTCCTTTCCACTCATTTTAAACACCAGTATTTCGAATGGGGTTATAAAAATATTATACCGTTGCAAATCACCGGTTCTTGTTTTATTAGTTATATCAAATCCGTGGTAGCCACTTTTTTCTATAGCCAGTTTTTTTACAATTTTCCCCGGTATATTTTCATACAGCATACTGTCCACTTTCTTCATTACCTGTTCTTCATTTTGCCCAATAAAACCAGCGTGCGTATTTATCCTCGTTACCAAATAGTAACTGCCGTTGCTCATATCAGAATATTGTCTTCTATCCAGTCCCTGGAATTCATCCGTCATTTTAAAGAGGGGGCCGGGCATATCAACAGTGTAAAATCCATCATCTGCCTGCCTTTCCGCAAATACCACCGGCACTTTTAATTTATCAGTTTCTTCTTTTTTTGCGGCGTCTCTGTCGGTCATTTTTATCGGCCGCAAATGGTAACCCATTTTGCGCAGCAATTCAATCACGCCCCTGGCGCCTGGCAAATGTGCAGCACCAACGCCAACAAAAAGGCTACTTTTTTTTATGATGGTATCAATGGAGTTGGCCTGCACTTCGTTGCGTTTGTATAAAAAATTTTCTCTGAAAGCGATTGATCTTTCTGTCATGATGTCCAGGGAATCCATCAAATCCAGATCACCGCGACGATAGGCTTCCTGTATTTTCTTGGTGATATCTCCCATGGATTCGCCGTCTGTGTCAATCTGCTTTTTATTTTTTTCTGTCGCCATATCCGCATAGGCCTGCAGCACTATTTTTTCCGTTTCATAAAAATCTTCCACGCCCGCAGAACGTTTGCCCATTTTTTTACCGGTTTGAAAAATATACATGTCAAGAAAAGTATTTTCTTCAAAATCTTCCCTGGCTTTGTAACTGCGGTACAGCAAATTATTTACAACAGTTGGCTCTGTGCTAAGTGCTATTTTTAATTCGTCATCATAAGGCTTAATACGGAAAGAATTCTCGGTTAGTAAATCATCGCCTGGTGCTTTTACATAATTGGAGTAGTTCTGTTTCAACTTATCCAGGTTAACCATTTGGCCCTGCCATACATCCGGGTTTAATTCAAGCGCTACCGCATCTACATTTTTCATGGCATAGTAAAAAGAGTCGCTTAAATGAAATACCATTTTATTACTCACATGCATGGTACCAAAAAGATAGGAAGGCTTTTTTAACCCATTTCCGGTAATTTCCCAAAACAGGCTGGGATATTTATTGGTGGTGCTTTTTTGACTGATCCCCTGCAAACTGCACAGTACTGCTACTATTATCAACGCCACTTTTCTGCTACTGCAACACATCGTTTTTGTATTAAATTTTCCCATTGTTATAAAGTTGAGCAGAATAGCACATTTTACAAAATATAAAGACATATTTAACTAATTAAAATAATCAGATGGTGTGCCGCTTTGGTTTCCATAAAACTTAAAGTATATTCCTTAAAAAGCAGTAGCTTTGCACTCTTAAAATCATGCCGTAACATGATAAGTGCCTTTCAATGGCTACATATCTCTGTAATCACTACAGTACCAGGGCTGGTTATCATTCAAAAATTTATTGATCAATATGAAATTAAGTCAGTTCCGATTCGACCTTCCATTAAACCTTATTGCCCAAAACCCAACCAAAAGAAGAGAAGACAGCCGGATGATGGTAATCCACCGCAAAACCGGGGAAATTGAAAACAGAAACTTCCGTGATATTATTGAATACTTTGACGACAAGGATGTAATGGTGGTAAATAACACTAAGGTATTTCCTGCCCGCATGTATGGCCGCAAAGAAAAAACAGGTGCCAAGATTGAAGTATTTTTATTAAGAGAATTAAATAAACCCAACCGCTTGTGGGATGTAATTGTTGACCCTGCCCGTAAAATACGTGTTGGCAATAAATTATATTTTGGTGAAAATGACGAACTGGTTGCTGAAGTAATTGATAACACAACCAGCCGCGGTCGCACTATCCGTTTTTTATGGGATGGCACGGAGGAAGAATTTAGAACTATGCTGGATTTTATGGGTGAAACTCCTTTACCAAAATACATTAAGCGAAAGCCGGATGAAGAAGATAAAGAACGTTACCAGACAGTTTATGCAAAACATGAAGGAGCTGTTGCCGCACCTACTGCAGGTTTACACTTTAGTAAAGAACTAATAAAAAGACTGGAAATTAAAGGGCTTCGTTTTGCAGAAGTAACCCTTCATACCGGCCTTGGCACTTTTCGCCCAATTGAAGTGGAAGACCTTAGTAAACATAAAATGGATGCTGAATATTATGGCATTGACGAAACAGCCTGCAGCATTGTAAATAAAGCTAAAACAGATGGCAGAAGAATTTGCTCTGTTGGTACTACTACCATGAGGGCGATGGAATCATCTTTTACCGCTCAAAAATTATTAAAGCCTTCAGAAGGCTGGACGAATATGTTTATTCATCCGCCTTATAATTTTTCTATTGCAGATGCATTGGTTACCAACTTTCATCTTCCAAAAACAAGCCTGTTAATTATGACTTGCGCTTTTGCCGGTTATGATGTGGTGATGGAAGCTTATAAAAAAGCCATTAAAGATAAATACCGTTTCTTCAGTTATGGCGACGCCATGCTGATTGTTTAGAAATGACCTGATTTTTAAAAAAAGCTGCCAAATGTTGCGGCTTTTTTTTGTGCCAAAAATTGCGCTTTAATTTCCGGAGTTGTTTTTTAATTTCTGCTCTCTTAAAACTGATTGCAACAATTCACCACTTTAACCAGGAAGGATAACATTTTTTTGAAACGTATTTTTTGAAGCAATCTTTACGGCGTGAAGTTGATAAAAAAATAAAGGGGTGAGATAAAAATCTCTCCCCGTTTTAAATCCAATATCCTATGAAAAACCAATGCTAAGACACCCAGTTACTACCAAAAGTTGCATCTCTTTTAAAATAAATTATTTAGAGTCACTTTATCGCATGCTGCGAAGCACTACTTCGAATTGTGGACAGGATGAATTAACTTGAGATACTAAAAACGATGCCATGACGAACATACAGCAATGGCTGTCTGAATATGGAGAGAGCCATCAAAACGATACCAACAAAACCATTCATTGGATATGCGTACCCGCCATTTTTTTCTCAATCGTTGGATTTTTGTATAGTATTAAACTTCCTTTTGAAATAACGGGTCACAGGGTGAATATAGCTTTGATTGCATTTGTACTAATCATTTTTTATTACTTCCTGTTAAGCAAAACCCTTTGGATTGGCATGTTTTTATTTGGCTCAATTTGCCTGCTTTTATGCCATTTAATTGAGCTAAAATTTTTTATGCCGCTTTGGGCTTTTTCCGCGGTAATATTTATTGCTGCCTGGATTGGACAGTTTTATGGGCACAAGATAGAGGGAAAGAAACCTTCCTTTTTTAAAGACCTGCAATTTTTGTTGATTGGTCCCGCCTGGCTGATGAGTTTTATTTATAAAAGAATAGGAATAGCATTTTAATTACTCCAGCCCAAATAACCCTGTATTCAATAATTGCAGCGTCTGCACTTTAAAATTTTTCGGAATCAGGATAGAGATATTATGACTGCTGCCGCCATAGCTTACCATGCGGATAGGAATGCCACTCAACGATTTAAAAATCTGTTCCATTACATCTTTGGTCTCTGTAATTTCATTGCCAACGATAGAAACAATAGTTTGATCAGTATCGATTTCTACAGTACCAAACGGTTCCAGTTCCTGGATAATAGCAGGCAGGCTGCTATCGCTGTCAATGGTAAGTGATACCCCTACCTCTGAGGTAGTGATCATATCAATTGAAGTGCGGTGCTTTTCAAACACCTCGAATATTTTTCTTAAAAAACCATAGGCCAATAACATGCGGCTGCTCTTGATTTTTATCGCGGTAATACCATCTTTCGCGGCGATTGCTTTTACACCTACACTACCCGCCAGTTCTGTTATTAAAGTACCTTTTGCATCCGGCTGCATGGTGTTTAATAGTTTAACCGGCACTTTATAAAATTGGGCAGGCCAGATGCTTGCCGGATGTAAAATTTTAGCCCCAAAATAAGCCAGCTCCGCAGCTTCATCAAAACTCATTTGCTCTATTGCCACTGTTTTCTTTACCACCCTGGGGTCGTTGTTGTGCATACCATCAATATCTGTCCATATCTCACACACAGATGCATTGACTGCAGCCGCTATTAGCGATGCGCTGTAATCGCTTCCTCCCCTTTTTAAGTTGTCTACTTCACCCTTTGCGTTGCGGCAAATAAACCCTTGTGTAATAAATATCTTTTTTTCTTTCAGTCGCCCTAACACCTGCTCCAATTTCGTCTTTATGCTCGCTACCTGGGGTTCATCGTCGCTGTCAATTGCCATAAAATCCAATGCAGGAATCAGGGCATGGTCAATTTCCTGCTCCGTTAAATAAACCGAAAATAATTTGGTGCTCAGCAACTCTCCCTGTGCCAGGATATCTTTGTTCAGCGCTTCGCTGAAAGAAATCTTTAAAATGATGTTTAAAAATTCAAAATGCTCGGTAACAATATTTTTTGCACTTGCAAGTGCCACTGCTGTTTTCACCAGTTGGCCGATGAAAGTATGATAATGCGCCTGTAAGGTTTCAATTTGTTGTTTGGCAAGATTTCTGTCACCGACTGCCAGTGAATTGCTTATTTCTACCAGGGAATTGGTAGTGCCACTCAGCGCTGATAAAACCACGATCTTAGACTCTGCATCTTTTGTTATCAGTTTTGCTACTTCATGCATCCGCTCTGGCTTTCCTACGCTGGTACCACCAAACTTCATTATTTTCATTACCGTAAATTTTAAATTGGATGCAAATATAATCAGCGTGAGTTTATAAGGATAATTTTTCCTGAAATGTTATAACGCCAGGTTGAATTTTTTAGCAAGCTCTTCCAGCTCATTTACTATTGATGCCTGTAACGGTATGCCATTTTGCAGACGTTCTTTTTCTATGGCTGTTTCCGGTTCGCCCGGTATTACTACCTTTTGTTCGCCGGCAATAGTTTTGGCGGCACTGAAACGCTGTATCCATTGGTCCATATGTTGTTTAAAATCAGCGGCAGGGCGAAAGGCATCAATGCGCATAGCGCCAAAAAAATGTCCGATTCCTTCACCCGGCATATTTTCGGGCATGGGTACATAAGCAGGAAAAGGCGGCACCCAGGGACCATAGTTGGCGCCACTTAAAATGGCAGAAAAAATATCTACAATACTGCCAAGCATATATCCCTTGTGGCTGCCGTGTTCTTTATCTCCTCCCAATGGTAACAAGGCCCCGCCGTTTCTTACTTCAGCAGCATCTGTGCTCGGTTCTCCTGTTTTGGTTTGAACCCAGCCAGCGGGTGTTGGCGCATTCTTTCGCTGGAGTATTTCGAGTTTTCCGTTAGCTGCAGTTGTTGTTGCAAAATCAGCCACAAAGGGAACTTCGTTACCTGCAGGTATAGCTACTGCGATAGGATTGGTCCCCAGCAATCTTTCTACGGAAAAAGTTGGTGCCACCAGCGGCGACGCATTGGTCATCGCAATACCAATCATATCATTTTCCAGGGCCATCATGGCATGTACGCCTGCAATGCCAAAATGATTACTGTTCTTTACACTCACCCAACCTGTACCCACATTGGTAGCCTTGTTGATGGCTATTTGCATGGCAGCCGGAGCTACCACCAGCCCAAGTCCCTTGTCGCCATCTACTGTGGCCGTAGAAGGCGTTTCATGAACAATTGTGATGGCTGGGTTAGCATTGATGCGATTAACCTCCCAAAGTCGGATATAGCCTGTTAAGCGGGCGATGCCATGACTGTCTACACCACGTAAATCTGCCGACAACAACACTTTTGCGGCGGTTGCTGCATTGCTTTCACTACAGCCTATTTGTAAAAAAATATCTTTTGAGAATGTGTAAAGTTGCTGGTAAGAATATATAGAAGCCATTGAAAATTATTATGAACTGAAAATTAAATATGCATTGAACTAAATGCAACCGTTGCTATAGAGATAAAAGTACAAGTGGCGACGCCCGTCCGTTCCGGTACGGACGGCCAACAATGCCGATCAATAAAAAAATTTTTGGACCAATTTGTTTTTAAAATTGCAGATGTCGCACAGTAAGCCCGTTATTCATCAATTGCTTTAAAGAATCTATGCCAATTTTCAAATGACGCTCCACAAATTCAGAAGTAACTTTTTTATCACTGTCTTCTGTTTTTACTCCCTCGGGAACCATGGGACTGTCACTCACCAACAGCAAGGCACCGGTTGAAATTTTATTATAAAATCCTACCGTAAAAATAGTGGCAGTTTCCATATCAATGGCGTAGGCTCTCACTTTTTGCAGGTATTCTTTAAATACTTCATCATGTTCCCAAACGCGTCGGTTAGTAGTGTATACCGTACCTGTCCAGTAATCGCATGCGTAATCTCTGATGGTTGTTGAAATAGCTTTTTGCAGCATAAACGCCGGCAAGGCTGGCACTTCCGGCGGAAAATAATCATTGCTGGTTCCCTCGCCCCTTAAAGCCGCAATGGGTAAAATGAGGTCACCGATTTTATTGCGCTTTTTCAACCCTCCACATTTGCCTAAAAACAAGACTGCTTTGGGTTTAACAGCAGTAAGCAAATCCATTACGGTAGCTGCGCCCGGGCTACCCATTCCAAAATTAATGATGGTAATATTACCCGCCGTGGCACATTGCATTGGCCTGTCTGCCCCTATAATTTTTACTTTATTCCATTTGGCAAACATGGAAACATAATTAGAAAAATTAGTAAGTAAAATGTATTCGCCAAAGTTTTCGAGCTTTTCACCTGTGTATCGTGGCAACCAGTTTTCTACTATGTCATCTTTTGTTTTCATTTATTTGTTTTATCGGTTTATTCGTTTATTTGCCATTGATAAAAGTACAAAATATATTTTTTACAACTGATGATAAAGATAACATACCCGGCTTACCAGGCTAAAATTAAACAGGAGCCGGGTAGAGAAATGATATTTGACGAAGTGCGCAAACAGTGGGTTTTACTTACACCTGAAGAGTGGGTAAGGCAAAATTTTTTACAGTATTTAATACAGGTTAAAAAATACCCGGCTGCATTGATTGCAGTTGAAAAGGAAATTTACCTCGGAGATGTAAAGAAGCGTTTTGACATTGTAGTGTATGATAAGAATACGCAGCCCTGGATGTTGGTTGAATGCAAGGAAATGAATGTAGAGCTGAACAACATGGTATTAAGCCAGGCGCTCCGTTACAATATTAACTTACAGGTTCCGTACCTGGTAATTACCAACGGGGCCTACGGATATGCATTTACGCTCCTTAATAAACTGCTGGAAGAAATTGACGTATTACCGGAATTTTTATAAGACTGATATCCGGTTAAGGAATAAAAAAATGACGAAGGATGGAACAAATTCCGCTTCGTCATTTTTTATTTTTAAATGAAAGGTTTATACAACCATGATTTCTTTTTCTTTGGCCTCCAGGTGTTTTTCAATAAGCGCAATATAGCGGTTGGTTTTATCCTGTATGTCCGCTTCGGCATCTTTTGCAGCATCTTCACTCAGGCCATCTTTTTGCAATTTTTTTACTTGTTCAATGGCATCCCTCCGGATGTTGCGAATAGAAACTTTTCCATTTTCACCTTCACCATTACATCTTTTTACCAGTTCCCGTCTTCTTTCTTCTGTCAACGGTGGTAAAAAAAGCCGGATGGAATTACCATCATTTTGCGGGTTAATTCCAATATTGCTGGCAATAATAGCCCGTTCAATAGGTTGCAGCATTTTCTTTTCCCAGGGCTGAACAGAAATGGTCCTGGCATCCAACACAGAGACATTCGCTATTTGAGCAATTGGTGTTGGAGAACCATAGTAGTCTGCAACTATGCCATCCAGCATATTGGGGTTGGCTTTGCCCGCACGAATTTTTATAAGTTCTGTTTCAAGGTGTGTAATCGCCTTTTTCATCAGGGATTCTGTATCCAGTTTAACAAGTTCTAATTCTTCTGACATATAATAGAAAATTAAGTGGATGCAAAACTAAAGAAAAGAACAATAAGCAAATAAAGAAATGATGGGGCGTGAAAGAAAGTAATTAATTTACCTCTACGGAATTGGGAATAACGGGTGTTATTTTGCGATACTTAACAACCGGCAGTTTTGTATTGATATCTTTTACTTCTGTAACCTTATTTTTTGGCCTGCTATAATAAATAATAGCGGTAAAGGCACAGGAAACAATCATTAATACACCAACTACCACGGTGGTTCCGAAGCTGCGGAGAAAGTAAGCTGTTAACAACAAACATATATTTGAGCCTACGCACAAGAGTGTTATTTTACGGTGACTAAAGCCAAACTGCAGTAAAAAATGATGCACGTGGTTTCTGTCTGGGCTAAAGGGTGACCGCTTATTGAAAATACGCAAAGCGAATACCCTGAGGGTATCAAACAACGGAACAATTAATATGGCAAACCCAATTGCGGGAGCTGCTTCTAATGGAACCGGTACTGCCTGCGAGCCGGCAATGTTGATAAATTTAATTACAAGGATAGAATTAATAAGGCCAATAAGTAAGGAACCAGTATCACCCATAAATATTTTAGCCGGAGAATGGTTATATAATAAAAAGCCAACCAGGCTACCTGCAAGTGACAGCGCCATTACTGAGTATAACAACTGGCCTGCATAAAAAAAGTAGATACCAAATACAAGGGACGTTAATAAACCAAGGCTCCCTGCCAATCCATCCACACCATCAATTAAATTAAAAGAATTAATTATTACAATAACAGTAAAAAGGGTTAATAAAATGCTGGCAATGGGAGGAATAGCGGTGATGCCTAAAAAGCCGTGCATATCGGCTATTTGAACGCCGCCAAATTTAATAATGATGCCAGCCGCGATCAATTGACCTATGAATTTTTTAGCAGCAGAAAGCACTAAGATATCATCCTTGATGCCTAAAAAGAAAATTACAATGGCTGAGGCAACAAAGTACTGTAACTCGTGACTGCCTTCGGGTGAACCTATCAATGTGGCTAAAATAAATCCACCAAAAATTCCAAGACCACCCAGGGTAGGGATAACCATTTTGTGAACTTTTCGCTCGTCAGGTTCGTCGAATAATTTTTTACGCCTTGCCACCTCAATAATAATGGGAATAGCGAAAAATGTAATCAGGAATGCCAGGCCGAAACTGAGTAATATGTTATCCATGCATGCACGATTAATATGGTAATGATTACAATTAAATACCTAATAAAGGCTAAAATTATCGGAACACAGCAAGCAACTTACAAGCACATCTTATGTATAGTAAATCTTATATTGGCTGATTAAAAAAAATAAATTTTAAACCGAACAATTTTAAAGCAAATTAACGCATAAATTATGAACTTATTATTAATGGGGCTCATACATATTTTTTTTTACTTTGGAGATGATATTAATTGAAGTAGGTTTGCATACAAAAATTTAAAAAATGACCAATTTAAAAGAAACAGCCAGCCAGGTAAGACGAGATATTGTAAGGATGGTTCATGCCGTGCAAAGTGGCCACCCGGGAGGATCGTTGGGATGTGCAGACTATTTAACCGCCCTGTATTTTGACATTATGAAACATAATCCCGCGTTTGATATGAACGGGGAAGGCGAAGACTTGTTTTTTTTAAGCAACGGACATATTTCACCGGTTTTTTACAGTGTTTTGGCAAGAAGCGGCTATTTCCCCATACAGGAACTGGCCACATTTAGAAAATTAAACAGCCGTTTACAAGGGCACCCCACCACCCACGAACATTTACCCGGCGTGCGTATAGCGAGTGGCTCCCTTGGCCAGGGCATGAGTGTGGCATTGGGTGCAGCGCTGGCAAAAAAATTAAACAATGACGGGGCAACCGTTTTTTCTTTACACGGAGATGGAGAACTGGATGAAGGACAGAACTGGGAAGCAATACTTTTTGCTGCACATAAAAAAGTGGATAACCTGATTGCGGCCATTGACTGGAACGGGCAGCAAATAGATGGACCTACAGACAAAGTAATGAGCCTGGGTGATCTTGCCGGTAAGTTCACCGCCTTTGGATGGGAAGTTGTTCACCTGGATAAGGGAAATGACATGGATGAAATTGTAGCTGCTTTGCAGAAAGCAAAATCGCTTTCCGGAAAAGGAAAGCCTGTTGTGATTCTAATGAAAACTTCAATGGGTAAGGGAGTTGATTTTATGGAAGGAAGTCATGAATGGCATGGCATAGCTCCAAATGATGAACAATTGCAAAAAGCACTGGCGCAGCTACCCGAAACGATGGGAGATTACTAATCATTTTTTACCTCTCTCATTTTTTTGTAGAGGTTTACATATTTGCAAAAAGCTTCCTGCCCGGGAAGCTTTTTTTGTACCTGTTATTTTGGATCATTATCTCAACTCAATCATTTGCCTCGCAGCTTTGCGGGCGGGTAGCCAGGAAGCCAGAAAAGCGATCAGTGTTGCTGTTAAACCGACCAATACAAAATCTGTACCTTGTAGCTGTACGGGAAAATAATCTATCAGAAAGGAGCCGCCCTGTAATTTGACTATTTTAAAACTTACCTGCAACATGCAAACAATTAGTGCGAGCAAAATACCCGTTACTGCCCCAATGCCTGCAAGTAATAATCCCTCACTAAGAAAAATTTTCAATATCATATTTTTATCAGCACCCATACTCTGCAATACGCTGATATCTTTTTGTTTTTCCAGCACCAACATAGTTAATGCACTCACCATGTTAAAAGCTGCAATAAAAAGTATCAGCGTGAGCACGGCATAAATAATCCATTTTTCCATTCGCATGGTGTTGTATAAGCTGGCGTTCTGCTGATATTTTGTTTGTACCGTATAATTGGTTCCCAGCAAGTTATTCAGCTGCATTTGAATGTTAGCTGTACTTAACTGGCTATTGATTTTTATCTCAGCACTGCTGTATTCATCTGCGGCGAACCCCATTTGCTGTTTCACAAAATCGATATTGGTGATGGCATATTTATTATCAAAATCCTGCTGAATAGCAAATACGCCAGTTGCTTTTACAGATCCCTCGCTGATAGACTGCATTGGGTCTGAGGTGGTGACTTTTACTTTTTTTGGTAAGATAAGCGTAAGGTTTGATGCTTTGAAAGCAGCATCCACATTGACTGCAGCGGCATTTTGTATTCCGGCACCGACAATTAAACCCGGCTCGTCAATGGTACCTGTATTAAACTTTCCCTGGTAAGTTTTGGCTGCCACCCCCGTTACGTTTTCGTAATTACTGTCAACTCCTTTAAGAAATACTATTGTTTGCAGGTCTTCGTTTTGCAGCAATGCCTTGTCTTCGGCTATCAATGAAACAGCCACTACGCCGGGCTGTTGTTTTATTAATTTAAGCTGGTTGTTGTTAAGTGTAAATGTTTTTCCTTTAGTGGGAATAATTTTTATGTCGGCATAAAATGAGGCGTACAATGATTTTACCAATCCTTCAAAACCATTAAAAACACTCAGCACAAGTATCTGGCAGGCGATGGCAAATGTGATTACCCCTACCGTTACCCAGGAAATAATATTGATAGCATTGGCACTTTTTTTTGCTTTAAAATAACGCCACGCAAAGGTTAGATACATACCCTGTCTCCGCCGCGGCGGATTATTTAGCAGTTAATAAATTGATCGTGATTTTTATTCGCCTTCATTCGTTTGCTTTGTTTCTGTACCTTCTTCTTTTTTTATTTTTTCAAACAACTCTTCCATTTTAAAAACATAGTCAAGTGTATCATCAATAAAAAATTTCAGCTCTGGAATGCTTCGCAACTGGTGGCGAACCCGGGTACCCAGTTCTTTACGAATCTCTTTATTTTTTTCTTCAAATTTTAATAAGGCAGCCTGTGTATCTTTTACCTGGAACATGCTGAGGTAAACCCTTGCTTCAAAAAGATCGGGTGTAATTTTTACAGACGAGATGGAAATCATACCGCCATCCATCATCGTCATACTCATGCGACGAAAAATATCATTCAGTTCTTCATTGATCAGCCCGGCCACCTGTTTTTGTCGTTTTGTTTCTGTTGTCATTGTGTAATTGGTGTGAGATGCAAAGTTAAACAGTTTTGCCGGACTTTACGGTTGCGTAACTTGTAGCAGCGCCCGGTATTGCGTATTGCAAAATTTATTGGTCCAACACTTATTTTCCACTGAGCTTATTTTGATAGCCTTATTGAGATTGTGCCTGCATTTTGCAAAGGCCAGGATCACTTTATTATTACTAGAAAATAATTTGAGTAAGCTTATACACAGCGTCTGCAATGTTCAATAACGAAAAATGTACAAGAGTGCGACGCCAATGAAGCTAAATAGCAGTACAGGTGCCTGGCTGACAATTATTAACCTTATTAAGCTAGAAGCTTTACTGGAAAGTAGTTTGAGCAATAGTCACTTTATCTTTCAGCATTTCTCTTAGTACCGTAGCAATCGCATTGGCGTCCAGGCCAATTTCATCGTACAATTGCTTTACAGAACCATGCTCCACTAACCGGTCAGGGATGCCCATAATTTTTACATCGGCTTTATATCCATTGGCGTTCATAAATTCCAGTACGGCTGAACCAAAACCGCCGACTACAGTGCCGTCTTCTATGGTAATTATTTTATTGTATTTGCTGAATACTTCGTGCAGCAATGCTTCATCAATGGGCTTAACAAAACGCATATCATAATGCGCCGGGTTAATACCTTCCGCTTTTACATCACGGATAGCTGCAGCGGCAAAATTGCCGGGATGGCCAAAAGAAAGTATCGCTACATCCTGGCCGTCCTTTAATTTTCTTCCTTTACCAATCTGAATTTCTTCAAAAGGTGTTTTCCATTCGGGCATGGTGCCTTCGCCGCGTGGGTAGCGAATTACAAACGGATTGGTAGTAGTTGCTAATTGAGACGTATACATGAGGTTGCGCAATTCCTTTTCATTCATCGGCGCACTAATAACCATATTGGGTATACAACGCATGTAAGCTATATCGTAACAGCCGTGGTGTGTAGCGCCATCTTCGCCTACAAGGCCGGCCCTGTCCAGGCAAAACACCACCGGTAGTTTTTGAATGGCTACATCATGCACTACCATATCATATGCCCGTTGCATAAAGGAAGAATAAATATTACAAAATACCCGCATACCCTGTGTTGCTAAACCGGCACTAAGGGTGACTGCGTGCTGTTCGCAAATGCCTACGTCAAAAGCACGGTCAGGCATTATTTCCATCATGTATTTTAATGAAGATCCGCTTGGCATTGCAGGGGTGATGCCCATAATTTTATCGTTCATTTCTGCCAGCTCAATAATTGTATAGCCAAATACATCCTGGTATTTAAGTGCCTGCGGAATATCAAATTTCTTTTTCTGAATTTCACCGGTTACTTTATCAAATAAGCCGGGTGCATGCCATTTGGTTTGGTCTTTTTCTGCCAACTCGTATCCTTTGCCCTTTACTGTTTTAATGTGCAGCAATTTGGGTCCTGGAATATTTTTCAGATCGTTCAGCGTGTCAACCAGCTTAGTAATATTATGCCCGTCAATAGGGCCAAAATAGCGTAGGTTCAATGCTTCGAATAAATTGGCGCTGCTGCTTACCATTCCTTTCAGCCCATCAGTTAACTTCTGGGCCATCGACCGGGAAAATGTTTTTCCAACCGGCAATTTTCCAAGCAGGTTCCATACATCATCCTTTACCTTGTTGTACGTATGCGAAGTGGTGATATCTGTAAGGTATTCCTTTAATGCACCAACGTTAGGGTCAATGCTCATGCAGTTGTCATTCAAAATAATCAACAGGTTACTGTTGGCGATGCCCGCATGGTTCATGGCTTCAAAAGCCAAACCAGCCGTCATTGCGCCGTCGCCTATCACTGCAATGTGCTGACGATCTTTTTCGCCCTTATAATAGCTTGCCATTGCCATTCCCAATGCTGCGCTAATAGAGGTGGAGGAATGCCCCACGCCAAATGTATCATATTCACTTTCGCTTCTATTGGGAAAGCCACTGAGGCCATGGTATTTTCTGTTCGTTGGAAACTGGTCTCTGCGCCCGGTCAGAATTTTATGTCCATAAGCCTGGTGACCGACATCCCACACCAGCTGGTCGTACGGCGTATTGAAGATATAATGCAGGGCAACGCTCAGTTCCACCACTCCTAAACTGGCTGCGAAGTGGCCACCGTGCACACTCACAACGTCAATGATGTATTGCCTCAGTTCGTCACAAACCAGGTGCAATTGTTCTTTGCTTAATTTTTTGAGGTCATCAGGGCTGTTGATTTCACTTAACAGTTTGCCGGCTTTGATATCCATTGTTTACTTTTTGCGGTGCAAAGTTACTATTTCAGGCGCTTTACACGGTGATTCTAACAAATGTACAACGTTAAAAGTTGTGCATTATTTAAGGAATTCAACTTTATTTAAGTCAGATCACTTTACCGCCAAGCCAGCTTGTATTCTTTGCGGGTATTTTCAACACCTTAAATACAGGGTTTGGGAATAAAATTTATTACAAAATTGCCAACCGCAATACCAATACAGTTTGAGGATAAGACGAAAAGCCATTTAAATTTTGTGTTCAAATAATAGTATCATTGCTTTTAAAACACTGTAGCCTGGCCTGTACGGGAAGAACACAAACTCCAAACCAACAACATGCATTTTCCGATAGTATTTCATTTTGGAAAAAGTAGTCTGCCGCTACATGCTGTACTGGAAGCTGCTGGTTTTTTTATTGGTTTCCGGTATTTTTTATCACTCAAAAAACGGCAGGGGGACACGATCGAATCCAATGCAAGAACATGGATATTGATCGCGGCCATTTTCGGAGCATTGATCGGAAGCCGCCTGATAGGCTCCCTTGAAAAGCCCCACGAATTATTTGCCGCCGAAAATACCTTTCAATATATCTACACCAACAAAACTGTATTAGGTGGCTTTTTAGGGGGCTTGTTGGGCGTAGAATTCGTAAAAAAAATAATCGGCGAAAAGCGTAGCAGCGGGGATCTGTTTACCTACCCGATCATACTGGCACTCATCATTGGCCGCGTTGGTTGTTTCAGCATGGGTATTTACGAAGAAACTTATGGCACGCCTACTACATTTGTTACAGGAATGAATTTGGGTGACGGACTACTGCGCCACCCGGTAAGCTTGTACGAAATACTATTTTTAATTTTGCTTTGGATTAGCCTGGTACAAATTGAAAAAAGATACCTGTTAGCCGAGGGTGCCAGGTTTAAAATTTTTATGATTGCGTACCTTGCGTACCGTTTTTTGCAGGAATTTATAAAGCCTTCCGATATTATTATTGTGGGTTTATCTACCATACAGTTAACTGCCATTGCAGGATTACTTTATTATTATCGTTACCTTCTTCATCTAAATAAATTATTACAAAAAAATGCCGGTACGCCCCTACACTTATTATGATTTTACCCTCAGCATTTGCAGCACCTGTTTAAGAAGGGTAGATGCTAAAATTGTTTTTGAAAACGACCATGTGTATATGCATAAAAACTGCCGGGAGCATGGCTTTGAGAAGGTATTGATTGCAACAGACATTGCTTACTATAAAAACATCCGCAATTACAATAAACCCTCGGAAACACCTTTGCATTTTAATACTAAAACTCATTATGGCTGCCCCTATGATTGCGGCCTTTGTACCGATCATGAGCAACATAGCTGCCTTACGGTAATTGAAATCACTGACCGCTGTAACCTGCAATGCCCCACCTGCTATGCTATGAGCAGTCCGCACTATGGACGGCACAGAACCATTGAAGAAGTAGAAAAAATGCTGGATATAATTGTAGCCAATGAAGGCACGCCGGATGTGGTTCAAATCAGTGGCGGAGAGCCAACCGTGCACCCGGATTTTTTTGCAATTATGGATATCGCAAAGCAAAAGCGCATCAAACATTTAATGTTAAACACCAATGGTATACGCATTGCAAAAGATATTGAGTTTGCCAAAAAGCTGGCAACTTACGCCCCGGACTTTGAAATTTATTTACAATTTGATTCTTTTAAATCATCCGCATTAGAACAATTACGCGGCAAGGATTTAACCGAAGTGCGGATGAAAGCCCTGGAAAATTTAAATGCGCTGAATCTTTCCACCACTTTGGTAGTAACGCTTCAGCAAGGCGTAAACGATGATGAGATTGGTAAAATAATTGACTTTGCTTTACAGCAAAAATGTGTTCGTGGTGTTACGTTTCAACCTACACAGGTTGCAGGACGAACCCAAAACTTTAACCCGGCAACCGACCGCATTACGCTGACGGATGTAAGACAGAAAATACTGGATCAAACAACGATTTTTAAGCCCAATGATTTAATACCGGTGCCCTGTAACCCGGATGCGCTTGTTATGGGCTACGCCTTAAAATTAGCCGGTCAAATTTTCCCTTTAACAAGATATATTGATCCGGCGCAACTATTAGACAACAGCCGCAACACCATTATTTACGAACAGGATGATGCTTTAAAAGAAAAGATGATTGATATTTTCAGCACCGGCATTTCTGTTGACAGGGTAGAAGAAAACATGAAGCAACTGCTTTGCTGTTTGCCGCAAATTGAAGCGCCGGGTTTGGGGTATGACAATTTATTTCGTATCATTATCATGCGGTTTATTGATGCATACGATTTTGATGTACGGGCCATCAAAAAAAGTTGCGTACATATTGTACATAAAGATGGCCGCATTATTCCTTTTGAAACAATGAATTTATTTTATCGCGATGACAAGGAAGCTTATTTAAAAACGTTGCAACAGGAAAGAGCTGCGTTACCAGCTTAATTAATAACAATGGAAATTTTATTTGTACTGATTGTTGCCCCTTTTTTTTGATGATTGTCCGCATTATTCAAATTGGTAGAAACAATACAACAAGGAAACAGAATGGAAAAAATCTATTGCTGATTGGTGTTGGGGTTATTGGGCATTGAGTTATTAATCGGTTATTCCATTTGCAGTAAGATGAATTTTGGCGGCGGAATGAATTAATTTAAACAATATGAAACCAGCATTTAAAAATACGATGATTGGCTGCTCTGCCGCCTATGCAGTGATTGCTTTATTAATTTTACTGACGACAAAGGAAGCCTCAACGGGTATTGGTTTAACGGGATTGCTATTAGGTGTCGTTTACTTTTTTTTTGGATTAATTTTATGTATTTCACCTTCCAGCAGGAACATTGGTAAAGGATTGCTGCTCAGTGCAGGATTGGTTTTTTTAATTGGAGTCAGTGTCTGCTCTATTTTTCCCAGCAATGTAAATTTTCATTAAACATACCGCATCATATTTAATATCAAATCCGCATCAGGACAATTGTGTAAATACTTTTCTTTTTCACTGATGGTACAAACTCCGGGGTAATCTCCTTTTGCTACCCTCATATCCGAAATAACCTGGAAATGCAGGTGGGGCGGCCAATCGCCGTTTTCTGATGGCTCCCCAAAATGTGCCAGCAGTTCTCCCCTGCTGATGTATTTGCCTTCCTGCATATTAGCCAGGTCGGCCAAACTAAGATGACCATATAGGGTATGAAAAACGATGGTTTCCAGCTGGTGCTGTAAAATTATGGTGGCGCCGTAATCTCCAAAATTAGCATTGTACGCAAAGCTGTGAACGGTACCTCCGATAGGTACAAAAACTTTCGTGCCCGCCGAACCCCAAATATCTATGCCAAGATGAATCGACCTTGCAAGAGTATCAACAGCTCCTGCCGTTGTAAAGTGATTGCTGCGTTGATATAATACCCTGTCTTCGCCATAACCGCCGATGCCATATGTTGCATTGGCGGCAGCTAACTTGTTATTGATGTACTGATTAAATTTTTCCATATCAGTAACCAGCTCTGTGGTGAGCTCTTTATTGGCCGCCGTAAAATCAAGGGCTAATAATTTATCTGTGGCAGCATTAAAATTAACAACGTTGCAGAAGTGAGGCTGATTTTTTTGCAACACATTTTCGAGTGGGCTGTTCATTAAATGAAGGTAAGCATATCTTTTAAGGTGCGCTAAAATGGCAATATCTATTAATGAGCCGTCGCAAATTCAAATCGTTGAATGGGGGCCGTAATATTTTCCAACCTTATATCTACTTGTTGCAGCAGCTGGTCTTCCAGCACATTGGCAAAGGTTTCAAAATAAGCAATGGCATCTTCTTTTTTATTGCGTTTTAACCAGCGAAAGCCACCGGGTAATTGTTGCAACACTGCTTTATCTGACAAATATTCTATGTGTTGAATGTCGGTGGGCGTTAAACCAATTTCGTTCAGACGGGCAAAAATTAATCCCAGCGGCGCATTTGTTACCGGGCAAAATTCAATGGCCAGTTCGGTCCATTCGCCGGTTCCGGTATGCGCATATCTTAATACTTCTTCTTTACTAAAACTGGTAACCGACTGCACCAAATTACCACAGTTGCAGGCACCATGGTGACCCCAGCTATGGTAGGCACCGTTGCGCAAATTACTGGCGGTTAAGCGAAGGGCGTTAATGAGTTCAATAGTTGGATTTGCCATACAATAAATTTACCCTATAAAACAGCGGGGATGAGATTTTGTTCAATGGTTGGGTCACCCCCTAAAGGGTGGCTCACCCCAACCCGAACTCTAATCCGAAGGCTACTCCAGCTTAGAATCAGGAAATCCGTTATCATAATAATACTTAGCTTTCGCTTCATGCAACGATATAAAATGTTTTAACCCACCGAAAAATGCCAACACCTCGTCGGTAGCGCAATACGTATTGCATTGCTGTATAAAGTAAAAATAAGAACCCTGTAAATAAGCAGCATAGTCGTTGAATACTTTATGTTTCAAAGAATTTAGATGCACATAAATGATGGCTGTCTGCAACCAATTATCGGTATCAATTTCCAATCGCTTGAAGGGCTTTTGAAAAAGTCCACCATGATGCCGGTATTTATTTTTAATATAGTTGGCAAACGAAACCATAAAACTATTGATCTGCCGTTCCATCATTTCATCAAGCATTGCCTCTTTATTGGGTACTGCCAATAATTTTTTCATGGCTACGGTCTGCTTTGCAAAATCTATTTCCTCAATCGCTTTTGTTATTGTTTTGATTGATTTTATTTTGATAATAAAGTGTGCGTGATTGTTCAATAAGCAATAAGCCCAGGTATCAAGTGCAAGGCTGGTAAACTGCTGAAATCTTTCCAAAAAAATATTGTAATCGCTATTTTGTCGAAAGAGTAAAATACCATCAATACTTTTAAATACCAGGTGGTAATGGTTGTCTGGAAAAAAGGGGGATTTGAGTAATTCTGAAACCGGCATAGACAAAATTCCTGCGGGTTAAACTGAGGCAATGCGGATAATATAAAGTAATGTAACCATTTATATTTCAATTCGCAAAGGTGGGTCACCCCCAAAAGGGTGGCTCACCTTGTTTCAAGCATTTCCCCTCCGGGTGAGCCACCCTTTAAGGGGTGACCCACCCGCTACACTACCACGTTAATCATCTTATTCTTTACGTAGATAATTTTTTTCGGGTCTTTGCCTTCCAGCCATTTTTGTACGACGTCATTCTGGAGTACAATTTCCTCTACCTGTTTTTGATCAAGGTCTAAGGCAAGGGAAAGATTGGCCCTTACTTTTCCATTGATAGAAATAGGATATTCCTTGGTGCTTTCTACCAGCAATGCCGGGTTGAAGGTTGGGTATTGAGCATCCAGAATAGAACTGTCGTTACCCAGCTGTTGCCACAATTCTTCTGCAATATGCGGCGCATACGGCACCAGTAGAATCAATATTTTTTCCAGCACTTCTTTTTTATGACATTTCACATCAAACAAATCATTGATGCATATCATAAAGGCACTTACTGCAGTGTTAAAAGAAAACTTCTCGGTATCTTCTTCAATTTTTTTGATGGTGCGATGTAAGATTTTTAATTCCGCATCGGTAGCTTTTTCATCTGTCCAAACCTTGCCTTTAATATCATCATTAAACAAACGCCACAGCTTTCTTAAAAAGCGGTGCACACCTTCAATACCCTTTGTATCCCAGGGTTTGCTGGCTTCTACCGGACCAAGGAACATTTCATACATGCGGAAAGTATCGGCACCGTATTTCCCTACAACATCGTCTGGATTAACTACATTACCATACCTTTTACTCATTTTTTCAGGAACCTGAATCGTTTTAAAGGACAAAGGTGAAATTGGTTTTTTTTCATAATTGAACCAATTTTCCTTTTTAGAATCGTAGTATCCATCCTTGCATAATAAAATTTCATAGCTGGATACATCCTTATGTAACGAGTTTTCTTGCTTATGAAGCTTATATTTTCCTATATCTAAAATTCCATCATCTACGCAATTCAATGACGTCCTTATCAATGAAGTTTCGTAAGAATCAACATCAAGGTCAGCAGACAAACTAAATAGATAATAATTTAGATCACCGCCATCATCAGGTCTTAAAATAATAGGAATATTATTTACCAAATGCCATTTAATTACTAACGAATTTGATGAATGTCCTGCGAACGAATTAGCCTCATCATTTTGATTAGCTCCAACTCGGAATATTTTTTCAGAAACTCCACCAATCATCCCCTGGTTCAACAATTTCTTAAACGGCTCATCATACCCAATCAATCCCAAATCGAACAACACTTTTGTCCATAAACGGCTGTACAATAAATGGCCCACCGCATGTTCGGTACCGCCAATATATAAGTCAACCTGGTTCCAGTAATCACTGGCTTTTCTATCGCAAAAAGTTTCGGTATTGTGCGGATCCATGTAGCGTAAAAAATACCAGCTACTACCGGCATAACCGGGCATGGTGCTGGTTTCCCTGCGTTGCGTAGGCGAAATATTTGTCCACTCTTTTATGTTTGCCAGCGGCCCCTCGCCTTCGGGCCCCGGACCATATTTATCTACATGTGGTAATTCCAGCGGCAGCTCTTCTGCATCCAACGGCAGGGCTATGCCATCGGTCCAGATGATGGGAAATGGTTCGCCCCAGTAACGCTGGCGGCTAAAGCCCGCATCCCGCATGCGGTAATTTACTTTTCGTTTACCGGTTCCCTGTTCTTCCAACTTTTGCAACACCAGTTCCGATGCATCCATCATTTGCATGCCATTTAAAAAACCGGAATTTTCCAACACGGCTTCTTTAGTTGCATTTGCTTCTTCTCCATTAAAATGGCTGCCGATAATATTGGTGATGGGGATATTAAAATGTTGTGCAAATTTAAAATCACGTTCATCGCCGCAAGGCACCGCCATGATAGCGCCGGTGCCATAACCAGCCAATACATACTCACTGATATAAATCGGAATTTCCTGTTGGCTAAAAGGATTGATGGCATAAGCGCCTGTAAAGCAACCTGTAATTTTTTTCTCTGCCATGCGATCCACATCACTGCGACTCTTTACATAGGCAATGTATTCATCTACCGCGTTGGCTTCACTTGCACTTTTTATTTGTTGCACCAATTCCAATTCCGGGGCCACCACCATAAAGTCAACACCAAAAATGGTGTCTGGCCTGGTAGTGTACACCGTGAGTGCTGAATGGTGAGTAGTGAATGAACTATTTGAGTTTGAAGATTCATTATTCACCATTGACGATTCACCATTCACCACTTTAAAAGTTATTTCAGCGCCTTGGCTTTTGCCAATCCAGTTGCGCTGCATTTCTTTCATGCTTTCGCTGAACTCCACTGTTTCCAGGCCTTCCAGCAACCTGTCAGCATAAGCCGTAATCCGCAAATACCATTGCCGCATTTTCTTTTTCTCCACCGGGTAGCCGCCTCTTTCGCTTACCCCGTTTACCACTTCATCGTTGGCCAGCACGGTTCCCAATGCTTCACACCAGTTCACTTCGCCGTAGGCACAAAATGCCAGGCGGCGTTTCATTAAAATATCTTCCTGTTCTTTTTTTGAATAGGCATTCCATTCGGCGGCTGTAAAATGTACGCCGGCAACCGGCTTGCCATTTCTAGGTAAGGCGCCAATCGTTGCGTATTTATTAATCAGCTCCGTTATCGGCCTCGCTTTTTGTTGCGTATTGCAGAAATAACTATTGAATAGTTGTAAAAAAATCCACTGCGTCCATTTGTAATAACCTGGGTCGCTGGTTCTTACTTCCCGGTCCCAGTCATAACAAAATCCTATTTTATCAAGCTGCGCTTTAAACGTAGCAATATTATTTTTGGTAGTTTCAGCCGGGTGCTGACCGGTTTCAATAGCATATTGCTCTGCAGGCAAACCAAAGCTGTCAAAGCCCATTGGGTGCAGCACATTAAAGCCTTTCAGCCTTTTGTAACGGCTGTAAATATCGCTGGCAATATAGCCAAGGGGATGGCCCACATGCAGGCCCGCGCCACTGGGATAAGGAAACATGTCCAGTACATAATATTTAGGTTTGGCGCTTTCGTTCGATACCTTGTATGCCTTATCAGCTTTCCACTGATCCTGCCATTTTTTTTCAATCTCGTTAAATCTGTATTCCATTACTGCTTATTTATTATTCCTTTCTTAAAGGGTGTATGCTATTAATTTTTGTCCGGGCAAATACACAGCTTTGTTGAGCATCGTTGTGTCACTCACTTGTACTGAAAACCCTTTTGCAACTCCTACTCATTTTGCTACCTTACATCTATTAGTAAAAGCTTTTTTCATAATCCGGCTCTTAAGCCATCCCGTCCGCTAGAAGTCAACAAGCCAAAAAAAATCAGCCATCCAAAAATCAGACATCAGCCATCGCTTCCTGTTTTGTGAAAGAAAAGCTATTTAAACCTCATTCACCAATAAGATATCCAACAATAAAAATATATTTGGCAGGCAATCGTTTTGCAGTGGGCAAAAGTACAGTAAAGCAGCTAAAAACCTTTATTTTTGCGCTCCCGTTCATTACGGGCCAATAAAATTAAAAAGTCCATTCCACCAAACAATAAAAATTATGTCTCAATTCGGAAAAGCAAGCGGCAAAAGGGGTCAGCCCACCTATGCATATGCCATCATCGGCGTGGCATTGGTGCTGTTTTTATTTGGTATTGTCGGCTGGTTTTTCCTGAATCTGCGCAAATCCGGTGACTATTTTAAGGAAAATATCCAGGTGCACGCCTTCCTATATCCCGATGCCGGAAAAAAGAAAATCGACAGTTTGAAGGACTATATCACGGCAATTCCATACGCAAGAGATGTAAAGCATGTTACCAAAGAAATGGCAGCAATGGAGTGGAATAAGGACAATGACAGTACCTGGAAAAAACTGCTGGATTATAACCCGCTGCCCGAAAGCATTGATTTTTACATCAAGGCCGACCATGTGGAAAAAGACAGTCTGAATATGCTGTCAGAAAATTTAGAAACCACTTTCCCGGGTGTAATTAAAGAATTTCAGTTTCCTACAGAAACGGTGAGCAAAATAAGCGGCTATGTAAAAACGGGGGCCTTTGTGTTTTTAATCGGAGCGTTTATTCTTACTATCCTGGTAATATTTTCTATTGATAATACCATCCGGCTTGCTATGTACAGCAACCGATTTATAATAAAAACAATGCAGATGGTAGGAGCCACCCGGGGCTTTATCGCCAGGCCTATTACTTCAAGAGCGGTCATTAACGGGCTGATTGCTGCAGCCCTGGCTATCGCTGCCATTTGGGGCACCATACTGCTCACGGAAAGTTTTATACCCAACTTTAAATTACTGCACGATAATAAAAGCCTGATCATTTTATTTTTAGTCATCATTGTACTAGGCATCGCCATGACGCTGATAAGTACTTACCTGGCCGTTTTGAAATACCTTAAAATGAAACTGGACGATCTTTATTAACGGTACCGCAACGTTCAATTAAATATTATTGCCTTTATTTGCATTTCTAAAATAACGAACATGATCACGAATAAAAAACAAGCCACTCCAAATCCTTTATTTGGTAAAGAAAATTTTACCTGGATGCTGGTTGGTTTGGTAGTAATGGCCATCGGATTTTTTTTAATGGCAGGCGGTAAAAGTCCAGACCCTACAAAGTTTAACGACAATGAGATTTACAGTTTTACCCGCATAACCCTGGCGCCGTTTTTAATAATTGTGGGGTTCGTTGTTGAAATATTTGCCATTATGAAGAAGCCTAAAATAAGCGAATAATTATACGTTATTTAAGATCAATTGCGAAGTATGAGCTTCGCAATTTTTATATCTTACTTACAAACAACCTGCATGAACACCTTACAATCCATTATTATAGCCATTGTAGAAGGGCTTACCGAATTTCTTCCCATATCTTCCACCGGCCACATGATTATTGCTGAAAAAGCGCTGGGTGTAACAGAAACAGATTTTATAAAGGTATTTACGGTAGCAATACAACTGGGCGCCATACTGGCGGTAGTAGTTTTGTACGCCAAAAAATTTTTCAATTTTAACCGGTGGCAATTTTACGTAAAACTAGCTGCGGCGGTTGTACCGGCATTGGTTTTTGGGTTTTTATTTAGCAAAAAAATTGATGCTCTTTTGGAGAGTTCATTAACGGTGGCCATCTCCATGCTCGTGGGCGGCATCATCTTGTTATTTATTGATAACGCATTTACCAACCCCACCATACAATCAGAAGAAAAAGTATCTTATGGAAAAGCGGTCATCATTGGCATTTGGCAATGTATTGCCATGGTTCCCGGCGTAAGCCGAAGCGCTGCTTCCATCATTGGTGGTATGCAGCAAAAATTAACACGCAGTGCCGCAGCCGAATTTTCTTTTTTCCTGGCCGTACCGACCATGCTGGCTGCTACAGTTTACAAACTGTACAAATACTATAAAGAAAGCGGTGGCTTTTCATCTGAAGAAATTAAACAGCTGGCTGTTGGTAATATAGTTGCATTTGTTGTGGCTATGCTGGCTATTAAGTTTTTTATTACCTTCCTCAAAAAATACGGGTTTCGGGTGTGGGGTATTTATCGCATTGTTTTAGGCGTTACCCTGCTGTTCCTTATTTGGAAAGGCGTGGTGCAATAGACAAACTTGTCACTATTTTTTTTCTTATCTGTACCTTAAGATGTTGCAATAATTAATCCTGCCTTTGAATTAAAATCCCTAATTTAAATGCTTAACCTTAATTAATGCAAACCGCTTCCAAAAAAGTAATTACCGGCTGGGCCATGTACGATTGGGCCAACTCCGTTTATAACCTGGTAATTACAACCACCTTTTTTCCTGCTTATTATGCTGCTATCACAGGACTTAAAAATTTTCCTGACGGCATATATTTTTTAGGCCGCCATTTTGTAAATACAGAACTGAAAGATTATGTACTGGCATTTGGATTTTTGATTGTAGCAATTATGTCGCCCATCCTTTCTTCCATGGCGGATTATAAAGGCAACAAGAAAAACTTCATGCGCTTTTTTTGTTACATGGGCGCAGCCAGTTGTTCGCTGATGTTTTTCTTTGATAAAGACCATGTAACGCTGGGATTGATGTGTTTTATGTTTGCAGGTATTGGCTTTTATGGAAGCCAGGTTTTCTACAATTCATACCTGCCTGAAATTGCCGCGGAAGCAGACCAGGACAGGGTGAGCGCCAAAGGATATACTTTTGGTTACATAGGCAGCGTACTCATGCAAATGGTAGGTTTTGCACTGGTTATTTTAATGCCGGATAACCCTTTACCATTAAAGATTACCTTTTTGCTGGTGGGTGTTTGGTGGGTTAGCTTTGCGCAAATTACTTTCAACACCTTACCAATCAGCAGCATTACTGAACGCAAGGCAAAGCATCATGTGCTGACCAATGGTTTTAAAGAATTAAAGATTGTATGGAACCAGTTAAAGCATATGCCGGTCTTGAAACGGTATTTAACCGCCTTTTTCTTTTACAGTATGGGTGTACAAACCGTTATGCTGGTAGCCATTGACTTTGGAATTAAAGAGTTGAAATTACCTGATCAAAAATTAATTATTACAGCTGTAATTATACAGCTGGTAGCAATTGTTGGCGCCATAGGCATGTCTAAATTGTCTGCTAAATATGGCAATATCAATGTACTTATTTTAACTGTTTTATCGTGGATTGGTGTATGCATTACCGGTTATTTTATTTCAACAGAAACACATTTCTACATCATTGCTTCGCTGGTTGGTTTGGTGATGGGTGGCATACAATCCCTCAGCCGTTCCACTTACAGTAAGTTTATGCCCGAAACAAAAGACACAGCTTCCTTCTTTAGCTTTTATGATGTTACTGAAAAACTGGCCATCGTCATCGGCCTGTTTACATTTGGCTTTATTGAAGGTATCAGCAGCATCCGCCAGTCTATTTTATCATTAGTGGTATTTTTTGTGCTGGGTTTTGTGTGGTTGTTGCTGACCGCGGCCAAATTAAAAAAAGCAAAATAGCCTGTTACCCAACCGCACTATTGAGTTAATTTTGAGAAGAAAAAATTATCAACTTTAAATCCATCCGCATCATGAAACTATATTCTATCAATGCCGGCTATTTTAAGTTAGATGGTGGCGCCATGTTTGGTGTTGTTCCAAAAAGTATGTGGAACAAATTAAACCCGGCTGATGAAAACAATATGTGCAGCTGGGCTTTGCGCTGTTTATTGATTGAAGATGAAGGCAAACTAATTTTGGTAGATACCGGCATGGGTAATAAACAGGATGCCAAATTTTTTGGACATTATTATTTGCACGGCGATGATACGCTTGATACATCGCTGGCAAAATATGGCTTTACAAAAGATGATATTACAGATGTTTTTTTAACCCACCTTCATTTTGATCACTGCGGCGGTTGCATTGAAAAAGCGGGTGACGAATTAGTGCCTGCTTTTAAAAATGCTATTTACTGGAGCAATAAAAACCACTGGCAGTGGGCTACACAGCCCAACGACCGGGAGAAGGCCAGTTTTTTAAAAGAAAATATTTTACCCATGCAGCAAAGTGGCAAATTGCAGTTTGTTGAGGTAAATAAACAATCTTCCATCGTACAGCATGACTCGGCAGTTACTGCTACTACCATTATTGAGCAATCTCCTTTTACAAAAAATGTTTCCTTTATTGTTGCCAACGGCCACACCGATGCAATGATGTTACCTGTTGTGAAATATAATGGAAAGACAATTGTCTATATGGCGGATCTTCTTCCTTCCGCAGCACATATTCCCCTGCCTTATGTGATGGGATATGACATGTTTCCGCTAACAACTTTGCATGAAAAGAAAATATTTTTAACCGAAGCAGTTCAAAACAACTACATCCTTTTTCTGGAACATGATCCGGTGAATGAATGCTGCACATTGCAACAAACCGAAAAAGGAATTCGTGTAAAAGAAGCCTTTAAGCTTAGCGAAATTGTTTAAAATACTGCTTGCAAATACACCGCGAATTTGTGCGTGAGGGATTGAAGCGGAAATACTTTTTTGAGGTACGAAAAAAAGATTGCAGCGTAAAGCCCGGCCCTTGCGCAGCTTGGGACACGCCATAATTATTCCTTCTGTTTTGTTGTGAAAATTAAAGTCCTCTTACACTGATGAGGGAAGTGAGCGGATACCGCAAATTTTTATACCCATACATGTCCACTTTGATAGAGCCTACACTCACCGGGCTTTCTACCCGAAGCAGCAAATGATTGGGATCGTCACTAACCCATGCATTCATTTTTTCGCCGCCTTCAAAGATGGTTCCCTTTACCAGCAGCGGCTTAAACCTGATGGCCTTGAATTTTCCGTATTGGGTTTTTACAGTTTCCTTGCCCATATAACGCAGGTATAAATGGTATACTTCGTCATCCAAAAACATATCGAAAGGAATTTTATCTCCAGGTTTATATTTATTAAAATCGATGTTGCGGGCGTAGTAAATAGCACTAATTACATCCTGTATGCAACGGCTGGTTTTAAACACACCATTGTTGCTGATGGCTGTGCCGGTGCCCTGGTTAAAAGTTACATTGTTATAAATTTTATGCCCTCCTTCATCTACATTGCGGATGAATTTCATCGGTAGCATCGTGGCTGTATCTATATAGGTTTCGTACCTATCGCGTACTTTGAAGAAGTTGTCAAAGAACGGATAGTTTTTTCCTTCGCCTAAACAATGATAGGCTGTTTTACCATTGAACCTTTCCAGGGTAGTTGTAAAAGTAGCTTCGCCTGCGCCCACGTACATACCAAGTGTATTGTAAAACACCTTCATGGTAACCACTTCGCCGGCAATAAAAGCAGTATTCTTTATTCCGCAAAAATCGCCCTTACCCTCATTTTGTGCAATAGCGCCAAACCCCAACGTTATAAACAAGGCTATTAAAATTCCTTTCATCTTTCTTTTACAATTTTGATACTTAAAATTAATAAACTCCCTATAATAGCCGGTATTACCAGGTTAATGATCCATATACCAAGGGCTGCGGCACTAACACCTGTTTGATTACTGGTATAAAATTGAAAAATGGCCCAACTTGCACTTAGCCTTACCGGCAGTTCAATAAAAGCAAATGTCGGAGCCACAGCCATTACCAGGTAAAAAATAGTTAGCAGCCAAAAAGCGAGCCCCGCGGCAATCTGCACTTCCATTACCCATAACAGCAGCAGGTATTGCAAAACAAATACCATATATCGCACAAACGATAAAGATAGTATCTCAAGCAACTGCATATTGTTAAATTCGTCTAAAATAGCAACGTACCGTACTACCTTATGTAACGCCGGTATTTTTTCCATTGTGCGTACCAGCCAGCCTAAACGAACATAAAATAACAACAACAATACCGTTAACGCAATACTAAGTGATGTTATTACTGATTGCCAAAAAGCGGGTAATATAGTTGTGACGCCGCCGGCTGTTTGTGAAAAGTATTTCAGCAGCAGCAACCCGGTACAACCCATTATCATAGTAACCAGCAACTGGCTGATGCTGCCAACGATGGTAAGTGATATGGCCTTTACCCGGTTGCCGGCATCAACATATAAAATACGGCCACCATATTCCCCGATTCTGTTGGGGGTTAACATGGTGATGCTGCATCCCGAAAGCACTGACTTAAAAGCCCGGTAATAAGAAAACGGCTGAACATGGTGCACTAGCTTTTGCCACTTACGGGCTTCGATACCCCAATTTACAAGCATTAAAAAAACCACCAGCCAAAGCCGGCTATCCATCCAGCTGCTTTTTATTTGCTGCCACTGCGTGCCCACATTAGGGCGGTTTATAATCTGCCGGTATAATGTCCACGATAAAAGAATAAACAACAGAGGGCCTAAAAAATAATTGATTAATATTTTTACTTTTTTATTCAAGTGGGATTTCTTTATTTTCACCTGCATACTGACTGCAGGGAGAATGGTGCATTTGATTTACTTTTGTTACGGACCTTGTGCTACTTAACTGCAGTTAATTAATTACAAGTATAGTTGAAATATTCAGTTAATCCATCAATCTAACAATACCAAGCGGCAGTTGCAAAAAAAATCAACCATCATTTTAGGAATTGATCCGGGCACCGTAGTGATGGGATACGGATTAATAAAGATAACGGGCAGTACGATATCATTGGTAGACCTTGATATTTTAAGACCCGGCAAAGTGGATGATCCATATAAAAAATTACAGCTGATTTACAATACAGTCAGCGGGTTGATTATAAAATACAAACCGGATGTATTTGCTATTGAAGCACCTTTTTTTGGCAAAAACGTACAGAGTATGCTAAAGTTGGGACGAGCACAGGGCGTAGCCATAGCTGCTGCCATGCGGCATGGCCTGGATGTTACTGAATATGCTCCAAAAAAGGTAAAACAATCTATTACCGGCAACGGAAATGCAAGCAAAGAACAGGTATTAAAAATGCTGCAACGATTACTGAATTTTAAAGAAGATCCTAAATATTTTGATGCCTCAGATGCACTGGCGGTGGCTGTTTGTCACTATTTTCAGGAAAACACGGTGATGCCCGGCAGCGGCAATAAAGTAAACGGATGGGACGATTTTCTAAAAAAAAACCCGGCACGCTTAAAAAAATAATTGTTACAAATTGGCAATAATTTTTTGCTGAATGGCAATGAATTCCTCTGTGCTTAATTTCAGTTTACCCCCCGTAAAACTGATGTCTTTTTCTGAGTTGATCGGCATGAGGTGCACGTGCGCATGCGGCACTTCCAACCCAATAACGCTGATACCGCAACGGTTACAATCAAATGATTTTTCAATAGCACGGGCAATGGGTTTTGCAAAAACCATAATTGAGCTTAAATAATCATCGGGCAGATCAAAAAATTTATCTGTTTCAATTTTTGTTGTTATTAATACATGGCCTTTTACCAACGGAAAAATATCCAGGAAGGCAAAAAATTTATCATCTTCCGCAATTTTATAACTGGGAATCTGGCCTGCAATTATTTTTGAAAAGATAGTCATACCGAATAATTTTAAGCTAAAAGTACAAACAAAAAACCCACTCAAAAATTGAATGGGTTAAAAATTTGATGCCCGTTGATCAGATCGTAATATCTTCTACTTTAAATTTTAACAGGCCTACTGGTACAGTTACTTCAGCTACTTCACCAATGGCTTTACCGAGTAATCCCTTTCCTATTGGGGAGGTAACAGATATCTTACCCAACTTTAAATCTGCTTCTTTTTCTGAAACAATCTGGTAAGTAACCTTCTTTTTAGTGCCCAGGTTGGTTACGGTAACCTTGGTTAAAATAGATACTTTACTGGTGTCAATATTGTTTTCATCTAAAATACGGGCCGTAGCTATTACGCCTTCCAGGTATTTTATTTTAGCTTCCAGCATACCCTGCGCTTCTTTTGCGGCATCATACTCCGCATTTTCTTTCAGGTCACCTTTTTCACGGGCTTCGGCAATGGCTTTACTGGCAGCAGGACGTTCTACACTTTTCATGTGGTGCAGCTCAATTTTCATTTGCTCGAAGGTCTCTTGTTTTACATAGTTCATTCCGCTCATAACACTTCTTTTTAGATAATAGAAAAAAATACAACGCCCCGGGTTGGACCAAGGCGTTGTATTTAAATGCAAATATAAACAAATAATTAAATACCCAACTTTTGCAGAATAACAGCGGCCATTTTGTAAAAGGCTTCGTTGCTATAGCCCGCTATATGAGGTGTAATAATAACATTGGTTTGGGCAGTTAAAAAATCAAAATGTGCCTGCTGTACATGCGTTAAGGTAGTTAGATTTTCATTCTCAAGTACATCCAGTGCCGCACCCGCGATTTGATTTTGTTTTAATGCCTCAATCAGGGCTGCGGTATCAGTTACCGGTCCCCGGCAGGCATTGATAAAAAAAGGTTTTTCCTTAAGGGCGTTAAAAAAAACAGCTCCCGCCATGTACCTGGTTTCTTCTGTAAGCGGTACATGAAAACTAACGACGTCAGCATACCGGCAAATTTGCTCCATGCTGGCTTCCTTTATAAATCCACCACCAAAGCCAAATTTATATTTATCATATGCCAGTACCGTAACATCAAATGCGGCCAGCAACTTTGCCAGTGCAGCTCCAGTATTTCCAAACCCTATTATACCCACCGTTTTACCACTTAATTCTATGCCACGATTGGCATCCCTGATCCACTTTTTTTGTTTTACTTCATCCGCACTTAACGAAATACGATTCATCAAATTCAGCAACAGCCCTACTACATGTTCTGCTACTGCATTTCGGTTACCTTCCGGACTGCTAACGCATGTAATATGCCGGCTTTCTGCATATGCTACATCAATCAATTCCATTCCGCTCCCCAAACGGCCGATCCAACTCAATTTGGCGCCTTTCTCTAACAACGGTCTGTCAATTTTTAAACGTGTTGTCACAATTAGCCCGGTTGCATTTTCAATCTTCACAATTAATTCCTCGTAGCTAATTTGCGGCAGATACAATACTTCATATCCCTTTTGTAAGAGGGTACTTTCTAAAAAAGGGTGTGTTTTAGCGGTTATAATAACAACCGGTTTAGTATTATTCATAGTTATAATTTCAGCAACGGTGTATCAAAAAATATGGCTTAAAAATATATCGTGCCATTATTTATCACAAACAAATACGACCAACATAACGCCCCTTATTATTTATTACAAAAAAGCCTCTACCGGGTTGCCGCAAGTTTTAAATAAAATATATAGATAATACTACACAGCTGCAATTACACTAATTTCAACATTGGCATTTTTAGGTAGTCCCTTTACTGCAACAGTTTCTCTTGCGGGAAAGTCTCCGTCAAAATATTTGGCATAAATTTCATTTACCCGGCTAAATAAGTCCATATCGCTCAGGAAAATAGTAGTCTTAACAATATTACTAAAATCCATTTCAGCCTCAGCTAATATGGCTTTGATGTTTTGCAGAACCTGGTGCGTTTCTTCTATGATATCTGCGTTGGCAAAGTCGTTTGTGCCTGGCTTGATGGCTACCTGGCCCGAAACAAATAAGAAATTACCGGCTTTAACAGCCTGATTGTAAGGCCCAATAGGTGCCGGTGCATTGTTAGTCTGGATAATCTGCTTGCTCATGATTTTATTTAAGAATTGCAAATATATCTTTAATCAACCACCTATTTTTGTAAAAATTTCAAACTGCGTGCCATGGCAACTGCAGCATTTGGGCAGAAAAAATGCTACCGTTATGCATTTACTATTAAGGCGCCATAAAATTATAATCGACCTTTTTTTACATCAACTTTCAGCTATTACAGCTAAAGAAAAAGAGAATGGTTGTTACACAAAAAATAAATGAATTAAATGAGCCTGCTTTTAAATATTAATACAGCTACTGACATAGCGATTGTAAGCGTTGCGAAGGATGGTTATATTTTGCAGGAAGCAATCAACAAAGAACAAAAAGACCATGCCTCCTTTTTACATACAGCAATCAAATCCATCTGCAAAAAAGCAGGCGTTAACTTAAATCAATTAAATGCGATTGCGGTTTCCGCCGGCCCCGGAAGTTATACTGGATTAAGGGTAGGCGTGGCAAGTGCTAAAGGTCTTTGTTATGCCTTAAATATTCCTTTAATAGCAATCGGCACATTGGATGTTATGGCCTGGCAGGCCATTGATGAAACTAAAAATTTGCACCCTTCTTTACCAGTTTTATTTTGCCCGATGATAGATGCCAGGCGAATGGAAGTGTTTACTGCAATATTTAAAAATGACCTTGAAACACAGCTAAAACCCTGTGCTTTGGTATTGGAACCACAACTTTTTGCAAATTATTTGTTAACGAATAAAATAGTTTTTTCTGGAAATGGTTCCACGAAATGGAAAGAGGTATCGAAAGCTGAAAATGCTATTTTTATAGAATGTCAGCCAAATCCATTGTATATGAATCAACTATCGTACAAGAAATTTCTTAATAAAGAATTTGAAAATATCGCCTACGTCCAGCCGCTGTATGTGAAAGAATTTTTCAATCCTTCTTTATGAGAAATATTACGAAAAATTCAGATTATTCCAATAACCATTTTCATAAATATTAAATGGTTTGTATCTTTGTTCTTTCAAGCACAATTAAAATTTAATTTCTATGACAAATCTTACAGCCTCAGCTCCGCCGGAGCAGCAGCCAGCTTTGCAACAAACTCCTACCACTAGTAGTATCAAAATTGATTACTACAGTGTAAAAAAAGCAGCGCTTATTTTAAGAGCGCTTAACCACAAATTACGTCAGCAATTGCTGAAACTTATTGAAGAAGAAAAGAAAATTACAGTAACAGAAATTTATGTTCGCTTAAGATTAGAACAATCAGTAGCATCACAACACCTGGCCATTTTACGTAAGGCTGGTGTAGTTAGTACGCAGCGTGATGGCAAGTTTATTTTTTACATTATCAATCATAAAAGAATTGACGAAATAAGCAATTTTGTAAATGAACTGGTAGCATAATAGAACTCTTATTTGCAAAACAAAAAGCGGGTGCCTCAAAGCATCCGCTTTTTGTTTTTTATCTTTGCAACCTTAATAATTTTTTGACTGTCCCGAAACAATAATTAGAGCTAATAATTGCGAATGTGTCAATTAATTGCATTCATAGTTTTCGCTTATTATTTTATTAAAAATTCTTTTTTATGTTCATTAAGCAGATATATACAAATTGTATAAGTGAGGCCGCCTATTATATTGAAAGCGATGGCGAAGCAGTAGTAATAGATCCGTTACGGGATACCGAAGAATATACAAAGCTGGCTGCTGAAAGAAATGCTGTTATCAAATATATTTTTGAAACCCATTTTCACGCTGATTTTGTGAGTGGCCATTTAGACCTAAGCGCAAAAACCGGCGCCACCATTGTGTACGGACCCCAAACTTTAACCAGTTTTCCGGTTCATATTGCAAAAGATGGCGAGGTGTTTACAGCGGGAAAAATTTCGTTTAAAGTGTTACATACACCCGGCCATACAATAGAGAGCAGTTGCTATTTATTACAGGACGAAACAGGAAAAGATTATGCGCTTTTTACCGGCGATACTTTATTTGTAGGCGATGTAGGAAGGCCGGATTTAAGCAGTGGCGACATGAGTAAAGAAGAGCTCGCCGGCATTTTATATGATACTATCCAGGATAAAATATTGCCTTTGGCGGATGACATATTAGTATACCCCGCACATGGCACAGGCAGCAGTTGCGGTAAAAATTTAGGTCCTGATACATATAGTACCATCGGGGCAGAAAGGAAAAGTAACTACTCATTACAACCACAATCAAGGGATAGTTTTATTGCCGCAATTACGGATGGCCTGGAAGATGCTCCAAGATATTTTTCCATCAATGCCAAAATTAACAAAGAAGGGTACGATAGCCTGGATGCTATAAAAGCGAACGGACTTACGGCATTAACTGTAGCTGCATTTAAAAATAAATTAAAAGAAGATGTTGTTATAGCGGATACAAGACATGCAGATATTTTTACAGAAGGATTTATTCCCGGCAGTATATTTATAGGGCTGGAAGGCCGCTTTGCAGAGTGGGCCGGCAGTTTGTTACCTTTTGATAAACCACTATTGCTGGTTACAGAAAAAGGCAAAGAAGAAGAAACAGTGGTGAGGTTAGCAAGGGTTGGATTTTCAAAAATTGATGGCTACCTGAAAGGCGGTTTTGATGCCTGGCAAAAAGCTGGAGAAAAGATAGACATGATTATAAGTGTTGAAGCGGATGAGCTGGCGATGGACATTCCGCATGACCCCAATCTTCAGGTGGTAGATGTAAGAAAAGAAATTGAATTTGCAGACGGACATGTAAAAAATGCCATTAACATGCCGCTCGCCGATATGACAGACGTGGCGCTGATAGCAGGTTTTGAAGACAACCAGAATTTATACCTGCATTGCGCTGGTGGATATAGAAGTTTAATTGCCTGCTCCTTATTAAAAAAACAGGGATTGCATAAATTAAGAAACATCACAGGAGGCTGGGCAAAAATTAAAGAAGAAAGCCGTATTAAAATTGAAAAGGATGCCAGTGTTTTGAATTAATAACCAATGGCGCTTTACATTTTAAGAAATAGGTTTGGGATGCATCTCTTACAAAACTATATTCTGCACTTTATCGCTTTTTGCAGGATAATCTGTGTTAAAATGCAGTCCCCTGCTTTCGTGCCTGAACTCTGCACTTTTTACAATTAAATAAGCCACAGTAATCATGTTACGCAGTTCGCATAATTGCGGTGATACAACCGTTCTTTTAAATAGTCCTTCGGTCTCTTCGTGAAGCAAATCAAGGCGGCGGTTGGCCCTTTGTAAACGTTCATTATTACGAACGATGCCTACATAATCGCTCATCAGTAATTTCATTTCTTTTAAACTCTGCGTAATCAAAATCATTTCCTTGGGGGCGCTGGTACCATCCGCCTTCCAGTCAGGAATATTTTGTTGAAATGCAACCTGGTCTATTTTGTTTACCGCATCTAAATAACTGCGATGCGCAAAAACCATGGCCTCCAGCAGGCTGTTGCTTGCCAGGCGATTAGCGCCGTGCAGACCGGTGCACGCACATTCTCCCGCTGCATATAAATTGGTGATGGAAGTTTTACCGGTCTCGTCGGTTTGTACGCCACCGCAACTGTAGTGGGCTGCGGGGGACACCGGTATCATATCCTTCGTAATGTCAATACCAATGCTGATGCATTTATCATAAATATTGGGGAAGTGTTCTGTAAATTTCTCCTTACTAAAATGGCGGCAATCCAGGTAAACATGTTCCGTACCATTTATCTTCATCTCATTATCAATAGCCCTTGCAACAATATCCCTTGGTGCCAAATCTTTTCGTTCGTCATACCGCTCCATAAAGGCCTCGCCAGCCTGGTTGCGCAAAATACCACCATCGCCACGCACTGCTTCTGTGATTAAAAAATTTTGACCACGTACGCCGGGCTCATACAAGGCTGTGGGGTGAAACTGTATAAACTCCATGTTTTCAATTCTTCCTTTGGCCCTATACACCATTGCTACGCCATCGCCTGTCGCAATGGCGGGGTTGGTAGTTGTTCTGTAAACCTGGCCGTTACCACCTGTTGCAAGCAACGTTATTTTTGCCTCTATCTTTTCAATTTTATGTGTATTTAAATTTAACACATACACACCATAACATTCAATAGTTGGAGTAGCTTTTGTAACCAGGTAACCGAGGTGATGCTGTGTTAAAATATCCAGCACAAAACAATGACTGATGAGTTGAATGTTGGGTTTGCTTTTTATTGCTTCCAGCAATGCTCTTTCCATTTCCTTACCTGTTACATCTTTATGATGCAATATTCTAAATTCGCTGTGTCCGCCTTCTCTTCCCAATGCATAATCGCCTTCTTTATCTTTGTCAAAATTGGCGCCCCATTCAATCAGCTCTTTAATTCTTTCCACGCCTTCTCTTACCACAATTTCCACAACGGTTCTATTGCATAAACCATCACCGGCTATTAACGTATCTTCAATATGTTTTTCAAAACTATCATTGTCAAAATCCATCACACCGGCAATACCGCCTTGTGCATACTTGGTATTGGTTTCATCACTTTGGGTTTTAGTGAGTATGGTAATGGTTTTATCCGGACATGCTTCCGCTACTTTTAAAGCATAGGTTAACCCTGCTATGCCGCTACCAATTACTAAAAAATCTGTCTGCATAATGTTGGTTGTAATTAACTGATCATTAAAATTAACAGATTAATTATTAATAATTTATTTTGAGTGGCTTTGCTTTTCCACCCGCTTTAATTTGTCTCTTTAAATTACAAAAATCAGTAGTCGCCATCCGATATCGCGATTACATTTTCTATTTTATGCCCGCTTATTTGAAAGTTAAGCGAGCATTGCTGTTGCAACAGGCAAACTTTCCAATGCAAGCCAGCAGTGATCACTTTAGGGTATTTATTTTTTTTAATAATTTCATAAAATCATCACTTTGAGGTATTGCAACAGGCAAATTTTAATTGTAGGTTTACATCCTATTTTAGCTTTTTAGAAATGTAGTCACCCCGATTTCCTACCAGCACACTACATCTGATCATCTTAGAAGAACCCTGATTTTTACGGAGAGCCTATAAAAAAACGAACCATTTTATTCGACGGGTATTCCTATGCGGGTACCTAAAGAAAACATATTTTTTAACATTAAAAACTACCACCATGGCAAACGAAAACGATGCTGCTGCAATTCCCTGCTGTCCTGATTTAATTAAAGATGATCATTGTGATGTCATCAATTTCAGCAGGGTGCTAACCTACCCTACCGGTAACAATGATAACCGGCGAAGGGTGAACGTTGAGGTGATTCTTCACTTCAAACTCACGAGGTGCACACTGGGCCTTACCTTGGGCGACCCGGCCTATAGTACCACACTCTTACCGGGTGAAAAAGTGCGCCTGTCAACAACCGATAGAAGGAGTCGCTTTACGTATGACAGTGAAACAAAACTGAGCTACAGGAGTGAACAAATTTCAGAAGAACAATATTTTATGACGGCCACGCAAAAATACCTTGCCGATGCTTCCGCTTCGCAATCGGGCAACTCGGAAAGTTCGTCGGAAGGTAAATGGGATTTTCATGGTGATGCGGGCGGAAGTATCAATCCATTTAGTTTAAGTGCCAGTGCAAGCACAAGCGCGGGCGGAAGCCACAATAGTTCCTCCGTTTCTGATTATTTAAACCAACAAAAATCGCATGTGCAAAGTTCGGCCTCCCAAGCCGTCGGTGCCACGAAGAAAGCACACTCCATCTCCATCGGTGAAGTAAGCAGCCGCACCCATATCCAGGGCGAATCAGAAGATCATTTTGAAGCTGCTTCCCGTGAGTTTAGCAACTACAACAAGTGCCATGCGGTAACCTATATGTTTTACCGCATCAACAAAAAACAAAAAATAAATTTTGAACTGGTGGCTATTGAAAGAAGGGTGGCTGACAGCAATGCCCCTATCGGCGGTGTTTTACAACCGGCTGCTGCAAAACTTCCCATTGCATTGGTACCGCAGGACATACCTGCCACTAACCTTTTAAGAAGAACAACAGTAGCAGCCAGTGCAACGGCTTTTGCAAATATTGATACGGCATCGCTGTTGAATGTTAATCAAAACCTTAACAGGTCTGCATTTGCTACTGAGCAGAATTTTGGAATTCCGCTGGATGAGGCAACCAGGGCCGCTGCCTTAAAAGAAGTAGACCAGCAATTGATTTCAAAAAATTTGTTGGATCAAAACGGTAAAGTCTCAGAGCAAACCAAACTCACTATCAACTTTGATATGGAATTTTCTCTGCCAACACCGGGCATCATTGTGAAGGGTTGCCTGGATGATTGCGATACATGCGAACCGCTTGTAAAAGAAAGAATGCAACTGGAAAACGATTTACTGCGCAAACAAATAGAGCTACTGGAAAAATCGCAGGAATACCGCTGCTGCCCGGTTGCGACTGATGTCAGCAATAACTAACATTCACACAAAAATTTTTTAACCGTCTGCTTGTTAGACCATGTAGACCCAAATTTTAATTTTATGATTATTTCAATGCAAGGTAACTGGACTGTTCGTGTTAAGAGCAAACTGGCTGCCTTTCCCCAACAATTTAAAGTTATAGGCGCCCTGGCGGGAAACGGCACCTATACAGGTGATGTGAGTACGCCACCTGTACATGTTATCGGCCAGCAATGGAGTATAGCCATACTCAATAATCCGGGAAGCGGTTTTCAATCTTCAGATGTAAGAATTAAGTTCCCCCAAAAGGTAGCAACAAATTATACGTTTGATATTGAATCCAATGATGCTGGTAACGACAAAGATTTTGACGATTTGATACTGACCTGCAGTACGCCTGCGACCATCAACGATTTTATTGTTTATGGCAATGTTACGCTTTACAGCGGTCCGTGCTGGTTCAATCCATGCTTCTGGAAATGGATAGTAATTGACTCCTACGAACTATTGCAGAAGGCATTAAAAATTCCCGAGTTGAAGGATGTGATACAAAAAATTTATCCTGAAAGAATGCCGCCCATCCGCGTAAATCCCAACCCTCCGGATCCTGCCCCTGATTTTAAACCTTTAATGATCAGCCTGGTGGATGATGTACAGTTACCTGCCAAGCAGGCGCAGCTTTTCAAGATACTGGAGTTGCCACCTGCTGACACCGCAGCCAAAAAAGGAAAAGAAACAATAGATAATTCATCATCAGCAGATCTTTTGTCCAATCTTAGAAGTGAGCAAATTCTAAATGCCGGCTCAGCTGCCGCATCCCGTGTGGTGCAGTACGATAAAGCTGCCCTTGCAAGGGCGATTGAGCCTTATAGAAAATTTATCTGCGACACCCAACCCGCCGCCAATCAAACGCTTGGTTTTGATGAGTATGACCGTTCACTTGCTGAACTGGCAGGCAATCCTTATACCGGGACAGGTAATCGTTTAAACCTTGGTAATACTATCACTGATATGAATGGTAATTATATTTTCCGTTTTACGCAGAGCCTGGTAGAAAGATGGAAAGAGTATTTTAACGACTACGCGGCAGGCGAAGACCATACCATCCAGATTTTACCTGATGTAATTGTTCAGGTAGAAAAATTAAGCCCGGTTTATCAGCTACTTTATGAAACTGCTCCCTTTTTTAATATTGGTAATTTAAAAAGGGTAGATATTTGTTTGCCTAAATCAAAAGTACCCCCGGTTGAATCATTCTGTTTTAATGGCAATATCATTGATGAAATAGGCAAAGTGTATATCGGCGGAACGCAAAACAATGCGGCTTCGTTTTTACCCCCTGCGCTGGACAGGAATGGCTTTAATAATCATCTGCGGCCAAACGGCGTTATTACTACTAACACCGGTCATTTCGCAAATCCGTTATCGGGCTTTTCAGTTGACTGTGCGTGCTGGGGCGGAACAATTGATATCAAAGGCTGTTTGTTTAATGAAGCTGCGAGAGGAACAGGAGCGAAACAAATTCACTCGTACACCATACGCTATAAAAAATCTCCGGCAGATTTATGGCAATATGTTACCGAAAACATGCTGCACCCTTTGCATCATAAATTACTTATTCCAAATTATGTAGGAGACCCTTTTGGTCCCTTTGTAACTAACCTGAATGTTGATGGCGGTGGTTTGAAATTCGTACCGGCTTATAACAATATACAACGGGAAGCAGCCCTGGTATTAAACGATTGGGAAGCTGGTGACTTGAGTATTATTATTACACTGAACACGCATATTTACCAGGGCAGCCAGCCAGGCACAGTTTATTTCAGAATTGATGGATATGATGAATTAGGTAACCCCGTGGCAAATTCCACCGACATGATTGCTGTTTATATTGACAACAACCCATTGGATTTTGGACTTGCTGATGTGCAGTTTCCACCGGCTATTGAATATGTTACCTGTGGCTTGTACAAAATGCTGGACGCACAACTGAACACGCCTTTACAATTCAGATTTAAAGCGGGCGATTTATTAAATGATCCCACTAACCCTGCTTTGGGATTTGTAAATGATTACAGTTTGACCTTCGGAAAATGCCCAAGTGCGCTGGCACTGGACATGAGCCTGCCTGTGGTAAAAAATAATATCACGGATGGTGTATTGGCACATAGCCCAGCTGTTGTAAGCACCGAAGTTGGAGGCTGTGTTGGTTATAAGGGCACAGTTACAGACTTTAGTACAACCGGTTATATCAATGCAAGCATTCAGCCACATGCGGGTGCTGGCTGGCTTTCCGCTACAGAAACTTATGGTGTGTACAGTTTGTATTTAACAGCCACAAGAAGGGTAACCAATGGCTACAACACAGGCATAGAGGGTACTTACGTAAACAGTGCATCCTTTAGCATCATAAAAAAATAAAAGCATATTGAATGAATACGATTTTTCAATTTGTTTTGTTAAGCCTTGTCACCTGGCGTGTGTCTCATTTATTAAGTAAAGAAGATGGCCCGTTTGACATTGTTTATCTTGTTAGAAAAAAAGCAGGAGCAGGTTTCTTCGGAAGCCTGCTCGATTGCTTTTACTGTGTAAGTATTTGGGTGGCGATGCCTTTTGGGATTTGGCAGGGAAATACCTGGTACGAAAAATTAATTTACTGGTGGGCTATTTCCGGTCTGGCGTGTTTGCTTGAACAGGCCACCGCCAAACCATATAAACCAGGCGACATAGATAACCCCAAAAACGATATACCAGATTATAAAGAAGATTAAAATATTACAACTATGTGCAATTGTGGAAATAAAAGAAATGAGTACGCTGTGGATGAAAAATTAAAATTCAACAGCAACAATAATAGCAGTCAACTGATGCCTTCAAAGATTTTCGAAGACAGTTACTTTAAATATACGGGCAATACCGGGCTAACTGTAAAAGGAAATATTACGGGAAGAGTGTACCGGTTTTCTAAAGTTGATGAAGTACAGTTGATTGATTACCGGGACGCCTCAGCCATGTTTGGTGTGCCGGTTTTAAAAAAGGTAGTTGCCAACAGCAGGTAAAAATTCTGTGTAGTTAATTGTATTCCTGAAGAATCAATTATGCATCAATCCATACATCGCTTTCCTTTAGCAAATTGATTAGTTCATCTACTGCTATGGCACTGTCAATATTTCTTTTTACCACCTCTTTTCCGCGGTACAAAGTGATCTTGCCAACTCCGCTGCCAACATATCCAAAATCTGCATCCGCCATTTCGCCGGGCCCATTTACTATACATCCCATAATAGCAATTTTTAAACCCTTTAAATGATTGGTAACGGCACGTATTTTACCGGTAGTTTCCTGCAGCTCAAATAAGGTTCTGCCACAACTTGGGCAACTGATATATTCTGTTTTAGATATTCTCGTACGCACTGCCTGTAAAATAGAAAACGATGTATTGTTGATAAACTGGTGGTTATTTTTTGTTTGCAAATAAGTTCTTCCAGACACCTGCTGATTGATCAGTTTAGAAGGGTCATTCATCAGCCAGATGCCATCGCCCATTCCATCCAGGAATAAAGCACCGGCTTCTGTACTAAAATGTATGAGCTGTTCATCAATGGAACTGTCATTGCTTTCAACAGATATAATTACCGGGCAATTTATTTGCTGTTGCATTAGCTTAGCCATACAAGTTCTAATTTTTTGCATCGCATTTTGAGCAGTAGAATAAATACATAAAACAACAGTCGCATCCGCTTTTATTTTATCAAGAAATGAATCAGCAATACCACTAACGTCTATAGCAATAAAGTTAACCGTGCCTGATTTTCTTCCGGCCGTTAAATATTCATCTGGCTGAAAAAGAGGAAAGTATTTTATATTATCCGCCTCCGTTAACCATGTTGCATAGTCGCAAACGATTTGCAGCGTTCCCGGTAAAGCGAAGTCAATTTTTTTATTGGCAGTATAGATATAATCAGCAGCCGCATCACCGATAGCCCATTTATCTGTGATGGCATTATAAATGTAACCGATCGCCTGCAAATCAATATGGGTGATGGTTTGCGCCTGCATAAAATCTGCCATCACAACAGGTACATGTTTGTTTCCGATGTTTACCACTTGGTTTGTCAATCTTCTTTTGTATTCAAAAGGCGAATAGGGAAGTTTGGTTTCATCGGCCGCCTGCACATTATTTTGCGAACTGATTGAAGCATATTTTTTTATTAAATCTTTACAAACCGGAATTTCAAATTCAGGATCTTCGGTAAGGCTTACCCTGATTGTGTCGCCAATACCATCTTCCAACAAAGTACCAATACCAATTGCTGATTTTATCCTTCCGTCTTCACCATCGCCGGCTTCTGTTACGCCAAGGTGCAGCGGATAACATTCGCCAAACTCCTCCGTCATGTGATTTATTAGCAACCGGTAAGCCTGCACCATTACCAATGGGTTGCTGCTCTTCATACTTAAAATTATATTGTGATAATCGAGCGACCTTGCTATGCGTAAAAACTCCATGGCACTTTCTACCATCCCCATGGCGGTGTCGCCATACCTGCTCATAATGCGATCACTTAAACTGCCGTGATTGGTACCAATCCGCATCGCTGTTCCATGCTCTTTACAAATCAATACCAATGGCGAAAACCGTTCCCTGATCCGCTCTATCTCTTCAGCATATTCTGCATCGGTATAGTCAATCTGTTCAAACTTTTTCTTGTCTACATAATTGCCTGGGTTAACCCGTACTTTTTCTACTATCCTTGCAGCAATTTCTGCTGCGTTCGGCGTAAAATGAATGTCCGCTACCAGCGGTACAAAATAACCTCTGCGATGCAATTCATCTTTTATATTTTGTAAATTTTCAGCCTCTTTTTTAGAGGGTGCAGTAATGCGAACCATTTCAGCACCGGCTTCTATACATCGAATGGTTTGTTCTACCGTGGCCATGGTATCCATCGTATCTGTGGTAGTCATCGTCTGCACACGAATGGGATGATTGTTTCCTAAAAGCAAGTTGCCAATTTTGACTTCTCTTGTTTTTAGCCGCTTATATTCGGTAAGTGATTCACAGTAAAATTGCATAATATAAATTTATAGAAACGCGTTATACTAATCAGTATTAATCGGTAAAAAACGCATTGCTATTGCAAAATAACAACAAAAAAGCAGGGGTTGTTTGCCCTGCTTCATTTCTTTTTTAGGTATAGGCGTTTAGCTATCCCAACACTTCATACATTTATGTATGGAAAAACGGGATAAATTTACTGGTATGAATTCAATAAAATTTAACCAGTACTTTAAGACAGATGAAGATTGCCAAAAGTACATAGCTGATATTA